>NZ_MDHA01000106.1 GCF_001705665.1 Thioclava sp. SK-1 | reverse complement strand
CGGACCACGGCTTGGTCGCAGCCCGATGCCTGAAGCGCCAGCTCGATCGTGCTGGTCACATCCTCGGCCCGCATGTTCGTGCAGAGCTTCCAGGCGATGATGTAGCGGCTGTAGTCGTCGAGGATGGTGGACAAGTAATACCAGCCCCAGCCAATGACCTTGAAGTAGGTAAAGTCAGTCTGCCACATCTGGTTGATGGCGGTGGTCTTGTCCGTGAACTCATCGGCGGCCTTGATCACCACGTAGTCCGGCGCAGTAATCAGATCAGCGGCTTTCAGGATGCGGTAAATCGATGATTCAGAAACAAAATATCGCTTCTCATCGGTATATTTAACGGCCAGCTCGCGTGTGGTCAGTGCCTCATGCTCCAACGCAAACTCGATCAGATCGTCACGGCGGACATCAGGGATGCGGTTCCAGACCGACTTTGGACGTGGCGAACGATCTGCCAGGGCATCAAAGCCACCTTCGACATATCGGTCATACCATCGGTAGAATGTGGTGCGCGGGATGCCCAGCATATCAAGGGTCTTCTTGGTTGGCAGATGCGACCCTTCAACTGTGCGAATGATCTCCAACTTCTCGGTTGCTGGATACCTCATTCCTCGAACTCCCTAGCCCCTGTCATGCTTTTTTTGAGCAGACGGTTTTCCAAGGTGAGGTCGGCCACGCATTCCTTCAGGGCCATAGCCTCAGATCTCAACTCCTTCACCTCAGGCGATGTCGCTTGACGCGCCGTGTCGCCGGAAAGACGACGCTTTCCAGCCTCAAGGAATTCCTTCGACCAAGTGTAATACAGGCTGTCAGAAATGCCCTCACGACGACATAACGCCGAGATGCTTTCCTCCCCGCGCAATCCGGCCAAAACAATGCGGATCTTCTCCTCCGCAGAGTAGGTCTGGCGGGTCTTGCGGCGGATGTTTTTGACCAGCTTGTCAGCTGCGTCTTTCGATGTTCCGGGCTTCTTGTTCATCTTCGCTCCTTAAAGGCTACGATGAACCAGAAACCCTCCGTTATTCAAATCCTCATATCTGTCCCATAGCTGCTGACGTCAGACATCAGTGCGTGTTCATCCTTGTAGACCAGCTCCTGCATGAACCAGCGTTCGAATAGCGGTTGATAATGGGGCCACACCGCGAGAATGGTGTCCGATGCGCGCTTCAGTTCGGACCATTTCACCATGAAGCGAGACCTTCAAAGCGGAAGGGCGTGGCGTGACGGAGCAACATCATGCGGCCTTCTCCTGGCGGGCTCGAATGTCGACGATCCAGTGCGCCAGCGCGCTGATCTCGCTTTCGATCACCGACGCTGAGGGCAACGGGGGATTGATTTCGCCGGGCTGACTATGAAGGAGCGCGGAACAACGGCCGAAGGCCTCACGCATGGTGACACAGTCTGTATCCGTGAGAACGGTCAGCTTGATCAGGCCAGTCGTATCGACTTTTCGCGACAGGCGACGGATTACCGGCCCGACTGCTTCTTCTACGGCACGTTCCCAGCAAGTGCGAAGCTGGTCTTGGAATGACGTCACTTCCCGGAGCCATTTCGCCTGGTCGCCGCGCTCGTAATGAATCTTCACATTGTCGAGGTGAGCCTTCATGCCGTCGATCACCTTGTCGAGCGGCATGACGCTGGCTGGCGGGTCCTGATGGCAGAAGCCGGAATTATCGGCGCCACGGCTGATCAGGCGGTACGCGACCGGCGTTGCCTCGCGATCCTTGGTTGCACGGCAGGCTTCGTCGAGCAGCAGCAGAAAGGCCATGTCATGCGTAAACACGATCACCTGGCGGGTGGAGCCCGCTTCGGCCAGGCGTGTGGCAACCCGATCGCGGTGCAGGTGGTCAAGAGAGGAAACCGGGTCGTCGAAAACGATGGCCGACTGCGCGTCGATGGTCGACAGCTCGGCGAGGAAGGCGGCGAGCGCTACGCAACGATGCTCGCCTTCACTCAGAACCTTGCCGACGGGTTCACTCGGTTTGTTGATGAGACGCACCTGGAAAAAAGGCACCCCCGCTGAGGTCTTAGCCTGTTGAAGCTCGATGGCGAGGCCGGCGACGCCGAGCTTGTCGACTTCGGTCGCGAAGCGGCCGCGCAGGCGATTGGTCACAAGAGCCTGGGCTATCCGGGCGCTTTGCGTCGTGATCTTGTTTGTGGTCGTGTCCTTGCTGGCCCTTTCCAGGGCCTCGATGGCTTTGCGGCGCTCAATCTGGGCGAGAACGTCGGCTTGCACAACGCCGAGCCACTTCCGGTCGGCCAAGCCGTCGCGCTCGATGATAAGGGCGGCACGTTGGGGAGAGCCTGCCTCCGATTCCAGGCCTTCGATCCGCGTGGCGATCCCGTCCAGCACATCACGTAATCCATCTAGTGTGGGGATCACGTCCGGCGGCAATGTATGCAAAACCTCGTCGGCGTGGGTTCGAAGCACCGCCCGTAGTCGCCAGGACAGTTGGACGATCTGGCGGCGAAGGGTCTTCGCCAGCTCGTCCTTGCCAATATCGTCGCGGATCAGAGTAACGAACGAGGGCAGTTCTTTCATGGGGAAGCTATGTGAGGATAGCTGCTCTAACAACTCGTAATAAGCTGCGGCGGCTTCCTCTTCACGACGTTTGCTTTCGTCCTGGACGAAGGCTTCGAAGCTGCTCAGTCGGTTAGCGGCTTCCTTGCTGAGCAGCTGCTGGCACAGGACGCAATGGGCACCGGGGTCTGTCACGGGAAAAGGCTTTTCGGTATAGGCCGCTTCGCGTGAATAGGTTCGAGCCGCTTCCCACAGGGCTCTCCAGATGTCCGAACCAATGTCTGGGAGAGGTTCCGCAGCGAAAAGATCGACGGATGCAGCCAACGCCGCCGCTCGCGCAGTCGCAAGACGCCCATGAGCCTCGCGGAGCTCGGTCCGGTTCTGGTCAGAGACTGCGGCGGTCAATTTGCTGATCTGTTCGATCACCGCATTGGTACGGGTTTCCTGAGCCTGGAGCTGACGGACTGTCCGGGCGGGATCGCTGGCAAGGTCGGAAATGAGGGTTTGAAGCTGAGCGTCTTCCTGCGCGTTCAGGCCTGCCAGCTTCTCAATGGCTTCGGGTTTGGTCTTTCCAGACAATCCGGCAATCATCTTGCCGACCGCCGTATCCGGCTTGCATCCGGGTTTGGAGAGGACGACGGGTGTCTGCTGTTGTAGCTTGTGGATTTCGGCCGAAAGTTCGGCTTTCACATCTTGGCACGCCTGCGCGAGGCCGGCGAGAATGCGGAGAGGAAGGGGCGTATAGGCGAGATCGTTGGTGTTCTCGACATGGACATTGGCGGTCCGGGAGTCGAAGACGCTGACGGCGGACAGCATAGGATCGACCGCTCCGCCCTGATTCCACGTCGCGTTTCGCTTCTGACCGCCGATGAAGAAGTCGATGCTGGCAGTCGGTACGCCGCCTGCACCGGCATAGATATTCGGAAGGATGGCATCACCCTTCGGTGAGCGTGCCCGGCAAAGCTGTTTGAGGACGCGGGCGTATCCGGATTTGCCAGCCCCATTGTCACCATAGATCACGGTAAGACCGGTCTTGCCGAAGGACAGCCGCTCGCCAGGCATGAGCGCATTCACGTTCGACAGTCCATGCAAGGCGCCGAGGCTGACAACCGCATGGCTTGCGGCAGGATCACGGATATGACTGGCGTCCAGCGGAGCTGCGGGATTGTCGCCCTTGCAGACAGCAACGAGCGCCGCGATATCGGCGGATTCAAGCTTGGTCTGGCTGCACAATCGACGCAAGGCGTCACGCTGCCAGCCGGGCAGATCAGCAGACCATTTCAGTATGTCGGCAAGCGCCGCGGCCTCATTCGAGGGCTCAGTACTCTGTTGGTCCATCGTTTGTTTCCCCCTTAGCTTCATCTCAAGCAGCCGGCAATTTGATGATGCTATTGCCGTTCCCAATCAAGTGCCACCGACAGTGTATATTTTTCTGGTCACTCCCAAATTATTCGGGTGTCTGTGTGTGGAAATAAGATTGATGTCGGTTTTTCGCTATTCTCTCAATAGGGCATGGGTCATTTCGAAAGATGTTTCCTATTGCGCCATCCGGAAAAGCTAGCCTACCACTGTCTCGAGGGGCAGTTCCCGAATCTGCGGGAAACTGTCGGCATCATCTATTTCGCGGAAGGCGCAACTATGAACCTGTCCGACTTCGCCAAGCAACTTCCCAAGAACTTCACCGAGCAGGAATTCGTCGACCTGATGAACCAGGTGATTGACCTGAAAACAATCGTCGACCTTCCTGCGGCAGAACGAAGTGCCTTGTTCAATGGCGTCCAGTATCTCGTCGACTTCATCATGTTGGCCCAGGAAGTGAACGGGGAGCATCACACCCATCAGGGCCATCCTGTGGTGGATTATGGAGGACCCTTCATCCCGCATTTCCTGGTGCGGCCGGAGGGTTTCGAGATGGACCGCACAGCGCTTGAGACCTTCGGGGTTGGAGAAGCCGACAAGTATTTCGGGGATGGGTAAGCCTCTGGTGTAGCGGGCCGGGTTGCTACCGCCTTGCGCTGGTTCTGAGCCTGACATGGCCACACCACCTTGCCTGACGGATCCGACCAGGTTGCGCTTGCGGTTCCGGAAACAGAAAATCTTGTCCGAGCCCCTGCTGAACTGTCAGGGGCAACATGTTCATGCCGCGCTGCATGTCAGTCATCCTTCTTGCCATCCTGGTGCGCAGAGGCAATGGCCAGCAAGCTGCTAACTAAGTGAACGGATGGCAGGCGTCATTTGATGGAGTGTCGTTCGATGAAACCTCGCTCCCTCACTTGATCGAAGATTCGAAAGCCCGGGTGGGCCTTCGGCTGCCACGTCCGGCCAAACTCGATTGCGCAGGCCGTTGGCACAGCCGGAAATACGGATAGCTCAACATCCAGCCCGTGTTGATCTTTGATGGCGTCAAAGGTCTTGCCGACGACTTTGCGAAACTCAGATAGATCGTTCTGGCTACGCAGCTCTGAAGTGCCGAGCCGATTACTGCGAATTTCCCAAATGGAAACGTCGTCGCCCTCATATGCGGCTGTCACGCGCTCGTCGACGATTTCCGCTGAAACCGACAGCTTGAGTGCGACTTTTTTCGATCCCTTTCTTCCCTTGAACATTGAGAAGCCAAGGGGAGGTTGATCGTCTGGCCATGCCCAGCCTGGCTTTGGTTCACGGTGTTTGCCGTATAGGGAGACAGCCGAGAGGTCAGATAGAAGCCGACCCAGCTCCATCAAGACCGGCATCGGCGCAAAGCCGAAGATCGCCAGGTGCTGGAGCTCGCCTTCCTCAAACCTTCCTCGGATTTCTCGGTCATACTTTGAACGCAGGAGTTTTAGCACCGTCGGATAGTAATCAGGGTCACTGTCCTTGGTCGCGATGTCACGCATCTGGATGTCGATCGGGCGGCGGTCTGCCAGGTAGAACTCATTCCCCATGGCCGCGATGCAGTCAGACAGGGGGATGCTGGTTTCATTCTCTCCGATGGAAGCCGCGACCCGCAGGACATGGGCAGGTTTGATCAAAGGATTGGAGAACAGGTGCGCGATCCTGTCTTCGTGCTGTTCCTTCATCTGCCGCAAGACGCTGACGCTGTATCGGTCCTTCTTGTTCGGGGCATCGATCTCACGGTGGTGCGGATCACACATCAACATGATGTTTGTAGGATCGTTGGAGAGCTCATGTGACAGGATCGGGTCGCCGCGCTCTCCGCCAGGGTCGGAAGCGATGATATGGGCAAGATAGGCGTTGTTCTTACGTAAGTCGCCTGCCACCAAGTCTTCGTCGAGGCGTTTGGAACAGCCCGGATACTGGCAGTGGCCCGCAGCACGCCCCCAGACGAGCATCCGCGTCTTGTTATCTGGCTTAGCTCCTCTGGCCATCTTGACCTCCTTCGGCAAGGCGACGCATTTCGCGGATGTTGATTGGGCCGGGTGCATTGGCTCCTCGCCAGATGCCGTCGACGTGCCAGAACTCATAATGGTGGAGCCACTCTGACGCCCAAGGGATGATCGTATCCGAAATCCACATGGTGTTGTCCCATTGACCCTCGTCAGGGTCGAACAGACAAAGCGCGGAGTTCTCTGGGACCTCGCTGTCCAGGATCAGGTGGGGGATGTCGATATAGTCCTCGCCGTCCCGCGGCTTCAAAGCTGGGTCGAGCAAGAAGACATACGGGGCCGCAGCGGTTTCCAACCAACTCCATTGGGCAAGTATCCGATACTCTCGCTGAAAGCCCCTGATCTTCCCTATCCATTGGATCGAGGGCGCCGCATTGAGGGTCAGCGGCCGATACACGCGCATCTCTAGGGATGGCCATCTATGCTCCATCCGCTGGACCTGGGATTCCGCTGATCTGGGCTTGCTCCGCTTCATTTCTTCCGCAGCTCAGCTACATGGAAATTGTGTGCGGGCGCCTTGGAGGTTGCTGCAGCGCGTGCTGCGCCAGGTGAAAGGAGCGCTGGTGCTGCTACGAAGCCCTTCCCAAGTTCAAACGTACTTTTCTGCGGAGTATTCGACAAGCTGTCCATGTATGTCCTGACGGCGTTGCCACTGATCCGTTCGCCAAACAATCCATCGAAGATCTTCTGGATCTGTGCCACATCGGACATCCGCGCGCGTTGCAGTTCGGTCGAGAGGTGTCTCAAGTCCCCGCGGAACATTTCCATCTGGTGCGTATTTTGAGGCCAGCGGTCGTTGAAATTTTCTTGGGGAAATGCCGGATTGCGCTCTTCCGGCCGACGTCCGGTATCGAGAGCGTATTTCATCCGACGATCGAGTTCAGCTGCTAGGTCTTCAAGCTGGGCGCAAATCCCGAACGAGTTCGGGGGGATTTGCGCGGCCACTTTTGACAGATAGACCGAGATGGGGCGTTTCTCGTTCCTGTTGGCATACCTGAGGTTCAGATAGCGTTTCATCAGCTTCAGGGCGAGCACCTGCGGCGCATCTTGAATGGGGTCAACTGTCTCTGGCAGGTCGTCAATATCTGCATCGGCGACGATGATGCCGGGCCGAAGCCGGTCCTTGATCTCAAGCTGCTTGCGCAGGCTGCGAACCTGGGCCTGGAACATCTGGCTGGGAGGGGAAATTTGCCCTTTGAACCATTCCGCAAATCCGTAAGGGTTCACCTTGTGGCGTTCGTCATGACCTTCGTCGGGGCTGTGGTAGATGTCGCCAACCCGTTCTGCCCTCGGCTTCAGCGCGGGATCCATGGGCGTCACATCGAGGTGCATGAAGGCAAAGCGAAGTTGGATGCACCGTGTGCAGCGCTCGATCTCCTGCACGTCCGGGAAGCCTTGGAAGGCCTTGAAGAGTTCGTCCAACACCCGGCGCGGTGACCAGCCGAGCGGCGTATCGAATTCGAGAATGGCGTCCAGGTCGAAACGATCCTCATCTGCACCATGAACGATTGTGGTTCCAATCGCTCTGGAGCCCTGTGCGTAGACCAAGGCATTATCGACATGGAGGCGCAAAGCACTGCCTTCGCGCTCAATGTGTGATGGGATCAGCTTGTAGCGCTTCTCAGCCACCCTGTTGTCGCGGGGGCTTAGCTCCATCTGAAGAACGGTCGCAATCAGAAGGGCGTCAAGCCCAGGGGACGTGTGATCAAGGGGCATGGACAACTCCTCTATTACCCAGTTGCCGATTGCCTCCCTCAATCGATCCAGTCATCAATATATAGCGCTTTACGTGATCGTTCAATGCTATGGGTGATATTTTGTTCTCTTTTTGTTTTGTACGGCACCTCCTCACTGGCGGTCACACAATCGTCGCTGCGCCAGTCGGCGTGAGGTCATGATGAATCTCTCCCGGCAGAGGTCATATTTGACCTCTGCGCCAGGCTTCACGCCTCTTTGAACTGCCCGGGGGCAGCTACGCCGTCCCCGGGGCTTTGCTCTCTAAGTCGCCCGTCCAGCTCCACGCACAGCGCGTTGGAACATCAGCCCCATGAGCATATTCCGCGCCTCCTGGTCCTGCATGAACGCGTTCCGCATGGCATTGTCCCGCTGGAACGCCTGGATCGCACGGCGCATGAACTCCGCATCGAACCGAGGGCGAACGTCGCGCGGGTCATTATTCCGCAGCATCTCCGCCCAGATGTCGTCGTCGAGGATGTCGTTGTTCACCGCCTCGAATCGGATGTAGTCCTCCTCGGAGAACTCGGTGCCGTGGCGCGCATTGAAGGAGGTGATGATCTCCGTGAGGGTCTTCGACTCCTCCTCGGTGTAAGGATTGGCGCCGAACCGGTCGATCGGGCTCAATGCCTGATTGTCATCCTTGCCAAGCGAAGCGTCCTGCTCCTCGCTTTCCTTCTGGAGACGGAAGGCGGCCATTTCAAGCATGTCGTCGGTCACGTCCCCGCCCTGCGGCGCCTGCCGGGTGGGCAGGATGCGTTTGAGCCAGGTGCCGTAAAGGTGCAGCTTCTCGAGATCCGTGTCCCCGAGATCCACCACCTGGGCGATGAAGGAGTAGAAGCGCAAGAAGGACGCCAGAACCTGGCGGAATTCCTCCTGGTCATCGTCGTTCAGGTTTTCATTGAAGCGGGTCACGGCCTGCCGGACGATACCCTCGAGAACCGGGCGTTCATCTGCCCGCTTGGAGGCCTGCAGGAAGCGGGTGACGAAGCGATCGATCTCGGCAGCATCGAGCACGCCGAAGGCCTTCAGGCGGGCCTCGAGGTTGTAGACCTGATTGGGATCCGAGATGTCCTCGAGCTGGGTCACGTTGTAGTACGGTTTGAACGCGGCCTGGATCTCCTCGACCGTATTGCGGAAGTCGAGGATATAGGTGCGGTTCTTGCCCGGATAGATACGGTTGAGGCGGGCAAGGGTCTGGACCGCCTGAAGGCCGTTCAGACGCCGATCGACATACATGGCAACGAGCTTGGGCTGGTCAAAGCCGGTCTGGTATTTCTCGGCAACCACGAGGACATTGTACAGGCCGCCGTCGAACTGGCGGGGCAGCTCCGTCTCGGCGAAGCCATTGATGCCCGGCTCGGTATATACCTGCCCGTCGATTGAGATCTCGCCCGAGAAGGCGACCAGGCAGGTGACATCCGTGTAACCATTGTCGGAGATGTACTTCATGATCGCCTGGTGGGTCCGGATCGCATGCTCCCGGCTCGCAGTCACGACCATGGCCTTGGCCTGCCCGGCAAGCTCCGGGAGGGCATGTCGACGGAAGTGCTCGACGATCACTTCGGCCTTCTGAATCATCGCCGTTTCATGGAAATCGATGAAACGGGCCACCTTGCGTGAGGACTTGCGCTCGAGAAGCTCGGGATTGTCTTCGATAGCTTTCTCGAGCTTCGCATAGGATTTGTAGGTCTGGTAGTTGCGTAGTGGACCTGCACCGTTTCTGTTCCGGTGTGTTGCTCATCTTAGGCGGCGATCTTTTCGAAGGCCACGGGTGATTTGCCGTCCAATGCTGAATGGCGCCTGCGCGGGTTGTAGAAGCCGTTGATGTATTCGAACACCGCGACCTCGACATCCCGGCGTGTTTGCCATGTGTTTCGCCAGATCAACTCGGCTTTAAGAGATTTGAAGAAGCTTTCGACAGCCGAATTATCAAAGCAATCTCCTTTGCCGCTCATCGAAGGCAAGAGTTTGTGACGACGAAGGCGCTTCTGGTACTCGTGGGCACAGTATTGCGCACCACGATCGGTGTGATGAATGCAGCCAGGCGGTGGCCGACGCAGAGCTGTAGCCATGTCCAAGGCACGTAGCGCCAAGTCCTGCTTCATGCGGTTACTGATCGCCCAACCGATCACACGCCGCGAATATAGATCAATAATAACAGATAAATAGGACCAACCCTCGCGGGTCCAGATATAAGTGATGTCCCCGGCCCACTTCTGGTTTGGCGCCGTCGCCGTGAAGTCCTGGTTCAGACGGTTCGGGGCGATGTTGAAGCTGTGGTCGCTGTCGGTCGTGCGCTTGAATTTACGGCTGCGCAGAA
>NZ_MDHA01000105.1 GCF_001705665.1 Thioclava sp. SK-1 | reverse complement strand
TTTTGCGACCACCGCCGCCAAGTGCATTCGGTCGGATAAGCTGGGGAAGAGATCGCGCCCGGCTTCATAGCGATCATTCATGTTCGCAAGCAGCCCCGTGCCTATCCCATGGGCCGCTTCGTACACCCGCTCCGCCCCAGATCGAACGGCCTCGATCAAAGGCCACGGGTCAGTGTGTTCATCCCCTTCGACGCGGTGAAGGCCCAGAGCGCCCCTAGGAGGCTCGTAGGATGCGCCTAAGGCCTTGTGGCGGGCAACCTCCCCCTTGAGCATGAGATACTCACTCAGGGCCTCTGTATCGCGCTCTGAGAGGTTTGTGTCCCTGATAGCTTCCCAGAGCCCCTTCGAAGGGGCTCTGACGCTCTCACGGGCCTTGTCCATCACCGCGCCATAGGTTTCCGGCGACAGATGCTGGCGCTGCGTGATCTCTTTCCGGGTGCCGCGCACGATTTCGGCGTCCAGGTGTTCGCGGCACCAATCGGCCCAGGATGTTTGCAGGGCGGAGTATTCGTTGCGCTCGCCTGTGGCCTGTTTCAGCTCCTGCAGCGCCTTGTTGGTCGAGATCACTGGCTTGCCCCGGCTTTCTCGGACCGGGGAG
>NZ_MDHA01000104.1 GCF_001705665.1 Thioclava sp. SK-1 | reverse complement strand
CCAGCGGACCAAAGACCTCCTCGCCAAGTGCATGATCTTGCAGGTAGGTCTCGGCGCTGGTCTCATATAGATTGGGCTTGGCGCTGCGCCCCTCCTGTGCCGTGCTCAACACCGGTTTGACCGAATTGCGCCCCTCAAACCGGGCCTGACCATCGCGATAGGCCTGCGCGATCCCATCGGTCAACATGACCTGCGGACCCACCTGTTCCAGCGCCTGTTTCGCCGCCGCCACAAAGGCATCGCCATCCGCGCCGGTTTGCACCACCGCAATTCCGGGATTGGTGCAAAACTGCCCCGCGCCCATCGTCAATGAACCCGCCCAGCCGGTGCCGATCTGCGCCCCACGGGCCGCCGCCGCCGCGGGCAGAACAAACATCGGGTTGACCGAGCCCAGCTCGCCAAAAAACGGGATCGGTTCGGGCCGTGCCG
>NZ_MDHA01000103.1 GCF_001705665.1 Thioclava sp. SK-1 | reverse complement strand
CATTGCTCAGATACAGATAGGCGTAACCGACGCCATCGCTGTTTTGATAGTTGGACGGGTGCAGCGTGATCTGTCCCTGATTTTCGATCTGTGCGGCATCGATCGTAGCATCATACAGGATCTGCGTTGCCTCGATCGCGGTGAATGTCGTGCCTTGGGTGTTGGCAGACTGTAAGATCAGCGTATCGGTGCCGTTGCCGCCTGCCACAGTGCCATATTGGAAGTTGCTTTGCAGATCGATCAGGTCATCTCCGTCGCCGGCATCGATGCTGGACCCATCATCGCTGTAATAGGTTTCAATCGTATCATTTCCTGTCCCGCCCAAGACGGAATCCACGCCGTAACCGGTTTGAATGCTGTCATTTCCAGCGCCGCCGATCAGCGTGTCATCGCCGTTGGCACCAATCAGCGTGTCATTCCCCACGCCGCCATCAAGACTGTCATCGCCGTTGTTCCCATCGATGCTGTCATCGCCATCGCTGCCCTGCACCGCCTCATCGGCATTGCCGCCGTTGAAGCTGATATAACTGTCATTCAAGAGCGTGGTATCTGAGAAATCGACCGAGAGCGTATCGTCCGCCGACAGGCTATTGACCGCAACATAAAGGTATTCACTTGTGCTGCCGTTGCCCAGGCTGAGGTTTGAGAAATCGGCGGTTTGCCCGTTG
>NZ_MDHA01000102.1 GCF_001705665.1 Thioclava sp. SK-1 | reverse complement strand
GCCACCCAGTTCTTCGCGAACCTAAAGCCGTGAGGTTTCGGTTTGTCGAAGAACAGCGCGGCACCTTCCCGGTCGACCGACTGTGTCGTGTTATGGATGTCAGCCCGCGTGGCTTGCGGGCTTTCCGCAGCCGCCCGGCCAGCCGCAGGCAGCGCACGGATATGGTCGTCCTGGCCCACATCAAGGAACAGTCGCGTCTGAGTCTGGGCAGCTATGGCAGGCCCCGAATGACCGAAGAACTGAAAGAGGTTGGCATCGATGTCGGTCACCGGCGCGTCGGTCGCCTTGAATTTGCGCGTTCTTTCAACGGTGATCCCGTTTTCGCGCATCAGGCGACCGACGCGCCGGTGACCGACATCGATGCCAACCTCTTTCA
>NZ_MDHA01000101.1 GCF_001705665.1 Thioclava sp. SK-1 | reverse complement strand
CGGACCACGGCTTGGTCGCAGCCCGATGCCTGAAGCGCCAGCTCGATCGTGCTGGTCACATCCTCGGCCCGCATGTTCGTGCAGAGCTTCCAGGCGATGATGTAGCGGCTGTAGTCGTCGAGGATGGTGGACAAGTAATACCAGCCCCAGCCAATGATCTTGAAGTAGGTAAAGTTAGTCTGCCACATCTGGTTGATGGCGGTGGTCTTGTCCGTAAACTCATCGGCGGCCTTGATCACCACGTAGTCCGGCGCAGTAATCAGATCAGCGGCTTTCAGGATGCGGTAAACCGATGATTCAGAAACAAAATATCGCTTCTCATCGGTATATTTAACGGCCAGCTCGCGTGTGGTCAGTGCCTCATGCTCCAACGCAAACTCGATCAGATCGTCACGGCGGACATCAGGGATGCGGTTCCAGACCGACTTTGGACGTGGCGTACGATCTGCCAGGGCATCAAAGCCACCTTCGACATATCGGTCATACCATCGGTAAAATGTGGTGCGCGGGATGCCCAGCATATCAAGGGTCTTCTTGGTTGGCAGATGCGACCCTTCAACTGTGCGAATGATCTCCAACTTCTCGGTTGCTGGATACCTCATTCCTCGAACTCCCCAGCCCCTGTCATGCTTTTTTTGAGCAGACGGTTTTCCAAGGTGAGGTCGGCCACGCATTCCTTCAGGGCCATGGCCTCAGATCTCAACTCCTTCACCTCAGGCGATGTCGCTTGACGCGCCGTGTCGCCGGAAAGACGACGCTTTCCAGCCTCAAGGAATTCCTTCGACCAAGTGTAATACAGGCTGTCAGAAATGCCCTCACGACGACATAACGCCGAGATGCTTTCCTCCCCGCGCAATCCGGCCAAAACAATGCGGATCTTCTCCTCCGCAGAGTAGGTCTGGCGGGTCTTGCGGCGGATGTCTTTGACCAGCTTGTCAGCTGCGTCTTTCGATGTTCCGGGCTTCTTGTTCATCTTCGCTCCTTAAAGGCTACGATGAACCAGAAACCCTCCGTTATTCAAATCCTCATATCTGTCCCATAGGTGCTGACGTCAGACACGGATGACCTTGAGCTTGTTCTTCACGAAGTCCGAGAAGTAGGGATCGGACAGGGCCTTCCAGAACTCGTCGATGAAGATCGCGATGCGCTGGCCGGTGATCAGGTTCTCGACCCGGCGCATGAGGTACATCATGATCGGGTTGCGGATTTCCGGATCGTCGAGGAAAGCCGTGATGTCGAAGCCCACCAGGTCGGCATCGAAGGCGATGGTGTCTTCGGAATTGTCGAAGACCCAGCCGAGCCGTTCGTTGCCGAGCCAGCGATCCAGCCGGTTGCCGATGTCTTCCGCGCCGCCGCCGAACCCCAGCAATTCGCGTAGGGCAGAGACGGTGCGGCCATTGCGCGGCAGGTTGGACAGGCCGGTGACGGCCATCTCTATCCGCCGGATGTCCTCGGCCGAGAAGGTGGCGCGCTCGCCGCCCAGCATGGATTTGACCAGTTCGACCATGAAGGCCTGGCCGTCGGCATCAAGGTCGATTGCCATGAACGGAGCGCAGCCGGTCGGGCGACCGGGTTGAAAATCGAGATAGGAGCCGCCCGAGGCGCGGACGAAGATCTCGGCCCCATAATCCTTGTCGAAGAGGACGCGCTTCGCCCCGAATTTTTCCAGCTGTGACAGCAGGAAGGTCTGCACCACCGTCTTGCCGGAGCCGGAGGGGCCGCAGATGAAGGTGTGACCGAGATCGCCGACATGGAAATTGAAGTAGAAGGGGCTTCCGGCGCTGGTCTGGAGCTTGCTGACCGCATCGCCCCATTCGTTGCCGTGCCGGTGGCCGGTCGGGTAATTGTGAAGCGGCGACATGGCCGTGTAGTTGCGGCTGGTCACCATCGCGACCCGTGCTCGATGCGCATGGTTTCCGGGAAGCTGCGCCCAGAATTGCGGCTCAAGCCCCATGTCCTCGCGGGCGACGACAGCCCCGGATTCCGACAGCAGGTTATGCGCATCGGCGGCGCGGGCTTTCAGTTCCTTCGCGTCATCGGTCAGGACCGTCAGGGACAGGTTATGTTCGCCCATCACGAATTCGCCCGACATCAGGTCGTCGCGGGCGTCGCGCAGCCCGTCCGCCTGGGACACGGCGGGGTCATTCGCGTTGCGCAGCCGCCCTTCCTTGAGGGCCATCTGACGCATCGCCTCGTTCTTCGCCGTGCAGCGGAAGGACTGCGTCAGGACGAAACGGAACGGGGCCGTCAGCAGATTGTCGAACATGTTCGGGCGGGTGCGGGCGTGGTATTCCTTGATGCCGAACATCGCGCCATAGGTGCTGGCGGCGGCATGGCGGATTTCCAGCGCCTCTCGCCCGAAGATCACCCGGTCAGTGTAGATCGCATTGCCAATGGTCCCGTGCACCAGCGGGACCGGCTCATACCGGCCAGAGATCAATTGCTTCAGGACGCTGGCAGGCTCGGAGATCAGCAGGTCGCGGTGGTCCCTGATGATCGAGAGCTTCCGGGGCCGAAAGCGGCTGAGGCTGCGCGTCAGCTGCGTGGTCTTGTCGTCGAGATCGTCCAGAAGATCCTGATCCACCTCGATCTGGCTGGTGCGGGCGCGACGGACGCCCTTTGCCAACCGTCCGCCGGGCAGGCTGCGGGGCTGCATGTAGACGGTCAGATACAGATCGTTCCGGAACAGGCGCTTGGCCTCGATCCGGCTACGATAACTCTCGTCGATCCAGCGGGCGAGGTCGGTGACAAAGGTGCCAGACGGATAGTCGTCATCGGTGGCCCGGACCACATGGACATAGGCCATGACGGTGTCGTCGGCGATGTTGCGCAGGGCATGGCTGAGCTGGTTGTGCAGCGTGTTGATGAGCTGGGTATCTGCCGTGCGGAAGGAGACGCCCTCAAGCTTCAGCATCTGGAAGGCCCCCCGGTTGCGCGTGATGATCGTGTGCGCGTCCGAATGGCGGATGAAGGGAAGGTAGCGGTCTGCCGTGTTCTCGGTCTTGATCTTGTCGAGCAGGCCCATCAGTCGATCTCCTCGATCTTATAGAGGCGGCGGAGACGCAGGGGGGATGTCGATGATCCCCCCCAGAGGCTCCGGTTCCGGCACCGGGCATTTGTGTCCAGCCAGCGAAACAGGATTTGAAAAGCGTTCTGATCGCGCTCGACGATCAGGCGAGAGACGCCGAGAAGGGGGATCGCAATGGGCAGGTAGAAGATCGAGTCCGCGGCGATCATCGCCAGACCGCCGATGCCGCAGCACATGGCGAAGGCTTCGACAGGGATGCCGAAGATCATCGCCGGGCGCGTGAGGGCGAGGAACAGCACGTCCTCGTTCATCTTCACCTTTTCCATTGGTTGCCCTCCCTGCCGATCAGCCGGTGATCATGCTGAGCACCTCGGAGGAGGCGTAGATCAGGACGACGCCGCCAACCGCCCAAGCAGCACGGCGAAGATCGACGAAGTTGAAGAGCCAGCCCGCGCCGATGAACATGAGCGCGATCAGGGCAATGGGCTGCTTGGCGCTTTCGAACTCGTCGAGGATGTTGTTCAGGAAGTCGGTGAAGCCTGCGGCGGCGGCGGGCTGCGCCGCTGCGGTCAGGACCGCAGCCAGGAACATCGGGGCGCCGATGCTCCGGTAGCGGGTCAGAAAGGTCTTCATGGTTGCGTCCTTCTATTGAAAAACCAAGGCGTTTGATCCGGTGGCCGCGCCGAACACGTCCCATCGTTTCGCGCTGTCCTTGTCGTCACTCGGGGAGGGCGACCGCTTTTCTATCGAGGGGGCGGTCACGGACCCCTCTCCCAGCACGCGGGCCACATAGCCGTTGTGGAAACCACGCGTGAAAGAGCCGGTGTTGTAGGAGGAAAGTGCCTGGTGCAGGGCCTGTGTCTGGTCCGCTCCGGCATCGCGCGCCCGGTCATAGCCGTCGCGCAGCACGGTTTCCGCCGCCGTCAGATTGCGGCAGGCATCGAACACGGTGGCGGGCGTCAGCCCGAGCCAGGACAGGTTGGCGCTGTTGATCTGCCCGAGGCCCATGTCGATGGACTTGCCTTCTGCGATCAGGCGGGCAGCGATTTGCGCTGCCTCATTGGCGGAGCGCGGCGCATAGGATGCCCGATCCGGGCCGTTCACGCCGATGGCGAACGGGTTGAAGCCACTCTCGGCGGCGACGAGCTTTTCCATGATGGAGGGGGCGACACCGGGCGCGCAGTTTTCGGCGACGGCCCGGAACGCGGTGGCATTCATGGGCTCAGCCTGCGCGAGGCGCGGTGAGCCGACGGTGAATGCTGAAAGGATCGAGAGGGAGAGGAGGGAACGGCAGAGCGGTCGGAGGATCAGCCAGCGCAGAGCGCCGAAGCGATCACTCGGTGTCTTCGTCTTGTCCAGATTTCGGGGCAGGCACCCAAACACCTTCGGCGTCGGGGAAAATGCGCATGTGGAAGCTGACCAGCGCATCGGAAGACTTGAAGACGCGGGCTTCGCCAGTCTTCGAGGAAATGACCGGGCTGGCCGCGCCGTTCGTCTGAACAGCCCAGAGCTCCCAGTTCCATCCTTTTGGGGTGTGAATCGGGCGGTAGTCGAGCTTGCCACCCTTCTCAAGGAAGTTTTGCACTGCATCAGTCGTAATCACGCGTGGGTTCCACATTGGCTGACACCTGTCGTTGGGAATTTCTGGACAGGTGCTGCGTATCCTTGAATCACGACTTTTTTCAACTTTAAAGCCTTTTTTTGAAAAAGGCGCTAAACGACTAAAAGAAGCCTATGTTTATGAAAAGCGCCAAACATGGACTTAGCGTATTTGACAATAAGCGCTTGTTCTGGAAGTTTGGCGTCAAATTTGGTGCTTTGGCGCTATTCCTGACGTTCTCCGCTATAGGATGATCACCCCGCTGTGACCATCGCGCGAGCGGGACACCGGCGGGGACATGCCGATCGAAGATGCGAAGGAGGCAGAGGCCTTGATCCTGGATGGACATGCGATGCGGCGCGCCGCCGCGACTGCCTTGACCTGTGCGGGCCTCTCCTTGGCGGCTCCTCCGGCTGCACAAGCCTATCAGGTCGACTGTGCGATCCTGATCTGTCTGGCGGGAGGCTGGCCCGGCAGCACCGAATGCAACGAAGCGCGATCCGTCTTCATCAGCAGGATCACGCCTTGGCCGGTGGAGCCTCCCTTACAGATCTGGAACTGTCCCTTGGGCGTGTCCTACCGCCCGCCTCAGGGCCAGAGCCCTCTGCCGCTTTTGCGTGAAGCTTCGAGCACGCCGATGCCTTCGACACCGCAGCCATTCTCGGCCGTCCTGGAGGGGCTGCCTGTGCCGACGACTAAGAAGGATGAGATGATGTCCCTGATCGCGGACTATGCCGACGACAACGGCGTGGCCGACATCGACATCAGCGGGTCCGAGTATGACTTCGTCCGCTCAATCCGCGTTTACAACGTCGAATATGCCCGCCAACGTCAAAGTGGCGGTGATGATGGTGTTTGTCGTGGTAGCGAGAAGCTCCGCGTCGGCACTTATGGCGTGCAGGGCGACTTTAGCTGGTCCGGCAGTTCGGTGGCATCATTGCCGGATGCTTTCGAAGGTCTTGCCGGTTGGGGTGAGAGCTGTCCGAGCCTCTATCAGCGGTCCGTCTTCATCGACTGGACGGACTACCAAGGAAAATATGGCTATGAGCAGGTGGATTACTAATTGTTGTGGCGGCGCTGGCGGTGGACTACCAGAATTGCGGCCTCAAACGAAACCCTGTATGCCTAATGACACAATAATGCGACCGAGAGAGTCGTGACGAGGAAAGGAGCAGTAAGAAATCCCAAAAATTAAAGCCCCCGCGAAGGCGGCAACCTTCCACGGGGGGAAGTAGGACCTAGGGCCGGCAAGCCCGAAAACGTCTCTAGTCAAGATCAGTTATACCAGCTTCCCCACATTGCAGGCAAGTCAAAAACGCATTTGTGCGACCAGTAGAAGTTTGCCTGCCGCCGCCTCGCTTCACACGAACGAGGATCGAACAGATGCATGTATCCCAGGCTTTGCCTGTCCGACGGTGTGAGGCCGTCAAACCAACGCTTCCACGCGGCATGGAGCGCGACGGCTTTGTCGCGCTTGTCGATGCGGTTGCTTCCAGCCTTGGCATCGGTGCTGCGGCGATGATGACCTTTCGCACCATGATCGCGTCGACCAGGCCGAGCGCGTTAAAGCGCGGCCCGGACGAACCGTGCTGCTATCTCAGCCAGAACGAGATCGCGCATAAGCGTGGCGTCACGGCTTGCCGCATCCGAGAGCACGAGGCGGCGCTCGTCCGCGCAGGGCTCATCGAGAAGCGGACGATGGCGAATGGTGCGCGGTCCGGCTTTTCCGGTTGTGGCGTTTTCTTCGGCGTGGCGATCGCACGCGTCGACGAGTTTCTGTGCCTGCGCGACGAGATCGAGGCCGATCGCAGGGCTCATGCTCGCCTGCGTGGTCAGCGCAGTTCGCACAAGCGGCACCTGAAAGGCATTCTGTGCGAGCTGGTCGAGCGTCATGGGCTGACAGCAGAGGTCGAGCGTATCCATCAGACGTTTGCGGAGTGGCCGTCAGGCCAGGCGCTTCATCGGATGTCGCTCGAAGAGCTTCAGAACCACGAGGCTGAAGCCGAAGCGCTGACGATTTCTGCGTCTAACTTTCTGCACGAAACGCATGATCGACCGCTCGAAAACGAGCGCTTTCATATACAAGATACAACTCAAGATTCTAACGAAGTACCTTGTAACGACCATGTCGATACGCGGAGCGTGGGCAAGCCCACGCAATCCATCGTTTCTGGGCCGCAGCCTAGCGGCCGCGTCCGTTGCTTAGAAAGACAGGATGGGGCGGCCAGCGAGGCGCACAAGTCCAAATTTATTCAGAACCTAGGCAGTGATCGCCTCTACGATCTTTGTTCCGAAGAGATGAAGATGTGGCTCGACATCGAGCGACAAAAGCGGGGCAGGCTGGATTTCCATGCCTTCGTGATCGCCGCGCAAAAGCGACTGCCTGAACTGGGGATTCATCCTTCTGCCTGGGAGGAAGCCGTGAATCTGTTGGGTGAAGATGCAGCGATGCTTTGTGTGCTGATCACTGATGCGAAGGTTGCCGATCCCGAAGCCACCATTCTTTCCGCAGGGGGCTATCTCCGAGGCATGGTGCGGGCGCAGCGGAAAGGGACTTTGAACATCATGGGAAGCCTGATCGGGCTGAATGAACGGAGCAGGAGGCGCCAGTGAGACTGCTCATAAATTCCGCAACCATAGTGGCGGTCTTCGCAGTCCCTACGGCTGCGCAAGAGCTTTGCATCAAGCCAATCAGGCCGGAGTCCGCGCACCTTCTCGATGCTGGGTTTTCCGGTGCCGAGGTCAGGGCGCTGTTTCGGCGTTATTTCAGCGAGGTCGAGGACTACCTGAATTGCCTGAATGACATCTCAGGTCGGATCAGGGCTGATGCGCGAGCCGCGGCCTACGATTATCAGCGTGTGCTGGAGACGACAGAGCCGGGTGAGGTTGATCTGGGTGACGATGGGTTTCAGCCGCCAACTGTCGCAATGAGAGACACAGGTGAACTCTTCTTGGATTATCGACCAAGCCAGTTGAGTGAAGCAAAACGTCCGTAGCAGAGCTTGATGGTGTCCATTCTGTTAGGCTCAGCGACTGTTCTTCGCAGGAAGAACTTGCAGATTTCGGGTCGCAATCGACAACAGAACATGCGCTGCAACCGCGAGCGTGAGGAGTGCCGCCGCCCAATGCAGGAAGAACGGCAGCACGGAGGCGTTGAAGTCCCACATGGACAGCGCATAGCTGAACCGCAGCCGAGGCCAGAAACCGAGAATGGAGCCGCTGAACGTGCCCTGCACCGCGATGGCCAGCGCGACGACCCAGAGCAGCGGGCCGCTCCACCTTGGCAGCGCTAGGCCTGAAAGGTTGCAGACCAGCGCCGTGATGCGGTTCCAGTTCACGCCGAGATGCAGCGCCGCCAGCGCGATGGCCCAATAGGCTGCGAACCAGTGGATTTCCTGCAGTAGGAAAATGCGCGGCATCGGCAGCCATTGCGCCAGAGTGCGCGACACACCGAGGCTGGTGAGCAGCAGCGCCACGATCGCCAGAGCAAGCAACGCGCCGAGGACCGCGTCGCAGGCCCGCTGAACCGTCATGCGCCCCCGCCGCACCCCCTTCCACCAGAAGAGATTGTTGGCGACATGGCGCAGGACGGCGATGAGAAAAACGGTGCCGATAGCCTCATGTGCCGCATTGCCCAGCCACCAATAGGCAAAGGCCAGCACAAGGCAGATCAGCATCGCACCATCGAGCAGCAGCCGCGGCAGCGGGCGGGTCCAGCGCATCATTCGTAGCTGCGCGCGTCGTTGTAGGTGTACATGTAGCTGCGGCTTTCGCGCGACATGTGGCAGGAGCGGCAGCGGGCGGTATCTTCATTCATGTTGATCTCGCCGGTGGGCCAGTACCACTGGAACTGCCAGTCACCGGTGCGGGTGCCATCGGTGTAGGCATCGCCAAGGCCTTCGCCCTTTTCCATGACGAAGAGCCGGTAGACTTCTCCCTCGCGCCAGTCTTGCAGGATCACCTGCGTGCCATCGGGCACCTCTTCGCCCGCCTTCAGCGCGGCCAGTGCCTCGGGCGAGGTGTACATGTACTCGGTCACATTCCCGCGGGTGACGGTGGTGTAATGCTCCAGCTCCGCGATCATTTCCTCCGTAGGGAAGCGGACCTCGTTGGGTTCGGCCCAGGCGGCGATGGCGAATACTCCGGCAAGCGCGAGGCCGGCAGAAAGGGTGAGTGCTGATCTCTTCATCGAAAACATCCCTTGGTGTCATTGGTCTCAGGCGAAAGCCGAGAGAGTTGCAGGTGAAAGATTAAAATGGGCCATGGGCGGTCATCCGATTAGCCGTGCAATCGGGATAGCCATCATTAGCCAAGGCGATAAATGCGACCGGGCCCCTGTGTCAGGACGACAAGGGCCCCAGTCTGATGCCTAGAACTCGGTGGCCGGGTTCAGCAGCTTCATCAGTTCGGCGTCATGGTGCTCTCTCACCTCGGGCTGGTTACCGAAGATCATCGTCGCCCCATTGGCACGGGTATAGGCGGGCCAGTCAGGCAGGCCGGCTACGTTCGGATTACCCGTCCGCGCGAAGGCGACCCAAGCGCTACTCATCTTGTCGGCCAGCGCTCGCGCCTCATCGCCATTGCCGTGGGCCGTTTCCGTGAGCGCGAGGCTGTTCATCACGAAGGGAATTTCCGAGGTGTGATAGGACATGGCAAACCCGCCAAGGACAGGCGTGTCCCATGCGAACAGGTAGTTATAGACCGGGGCGCCGCCCTGATCCGCCTTCAGGCTCGCGGTCTTCAGGGTTGGTGCGCGCAGGAAGCTTTCGACATAGAGCGCATCAGCCGGATTGCGGTCGGGATAGGCGGCAGCGAATGCGGCCGTCACGGCGTCGGTCGCGTCCCCGTATTGCGCCTGCAATTTCCCGGCGATCTGTTCGGCGGACCATGTGTTCCAGTTGTCGGTCTGCGCGCCGTAGATATCGCCAAACAGAGAGAAAACCGTGTTCCATTCGGTCATGTTGCTGCCGATCAGCAGGGGGATGCCCTTGCCGAGTTCGGGGAAGCCCTCCCCTACGGGTTCGGCGGGAATGTAGCTGCCATCGGTGCTGGGCGCCCAGGCAAGGCCGATGCCCGGTCCCATGACGGATTGGGTCTGCTGTTCCTGCGCGGTCTGATCGAGCGCCTTCTGACTGGCCTCCGCAATCGCCTGATAGGGCAGCCTGTCAAGTTCGTTGAGGTTGTCAGCCCCGATGCCGAGATTTTCCAGCGTCAGTTCACCGACCCGTTCCGTCGCCTCAGGCGGAAGCAGGGTCATCCCCATGCCCACAACGGTGCCGCTTTCGACAATGGCCTTTTCGAACAGCCCCTCAGCCGCAGGCGTCGCCATCAGGGTGAGCACTTTCGCGCCGCCACCGGATTCCCCGAAGATCGTCACATTCTCGGGGTCGCCGCCGAAGGAGGCTGCATTCGCCTGCACCCATTCGAGAGCGGCCACCAGATCTTCGACACCCGCATTCGCGGAGCGAGCGTATTCCTCGCCATAGGCCGAGAGGTCCAGATGCCCCATGACATTCAGGCGGTGGTTGACCGACACGACGACGACATCACCCGTCCGGCTGAGGTTCTCGCCATCATAGGCATAGCTTTCGATCGAGGAGCCGCCCGAGAAGCCGCCGCCGTGCAGCCAGACCATGACGGGGCGCTTCTGCTGATCGGATACCGAGGGCGTCCAGACATTCAGGTTCAGGCAGTCATCACTCTGTGTCAGATGCGGGCCGGAGAACATGAAGTTCTGCAACGGATTGACTGCCGTTTGGGGGCAGATGTCCCCATAGGTCATCGCGGGGCGGATATCGTCCCAGTCCGGCACCGGCTTGGGGTCCCGAAAACGCGCCGCGGTGGCATAGGGGATGCCGCGATAGGTGAAGATCCCGTCGTGGACAAAGCCCTGAACCTTGCCGTTTTGGGTTTGGGCAATTGCCACGCCCGGCCCCGCAAGGAGAGTGTCGTTTTCGGCATGGGCTGCGGCGGCAGAGATGGCCATCGCCAGTGCCAAAGCCGCAGTTCTGGTTGATCGCATGTCTTGATCCTGTTGTATTTTGGGGTGTGCGAAACCGGGGCGGGGCCTGTGGATTGCCCCGCCGCGTGCTCTTGAAAATGCAGTGAAGGTGTCAGGCTCGCCGCGAGAGCGGCTTCAGAACTTGCCGTTGTCGTTCTGCCAGTCGCTTTCCGTTGGGATCGGCGCGACCGTGTCCCAATGCTCGGCGATCTTGCCATCCTGGGTGCGGAACATGTCGTAGAACGCGGTCGGCTGCCCGTTTATGCGGCCTTCGCTGGCGACCAGGACGAAGTTCCCTTCACCCAGCACGTAGTGCACCGTGTCATAGGACAGCTCGATGCCGGCAGCGGGTAGCGCTGCGAAGGCACTTTCCACCCCTGACAGGCCATCGGCCACCTGCGGGTTGTGCTGAATGTAGGTGTCACCATCAAAGAAACCGGGCAGCGCATCGAAGTTCCGGTCGACCAGAAACTGCTCGACGAAGCTGCGTACAAGAGCCTTGTTCTCTTCGGTGCTGGTCCGTTCCGCCAGATCGGTCGCGCCATCCACCATCGTGCGCCCCGAAGGGTTGGGGTCTGCCATCGGCTGAAGGTTGTCCCAGTGTTCGACGATCTGGTCGCCCTCGAAACGGAAGATGTCGAAGCCCGCCATGGGGCCGTCGAACGTGTAGGCGGTATGCGCAAAGACATAGTCGCCGTCTTCGAACACCCTCACCGTGTCCACCTCGGTCTGACCGTTGGCGACGATGGATTGCAGGGCGCGGAAGGAGTCCACCCCGTCCGGCACGCTGAGATTGTGCTGGATGTAAGTCTCCGGGCTGATGACTGCGACGGGCTCGGCCTCTCCGGTTTCGAGAGATTTCAGAAGGGCTACGACCTGCTTTTCACGGGCCGACAGGGTGCCGTCTTCGGTATGTGCCTCGGACAGTGCAGGCGAGATCGAGAGGATCAGCGCAAGCGCCGCGGCGGTTTTCAGAGTGCTTTGGTGGGGCATTTGGGACTTTCCATGCTTCATTTCGGGCTGCATCAGGGTGAAAGCTCAGATCTTCGCAGGCGCTTCGACGCCGGACATCACCTGCACCGCGTCGGGCAGCCGTGCACCGGCCATCTCGGTCTGCCGGACGGCGGCGTTCAATTCGACCAGTTCGGCGGCTGAGAAAGAGACCTCGGTCGCGCCGATGTTCTGCACCAAGTGATTCGTCTGCGTCGTGCCGGGGATCGGGACGATCCAAGGCTTTTGCGCCATGAGCCATGCCAGCGCGATCTGACCGGGCTCGGCCCCTTTGCGGCCTGCCCAGTCGCGCACCACGTCGACCAGCGCCATATTCTGCGGCAGATTTTCGGGCGAGAACCGAGTGGTGTAGCCGCGGAAATCTCCTTCGGCAAAGCGGGTCCGTTCGTCGATGGCCCCGGCGAGGAAACCAACGGCAAGCGGGCTCCACGGGACGAAGCCGATGCCCAGCTCTTCGCAGGTGTCGAGGACACCCTCTTCGGGGCCGCGCCAGAGCATCGAATATTCGCTTTGCACCGCCGTGACCGGCAGCACCGCATGGGCGCGGCGCAGGGTTTGCAGCCCCATTTCCGACATGCCCCAATGCAGGACCTTGCCCTCATCCATCAAACCCTTCACGGCGCCGGCGACATCTTCGATCGGCACCTCCGGATCGACGCGGTGCTGATACAAAAGGTCGATGCGATCCGTCCCCAGACGGGCCAACATGCCCTCCACCGCGCGTTTGATATGTTCGGGGCGACTGTTGCGGCCACCACGGCGCTCGCCGGTCTCAAAATCGATGTCGAAACCGAACTTCGAGGTGATCACGACCTCGTCCCGGAAACCCTTGATCGCATCGCCCAGAATACGCTCGCACTCATGCGGGCCGTAGGCCTCGGCCGTATCGAAGAAGGTCACTCCGCGATCATGGGCTTCGCGGATCAGGCCGACCATCTCGTTCCGGTTGGGGATCAGCGTGGTATAGGTGCGGTGCATGTTCTGCACGCCCAGCCCGATGGCAGAGACCTCAAGCTGACCCAGTTTGCGCTTGGGCAAATCCCCTGCACGCGTGGCATTTTGCGTCTGGGCGGTGGCCTGAGTGGAGCGGGCCAGTTGCGACAGGGCCAGCCCGCCAGCGGCGGCGAGCACCGAACGGCGGGCAATCGAAAGCGGTGAATTGGTCATGAGGCAGGTCCTTGGTTGGGGATGGCGCGGCGGCCCTGCACCGAAGGCGCAAAGCCTGCGACGGCTCAGCGTTCCTGAGAGGTCGGACGGAAGAGGATCTCGTTCACGTCCATGTCGTCTGGCTGGGAAAGGGAGAAGATCACGCAACGCGCGAAGCTGGAGGCAGGGATGGCCGCGTCTTCGTAGAACTTGGCCACGAACTCCGACACGCCCGGTGCCTTGACCGACTGAGGCAGCTCGGTATCGACCGCGCCAGGAGACAGGATGGTGTTGCGGATGTTGTAGGGCTTGGCTTCCTGCCGGAAGGCCTCGGTCAGGGCGCGAACGGCGTATTTCGTCGCGCAATACACCGCGCCTCCGGGGCTGATCACGTGGCCCGCGACGGAAGAAACGTTGATGAAATGGCCGCTCTTTTGCTCGCGAAAATAGGGCAGCGCGGCGTGGATGCCGTAAAGAACGCCCTTGATGTTGACATCAATCGCCTGGTCCCATTCCTCGACACGGCCCATCTCCAGCGGAGACAGCGGCATCAGGCCAGCGTTGTTGATCATGACGTCGATCTTGCCGAAGGTCTCGACGGCAAAGGCGGTGAAGGCCTGAAGCTGCGCCGCATCGGTCACGTCCAGTTGGAACGGCGCTGCATTTTCACGACCCAGCTCATCCGCAAGGGCTTCGAGCCGATCAACTCGCCGCGCCCCCAGCACAACCTTGGCGCCTGCCGCAACCAAATGCCGCGCTGTTTCCGCACCCAGACCCGAACTTGCGCCGGTGATTGCGACCACTTTGCCGGTGATACCCTCAGTCATATTCCATGTCCTTTTAAGTCTCGCCGGTCCGCAAAACGCGGATCGGCGTGTTGGACATAAAATATTTCAGGCTATGATTCCGAACAATATCCCGAATATCGCACGGCTTGTTCGATCTGGCTTATTAATCGGTGCACCTATCGGACCGGTGCCGCACAGCCTCGGCAAACAGCCGCAGGGCCAGCGGCGGGTGACGGTTCTTCGGGTAGTACAAGGCCGCGCTAGTGTAGGTCGGGGCCCAGTCGGGCAAGACGTGGATCAGCCGGCCTTCTGCCAGGTGCGGTGCCGCGCTCAGGTAAGGAACCCAGGCAATTGCGATGGATTGCAGCGCGGCAGAGAGCATCAGGTTGGTATTGCCGAGGGTAAGCGGACCCGTGACATCCAGCGAATGGCTGCTCGGCCCCTGCACCATCTCCCATTTGACCAGCGCACCGCTTTCGAAACGATAGCGAACGCACCTGTGTGCTAACAGATCCTGCGGCCCCTTGGGCGTGCCCGCAGCGGCAAGATAGTCTGGCGTGGCAACAGCGACCATGCGCAACGGCGGCCCGAATGGCACGGCAACCATGTCGAGCGGCACGTCCTCGTGCAGCCTGATGCCCGCATCGAAGCCATCCTTGACGATGTCGACCATCCGCGTCTCGGTTGCGAATTCCAGATGGATGTCGGGGTGCTTGGCCAGAAAGGACGGAAGGACATCCTGCATCAGGATCTGCACGGATTCCTCGGACGCGCTGATCCGAATGTGCCCCCGCGGACGCCGCGCATTGGAGCTGGCGTCGTCCAGCGCCTGCCCCAGATCGTCCAGCGCCGGAGAGATGCGCTGCAGCAGCGCCTGCCCAGCCTCGGTCAGCGCGACCGAGCGCGTCGTCCGGTTGAAGAGCCGCAGGTTGAGATCTTCTTCAAGCGTCCGAATCGCGTGACTGAGTGCCGAGGGCGACAGACCCAGCTGCTTGGCCGCGCCACGAAAGCTGCCGATCTCGGCGACGGTGATGAAGGCATTGAGCTTCGCAAACTCTGGTTTCGGCAACGGACGTCTCCCGGTTTATTCGGCATGCAAACGGCTGTTCGACAGAACAGCGGTGCACGATTGATGAGCCATATCGCAGAGTTTGCTCCCGAGAGCGACGATTGTGCCGCTAGGTTTTGCGGAATCTCGCGCCGCGCTCCGGGACATTCAGTGGGGAATGTCAGGCAGGTCGCATCGCAACGAAAATGGCCCGACCACCGGCCGGGCCATCTTGATCAGTGTCCGGTCATTTCCATCGCAGCCGCAGGCAGGCGATCCCCTTCGACCGAAATCGCGTCGGCTGCGGTCTTGATGCGCGCGAGATCATCTGCCGTCAGGTCCAGAGAAGCCGCGCCAAGGTTTTCCTCAAGGCGATGTGCCTTGGTCGTGCCCGGGATCGGCACGATGGAGGGGCGCTGCGCCAGCAGCCAGGCCAGCGCGACCTGCGCGGGCGTTGCGCCCTTTTCCTCAGCCACGGTCCGGACCAGGTCGACCAGCGCCATGTTCGCGGCGCGTGCCTCGGGTGCGAAACGGGGCACGAAATTGCGGAAGTCGTCCTCGGCAAAGACGGTGTCCATGGTGATTTGCCCGGTCAGGAACCCGGCTCCGAGCGGGCTGAACGGGACAAAGCCGATGTTCAGCTCATCCAGCAGGTCCAGAAGCCCGGCCTCCGGTCCGCGCCAGAAGAGCGAGTATTCGCTTTGCACGGCGCTCAGCGGTTTCACTGCATGGGCGCGGCGGATGGTGTCGGTGCCCGCTTCCGACAGGCCCCAGTGCAGCACCTTGCCCTCGTCGATCAGCTCGGCAACGGCGCCCGCCACGTCTTCGATCGGCACATCGCGGTCGACGCGGTGCTGGTAGAGCAGGTCGATCCTGTCGGTGCCCAGTCGCTTCAGCATGGCATCGACGGCCTGCTTGATACGCGCAGGGCGGCTGTTGGTGCCCGCGCCGCGTTCCCCGGTTTCGGGATTGATGTCGAAGCCGAACTTGGTGGCGATCTTCACCTGATCCCGGACCGGCGCCAACGCCTCGCCCACGAGGACTTCATTGGCAAAGGGGCCATAGGCTTCGGCGGTGTCAAAGAGGGTCACGCCGTGATCGACGGCGCCGCGGATCAGGTCAATCATCTGGCCGTGATCGGCGGCGGGCCCGTAGACCGAGGTCATGGACATGCAGCCAAGACCGATGGCAGAGACGTCGAGCGTGCCAAGGTTGCGATGTTTCATGGAAGGGTTCCTTTCGGTTCAGGCGCTTAGTTGAGGCGCCGCAGGATGAAGAGTTTGGAGATGACCAGCGCCAGCAGGACAAGAACGGCCCCGCCCAGAAGCGCATGAGAGGTGCGCTCGGCCACGGCGGCAGCCGAGCTGCCGGAGGCCGAGGTCAACGTCGCCAAGGCGACCAGAAGCGCGAGGCCAAGCGACGATCCCATCTGGTGCGCGACGTTGATGGTGCCGGAGGCCGCCCCGATATCACGGGGCTCGACCTCTGCGATACCGGCGGAGGTCAGCGGGGCCATGGCAGCCCCCTGCCCGAAGCCCACGAAGATCATCGGCAGCATGATTTGCGTCCAGAGGTTGCTGTCCGTGCCCAGCAAGGAAAGCCATGCAAGGCCACCGCCGCATGTCACGAGGCTGAGTACCAGCACCGGCCCACGCCCGATCCGCGCGATCATCCGGGTCACGTTCATCGCGGCGAGGAAGTTCACAAAGGTGGCGGGCAGGAAGGCAAGACCGGTCATCGCGGCAGACAGGCCCAGCACCTCCTGCATGTATTGCGCGACGAAGAAATAGAAGGCGACGTTGGCACCCAAGAACAGCACGCGCGCGCCATAGGCTCCGCTGCGTTCGGCATGGGCCAGCAGGCGCAGCGGCAGCAGCGGCTCGCTCACCCGCGCCTCGACCAGCAGAAACGCCGCCAGCAGGACGGCCCCCGCCGCCAGAACCCCGATGGAGCCCCAGCTGCCCCAGCCGGTTTCCGCCGCGTGCACGGAGGCAAAGACCAGCCCGCCCAGACCCAGCGTCGACAGGACCGCGCCGCCGAAGTCGACCTTGCCCTTGAAGGTCTCCGTTTCCTGGACGAAGCGCAGCGCCACGATCATCAGGCCAAGGCTGACCGGAATGTTCAGGAAGAACCCGGCACGCCAGGACACCAGATCGGCCAGCAGCCCGCCCAGCACCATGCCGAAGCTGGCCGAAACACCCGCCGCGGCGGAATACCAGGCGACGGCCTTGTTGCGTTCTTCGCCCGCGCCAAAGGTGACCTGCAGCAGCGCCAGCGTGGAGGGCGCGAGAATGGCGGCACCAAGGCCCTGCACCGCCCGTGCGGCTACGATGAAGCCCGCACTTTGCGCCAGCCCGATGGCCAGCGAAGCCACGGCAAAGATGCCAAGGCCCGTCATGTACATGCGGCGGCGACCGAACAGATCGCCCAGCTTGCCGCCCAGCAGCAGGAAGCCTCCAAAGAACAACGTGTAGATGGAAGAGACCCAGGAAAGCCCTGCGTCGGTAAAGCCGAGATCCGCCTGAAGGCGCGGCAGGGCCGTCAGCACGATGGAAATGTCGAGCACGATCATGGCGTAGCTCAGCACGATCAGTGCGAGCACAGCCTTTCTGTGCGTGGAAGATGTCTGTGTCATGGGGGTCCGGAAATGGGATCTGCGTGTGATTTGATCGCCGGCCAAGCGCCGGGGTTGCGCTTTATCTAGACCCGCACCATTTGATCGATTAGGTCGATAAAGGCGAATGTCGACATAAGCAAAAAGGCATAATCAATGCGCCGAACCTTCAATGAGCTCTATGCCTTCACCGTGGTGGCCCGGCACCGCAGCTTCACGAGTGCGGCGGCGCATCTGGGCATGTCGCAATCGGCGCTGTCGCAGACCGTCAAGAACCTTGAGGAAAATCTCGGCGTGCGGCTTCTGACGCGCTCGACCCGCAGCGTCTCTCCGACCGAGGCCGGCGAACGGCTGCTGTCCCGTCTGGGTCCGCAGTTCGACGAGATGGAGGATGCGCTGGAGGCGCTGAATTCAGATCGCTAGACCCCGCGCGGGACGATCCGTATCAGCGCGGGCGAACACGCAGTCCTTGCGATCCTTCAGCCCCGGCTTGCGGATTTCCTGGAGGACTAACCTGAAATCGCAGTGGAAATCGGGGCGACGGTGGGATGATCGACATCGTCGCCGAAGGCACTTCCACTCCCATTCCCCGTCCCAAGGGGCTGCGATTTTTCGAGGATGCCCGCCAGCTACCGCGGCAGTTTCGCTTAGATCATCCAGCCTGGTCGAACAGGGGATCGTAACCGTGGTTGAATTGGTCACGAATAACTTGCTCAGCGCATTCGGGGGCTTGGGCGGGCAGATCCAAGCCTAACCGCCACAGGAGCCTGGACCTAGCCCGTTTACCGAACCGCAGCGCGCGAGCGTGATTCCTGGGTCAGCGAGTGCGCGGTGCCTGAACAAGGAACCCTAAAAAAGGCGGAGTTCCGTGTCGCTCGCTGACCCGATTTTCGAATGTCCCGAGCTTCACTGGAAGAATTCGACCGCTTTGGCCCGCTCTAGGCTGGCAGCGGCGTCGAAGGGAAGCAAATATCCGGCCTCCACCAGCGCCTGTGCCGCAGTGTCGACGGCTTCGGCATAGGCCTGCGACGTGCCATAGCGCGCGGTCATCTCCTCGGGCGTCAAGTCGAGCGAATATCCGGACAGCATACAGAAGACTGACGGGCCGTTGATTGCGTAAGTGGTCGACGGCACGCTATACTCTGGCAACAGAAGTCCGCCGATCGGCAGGCCTTGCGCGTCCCGTTGTACGTCTCCTGCCGCGTCCCGCGCAAAGAGTTGCGAAGCGGGAGCAGGGGTGCCGTTTTCGGCCCAGGCTTCCAGCGCCACCAGCGCCGCCGCCAGCGCCGCGCCGTTGTCGACCTTCGAATAGCTCGGCGGCAGGTCACAGTTCTGTGACGCAAGCGTATCGGTAAAGCTCAGTGGCCCGGTCTCGCTTGGGTACGAGGCATCGCGCAGCACCATCCTGTTCACATACTCAGCCCCATAGACCGAACTATGGGCCGATCCGGCCAACTCCCAGATGCGCACGTACTCGCTGGGTTGGGCGGGGGAGAACATGTCCGCCAAGACCTCGGAGTTCACGGTGATCGCGGGGATGGGCAGATCATCGCGCAGCTGCCCCGCCAGATCGTCGAAGAGGAAGGCGTCGAAGGTGCCCGTCAGCGGCTGGATCGTGTTGTAGTAGGACGTCAGGCGGCGCGCGGATTGCGACTGCCCCAGAGCGACAACCGTTTCGATTTCGTAGCCCTGAAGCGGCGCATTTGCCGCCTCGGTGTCTGTCAAGGCCGCGACGGTCTGCGAATAGACGTCCCATGACAGCGGATCCGCCCAATTGCCGGGAACGCCGACATTGATGTCGATCTCTCCGCCGGTCTGCGGGTCGGTATTCTCGGCATCCACGCTCAGACCCGCATAGCGCTCTGGGCTCCAGGTTTTCAGACGCTCGACCCCCATGCGCTGTGCCGAGACCACGGCGACGGCATAACCCTGAGTCAGCAGGTGCTCGTGCATCTCGGCAAATGCGAAATCGATGTCTTGCCCGGCGGTCACGTTCGTCCATTCGACCACAAGCGTTCCGTTGAAGGCTTCTGGTGTGGGGCGACGCAGGAGAACCCGGCTGCGGTAGGGATGTCCACCGTCGATGACCTCGGCGGTTTCGAATTCGTTGTCCATGGCTCCACGGTAGCGCTGCGCGGTACCCTCTGTGTAGAACTCCAATTCGGAATAGCCCATTGCTGCCAGATCGACCGCAGCCGCTGACATAGGCGTGGTGCCCGACACGTTCACCGCCGTCAGTTGGGACGGCGGCACCGTGTCGCCGAAGGCCGCCGTTCCGACCACGGATAGCGCCGCCATCAGGGCAAGATGAGAAGTTGCAAGGTGGCGGGTCAAACGCATTTTATGTCCTTTCGATTGTCTGGGCGCGGTGATCGCGCTCTGGACACGAACTATCAAATGAAGTCACCTGTTATAATCTTCTCTAATCTATAAGACCTGTGAAGTAGGAGTTCACAATGGCCGGACAATATGATGACCTTGAGAGCTTTCAAGTTGTGGCAGAGGAACTGAGTTTTACCCGAGCCGCGGCGCGTCTCAACATCAGCACCTCGGCGCTCAGCCAGACGGTCCGCCGCTTGGAGGCGCGGTTGGGGTTCCGTTTGTTGGTACGATCCACGCGATCTGTTGCCTTGACCCCGGCAGGTGAGCGCATGTTCACCGCCGTATGCGACGGTCTAGGAACTATCCGGCATGAAATCGACGCGCTCAGCTCGCAAAGTGACACAGCATCGGGTGCCCTCCGGATCACCGCATCGGACTATGATGCCCTGCAAATTCTAGAGCCAGCGCTGCGTGATTTCCTGCCAACCTATCCCGGAATTTCGATCGAGGTCGTGATCGACAATGGATTTACCGACATCGTCGCAGAAAAATTCGATGCCGGGATCCGGGTTGGCAAGAAATTGGACAAGGACATGATCTCCTTTCCGCTCCGAGGACCGATCCCGAAAAGGATCGTCGGCTCACCGCAGTATTTTGCGCGTCGCAGCCGACCCAAGCAGCCAAGTGATCTGTCGCACCATAGCTGCATCAACATGCGGTTTTCCCGTAGTGGCGAGCTTTTCGCATGGGAGTTTGAAGAGGATGGCCGCAATTTCCGGGTGCGTGTTCCGTCACAGCTGATCGTATCCGATCCCCAGGTCGCCCTGAACGCGACCCTTGCCGGAACCGGTTTGAGCTATATGCCGCAGGATCTGGTGGAAGCGCATCTTGCGTCGGGAACGCTGGAGTCGGTGCTGGACGCCTGGACACCCTCAATTCCGGAAATCCACCTGTACTACCCGAATAGAACGCACCAGACCCGTGCATTCACGCTGTTCACCCAGCACATGCGACAGTGGGCGCGATCGGCGTAACCCGTCTATTACCAAGACCTGCCCCACCCGGTGCAATGACAACAACTTGTTTCACAGCCATTCCCAAACAGGAAAGAACGGGCAGTTGTCCCCCAACTCGACTGCTCATTCAGCTGCGTCGAAACTTGCCTTCCAGTGATCGGGACCTGCAAGCTGCGAACCATGAGGTCGGGAAACTAGAAGCTCATCGCCTTTCATGTCGTACCTTGGCCAGTTCGGCAGCCCAGGACCGTTCGGAGTCGGCTACTGTGGCCCCCGCGACTGGACACTTTTAGCCATCCTCGGTTGCATAGAGCCTATGCCATCTCAGCGATGCCGTATTGCATTAAGGAACAGGCGAAACGCGGGAGTGGATTGTCGGCGGTTCGGATAGTAGAGGTGATATCCCTCCCAGACCGGCCACCAATCCTGAAGAACCGGCTGCAGACGTCCGCTAGCAATATGTTCCTCTACGAGGTCGAGCGGAACATATCCGATACCGATGCCGTCCAGAACGGATGCGACGCGAAGAAAGAGGTTGTTGTATATGGCAGGCCCATCGACGCGCACCCGGATTTCCTCGCCGTCTTTGACGAACTCCCATGCAAAGATCTGTCCATGCGTCGGCAGTCGCATAGCAATACACCGGTGCTCGGTAAGATCAGTGGGGTGATCAGGCATTGAGTGCGCGACAATATAAGACGGCGCAGCCACGCAGGCGATCGGCACGTCGGGGCTAATACGAGCCGCAATCATGTCCTTGGCCACTTCGCTGCCGAGCCGCACACCAGCATCGTAGCCTTGTGCGATAACGTCGACCATCGAGCCCTCGACTGTGATCTCGATCTGAATATCAGGGTACGCTTGGAGAAATTTCCCAACCTTCGGGCGAAGCACGGAAATGGCTGCATGCTCGGTCGCATTGATCCGAAGGATCCCACTCGGCGTCTCGCGAACTGCGTCCAGGTGACGGAGAGCTGCCAGAACCTCGTCGAATTGGGGCCCGATGCGCTCCATCAGCTCGGCTCCGGCATCGGTAGTCGACACGCTGCGCGTTGAGCGGTTGAACAGACGCACGCCAAGGTCCTTTTCCAGATTACGAATGATCTGGCTCAAAGTGGATTGGGAGAGGCCTAACTGTGCGGCGGCCCGGGTGAAGCTGAGGTGCTCCGCAACGACCGTGAAGACATAAAGATCGTTGAAAGCGCGGCGGCTCATCGTGCGGTTCACCTGATTCTAGAAAAATTGACCTCCGTCATGCCAATGAAGCTGCCCCGTGTCCATCATCCGTGCGATCTCCAAGTCCGCCCGAAGGCACCCTACACAGATGCTCACAGATGTTCGGCACTTTCTGGAATGGGATTTTTCGAAGTCAACCGCCAAGAATGATTGCCCATACCGATCCGTCCTATCGAAAATCCAGCATAGTCTGCGCCAGCCACTGCCCCCACCTTGAGGTGCATAGTTCCATCCCCCTCCCAGCATTCGTGCCACCTCGGTGCGTTTTCGAAACAGCAAGGAAGCCTATGTCCCCACCGATCGACTTTCAGATACGCCGCCGCACCTTTCTGACCTCGAGCGCAGCAGTCGCGATAACTGCCGGAACGCTTTCGAAAACAACGCCGGCGCACGCCCAGACGCGCCTTCCGATCGGAGCCACGAGCCAGAGTGTTTCGCTGATGATCAACGGAGAGGAGCGCAACCTGACCGTCGATAACCGCACCACTCTGCTTGACGCCCTCCGCGAGTCGGTAGAACTGACCGGCACAAAGAAGGGCTGCGATCACGGACAGTGCGGCGCCTGCACAGTCACGGTGAACGGCACACGGATCAACTCCTGCCTGTCGCTTGCAGTGATGCACGAGGGCGATGAGATTGAGACGATCGAGGGGATCGGCGCACCCGATAGCCTTGACCCGATGCAGGCCGCTTTTGTTAAGCATGACGGTTATCAGTGCGGCTATTGCACGCCGGGCCAGATCCAATCTGCACGCTCTGTGCTGAACGAAATCCGCGACGGCATTCCCAGCCATGTCACCCGTGACCTGACGGCCACGATTGAAATCACCGATGCCGAGATCCGCGAACGGATGTCGGGCAACATCTGCCGCTGCGGGGCCTATGCCAACATCCTGGCCGCCATCACCGAAGTCGCGGAGCAAGAGGCATGAGAGAATTTTCATACGAACGGATCGCCGATCCCGCTGCTGCTGCAGCCCGTGCCGCAGAGGTCGAGGGCGCGAAATTCATTGCAGGTGGCACCAATCTGCTGGATCTGATGAAACTTGAGATCGAAACGCCGGTGCACCTGATTGATGTCAACGGCAGCGGGCTCGACAAGATCACCGAAACGCCGGAAGGCGGGTTGCGGATTGGCGCGCTGGTACGCAACACAACGCTGTCGGCACACGCTCGTGTGCGCCGTGATTATCCCGTGCTCACACGCGCATTGGTCGCAGGCGCATCTGGTCAGCTGCGCAACAAGGCAACCACGGCAGGCAATTTGCTTCAACGCACCCGCTGCCCCTATTTCTATGACACCGCTCAGGCCTGTAACAAGCGTGTGCCCGGATCGGGCTGCTCGGCCCTGACCGAAGGCGCCTTCTCGCGCCAGCTCGGAATCATAGGCACTTCGGATGCCTGCATCGCCACGCATCCATCTGACATGGCGGTCGGGCTGCGTACCCTTGATGCGGTCGTCGAGACGATCACGCCCACGGGCATGACCCGCACCATCCATCTTGAGGAGTTTCACCACCTGCCTGGCGACACGCCAGATCAGGAGAACGCTCTGATGCCAGGCGAGATGATCACGGCAGTGACGCTTCCCGCTCCGATCGGCGGCCAGCAGGTCTACCACAAGGTCCGGGACCGTGCGTCCTATGCTTTTGCCCTGGTGTCGGTCGCGTTGATCCGACAGCCTGACGGGTCCGGTCGCGTCGCACTTGGTGGCGTCGCGCCCAAGCCTTGGCGCTCTGCCGCTGCAGATGCCGAGTTGCCGAATGGCGCGGCCGCCGTCGTGGCCCAACTTCTCGATGGCGCGCGGCCGACCGAGGAGAACACATTCAAGATCGCTCTTGCTGAGCGCACGCTCGCAGCTTTGCTGGCGGAGGACTAAGCCATGGAATTCAATCAACCTGCTGGACAGAACCTTTTTGACCAGTCCCGCATTGTCGGCAAACCGATGCCCCGGGTTGAAGGCCCACTCAAGGTTTCCGGACATGCCAAATATGCCTTCGAGCGGCATGATGTGGTCGCCGGGCAGCTGCATGGCTATCCTGTCGTCTCGACCATCGCACAAGGACGCATCACTGAAATCGATACCAGCGCGGCAGAGTCGGCTCCCGGCTTCCGCGGGGTGGTGACGGCCCTCGAGATCGGCGAGATGCCCTCGCCTTTCGCTTGGAACTTCGCACCGCTCTTCGGTGGAGACCGCGTTTCGCATTATCATCAAGCCATCGCGGTTGTCGTGGCCGAGACCTTTGAACAAGCCCGTGCGGCAGCGGCACTGGTGCGCGTCGACTATGAGGTCGAGGAAGGTAACTACGATCTCGAAGCAGCTTGGGAACGCGCACGAGAAGACCGGTCAGAGCCAGTCTCGCGCATCGGCGACTTCGAAGGTGCCTTCGCGGCAGCCGAGGTGACGCTGGATGGGGAATACCGCACGCCGGGGCATAGCCACGCGATGATGGAGCCGCACGCCACGATCGCCAACTGGCAGGACGGCAAGCTGACCATCTGGACCGCGACACAGATGGTGGACTGGATCCGTCAATCCCTCGCCAGAACGCTTGAGATGGACCCAGAGAACGTTCGTGTCGACAGCCCCTACATTGGCGGGGGCTTTGGGGCCAAACTGTATCTCCGGGCCGACGCCGTTCTCGCAGCACTGGCCGCCCGTAAACTCGCGGAGCCAGTGAAGGTTGCGCTGCCACGCCCCATGATCATGAACAACACAACTCACCGGGCGGCCACAATCCAGCGTATTCGCATAGGCGCGGATCGCGAAGGCAGGATCACCGCCATCGCGCATGAAGCGATTTCGAATACGTTACCGTCGGGCCGAGGCGAAACCGCGACAGCACAGACTCGTGCCTTTTATGCAGGTGCCAACCGGCTGATCGTGCACCATACGGCCGTGATGCACCTGCCCGAAGCCAATGCGATGCGAGCGCCGGGTGAGGCCTCTGGCCTCATGGCGTTGGAGATCGCGATGGATGAAATGGCGGAGAAGCTGGAGATGGACCCCGTCCAGTTCCGCATCATCAACGACACGCAGGTTGACCCGGAATCACCAGACCGGCCCTTTTCAAACCGCAATTTCGTTCAATGCCTGGAACACGGAGCAGAGGTCTTCGGCTGGGCCGAACGAAATATGACACCCGGGGGGCGGCGCGAGGGCATGTGGCTGATTGGCCATGGCGCCGCAGGCGCCTATCGCGGCTCTCCCGCGATGGCCTCCGGCGCGAGGATCCGTCTGCAGCCCTCGGGCCGGCTGATCGTAGAGACAGACATGACCGACATCGGCACCGGCAGCTATACGGTAATTGCCCAGACCGCCGCCGAAGTGATGGGGCTTCCGGTCGAAGCTGTAGATGTTGTCTTGGGCGACAGCGCATTCCCGGTATCGGCCGGGTCTGGCGGCCAGTGGGGCGGACCAAGTGCGACGGCAGGCGTCTATGCGGCCTGCGTTGCCTTGCGTGCCGAGATCGCGACCCGGCTTGGTGTCGAGAATGCGGATAGCCTCGAGTTTGTCGATGGCCATGTCCGCGGCAATGATCTGGATCGCTTGCTTTCCGAAATGGCCGCCGAAGGCGAAATCATATCGGAAGACACGATCACGTTCGGCGACTTTCGCCGCGATCATATCGTCTCGACCTTCGGGGCACACTTCGTCGAGGTCGCCGTGCATGCGTTGACAGGCGAGATGCGGGTGCGCCGGATGCTTGCCGTATGCGACTCTGGCCGGATCCTGAACCCGGTCACTGCCCGTAGCCAGGTGATTGGCGGCATGGTTATGGGCGTCGGCGCGGCCTTGATGGAAGAAATCGCCGTGGACACACATCGTGGATATTTCCCTGCACACGATCTAGCTGGATATGAAGTCCCCGTCCATGCAGACATTCCGGCGCAGGAGGTGATCTTCCTCGATACGCTTGATCCGGTCTCGACACCGATGAAAGCGAAGGGCGTCGGCGAGCTTGGACTGTGCGGGGTCGCGGCGGCGGTGGCGAATGCTGCCTATAACGCCACCGGTGTGCGCGTTCGGAACTATCCGATGACCCTCGAGAAGTTCATCCCTGGTCTTCCGACCGCATGAATCGATAAGTGGCCTCCCAACAGGGAGGCCACAGCACCGCCAAGATATGTAGTGGGAAACGCCCCGACGCAGAGCCTGCCCGGCCAGGGATCATCATTATGGAGAGGGGTAAGCAGTTCAGGCCTCTTTTGTCGGACGGAACAGGATCTCGTTGATATCCACCTCCTCCGGCTGGCTGAGGGCAAAGATCACCGCCTGCGCGAAGCTGGACGGCGGGATGGCGATGCTCTGATAGATGCCGCTCACTGCCTCATGCACACCCTCGGCCTTGACCGAGGCAGGAAGTTCAGTATCCACAGCGCCCGGTGACAAAATGGTCGTACGCAGGGGACCGTAGCCCTTGACCTCTTGGCGCAGGGACTCGGCGATGGCGCGCACCCCGAATTTCGTCGCACAATAGACAGCACCGATAGGGTTTACCACGTGGCCTGCGACAGAAGAGACGAAGAGATTTTGCCCGAAGCCTTGCTCTTGCATGATCGGCAGTACGGCCCCGATGCCGTAAAGGACACCCTTCAGGTTCACATCGATGCACAGGTCCCATTCGTCGGTGCGCTTCATAGCAAGCGGGGAAAGTGGCATCACACCAGCATTATGCAGCATAGCATCAACCTTGCCCCATTTGGCCCGAGCATCGGCGACAAAGTCTTCGACCCCCGCCCGATCGGTGACGTCGACCTGAAAGGCCGAGGCATTTTCGGGGCCGAGTTCGGCGACTAGCATGTCAAGCCGGTCCTTCCGGCGGGCACCCAAGGCGACCTTGGCCCCGGATTTGACCAACTGCCGGGCTGTTTCCTCGCCAAGACCGGAACTGGCTCCGGTTATGATGACAACCTTGTCGACAACAGGCTCGTTCATTTTCAAAAATCCTTTTGATTGATGGGTGTTTCCAGACGGACCCGCGGCAGCTGACGTGCCATTGGAATGTCACTGCCGCGACTGACCGCCCGGCGTGATGGCATCATGAGGCGGCACCTGCCCGCCGAGGCTTACTGGAGCCCCTCGATCGGGTGCATCACATCTGCCGGCAGGTGGCGCTGCCAGAACATGGCGGCTTCAGTAACCCAGTCTTCGGCAGCACTTCCCAGACCATTGCCAAACCCGTGGCCAATGTCGGGAACGACGCGGTAGGTCACGTCCACCTGCTGCGCGCGAAGGTCACTTACCCGCGGCACCATGCTGGATGGCGGCGCGATGGAATCATGCTCGCCAACAATGGCATAGGTCGGCGGTTCATCGGGTCCGATATCCGTGTGCCCGGTATAGGCCATGATCACCGCGTCCGGGCGCTGCGTGGTTGTCGCCCCGAAGGCATCCGGCCCGTGGCTGCCGATATAGGCCGCCATGCGCGCGCCCGCTGAACTGCCCCAGGTCGAATATCCGTCGCGCTCCACCCCAAGCGCATCGGCATTGTCCAAGATGTAATCGACAGCGCGGGCCATGTCCGCTGTCGAGACCTCGCGACCCTGACCTGTACGATAGGTCACGACGAAGGCATTGAAGCCAAGGTCGGACAGTTCCATGGCATAAGGGAAGCCTTCATGCACCGATCCGACATAGGAGAACCCGCCCCCAGGGGCGATCAAGGCAAAGGGCGCGCCGGGCTCTCCGGGAAAGAAGAAAAGGCCAGCTTCCGCCAGCGACGGTACCTCTTGGCGTTCGGCCTCGGTGTAAATTTCGTGAAACACGGGAACGCCGGATTGCTTCAAGAGAAGGACTTCATTCAGGCCTGCCACAACCACATCCGGGCGTACTGCACTGTGATACGGCAGTAACTGGGCCATGCGGCTCATTGGCATGGACTGATCGTAGTTTCGGCCCGCCCAAGGGAGGAGACGCGGCCCAAACCCTTGGAACTCCTCACGGTTGAGCAGGTCAGAAATTGTGCTGTCCGGAGTAAGTGGTTCTGTCACAACGTGGCGCGTCACGAGAGAGGCGGAAGGCGAGTTAGTGCCTTTACTGTCTTGCGCGCCGGCTTCCCCAAAGCCCGCAGAGAGGCAGATCGCCGTTAACGCGATCTGTCGCAATGCGGAAAATAATTCGGTCTGTAACATCTCGGGCTCCAGTCTGTGATTGGTAATGTACTGGATGAGGTGGGTGCGAGGGGTTGGACGAATTAGTGGCCAAAGATCGATAGGTCTCATTGAGTTAGCAAATGAGTGGAGACCTTCTGCTCCCTGCCAACTATTCCGGCTCCACGGTCCCGTTCGAAGGGCAGGAAGGACCATGCGCCACCGGCGAGCTCTAGACCGGTTGACCGGGGGACCAGTTGGCTGGGCCAGCGGCCTCTCCCGCGGCATTCCTCGTTCGAGGGTTGCGCCAGAAAGGTTGGCGTAGAGCCTCAAGTATGGGGGAGAGAGCATGTTTGTTCACACGTTCTTCGCCCGCGTCAAAAGTGACCTGCAGCAGCGCCAGCGTGGAGGGTGCGAGGATGGCCGCGCCGAGGCCCTGCACCGCCCGCGCGGCGACGATGAAGCCCGCACTTTGCGCCAGCCCGATGGCCAGCGAGGCCACGGCAAAGATGCCAAGGCCGGTCATATACATGCGGCGGCGACCGAACAGATCGCCCAGCTTGCCGCCCAGCAGCAGGAAGCCTCCAAAGAACAACGTGTAGATGGAAGAGACCCAGGAAAGCCCTGCGTCGGTAAAGCCGAGATCCGCCTGAAGGCGCGGCAGGGCCGTCAGCACGATGGAAATGTCGAGCACGATCATGGCGTAGCTCAGCACGATCAGTGCGAGCACAGCCTTTCTGTGCGTGGAAGATGTCTGTGTCATGGGGGTCCGGAAATGGGATCTGCGTGTGATTTGATCGCCGGCCATGCGCCGGGGTTGCGCTTTATCTAGACCCGCACCATTTCATCGATTAGGTCGATAAAGGCGAATGCCGACATAAGCAGAAAGGCATAATCAATGCGCCGAACCTTCAATGAGCTCTATGCCTTCACGGTGGTGGCCCGGCACCGCAGCTTCACGCGCGCGGCGGTGCATCTGGGCATGTCGCAATCGGCGCTGTCGCAGACCGTCAAGAACCTTGAGGAAAATCTGGGCGTGCGGCTGTTGACGCGCTCGACCCGCAGCGTCTCTCCGACCGAGGCCGGCGAACGGCTGCTGTCCCGTCTGGGGCCGCAGTTCGACGAGATGGAGGACGCGCTGGAGGCCCTGAATTCAGATCGCCAGACCCCGCGCGGCACGATCAGGATCAGCGCGGGAGAACACCCGGCCATCGCGGTGCTGCAACCGAAACTGGCGGATTTTCTCGAAACATACCCCGATATCACCGTGGAAATCGGCGTCGATGGCGGGATGATCGACATCGTGGCCGAAAGCTTTGATGCGGGCGTGCGGCTGGGTCAGCAGGTCGCCAAGGACATGATCGCGGTGCGCATCAGTGCCGATATCCGCATGTGCATGATCGCAACGCCCGGCTACCTTGAAAAGCACGGCACACCGAAAGCGCCGGAAGATCTGACCGATCATCGCTGCATCAACACGCGCCTGCCCACTCATAACGGGGTGTTTGCATGGGAGTTGGAGAAGGATGGCGAGGAAACGCGTGTGCGTGTCGAAGGCCCCGCGACCTTCAACAATCTGCCGCTGCGGCTTGCCTCTGCGCTCGATGGGATCGGCATCGGCTATCTGCCATTTGATCGTGCCGAGCCCTATCTGAAATCCGGGCGACTTGTCCCGGTTCTGGAAGACTGGTGGCCCATTTGGGAAGGTTATCACCTGTATTACCCCAACAGGCGCCAGATGAGCCCGGCCTTCCGGCTGCTGATCGACCACCTGCGCCACAGGATTTGATCTGCGGCGCAGGCCGCGGGTTTAGTCCGCCAGATCTCCCAGCCCCTTTTCCTCGATCCACTCCGCCGCCAGATCAGCAATCTGCGCATTGTTGGTATCCGAGAAAATGAAGTGGGTGTTGCCGGTGATGCCGATCTCGGGTAGGTGCACCAGCGTCACGTCGCCGCCGTGGTCATTGATGGCATCCACCCACAGACGCGCCATCGCCAGACGGGTGCGCCAGTTGTCGAGACCGAAATCCTCCGTCGGCTCTTCGGGGATGTTGTCGCCGTAATAGACCACGATCGGGATCTGCGTCAGCTTCGCAAAATCCTCGTCCGAGATCGCGACAGGCTCCAGAGTGCCTGCGGATCCGGTCATCGGTTCGGGCATCTCACCCTCGGGGAAGACATATCCACTGCCCGGCTCATAGGAGATCACGGCTTTCACATTCGGGTTCTTGATCGCAGTCAGCCAACCGGGGCCACCGGCCTGCGAATGGGTCACGAGGATTGACGGCCCGATCTCCTCCACCAGCGCGGAGACACCATCGCTGACCACATCCACGTCGAACGCCCCGGTGTTCGGCGTCACCGAGCGCAGGAACTCGTTGAGCGTGGCCTCGCTTTCGTTGAACTGAACGCCGTCGAAGTAGTCCGGCCACTGGCCGATGCGGAACATGTCGAAATAGAGCTGGTCGAAATTCGTGGGCGTCACCTCGGCCGGGGCGGTGCTGTTGCCCGCACGGCCACGGCGCGGCTGGTCAATGGTGTAGACCGGGAAATGGCGACGCAGCATGAGGGTCTGGAACCCTTCGCGACCATCGGCGGTGGTTTCCCAGCTTTTTCCCGACTGGAAGGCCCCGTGCCACAGCACCAGCGGCAGGGCGCGCGGCGCTTCGGGCACCTGATAGAACGCATAGGCATGATCGCCGTGGAAAGTCTGACCGGCGGTCGACATCGGGTTCTTGGTGTCGAAACTGCCCGGTTCGCTCAGAACCGTGCCGCCGGCGGTGAAACTGCCCTGATCGTTGATCGTCAGCGGCTCGAAGGCCAGCGCTTGCGCGGCCAGCCCGAGGCTTGCCGTGGCGGTCAGGAGGAGGGTGTGGAGGGTCATGCGTCTTCCCTTGTTGCGATATGTGCAACGAAGGTGGCCGTTTACGGCCCGACTCATTAGGTGGCTCGCCTCGATTGGCTTTATCACCTGCATCGATCAGTGGGGCCGCGCGCCGGGTGCATTATTCGGCCAGACTTATCGCGCCTAGCGGGACGCGCGCGCTAATCACGTGGCCTGTCTTCCCCTATTTTCCTGCCATGACACCTGATCATCTGACAGCGGAGGCCGATATGGCACGGACCCGCCCTCGTCCCGCGTGGCGCAATCTGACGGCGTTGGCCTTCTGCCCTTCGGCCGGTGCAGCCGAGGCTCAGTCGCAGGCTGCGCCGGCTTTGGCCGAACGCGCCCCCGAGGCGCGGAGCGTGCAGGCAACCACACCGTTCACATCCGGCGATACTGTTGGCGATATCCTGACACGGCCCGAATTCGCAGGCTATGCGCGCCGCCTGTTGCCCTGGGCAGACCGGGCCTATGATGCGGATATGCCGATAAGCAGGATGGCGCAGCGCCTGCCCTATCACAGCGAAGTGCGCAGCGATGTCGTGCTGGAGGGGCTCAATCGCATCCTGGCGGCGCAACAGGCAGGTGTGCCGGTTTTCCATGAAATCTACACCGAAGCAGAGCGGACCGAGGCACCAACGCTGAACGAGGCCGGGCTGTTCTTCTTTCCCGGGCAACCCGGCGCGCCCTTCGCGCTGATCGCGCCGGGTGGCGGCTTTTCCTATGTCGGCTCGGTTCACGAAGGCTTCCCCTATGCGATGGCGCTTGCCGATCAGGGCTTCAATGCCTTCGTCCTGACCTATCGTACAGGGCAAGGTGGCCGAATTGCCACAACGGACATGGCGCGGGCGATCGACGTGATCATGGACGCCGCCGATGAGTTTCAGGTCGCGCGCGAAGGTTATTCGGTCTGGGGCAGCTCCGCCGGGGCCCGCATGGCCGCCTTCATCGGCTCTCACGGGCCGGATGGGTTCGGCGCCCGGACCACGCAGCGCCCGGCAGCGGTTGTCATGGCATACACCTCGCACAGCGACCGCAGCGACCATGAGCCGCCGACCTATGCCATCGTCGGCGCGCGTGACTGGATCGCTCCGCCAGGCAACATGCGACCGAGGGTCGAGACTCTCCGTGCATTGGGTACGGATGTAGAATTTCGCATTGTGCCGGATGTGGCGCACGGCTTCGGTGCGGGCCAGGGAACCGGCGCCGATGGATGGATCACCGAAGCCGCAGCCTTCTGGCAGCGCCATCTGCCCGAGAGAGAGTCGCGACCGATGGAGGACGAGAAGTGACATCCTTCCATGATCTCAACAGACGAGAGACGCTCATGGGATCGTTCCGATCCCCGGCACCACCAAGCTGTCCCGTGTAAAAGAAAACAACGGCGCGGCCGACCTGGTTCTGAGCACGGACGAACTCGGCTCGATCAACGCTGCGGCCGCCAAGGTAGAAGGCACCCGCTATACGGAGGCGCTGGAAGCCACCACCGGTCTCTGAGCCCCTGCCCTTCCGATGCGCCCCGGCCCTGCTCCGGGGCGCGTCCCCGACCCCAGAAATAGACAGAAGTTAAGGAAACCGCATGCCCGAAGAATTTCCGCGCGTCGCCCCGGCAATGATCTACGACACAACGCCCGGCCTCGGGGCCTTCACGGACTGTGTGCTGTTCGGGCGCGTCTGGCCATCGGACGCCCTGCCGCAGCGCGACCGGTCGCTGCTGACCATCTCGGCGCTGATCGCGGGCGGCAAGTTCCCGCAGCTGGGCAGCCACTCGGCGCGCGGCTTGGACAATGGTCTGCTGCCCCAGGAGCTGGCGGAGATTACCCTGCAACTGGCGATCTACACCGGCTGGCCGAATGCCATGTCCGCCGCCGCGGAACTGCGCAAGGTCTTCGACGAGAAGGGCGTGGCGCAGGTGACGCAGAGCCCGGCACCCAAGCTGGATCTGCCCGCCGAGGCCGAAGCCGCCCGCGCCGCCATCGTGGACAAGAACGTCCGCCCGACCGCGGCGTTGCTGGCCGACCTGACCGACGAGGTCCTGTTCGGTGACCTCTGGCGCCGCCCGGACCTGAGCCCGCGTGACCGCTCGCTGGCCACGGTTGCTGCGCTGGTCATGATCGGCCAGCCCGAACAGCTGCCCTTCCACATGAACCGCGCGCTCGACAACGGCCTGACGGAAGAGCAGGCAGGTGCCGCCCTGGCCCACCTTGCCTTCTACGCCGGTTGGCCGCGAGCAATGTCTGCAGTGCCGGTCCTGAAACAGATCCTGGAGCAGAGAAATGGCCACTGACACCGGTTCTGGACCCCTGAATGCGAGGCCCCGCGTCATCTGTCACATGGATACCGGACTGGACGCCCGGGTCGACGTATCCAGCTGGTGCGCCACGGCAGGCGTCGAGCGGAGCGACCAGACGGACCTCTACTACGAGCTGATGCGGGGGGTCGGCGCCCGTGGCTACATCGTGGGGCGGGTTACGATGGATCCCTATGCGAAGGGCATGGCGGAGGATCCCGGCGGCGCGGCCCCTGCCCGCCGCCTGCACCTCGGCGTCAACCGCGACCTGCCGCTGGCGGTTGTGCTCGACCCCTCGGGCAAGCCGCACTGGGAAAGCGGTGTCCTGGACGGAGAGCATCTTGTCATGGTGCTGGGCCCGGAGGTGCCGGAGCATCAGGCGGTGCACCTGCGCTACGAGGTCAGTCGCGATACCTCAGTGCGCGAAGGATGAGCTGGAAGGCGGGCGAGGCCTGCCGCCGCGACGGGTAGTACATGTGGTAGCCTGGGAAAGGCGGCGAGAAATCCTTGAGAACGGCTTCCAGCCGTCCGTCCTGCAAGTAGCCGTTCAAATGGTAATCTGGCAGGCAGCACAGCCCCCGCCCGTCGAGGCAGGCCTGCACGATCACATCCACGTCATTGCTGGTCAGCTGGCCCTCGACCCGTACGTTCAGGGGTTTGCCATCCCTCTCGTATTCCCACGCGTAGAGCCCGCCGAGCGTGGGCAGGCGCAGGTTGATACAATTGTGCTCGGTCAGGTCGTGGGGCGTCTCGGGGCGGCCATGAGCGGCGAAGTACTCCGGCGCACCCACTGTCAGCATCCGCAGGTCGGGGCCGATCCGCACCGCGATCATGTCCTTCTCGACGCTCTCGCCCAGCCGGACACCTGCGTCAAAGCGTTCCTCGACGATATCCACCATGCGCTGTTCGACGTTGATCTCCAGCTCTACGTCCGGATGTTCGGCCAGCACCGGGTTCAGCCGGGGCCACAAGATCTCGGTCGCGGCATGGCGCGAGGTGGTGAGCCGGACGAGGCCTGCGGGCTTGGCACGCATCTCGTTCAGGCTGGAGAGCCGCGCCTCAATATCGTCGAAGGCCGGGCGCAGGGTCGCGGCCAACTGCTCCCCTGCCAGTGTGGGCGAGACATTGCGCGTGGTCCGCGTCAGCAGGCGCAGGTCGAGCCGCTCCTCCAGCCGCTTCACCGTGTGGCTGAGCGAGCTCTGAGACGTGCCCAGCCGGGCCGCGGCGCGGGTAAAGCTCCGCTCTTCGCAGACCGCCAGAAAGGCCATGAGGTCACCCAGTTCGTCCCGCTTCAATGATGAATGTCCTTCATAAAGGTATCCAGTCTGATCTTTCTTTTCTGAATAAATCGTTCGCTTACATGATGGTCAAGATGGAGGCTGCCTGATCACCCAGTGCTGATCGCCATGGACGCGCTACCGACCGAAAGGAGACCACCATGCCTTCCTTACCCTTCTCGCGCCGCCTCATGCTTGCGGCGCTCACGCTGCTACCGCTGGCGAGCCGCACCAAGGCGCAAGACAGCACTGCCGCGCCGGACCTTTCTGGCCGAGTGCTGGTCGTACTCTATACCCGCAGCCACAACAGCCGCATTCCGGCGGAATTGGTGCGCCGCCGGACCGGCGGCGACCTCTTCGAGATCCGCACCCGGGACCCCTACCCGATCGACTATTTCGAAACGGTCGAGCAAGTGACGCGCGAACGTGAGGTCGGCTATCGCCCGCCACTCGACGGAGAAGTGGCGGATATCGCAGGATATGACACGATTGTCCTCGCCTTTCCGATCTGGGGTGGCAGCCTGCCGCCGCCGGTTCGCAGCTTCCTCGACGCCCATGACCTTGGCGGCAAGCGGTTGGTGCCCATGATCTGCCACGGCGGCTATGGCCCGGGCGAGGCGATGGCGCTGCTGCGCGCTGCTGCTCCAGAGGTGGAGGTTACCGCTCCCTTTGTCATGGAAGGCGAACAGGAGCGCCGGGTGGTGAACCGCGTGGATGATTGGTTGGGCGGCTGACGGCAGAACGGAGAAAGGGGCGCCCCGAGGACGCCCCCTTCTGAACTGTTATCTTACATGTCCTGCTTTGTCGGGCGGAACAGGATCTCGTTGATGTCCACGTCAGCAGGCTGGCTCAGCGCAAAGAGCACAGCGCGGCCAAAGCTGGAGGCTGGGATCGCCTGATCTTCGTAGAACCCCGCGATGGCTTCATGCACGCCCTCGGCCTTGACCGAACCGGGCAGTTCCGTGTCCACGGCACCTGGCGACAGGATCGTGGTGCGCAGGGGGCCGTATTGCTTGACCTCCTGCCGCAGGGCCTCGGCAATAGCGCGCACGCCGAACTTGGTCGCGCAATAGACGGCACCGGCCGGATTGATCACATGGCCCGCAACCGAAGAGACGAAGAGGTTCTGGCCAAAGCCCTGCTCCTGCATGATCGGCAGCACCGCCCCGATCCCGTAGAGCACCCCCTTCAGGTTCACGTCGATGCACTGGTCCCACTCGTCAACGCGCTTCATCGCCAGCGGAGCCAGCGGCATGACACCCGCGTTGTGCAGCATGGCATCAATCTTGCCCCACTTGGTCTTGGCGTCGGCGACAAAGGCCTCGACTTCGCCCTGCTTGGTCACGTCGACCGCAAAGGCGGAAGCGTTGTCCGGGCCCAGTTCGGTCACCAGTTCCTTCAACCGGTCCATCCGCCGCGCGCCGAGCGCGACTTTGGCACCCTGAGCGACCAGTTGGCGCGCGGTTTCCGCGCCGAGGCCCGAGCTCGCGCCGGTGATGACGACGACTTTGTTGTTCAGATCTTCCATTGTCTTGTCCTTGTTCATTCCATGTCGGTCCGACTGTCAGCCGAGGTAGTCCTCGTCCGAGACATGCTCGGCCCAGTCCGTCGAGCGTCCGTCGAGGCTCTCTGCAATCGCGACGTGGCTCATCGCCTTGGTGTCGCTGGCGCCGTGCCAGTGCCGTTCATTCGGGCCGAACCAGACGGTGTCCCCAGCCAGCACTTCCTGCTTGGGTTCGCCTGCCTTCTGCACCCAACCGCGGCCGCTGAGGATATAGAGCAGCTGCCCCGCCGGATGGCTGTGCCAAGCGGTCCGCGCCCTTGCAGAGAAGGTCACGATGGCCGAGCCGGTGCGACCGGGGGCCTCTGCCTCGAAGTACTGGTCGACGCGCACATCGCCGGTGAAGGTCTTGGCCGGGCCGACACCCGAGGGCTGTTCTGCATTTCTAAGGATCTTCATGACCGTCTCCTTGGTTGCGTTGATGCTGATATACGCCGCCTCGGTGATATGATTAGTCGCTGGATCGGTATTGCTTTGATGCTGAGGATTCATGGATAATCAGATGGGCACCGCTCAGTGGTCATGAACCAAGTGCCGATTATGCCCCGTCGCCGATAATCTCTATCGGTCCCAGCAATCTTATCGATGGCAGTGGAGCGCTTAGCTTCAGCAGAACCGTAGCCAATTAGGGATACTCCATGACGCTCTCTCGGGCCCTGCTGCCGACCACCTTCGCCGCCGCCACCGCCGTTCTGGCCGAACCGAACCGCGTCCGCTTTCCGACCGACGAGATGATCGCGGAATTGGAACACTACACGACCGTGACCCGCGGCAATGTCACCGAGTACATGTACACCTCGCCAGAGGCACTCTCTGCCATCCGCGAGGGCGCCGAGGTGCCCGACGGCACCCAGGTGATCCTGCAGGACTGGCGCGAGGGCGAGGTCTATCGCCTTTTCGTCATGGAAAAGGGCGAAAACTGGGGCGCCGACTACGACGAGTCCAGCCGCGCCGATGACTGGCAATTCCAGTGGTACTGGCCCGATGGCACGGTCAACATGGACGAGAACACCGGCCGGTGCCGCTCCTGCCACATGTCGCGCGAGGATCGGAACTTCATGTTCACCTACAACGACGCGCGCCGCTTCGAATGAGCCGCTGGATGCGACCCGGCGCGCGGCTGGGGCTGGCCCTGCTGACCCTGGCGCTACTGATCTTCTGCTTTGCCTACTGGTGGCTGAGCAACCTTGCCCATGAGATCGCGGACAGCGTGATGCTGCTGGCGCTGTCGCGACATGTGATTAACAACCGCTTTTGGTGGCGTCAGCTGCGTGCCGGCCGCTGGACGGCCGAGCGGGCGGTGACCACGGCCCTGACCCTCCTCGTTGCGCTCGACGTGCTGGTCCTTCTGGGGACAAGTCTTGCCATCTCGCAATCCCTTCTGGCCGCCCTGCCCCGCCCTGCCCTCTTCACCCTGCGCGAGGTGCATTGGTTCGCGGCCTACTGGCTTATCCCGCTGGCCGCGCTGCACCTCGGGCTGAACGCCGGGCGGATTGGGCGATTGCTGCGACAGGTCGGCATGCCCGCAACACCGTGGGCGCTGCGGCTGGGGCTCTGCGTGCTGCTTGCCCTTGTCGCGTTGCAGGGGCTGGCCAGTGGCGGGCTTTTGGGGCTCTGGCCCCGGCTCGGCTTTCGCTACAGCCTTGCCATGTGGGACTTCAACGCAGCGGCCTGGCCCTTCTTCCTGCATTGGGGCGCTGTGATCGGCCTCTTCTCGGGCATCGGGCTGGCGCTTGCAAGCGCCATCAGGCGACAGGCCCGGTCCACGTAAGACAGGGGCAATCCCGTCTCCAGAACTCTCGGGCAGGTCGGCGACTGTGTTTGGGCTGATGTAGATTGGTACCGCTGACGGCGTGCCCTTGCGGGCACCGCGCCATACATGCCGCATTCGCATAAACCCATGCGGCATTCAGCGTCTAATCATATTTCTGAAACCTGCCATCTTAGCTGTCAGACAGCGCCCCCACGAAGGAGAGGCGCCTCATCACAGGACATTCCAAGATGACTGACGGACAACGGACAGAGCCCCGTCCGTCCATCGGCGTAATCGGCGCCGGTTGGCTGGGCGGTACGGTTGGGCGGGCACTTGCCCGGGCCGGATACGAGGTCGTGCTGTCGACCCGCCACCCCGAGAGGTTGAAGCGCGACGTGGCAGGGCTGGCAACCGCCCGGGCGGGCTCGGTAGACGAAGCCGCCGCCTGCGAGGTGATCGTGATGGCAACGCCCTATGACGCGATGCCGGACTATGGTGCGCGGTTTGCCGGGCACTTCGCGGGCAAGGTCGTGATCGACGCCACCAACCCCTCGGGCAGCTCCAGGCTTGGCATTGAGGGGGCGCGCATCGGCGTCGGCGCGCTCAGCCAGGGCTACTTCCCGGCGGCGCGGCTGGTGCGCTGCTTCTGCGCGGTGGATGCGACCTGCATTGAAGACACCCATGGCTATGGCGAAAGCGCCACCCTTGGCGTGCCACTGGCAGGCGACGACGCCGAGGCGGTGGCCCTCGCCGCCCGCCTGGTGCGTGACACGGGGTGCGACCCGGTTGTGACCGGCGGGCTCGAGACCGCGTGCCTCTTCCAGCGCGGCGCCCCCGGTTTTCGCGCCAATACCGATGCAGACAGGCTCCGCTCCCTCATGGGCCTGACCCAGACGGCCTGACACCCTTTTTCAAGGACCCTCCCCATGACACTTCACGAACCGGGCGAGACCGCCGCGCGCCACCCCGGCGCGATCCTCGCCATCATCCTCATTAGCTATCTGATGATTATCCTCGACGTCTCCATCGTCATCACCGGCCTGCCGAAGATCCGCGAGGAGCTCTCCTTCACCACGGCCGAGCTGAGCTGGGTGCAATCCATCTACACGCTGACCTTCGGCGGCTTCCTCCTTCTAGGGGCGCGGGCTGGCGACATCCTCGGGCGACGAAAGACCTTTCAGGCCGGGCTGGTGATCTTCACCCTGGCCTCCCTCGCCATCGGCGTGGCGCAGAGCGCCGAGATACTGATCATCGCCCGTGGCATCCAGGGCTTCGGCGCCGCGATCCTCGCACCTTCGACGCTGGCGCTGCTCTCCTTCTCCTTCGCGGAGGGGCGCGAGCGAACCCGCGCAACCGCCTGGTACGGCTCCACCGCCGGGATCGGCGCGGCCTTCGGCCTCGTCCTCGGCGGCGTGCTGGCCGATACGCTCAGCTGGCGCGTGGGCTTCTTCATCAACCTGCCCATCGGGCTGGCGATGATCTTCCTCGGCGCACGTTTCGTAGAGGAGACGGTGCCGACACCGGGCAAGTTCGACCTTGCCGGTGCCATCGGCTCGACCCTCGGCTTCGGGGCGCTGATCTGGGGCGTCGTCTCGACCGCTGAGCGCGGCTGGAGCGACACCGCCGCGCTCTCGGCGATCGGTGCGGGCGCGCTGATCATCGTGGCCTTCGTCTTGCACGAAGCCCGCGCCGCCCAGCCGATCATGCCACTGCGTCTCTTCGCCAGCCGAGAGCGGGTCGGCGCCTACGGGGCACGGTTCCTCTATCTTGCCGCCATGGTCGGGTTCTTCTTCTTCACGACACAGTTCCTTCAAGGCGTTGACGGCTTCAGCCCGTTGCAGGCAGGCCTCGGCTTTCTCCCGATGACGTTGGTCAACTTCGCCGTCGCCATGACGGTGCCGCGCCTGACCGAGACACTGGGCAACCGGACGCTGATGCTCGCGGGCCTCGCGGTCACCGCGGTGGGGATGATCTGGCTGGCGCAGGCTGATGCGGGGGCGGGTTATGTCACCTCCATCGCGCTGCCCATGGCGCTGATCGGCGCCGGTCAGGGCTTCTGCTTCGGGCCGCTCACGGCCTCGGGCATCGCGGGCACCCGCAAGGAAGACGCAGGCGCGGCCTCGGGGCTTGTGAACGTGGCGCACCAGATGGGCATGTCCTTTGGCCTCGCCTTCCTTGTCGCCATGGCCGCGCTCTTCGGCGGACCTGCGGATTTTGCCGCCAGCTACCACGCCGCGATGACCACCGGAGCGATCCTGCTGCTGCTGTCTCTGGTGATCGCTCGGGCCCTGATCCCTCGCCCGGCGCGCGCCCAGGCCCGGTTCAATACCGCGGGTTCATAAGGCCTTGCATACGGGCGACGTATTCATAGTTGCCCGTATGCTTTGCTCAGGCCTGCCTGATCAGCCATCCCACGCGCCCCTGCCCGCGCGCTACCAGGCCGCGAAGGAAGAGAGCCATGTCCTTTGCCATTGGCTTTGTTTGAGTTTCGCCAACCTTGCCATGAGCCCCGGGCACTGGCCAGCGCTCCTTGGCACAGACGCCTCTGCCGGTAGCGACCGCACTTGTGCCGGATGACGCTGAATACGTGCATTTACAACCAGTCGGAGGACTGATTGTCCGCCCCACACACGGAAACCATGGAAGGGCGCGGCCTCCGGGTCGCGCCCTTTGCTCGTCACACGACAGGCAGGATGCGAAAAAGGCCGACCCGGAGAACCGGGTCGGCCTTCGCTTACGCAGTCCAAGCACGCGGGGATCAGACCCGTAGCAGGGTCTTGATCGCCCGGCGTTCGTCCATCGCCTTGTAGCCCTCGGCCACGTCGGCGAGCGGGATTTCGAGGTCGAAAACCTTGCCCGGATTGATCTCGCGCTTGAGCACGCTGTCGATCAGGTCCGGCAGGAAACGCCGCACCGGGGCGGGCCCGCCAAGCATCTGGCGCTGTGCAAAGAACAGCTCCTGACCGTCGAAGGTCACGCCATGCGGCACGCCGACGTAGCCGATCGAGCCGCCGGGACGGGCGCCGTAGATCGCCTGTTTCATCGACTCTTCCATGCCGACGCATTCCATCACCGCATCCGCACCGACGCCGCCGGTCAGCTCACGGATCTTAGCGATGCCATCTTCGCCGCGCTCGGCGACGATGTCAGTCGCGCCGAATTCCAGCGCCAGATCCTGACGCGACTTGTGGCGCGACATGGCGATGATCCGATCCGCGCCCATCTGCTTGGCCGAAAGGACGGCCATCAGGCCCACGGCGCCGTCCCCCACCACGGCCACGGTCATACCGGGCTTCACGCCCGCCGCGTCACAGGCGAAGTAGCCGGTGCCATAGACGTCCGAGACCGCCAGAAGCGAGGGGATCAGGTCTTCGTCCGGGTGCTGATCCAGCGCGACCAGCGTGCCGTCGGCCAGCGGCACACGGGCCAGCGGCGCCTGCGCTCCGGTCATGAACTCGCGCTGCTCGCAGGAGGACTGGAAGCCGTATTTGCAATGTGGGCAGCTGTTGTCGGACAGCACGAAGGAGCCGACGACGAATTGGCCGGGCCTCACGCTGGTGACAGCATCGCCAACGGCCCCGACTACGCCACAGTATTCGTGGCCCATGGCTTGCGGGCCATCGACCGGCTGCGCGCCGCGATAGGGCCAGAGGTCGGAGCCGCAGACGCAACTGGCTGCAAGGCGGATGATGGCATCGGTCGGTTTCTGGATGGTCGGTTCGGCCACGTCTTCGAACCGGACATCGCCTGCGCCATAGAGCATGGTCGCTTTCATGGGATCACTCCTTCAGAGTCTTTTATTTGCCGCGCCGCACCAGGCGCGGGATTTTACGCCGGTTTGCGCGGTAGACCGGGGTGTGCGAACAGATTAACACGGGGACACCCTGCTCATTAGGCCATGAGGTCCAATTGCGCTCATGCTGTGGATTCATCAATGCCGGTGCAGCCTCTACCGCCGCCTGCCTCTCGATCCGCACGAGTGCGCAGCCCACGGTGGCGTAGCGTGTTTGGTTGAGAGGATGGGCGTGCCGTGCGGTAAGCGCACCAGCCTCGAAACGGAAAAATTTCTGCCAGTAAACGCTGCACCGGGAGCAGAGAGGGCCCGCGGGTAGCCGGTGCAATGGGCGGGGAGACGCACCGCCCGGCGGCTTAAGCCGGCGTCAGCCGGGCCTCCATTGCACGTCCGAGGTAGTACCCAATTTGGTCCGCCTGCCCCATGGCCAGCAGTGCCGCCACGGTCAAAAGGTTGCGGCCTCGCGGGGCCAGCCCGTCACGCAAACAAAGATCGGCAACGAGCGCATGCATTTTGAGAACCGAACAGATCGCCACCGGCCAGTCCGCGTAGAAGGCAAGGTGGATCACCAGTCCCGAGAGCTTCTCGGGAGCGATGCCACTGGTGGGTAGCCCAGCCATTATGACACCGGAGCTGCGCGGTACACCTGTCGGCCACATGCGCTGATTTCGGCAGCAAGCCTCGGTTACGTGGCGCGAGGGCCTCTTTGTTCGGTCCCCCTTATCCAAGGCCACATCGCGACATTTGCGATGAAAGCGCTGTTCACTACCTGTACCGATTTTGACTGCGGCGCTTCGTCCGGGATAGCGCCTTCACTCATCGCTTACTCGCTGGCTTGGACGACGATGCCATGATCATGCCAATGGTTCATGCACTGGACCGGTTTCAATGCCAGGCTCAGTAAGGCTTTGAGCCAAGGCGTTCTGTCGGTACGGCAGTCATTCCCTTGGGGCCCCGTGATGCTGCCTAGGTTGAGGGCTCGCCGGGGATCTCATCTGCCAGCCCGTTTACAGCTGTAAACCCGGGGGGCAAGTCGGTCAGCGCATGTAGTCTCTGACCGCGTCGTTAGACACTATATAGCGAAAAAACTTGACTTAGACCCGTGAATCAAGGCTCTTGTCCTCAAGTGGCGCGAAAAAGGCCGCATTTTCGAATTTGAGGCAACCAGATGATTCCTGTGACACCACTGGCTAGTGAGAAGCCCTCAGCGCTCGCGACAGATATTTCCGAGCGGTTGAATGCTGCGATCCGGGAACATCTGCTCTCTGCTTTTGCCCCAGACAGCAGTAAAACGCTACGGTCTTTCTCCGCACCTGAGGCGGCAGAACTTCTTGGGGTCTCCGGTCAGTTTATGCGCAAGGTGCACTCAGAAGGAACGATCCCCGAACCCGACGACGTGCGTGGCGGGCGGCGCTATTATACCGCGCAAGAGATATGGGATGCGCGCCAGATCCTGGAAAAGTCGTCTCGCAAGAAAGGGCGCTATCTACCCCGCAGATCCGGAGACGAGAAACTGCAGATTTGGCAGTTGATGAACTTCAAGGGCGGCTCGAGCAAGAGCACCACGAGTGTCCATCTTGCGCATTACTTCGCGCTCCGGGGCTATCGCGTGTTGGTCGTGGATCTTGACCCTCAGGGGTCGCTTACGTCCATGTGCGGCATCAGTCCGGAAATCGAATTCGATGGGCTGACGGTCTATGACGCGATCCGCTACGACGACCCGGTCAGCATGGCCGATGTCGTCGTTCCCACCTACTTTCCGGGTATCTCGATTGCTCCGTCGCGACTGCTGCTGTCGGAGTTCGAGACGGAATCCGCCGTCCATTCGGACCCGGACCAGCCGTTCTTTACCCGGATCCGCAATGCCTTGTCCCAGGTCGAGGATGATTTCGACCTTGTCCTGATGGACAGCCCGCCGCAGCTGGGTTTCCTGACCATCGCCGGTATGGCCGCCGCCAGCTCTTTGATCGTGCCGCTGACGCCTTCGATGCTGGACGTGTCTTCGACCGCTCAGTTCCTCGAGCTGGCCGGGGCCTACATGGGGGTGATCGAGGATGCGGGCGCGACGCTGCAGTATGATCACTTCAAGTTCCTGATCACGCGGGATGAGCCCACGGATGTTCCTTCGCAGCAGCTGACGTCGTTCATGCGCGCGCTGTTCCAGGACCGCGTCATGTCTGCGACCGCTCTGAAAAGCACGGCGATCAGTGACGCGACCATGCTCAAACAGTCGATCTATGAGGTTGTTCGTTCGGAAATGACCCGCGCGACCTACGACCGTTCCAAAGCCTCGATGGATGCCGTGGGTCACGAAGTCGAAGTCATGATGCACCAAGCATGGGGGCGTAAATAATGGCCAGAAAGTCCCTGCGGGATATGTCGGGCATCGCGAACACGATCGCGCGCTCGGGCAACACGTCGACTGAACGGCCCCCCAAGACCAGTGCGCCCGCGTTGGGTGCGCTGCAGGGCTCGCTTGCGTCTATCCGCGAGATCGATCCCGGACTGATCGACGATTGGGGGCCCAAGGACCGACTGGATGAGTTTACAGCTGTAAACGCCGAGGATGACGATGAGGGTTTCGAGGCGCTCAAGAACAGCATCCGTGATGGCGGTCAGCAGGTGCCAATCCTGGTCCGGCGCTCCAAGGCTGGCGATGGGCGCTTCGAGGCGATCTATGGCCGCCGCCGTCTGAAGGCGTGCCGGGAACTCGGCATCAAGGTGCGTGCGAACGTTCATGATGTCGACGACGCCACGGCCTTGTTGGCCAAGGGGCTGGAGAATGCCGCGCGGCGCAACCTCTCGTTCTATGAGAAGGCGCGCTTTGCCGAAGCGATCCAGGCCGCGGGTCACGATAGCGGGACGGTGCGTCAGGTCTTGAATCTTTCCGCCTCGGGGCATTCGCACCTGACGAAGGTGACGCAGAACGTCCCGTCCAGGGTCGGCGACCTGATCGGTGCCGCGCCGAAATCCGGCCGGCCGCGGTGGACCGATTTGGCTGAGCTGTTCCTTGACCGCAAGCTGACCGAGAAGGTCGCGCATGACCTGCTGGCCAAGATGAGCGCCGCGTTGACGTCTGATGAACGCTTGGAAACGCTGATCAAGGAAGCAGGCAAGCGCGGAACGAAAGAGTCCAGCGCCCCGCGTGAGATCACGCCGCTGGACGGCGTTGTCATCAAGGCAAGCCGAGGCAGCCTGTCGTTGTCGGTGAAGAAATCCGGCCCAAGCGCCGGGTTCGCGAGCTGGCTTGAGAGCAATCTTGAGGACATCATCAAGAGATCCTACGCCGAGTTTACAGATGTAAACTCGGACGATGGCAAATGAGGACGAGCAGAAAGGAGGAAAGGTAAACAAAGAAAACCCCCGAAACCGAAGCTTCGAGGGCTGCTGCGCAGAGCGCAATTCTTAGATTAGACACCTAGAAACTAGCAGCCAGCGAATCGCCATACAAGAGAAAACGCTTCTGGGCGAACGGGATTTCTTTGTCTGCTGACAGAAAATGGAAAAATACGGTGACGCTCCGCCAGGAGCAACTGAGGCAGGCACGCCTCAGCATGAGAGAGCTGTGCCCATCAACTGGCAGCCCTCTGGCTGGCGCAAGGCGACTGCAGCTCTCGCGGCCTCAGAACAGCTTGCCCAAGCCGGTGAACGGGCTGCTGTACCCAAATCGCGCGCCTTTGTGGCGGTAAAGCGGGTGGGAGCTTACATTGGCCTCAAGGCGGGGGACATGATGCTTCTCGACACGCTCGGGGCCTTCACTCAGGCCCAAGACTGGGAAGAGGGGCAGCGCCCGATCGTCTGGGCGTCGAACGCCTATCTTATGGAGCAGACGGGGTTCTCGCTTTCCGCGCTCAAACGCCACGCCCGGCGTCTGGCCGAGGCCGGGGTGATTTCCTTCCAGGACAGTCCCAACGGCAAACGGTGGGGCCGCAGGGACGCCGAGGGGCGCATCGTCGAGGCCTATGGCTTCGATCTGTCGCCGCTGTCGGCGCGTGTCGAGGCATTCGAGGAGCTGCACGCCGAGCTTCAGGTTGAGCGCGAGCTCTGCCAGCGTTTGAAGCGCCAGATCACCGTAGCGCGCCGGATGATCCGCGCGCGGATCGAGGCAGCCGTCAGCAGCGCGATGCGCGGCCCCTGGGCGCAGTTCACGCGGCTTTTTGATGAGCTTCTGGAGCGGCTTCCGCGTCGCCATGAAGCGTCCGAGCAGCTTGCGCGGCTGTTGAGCTGGTTTAAGGAGCTCCAGGAACGCGTTGAAGCTGCCTATCTTAAGGCGACCGAGATCGTTCAGCCTGTGGAAAACGCGTCGGTAAGTAATGAACAAATGCCGGAGAAGAATCAAGAAATGGACCCCAGGGAGCTCATTTCTGACACCCACATACTAAATACAAACCAACTTAATCCTGTAACTCGTAATTCCTCAGAAAATGAGGAACCCGTAAGCGTGACGCCCAATGCTCGGCCCGCGGAACAGGTTGATAGCGAGTTGGAAGAATGGGTAGCTGAAGTCCGCAAGAAATGCGCCGGGCTGGATCTGCCCACCGTGATGCACGCCTGTCCCGAATTCGCATCCTGGGCGCGCAATATGGGCGGGTTCCTGAAGAATTGGAACGATCTGCATCGGGTGGCGGGGCAGCTCAGACCTATGATCGGGGTGTCTGAACACGCTTGGAACGTGGCGCAGGACCGGCTGGGCAAGCAGGTGGCTACGGCGGCGCTGGCCCTTGTCTTTGAAAAACATAGCGCGGGTGAGGTTGCCTCGCCTGGCGGTTATCTGCGCGGCATGGTCGAGAAGGCCGGGGCAGGGGAGCTGCACCTCGAGCGCAGCTTCTATGGCAGGCTCAGCGGGCAGGCGGCGTGATGGGGCAAGGGTTCAAAGGCCGGCGGCCTTGGTCAGGTTCACCCGGAACCGATCGCGCCTGCGCTGGTAACGGCGGGTCATCTCGGCCGAAGCGTGCCCGAGATGTTTCTGGACGTGGCGTTCGTCGACCTCTGCCGAACTGGCGAGGCCAGCACGCAGGCTGTGGCCTGAGAACAGCGCGAGGCGCTCCGTCTCGGGCAGGTCGGGGCGGATGCCCGCGTGCAGCACTGTGCGCTTGATCAGCCGTGCAACATGCTTGTCGTTGAGCCGCGTTTCGTAGGCGCACTTGCCATCACGTGACGTGCTGACAAAGACCGGCCCGAAGTCTATCTTCGCGAAGTGCAGCCATTGCTCGAGCGCGTGTACCGGGCAGGTCTGATCCGTCGAGCCGCGGCCGATTTCGACCTCGCGCCAACCGGTCTTGGCGTTGAGCGTCAGGAGGGCGCCCTTGTCCAAGATTTCGATCCAGCCGCCGGACTCCGGGGTGTCGTCCTTGTGTACGTCCAGACTGACGATCTCGGACCGGCGCAGGCCGCCAGCATATCCCAAGAACAGGATGGCCCGATCTCTTAGGCCACGCAAGTCATAGGGCAGGGTGGCAACCATCGCGACGATGTCTTCGGCAAGGATGGCTGCCTTCTGCACCGGTGGCCGCGCGTGTTTGCGCCTGATCCCGGCCAAAACCGCGGCGATGTGCCGGTTCTTGCGGTCGAGGGAAAAGCCGCGCTGCGCGCAGTTCCAGGTGAGACCCGACAGGCGTCGTTCGATGGTGCTGACCGACAGAGGACGGGACGCCGACGGCAAAGCGCCCGACCCGGACGCCAGATCGGCGAGGTAAAGCCCGATTATGTCCGGTGAGGGCGGCAGCGGGTCCGTGCCCTTCATCCGGCACCAGCGTGTGAAGTGAGCCCAGTCCTTGGCATAGGCTCTCAGCGTGTTGTCCGAAGCCGCGGCGCGGGCATACGCGCGGGCGGTGTCTACCAGTCGGTCCAAGGCGCCGGAGCCCGCGACATGTGCGGGCAGGGCAATGCTGGTGCTTTCCTTGTGACCCCTGTCGTCGCCGCGCGAAACCTCATGCTCTGCAGAGGGCGCAGATGTCGATTTCTCGGTCTCTGAGGGCATTTCTCGCTGACTCCGGTGATGAAGTTGGACGGTTTCGCTACATATCTAGTAATGTCCGATAATGCAAACTTATTGGACATTATTGCGTTCGGCAAGATGGGGCTCTTTGATCGCAATTATATAGCCAAAAGCGCCGCCTCCATGTAGGATGCGGCCATGACATTCGCCCGGCCAGATCCCCTCAATGCCCTTGGCACCCCGTCCGGAATACCCGCATGGGCCTCATCCGCGCGCGCGGAAACCCTTGAAGATGTTACGTTCTTTTCAGGCGCAGCGCTGAGCCATCTGTACCTTGTGCTGGAACGCGAGGACGTGCCCCAGGCCTTGCTGCGGGACAGGCTGGCGCTGCGTGCGGCGGAGGCTTGCGTTGCGTTTTCCGGTCGACCGGGGCGGGCCGGAGAGTTGCGCGACATGGTGAATTTTCTGCGCCCCGGCGATCTGCCCGGACCGGCCGGTGAAACCTACCTGGCCTGGCGGCGCGCGGTGGAACGACCGGTGTCGGTCAAGGCTCTCGGCAGGGCCCTGCCTGATCTTCAAGCCGAACGGATCGCGGGCTGGCTCGATGCGGGGCAGGGCGCGCCGGTGCCCCGTGCCGCAATGGTTCTGGAGGCGGTGCTGATGGCGGCGCCCCGCGCCGAAGTGCCGGCGCTGATCCTCGCGGATGCGGCGCTGGCGCAGACACTTGGCTGGGATCATGTGGTGCCGCTGCTGGCCGCGGGCCTGAAACGCGCTGATCTGCGCAAGAGAGGTGAGGACCTGCGGCTGGCCTGCCATCGGGCGCTTCTCGCTTCGGCGATCGAGGCCCTACGCCTCTCCTTTGTCCTCACCCGCCGCGCGGCAAATCTGAACGCGGTAACTCCTAGGTTGCGGGCCAAGGGGGCAGGGGAGGCGGTCGAGATGTTTCTGACCCGCGATGCTGTTGTTCCTTCGGCGCTACCCCTGCCGGATCGCGCTGCGCGGCGGCTTTGCGATCGATTGGTCGATCTCGGCGCAGTGCGCGAACTTACCGGTCGAGACACCTTCCGGCTCTACGGGGTCTGAGCGATGGCCAAGGATCGACGCGCCCCTGAGCTTGACCGAGAACTGGCCGACCTGCCGCCGGAGCTGCGCTGGGGGGAATGGATGCGCCGGATCGAGGCGGTGCTCTTTGCCTCGTCCGCGCCGGTGGCGCGCGAGGACCTGGCGCGGATCGTAGGGCAGGGGGCCTCGGTGGATCTGCTGGTCGAAGACCTGTCAGCCGATCTGGAGGGGCGGGCGTTTGAGATCGCCCAGGTCGGCGGCGGCTGGATGTTCCAGACGCGCACGGTCTACGCCCCCGCGATCCGCGCTGCGGCGGATGTCGGCGACCAGTTGCTGGATCTGAATGAATTCGACGTCGCGGTGCTGGCTGCGATCGCTTACCATCAGCCGATCACCCGCGACGGGTTGAAGGAGGTCTTCGGAAAGGAGATCAGTCGCGACCTGATCGGGCGCCTGCATGCGCGCGAGCTGATCGGGACCGGGCCAAGGGCCCCGCGCCGCGGCGCGCCTTACACCTTCGTGACGACCGAGCAGTTTCTTGTCGCCTTCGGGTTGGAGAGCCTTCGCGATCTTCCCGATCGGGAGCAGTTGGAGGATGCGGGGGTTGCAGCGGAAGCACTATAGGTCGATTTCGGGTTGAATGTCGTTGATCTTTTCGAGCGCTAAGTCACTTAGACAGAAATATTTTTTCCCGCAGCTTCGTGTCTTTCCGGGCCCCGCTGCCGTCGCCTAGTGCAAACTCGGTCGTTCTGTTTATCGTTTCACCTATAATGAAACGATTCTTGGGGATCGCCAGAAATACTCATGATTTCAGTGTGATAGTCCTTTCGAATTCTTGACGAAGTTGCCTATTGCCTCCTGACACCTGAATCGTTGCAAAGTAAGTGAAACGAAAACTTGCGAAGTGGAAAAACGTAGGTGTATCAATGCTATAATCGTTTCGCAATTGAGGGGTATCGTTTCATGGCCTTGTCGGATCAAGACATTCTAGACTTTGTCGGCGAGAACCCGGGTGCCGGACGCGACGCCATCCGGAAGGGCGTTGCAGGGGATGTAAGCGAAACCACCGTATGGCGTCTCTTGAAGCGGATGGTGGAGGAAGGTCGCCTCGAGGTATCTGGCAAGGGCAGGGCGACGGGATACAGGATCGCCGGGGGCGCGGTCGTCCGATCGCATTTGTCGACGCCATATAACAGGCGGGCGCCGGTGTTCTATCGACCGGAGTTTCTCGACGCATACGTCCCGGAAAAGATCTGGTACTTGTCTGCACCTGACCGCGAAAGGCTGTTGGAGGCTGGCCGCCCGCAGGGAGGCGCAATTCCAGTCGGAACATACGCACGTCGGATCCTTGAACAGCTTTTGGTCGATCTCAGTTGGGCATCGTCCAGGATGGAGGGGAACACCTACGATATTCTGCAGACTGAGCGACTGATCAGGTTTGGCGAAGAAGCTGCGGGAAAGGACCGCAAAGAAGCCCTAATGATCCTCAACCATAAGGAAGCCATTCAGTATATCGTCGATAATCTTGATGAGATCGGGCTCCGTCGCCCTGATATGTTCGCGATTCATGCGCTGCTCTCGGATGGTCTTCTGGCGGACCCTGCGATGTCGGGCCGGTTGCGAGCGATGCCGGTCGGGATCACGCACTCGAGCTATCGACCGCTCGACGATGGGGTCACGATCGCAGAAGAGTTCGACATCCTGCTGCACAAGGCTGCGCAGATCACTGATCCGTTCGAGCAGTCCTTCTTCCTCTTGGTGCACATCCCGTACCTCCAGGCCTTTGCCGACGTCAACAAGCGGACGTCGCGCGTGGCCTCGAACATCCCACTTCTGAAGTCGGACCTTGCCCCAATGTCGTTCATGACGATGGACGACAGCGATTATATCGATGGGCTGATTGGGGTCTATGAATTGAACAACGTCGCGCTGCTGCGCGAGGTCTACATAGACGCGTACCTCGCTTCCGCAGAAAAGTACCGAATTCTCCGCGCTGAGGTTGAGAGCCCGGAAAAGGCTGCTCTTGCTTACCGGGAGTTTGTTCGCGCTGCGGTGCGGCGTTGCGTTCTCGAATTTAAAGAGTTCCGAACCGATGCGGTTGATGAGATGGCATTGGCTGCTGGCGTACCCGATGCTGATCGAGCAGACGTTGTCGCCTACGTACGTGAGCAGATCGCAGGGCTCCATGAGGGCAACGTCATTCGCTATCGGCTGAAACACGATGATCTGGAAGGAGTGAACCTGCGCTAGATCGTCGATCAACGCGGACCGAAGAACGTCGACGCATCAAAAGCGCATACAGTTATTGCGATAGTCGTTGCAATGATGTGCATCCAAAATAGTGTGGTTCGGAGAGGGTTCTTAAAATGTCTTTAATGCTCAAATTCGTACGAGTTACATTCTTTCTCGTCCTATACTTCTCCTTGTGCATGGTCGTTGTGATCACCCTGCTTCAGGGCTGGCCTGTTGGCGGGCAGATGCTGTTTGCATTCGGTGCCCCTATCATTTTGGTATGGTGGCAAGAAAAACGGAGATCGCGGAAAGTCGCTGCAAAAGCGCAAGCCGAGGGAAGTTCCGAAACCCGAACATCCGGATCTGATCCGGTAACCCGATCAAGCGACTACGACAAACATATCGAGCGTGAGCGCGAACGATCTGGCGAAGCCATTGCGTCCCACGCACCGACTGCCGTTCAAGCCTACTCCCCACCTAAGCAGGACTATGCCGCAATCGTCCGTGCGGGAGGGTCTTCCGTGCCAGACTCATTGCCCGCTGCCGAACGAGCGCAGCCTTCGCAAGCGACAGAGGCGGCCACCAAGACCTACGTGCATCCGAAGCAGGACTATGCCGAGATCGTCCGTGCCGGAAAGTCCGCGGCACCAGCCCTTGCTGCAGCGGCTGAAAGAAAGCAACCAGCGCCAGCTGCCCCATCTTGGAGATCACCAAAAACCGGGTGGATCAACTCTGACGAAACGACGAGTGTAGCGGGCCGCAACATCGGCGGGATGGTTTACGTTGGAACCCCTCCAACGCTGAACACCAACGGCTATCGTTCAAAGTGCCGAGGGTATATCGATCCCGCTTTGCCTGTGGCGAAGCGGGGCACGGACGTTTCAGGAAGGGGGATGCCGTATTGGCCGAACTACTCGGAAATCTCGCCGGACTGCAGGGCAACCTATCTCGATTGGCTTGCCGGCGGTCGAAAAGATGCATGGTTTGATGCAGGATACATGTTCCTGTATTTTTACGGATTGGAGCGCCGTTTCTTCGTCGATCAGTCCCAGGATGACGCCAAGGATATCGTCCAGGAAGTTCGAAGGTTGCAGTCACTCTACCCCGATAGTCACTCCGTTCGGCGCTACTTGGGGGAGTTCCTAGACATCGCGAATCTTGTCGAAGTCGAGTTCGACGCGATCGAGCCCATTTTTGAGAAGCAGGGCTGGGAGCTTCCGTTTTCACTAAAGTACGCAATTGGGGCTCGGATTTATAGGGGCGAAAATTTGACTGCCGAATGGCTGTTGAGTTGGTTCATTTGCCACCCTGAAACATATCTGAGAACTCCGGCGACGCGATGCCGGGATGAGTTCATCGCTCTTTTCCGTATCCGGTTTGACCAGCGGTTTCCTGATGGGCTCAAGGTTGCCAAACCTCGGAAGACGCTAAAGGTATCCTATAGAGCTGCTTCCAGCGAGTTTGAGGGCTCAGCAAACCCAACCGTTGAAGGAAAGCCGGTGCCGGATATCTCTGGCCTGCGTAAGCCGGTCGAGATCGCACAAGAATTGGCCGATGAGGCTATGAGCGATCTCGATAAGCTTAGCCGTTTCTTGGGTCGCAACCCTGACGGTCGTGGGAGCGTAGAAGCGTATGCTTTGTTGCCTTCTGTGCTGTGGCAATCCTTCCCATCGGAGGAAATGGACAGCTTGAGATCTTGGGCAAGCACTATCGTCGATCAGGGTGGATTGGTGCCGCTCGAGGACGTGATAGGACGTCTGGAGGGAGAAAGGAGCGAGAAGATCGGCAAACGGCAGATGACAGGAGCTGCCGACGCGCTCGCCCGCCTCGGTTTCGGTTTGGCGCCCGACCCTCGGTTTGCGCTCCGGTCGCCCAAGGCGGAGGAGCCCGTAGTGCTGTTTAGCTTGGGCGAACCCATCGAAAAACTGGAGGAAGTTTCCGACAGCTATCGAAGCGCCTTGATTGAACTGGCACTTGGGTCGTTCGTCGCCCATGCGGATGGTCGCATCGCTGAGCCTGAACGCAGGGCGCTGGAGGACCAAGTTTCTGCCGCGTCCCTCAGCGATCAGGAACGCCGCCGACTGCGTGCGAACCTCGAATGGTTCCTGGCGGTACCACCGGACATGACGCTTCTGCGGCGCAAACTGAAGGAGGTGGGGCAAGACAGCCAGGCCGCTATGCGGGCAGCACTGGTTGGTGCAGCACATGCCGATGGCATTATTCACTCCGACGAGGTCGCAAGTATCGAGAAGATCTACAAGGCTTTGGGCCTTGATCCTGCGTTGGCCTACTCGGACCTGCATGCTGGCGAAGTTTCTGATGGTCCTCGCACTGTGCGTGCCTCGCAACCGGGTCGTCCGGGCGAAGCGATACCCGATCCTGAGAAGGCCAGCGGACCCAAGCTCGACGCTTCACGGATCGCAGCAATCCGTTCGGACACCGAGCGCGTGTCGTCGGTCCTCGGTCAGATTTTCGATGTCGAAGAGGAAGAAAGCGGTGGCTCCGCGCTTGCCAGCCCAAGCCAGCTTGCAGGGCTTGACCCGAAACATGGTGCCCTCGTGCTTGAGGTGATTGTTCGCGAGCATTGGTCTGAAACCGAGTTCGAGACGATCTGCATCGCGCATGGTTTGATGGCGTCCGGTGCCTTGGAGGTCGTGAATGAATGGGCCTTCGAGACCTATGATGAAGCGCTTCTCGATGAGTATGATGGATATGACGTGTCTTCGGACATTGCGGAGGCCGTAAAAGAAAAGATGAACACGGAGGGCAGGGATGTCGAAGTTGAAACCACGTGAACGCGATGCAATCGTACAGGCGCTTCGGGCCGGGGTCGTGCCCAAGCTCGGTTTGCGTCACATTCAGGTCGGCCGCGTCCGAGAAATCGAAGAACTGGTCAAGGACATGGACCGGATCTCCGATGGCGGATCGGCGATCCGGTTCATCATCGGGGAATACGGATCAGGCAAGACGTTCTTCATGAATCTGATCCGCCTCGTGGCTCTGGAGAAAGGCCTGGTCGTAATGTTCGCAGATCTGGCGCCAGATCGCCGCATTCACGCGACTGGCGGGCAAGCCCGTGGGCTCTATGCCGAGATGGCCCGAAACCTGTCGACGCGGACAAAGCCCGATGGCGGGGCATTGGCCAGCGTGGTGGAGCGTTTTGTCAGCCAGGCTCACCGAGATGCTGAAGAACGGGATTTGCCAACGGGAGCTGTGATCCGTGAACGCCTTGGCCACTTCGAAGAACTTACCGGGGGGTTTGAGTTCGCCGAAGTCATCCGTCGATATTGGGAAGGCCACGAGGCTGGCGACGATGAGTTGAAATCCGCGGCCCTGAGGTGGCTGCGCGGTGAATTCGCCACACGCACCGACGCGCGTAAAGCGCTCGGTGTCCGCACGATCATCGATGATGCCAGTGTCTATGACCACCTGAAGCTGATGTCAGCATTCGTGTGCGAGGCCGGTTACAAAGGTTTGCTCGTCGGCCTTGACGAGATGGTGAACCTCTACAAGCTTACCTCGTCTCAAGCCCGCAATGCGAACTACGAGCAGATCCTTCGGATTCTGAACGACGTGCTGCAAGGCAGTGCGGAGAACCTCGGATTTCTCATGGGCGGCACACCGGAATTCCTGATGAACACCCGTCGAGGGCTTTACAGCTATGAGGCCCTCCAGTCGCGTTTGGCTGAGAACACCTTCGCGCGAGACGGCTTGGTAGACCTTTCGGGGCCCGTTGTCCGGCTGGCCAGCCTGACCCCTGAAGACCTCTTCGTTCTTTTGGCCAACGTTCGGCGGATCATGCAGGACGACGCTGGTGCTTTGCCGGACACCGCGCTCGAGGCCTTCATGACACATTGTTCGGACCGGATCGGCGAGGCCTATTTCCGGACACCGCGCAATACGGTGACGGCCTTCGTGAACTTGCTTTCCGTGCTTGAACAAAACCCCGGTGTCGAATGGAGCGACTTGATCGAAAAGATCGAGGTCTCGGAAGATCTCGGCGACGACATGACCGAGGTAGACGAGGCGACTGGCGCCCAAGGCTCTAGTGACGATGACCTGATCAGCTTCAAGCTCTGACTCCGATGAGCAGTGCGTTCGACAAGCTGGCGAGGCCAGTGCAGAAATGGATACGCCAACAAGGATGGCGCGAGCTTCGCGACATCCAGGCGCGCTCCATCCGGACGATCTACGAGACCAATGCTGACTTGATCGTTGCGGCTTCCACGGCGGGCGGAAAGACCGAGGCGGCGTTCTTTCCGTTGATTTCGCAGGTGCTTGACGAGCCGTTCGACGGCACAGGCTTCGACCTGCTCTACATCGGTCCGCTGAAAGCTTTGATCACGGACCAGGCTATGCGGCTGGAGGGTATCTGCCAGGAAGCAGAGCTTCCGGTTGTTCCTTGGCACGGGGATGTTTCGCAATCGATCAAGACGCGCGCGTTGAAATCTCCAAAAGGGATCCTGCTGATAACCCCAGAGTCCCTTGAGGCGCTTTTCATTCGTCGCGGTTTGAAAATTGCCCGCCTGTTTGGGGCCACGCGGGCGGTCGTGATCGACGAGTTGCACACGTTTCTGGATAGTGAACGCGGTGTTCAGCTTCGTTCACTGCTCACAAGGCTCGAACTCGCGATAAAACGCCCAATCCGTCGGATAGGTCTGTCAGCTACGCTAGGCGACATGGACCTCGCCAAGGCCTATCTTCGCCCTGACGCAGCAAGCTCTGTCCAGCTGATCGAAGCAGATGGCGGCGAGGCTGAATTGAGGCTTCAGCTTCGCGGCTACTTCTCAGGCGATGAAGATGAAACCTGCCCATCCGCAACGGACGCCATAGCAGCCCATCTATTCAAACACCTTCGAGGCAGCGACAATCTGGTCTTCGCCGGAGCGCGCCAACGGGTTGAGATTTACGCAGATCGGTTGCGGGAGCTTTGTGCACGGGAGCAGCTGCCGCAGGAATTCTATCCCCACCACGCGAGCCTCTCCCGCGAGCATCGTGATTTCGTGGAGCGCCGCTTGAAGGATGCCGCAAAGCCGACAACTGCCGTTTGCACGTCGACGCTCGAACTTGGAATCGACATCGGTGATGTGACCTGCGTGGCTCAAATCGGCGCGCCATTCAGCGTCGCTGCGTTGCGACAACGTCTCGGCCGGTCCGGCCGGCGTGAAGGACAGCCAGCCATTCTCAGGCAGTATGCTGTTGAAACTAAGTTGATGGCGGAGAGCAGTTTCGTGGACCGCCTTCGCCTCGGGCTGATCAGATCTATCGCCATGATAGATCTGCTGTTGGAAGGCTGGTGCGAACCGCCAAAACCCCAGGCCCTTCATCTCTCGACGCTCGTCCATCAGATACTGTCAGTAATCGCGCAGCGCGGCGGTGCGTCTGCAAGCGCAGTCTACAACGTGCTCTGCCGTGAAGGCCCCTTTCGGAGGGTCACAACCGAAGTCTTCGCAGATGTGTTGCGTGCGATTGGGCATCCAGAAACCGGGTTGATCGAGCAAGCCGACAGCGGGCTGTTATTGTTGGGGCCGACAGGCGAGAAGCTGGTAGACCATTACAGCTTCTATGCGGTGTTCAAGACACCTGAGGAATTCCGTTTGGTTGCAGAGGGGCGGGATCTTGGAACCTTGCCGATCGACAACGTTCTTGCCCCTGGAATGCTATTAATATTCTCCGGGCGACGTTGGATCGTTCAAGAAATCCATGATCGTGAAAAGGTGATCGTCGTCAAACCCGCTAAGGCTGGTGTGCCTCCCGTCTTCGGCGGCGATGCAGGGGAGATTCATGACAAGGTCATAGACCGAATGTTCGCCGTTCTCGAGGGGGGTACTAGTCCAGCCTACATGGATTCTGTTTCCTTGACGATGCTGGAGGAAGCGCGTGCTCAATATCAACTACTAGGATTTCGGAACGAGAATATCCACTCGTTCGGCGAGCACAGATCGATCATCGCAACACGGGTCGGAACGGTGAAGACGTCAACTCTCGCGCTCGCACTCAGAAGTGAAGGCTTCTCAGTCGAGCAGCATGACGGATTTCTGCAGGTGGAAAACGGGGATGAAACTCCAGATCTACGGGCGGTGCTTGGACGGATTTCGGCTGGAGATGCGCGCGACATCTTCGGTGGTGCTGGAAACCTTGTTTCGGAAAAGTTCCACCCCTATCTGCATCACGAATTATTGGTTCTCGACGCGTGCTCTTCCAAGGTCGATACTAGTTGCCTTGGCACGTTGTCAGAGCGGCTAAGATCATGACAATTATGCCAGGTTATCTCAGATTCCGTAAGTCGGTGCCGTATAATGCCCCTGGATCAACTGCGGCGAAGCTCCCATCCGTACGTACATCAATCCTTCGATAAAGATCCAGGTATTCGCTCCCATGGGTGACCGTACCCTCTCGCGTAGGGATTATCAGTAGCTTCTCGGGGTACTTATGTGGATCGGCATAGCCAATTTCCCAGGGACACCATCGCGAAGAAACTGAGTTTGAGGTGGCAAGAAACAAGAAGTAGTCGAGTTCCCTGATGCGCTTTTTGATTTTGTCTGCGGTTGTCCGATTGGGTGTAAGCGGTCGCTGGGGACCACAGTCAGCTTATCTTGACGGTGTGAAGTTCCACGGCAGCAGTTCGTCGAGGCGGCTTTGAGGGTGGCCGTTGGCGATGGCGGTCAGGGTCGCCTTGAGGTAGGCGAAGGGCTCGATTCCGTTGATTTTGCAGGTCTCGATCAGCGAGGCGATGCGCCCCCAGGCGACGCCGCCTTCGTCGTGACCGGCGAAGAGCGCGTTCTTACGATTGAGGGCGATGGGTCGCATTAGGTTCTCGACCCTGTTGGAGTCGATCTCGACGCGGCCGTCGGTCAGGAAGGTTTGCAGCCCGTCCCAGTGATTGTGGATGTAGGTGAGTTTCTCACCCAGCCGGGATTTGGCGGAGATCTTGTGGCGTTGTGCCTGCAGCCAGTCGCCGAAGGCTGCCATCAGCGGCGCGGTGCGGGCTTGGCGTGCAGAGAGGCGCTGGCCGGGCGCGATATCGCGGATGTCGGCCTCGACGGCATAGAATTCGGCAATGCGGCGCAGCC
>NZ_MDHA01000100.1 GCF_001705665.1 Thioclava sp. SK-1 | reverse complement strand
GCGAAAAAATGGAGCGCTCCGCGAGGGGGTTGCGCCGCCGAAAAGACTGACACAGACCTATAGTAATTCCGTGTGGATCAATCGCTTAACTGACCCGTCGGACATAACCGCGCCAGCACTTTCGCTACTCGCGCGTAGGTCGTCAAGGAGGCGAAGTTGCCAGGCCCCTCTGTGCTTGAAATCCCGGATAACGGCGGGCCCGTTGCGGTACTGGCCGACCTTCATCTCAAGTCCTACTTTTGGCTTGGAGGCAATCCTCTCAAATTCCACGGGCTGGAGGATCGCCTGTTTCAGCATGACCTCGATGCCCTGATCATTGCCGGAGATCTGTCAGATACTCTCGGTCCGTCCCTGCAGGACGCGCTTGCCTATCTGGCCCGTTACGTGCCCGCGGATCGTATCTG
>NZ_MDHA01000099.1 GCF_001705665.1 Thioclava sp. SK-1 | reverse complement strand
CAAGGCATCCACCAAACGCCCTTCTCGCGCTTGATTTGATCCAGAAGAAGAAAGATCTTCTTCTAATCAAAATGCATGCATACTATTCCCGCAGATGATCCGAGGATCATCTACATTTGGTTAGTGTACTTGACTTGGACAACGCTGCTGTATGTCTCGTGCCCTCACGCGGGCACCAGCAGCGCTGATGTTTTCATCTCTATTTACGATATCAAAGGAACGTCCAATCGGACGAGCAAACTGTGCGAACACGGCTTGCTGATCTGATCGAAGGATCATCTAACGGTATCTGGAAACTGTCACCTTATATCCAAG
>NZ_MDHA01000098.1 GCF_001705665.1 Thioclava sp. SK-1 | reverse complement strand
CAAGGCATCCACCAAACGCCCTTCTCGCGCTTGATTTGATCCAGAAGAAGAAAGATCTTCTTCTAATCAAAATGCATGCATACTATTCCCGCAGATGATCCGAGGATCATCTACATTTGGTTAGTGTACTTGACTTGGACAACGCTGCTGTATGTCTTGTGCCCTCACGCGGGCACCAGCAGCGCTGATGTTTTCATCTCTATTTACGATATCAAAGGAACGTCCAATCGGACGAGCAAACTGTGCGAACACGGCTTGCTGATCTGATCGAAGGATCATCTAACGGTATCTGGAAACTGTCACCTTATATCCAAG
>NZ_MDHA01000097.1 GCF_001705665.1 Thioclava sp. SK-1 | reverse complement strand
GATCGGCCACCTCCTGCAGGATACGCTCGAGCGTGCTGTTGCGATGTGCGCGGGCACGGCTTTCGCGGTCGGATTTGCGGACATAATCATGCTTGGCCAGCTCTGCTGCCGTGATCGGCGCCTCGCATGCTGTGGTGGCCTTCTCCTTCAGCGCGGCCAGACCCTCTGGGCCGAGCGCCGGTGCAAGGGCCTTAATCGCGCGATCAAAAGCGCCGTAACCATCCGCAACCGTAACCTCAAGGATCTGTTCGGCCAGCGTGTCGGGTGTAAGCTTCAGACGCGGAGCGATCTCACCGATCGCCTCCATCGCCGCGCGCATCGTGTCGCCGATGGTGCCCCAGCTGTCATCGGTGCGCTCGTGGATGGCTTCGGCCAGATGAAGCTGCGCCCAGAGCAGGTCAAAAGCCAAGCCCGGCGCGGTGGGCGCGATGCGGGCCTCGATCAGCTGAATGGCCTCAGTCAACTCCTGCGCCAGCTTTTTCTGCGAGGGGCGGTTGAGGAAACTCTTGCCCCGCCGGATCG
>NZ_MDHA01000096.1 GCF_001705665.1 Thioclava sp. SK-1 | reverse complement strand
CGCATAGATCGAACAGCGCGCGCCCCCCACCCAAAGAGCCGGTGAACCCCACCGCCTTGATCAAAGGATGCTGCACAAGCGCGGTGCCAACATCGCGTTTGCCGCCCTGGATCAGGCTGAACACACCCTTATGCAGGCCGCATTTCTCTACCGCGGCCGCAACCGCCTGCGCCACGATTTCGCCAGTGCCGGGATGGGCCGAATGGCCCTTCACCACCACCGGGCAGCCCGCCGCCAGCGCCGCCGCCGTATCCCCGCCCGCCGTGGAAAACGCCAGTGGAAAATTCGACGCGCCAAACACCGCCACCGGCCCGATCGGGCGCTGCATCATACGCAGATCGGGGCGCGGCAGCGGCGCACGATCGGGCAGCGCGCTGTCATAGCGCCGGTCCAGATAATCGCCGCTGCGGATATGGTTGGCGAACAGCCGCAGCTGGCCCGTGGTGCGGCCGCGCTCACCGTTCAGCCGCGCCTCTGGCAGGCCGGTTTCCTGACAACCGATTTCGGTGATCTGGGCGGCGCGCGCCTCGATCTCATCCGCGATTGTGTCAAGAAAATCAGCGCGTTCCTCCCGGCTGCTATAGCCATAGCT
>NZ_MDHA01000095.1 GCF_001705665.1 Thioclava sp. SK-1 | reverse complement strand
GAGTATTCGTTGCGCTCGCCTGTGGCCTGTTTCAGCTCCTGCAGCGCCTTGTTGGTCGAGATCACTGGCTTGCCCCGGCTTTCTCGGACCGGGGAGACCATCACGTCGACCACGGCGCCGCCCTTCTCATCGAGATCGAGGCGGGTGGCGATCACCGATCCCTTGCCGCCCCAGCTCTCGGCCCATGCCTTCGCCTGGTGGAAGAGCTGGCGGTTGTGCGGGTTCTCCGGGTCATGAAGGTTTCCGGCCTTCTGCACCCATTCCGGGGACACGACGCAGATGGCTTGCAGGCAGAGGGGGGAGCCTTTCCGCTCGCCGGCCCCGAGCTCGGCTTTATGCGCCTTGAAGGCGGCGAGGTAGTCGCGGTCGTCCTCGGCCTTCGACCAGGCGAGGCCAAAGCCGGGTTCCGCATCTTCCCGGACACGGGCCTTACCCGTCTCGTCGTGACGCTGCGCATGAAGGGACGCCCCGCGAAGCTGGGCGATGGTAGTCATCTTGTTGACGCGGATAGCTGCCTTGAACATGGGGGCAGCGTAGGGAGGTGGGGGAGAGTTGTCATTTCAAATGACAACCCACTAGGCAATTCTCTGCGAGCCGCTCCGCTAATTGCCATGGGCCAGAGGCGCTGCGCCCTCCTGGACCTCCCGCTGCCGCCGTCTTGGATTAGGCGTTTTCGACCCAGCACCCTTCGAGATCATCCTCATCAAAGACCATCTCGGCGACGGCATAGGGCGGGCCGTTGAGCCATGACTGATCATCGCGATCCGAGACCTTGATCGCGATGATCGTGCGCGTGCCGATGTCGGTGCAGCGCCAGACCCCGGTCGCAGTCTGGAACTCCTTGCCGATGGCAAAGTCGCCGTGCTCCATCTCGGCTCAGGCCTGCTTGCGCGGCCTGCCGCCTTTGCGGCCATTCTCGCGAGCTGCCGCCGCTTTCGCTGCGGAGGTCGCCTGACCGGCGCGGCGGGCCATGTAGGCTTTCGTGCCGAACAGCCCCGCCATCAGGCCGGGAACGGACAGGTCGACGTCCAGCGCCTCCCAGTGCAGGCCGTAGCCCGCGCCCAGGATTTCGACAGCCTCCAGCTCGTCTTCGCTGGCCGTTTCCAGACCTTGGGCAAGGTTGGGCGGGAACGCGAAGGTGCAACCGTTGGTCAGGTCCACGATGATCCGGCTGTTGCGCCGGTCGTAGCGGACGGCATCCGCGCGGGGTTCGGTCTGTTGCGCCACGCGGCCACGTTCGAGAGCAGCATCAATCTCGGCGTCTGTCAGTTCAGCCATGAATTTCCCTCCACTTGGCAAGAAACAGGTCCTGCTGATCGCGAACAACCTGGACCGCCCGGCGAACCTCGTTGCCCTTCATGCCCTGTGCCCAAACCAGAACTGGCGAGCCGTCGGAGCCGATCAGATTGATCTTGGCCTGGCCATCGCCAAACACATGCACATGGGCGGGCTCGTGATCGTCGGTGAAGATGATGATGCGCAGCCCGTGCGCGCGGTAGATCGTGACCATATCCTAAAATAACCTATCACGTTGGGTTTTTCAAGGAGTGTGCAATCCGCCTATTGGCGGGTGTTTCCTGTGTGTGTACCGTGAACGGTGTGAAAACCAATGGGAAACCCTCGCGAAATACAGGCGGAAACACCATGAAACTGACGCTTGGACAGGCAGCAAAGACCGCGAAGAGATCAAAGGGAACGCTGTCAAAGGCTCTTAATTCTGGTGCTATGTCTGCGGAGAAGGACGATAGCGGACGTTGGCAGATCGACCCCTCAGAGCTTTCTAGGTGGATGTTTGCGAACCCGGTTTCCGGAAGGCCTGAGAGCCAACAGGAAACCCTATTGGAAACGTATGAAAACAGCGCTTTGAGCGTCGAAGTTAAGATGCTTAGGGAGCAGGTGGCAGCATTGGTCGCAGAACGTGATCGGGAGCGCGGCCAGCTCGTCGATCAGATCGAGGATTTGCGTGTCCGCCTGGATGGAGCTGAGACCGAACGGGTGCGTCTGAACGCGCTGCTGACCGATCAGCGCGAAAAAGCCGAGGTTCCTGTAAAGCGCAGCTTCTGGTCGCGTTTGGTGGGTTAGTTCGACACGTTCGTTTCCGGTACTGTGCCAGAATCCGCCATGACCTGCTGAACGTGTCGGTATCTTAACCTCTTGGTGGGAGGCTATTAAAGATATTCGGAGGTCGCGTAGGTCATGCTTGTCAACCAATCAATCGGTCAGCACACGTTGGCCCTTTTTACGCAGGGGAATGCAAGCACATCCCCCAAGCCAAATGTCTTTGATGGCGCGTCAAAAGTCTCCGCGGCCGATTCGCCCCGCGCCGCGGAGACTTCTGAACCAGCAACCACATCTCGTTTTCTGGTCTCGGAGGAACGTCTCCGGAACCCGCAAACAGCCGAGGATCGCGCCATTGCAGAGCAGGTCAGTAAATACACAGATGCAGCCCAAAGGGCCAAGCTCCGTGAGGCGTCCCAGGCACGCCAGGCTGCGAGCGACAAGTTCCAAGCCGAGTTCGGCTATCGGAACCGCATGACGACGGGCCTCTCGATTGCGCATGGAATGGCCAGCCGCCAACAACCGGGTGAAGCAGGATACAAGACCCGCGAGGAAGCACTAGGCGAGCTTGGCAATCGTATCAGCGATATTCGGTCAGCCGCCCAATGGGTAAATCGCGCACGAAGCACTACTGCGGTTCCACATCTAAGTTCCATGCCGCAATACACCCGCTATACTTGGTCCGGGGCAAAAGACGCTGATGTCGCCCAGGCCGCATTGGCAAAATTAACGCCTGAAGAACGACAGATGGCGGCTGACAAACAGGCGCATGATTTGAAAGTGTCGGGCATGAAATTCGACATAGCCGCAGCTGAGCTTGCTCGCGACTTCGGTGTCAGCGTCAATGTGTCGTCAAGTCGTGATAGTGATGGCCGCGTGACCCTGAACGATTTTGAGATCACCAGTTCAAAATACGGCAAACTCGGTGAGGTTCGCGACGGCCTGCTATTTGTCACTACGGAAAGCGGGGATCTGGTGGAATCCGAGGAATACTGGCGCGCAGCTCGACAAAATTAGAGCTGCTATCTGGTCAATTTGAGTGGCAATCCGGGTGTGGAAATGAGTCAATTCGTGACGCACTGTTTTGCGTCATCCCTTTTTTACCTAAGGGATGTTTGTTTCTTACAGTAAGCTACAAACGCAGCACCAGCGTTCTTTGGCGGGTTGCCTTTGGTTGCTTCTGACTGCGCGAAAGCCAGCCAGTCTGCACGTTGAGCGTAGTAGTCCCGGCCTTTTTCTTTGGCGATGCTCCTTGCCTTGTCTTCGGCCCATTCCGGCACCTTGATCTCTGGTAGGAGTTCGCTTTGCGGTGAGCGAGGGCGGAAGATCACCCGGTCTTCGGCGGTCAGCTCCATGCGATAGAACGGCGTGTGGTCGTCCTTGATGATCTGGCGGATGTTCAGCCGGAACTTTTTCAGGGGAGCATTGCTGCCGGTTTTTTCCTGAAGCTTGGCAAGACCGATTTGCCATTTCGGCTGGCCTCCGCAATGCTTGCGTCCGATCTCATACAGGCGGCGCTCCAGCGGACGGCGTAGTCGGAAGTAATCGTTGGAGATCGTAACGACCTCGTTGGCCTCGATCGCGCGCATCAGCCAGTCAGAGAGAACAATTTCGCAGTAGTCGAGGCGGAAACGTTCGTCGGCTGTGCGCACGAAGCCACCTTCGTCGATCATGCCGAAAATACGGGTTTCGATCTTGTTCCCCGTAGTGATGTTGGTGGTGAAGGTGGTGCCGCGCAGACGCTGAAAGGCATGTTCGAGGCGGTTGTAACCTAGATTGTTCGTCGGTCGGTTGGTCGCGATCAGCAGCTCGCGGGCTGAGAAGCGGACGCGTTTCCCGATCTTCTCTCCTCGGTTCTTCATGTCCATCAGCTGGCTGATGCAGAAGATCAGGATGTCCTTGTCGAAGATCGTGGGCAGCCCCTTTCCCGAGGGTATGATCTCAAGCTTGCTGGTCCCGCTTTTGTACACCAGATGGCGCATGTCTGGCTTGGTGGCGAGGGAGAACAGGGGATGCTCCATCGAAGCCATGTCATCCTTCGCCACGACATCAGAGATATCGAGAATGAAGAAGTCTTTTTGAGGATGTCTGTCAGGTAATAACGCCATGGTTATTTCATAGCAGATGTTCGCACTATCGGGAACCATTTATTCGCACTATCCGGAACCCCTAGGCGTTCGCACCTTTCGGAACCAAAATTCGCACCTTTCGGAACTCAGGTTCGCACCTTTCGGAACCCTGTGGATAGTTTATTGTTTTGACAGCAGTGAGTTACGGGTGATTTTTGGCCCCGTAACATACTCCGTAGGTAACACTATTAACACTAGGGGTCAGAGACCGTGGCTTCGGCCTCGATCAACCCGCTCAGGTAAATCATGCTCACGCTCTGCTTGAGGCTCTTCCCTGACCTGCGGTGCTTCAAGGCCA
>NZ_MDHA01000094.1 GCF_001705665.1 Thioclava sp. SK-1 | reverse complement strand
GAAGCGCCGTCGGCGAATGACGATCATGAACACGTTGGAAGACTTCCAGCGCTTGTCCGCGAGTCTGGCCAGTTACGAGCTGCCAGTGCGGATCGGGTTCGAGGCGACCGGCAACTATCATCGGCCGCTGGCACATCATCTCGGACAGGCCGGTTTCGACCTTAAGCTCATTTCTTCCGTCGGCCTCGCCCGAACCCGCGAGGCCCTGCACAACAGTTGGGATAAGAACGACCCGAAGGATGCCCAAGTCATTCTGCACATGCTGCAGATCGGCGCGGTGCAGATCTTTCAGGACCCGATGGTGGCCGGCACGAATGACATTCAGGAATTGTCCAAGACCCATGATGCCGTGTCGCGGTCCAAGACCGAGCTGTGGCACCGCATCCTTACCCACTACCTGCCACTCTACTTTCCCGAAGCCGACCGGTTCCATCGCAGCTCGCGCACCGACTGGTTCTTGGCCTTCCTCGAGATGTTCCCGTCTCCACACATGATCTCTGCCCTAAGCAAGGAGGAGTTCACCAAGGCGGCATGGGAAGTGGTCGGACGCAAAGTCGAGAAGACCCTCATGTTGTCAGATATTTACGAGACGGCAAAGACCTCAGCAGGATTGCCTGTCTCGCCGGATTCAGATGCCATCCGCATGTTCCGCATGATGCTGGCCGAAGGCAGAAGCCTGATCCGGCAACGCAACGCCATCGAAGATCGGGCGGTCGAACTGCTGGGTGATCAGCCCGATTATCAACTGCTGCGCACCATCCATTCGCCAGCGGTCTTGAACGCATGGCGACACGCTTGCTCATCATCGGGCCGATCAATGCTCTGACCATTCTGGCCGAGGCAGGCGACCTGCGGCGCTTCCATCATCACCGCCAGTTCTTTAAGTTCTGCGGCATGGATTTGGCCACCGTCCAGTCCGGAATGTTCCGCGGTCGGAGCAAGATCTCAAAATATGGAAATGCTCGCCTGGGCCGGACTTTGTGGCTCGCAAGGCAGACGGCGGTCCTGAAGAAGACCAACAGCTTCCGTGACAAATTCGAGCGTTACATCGCGCAAGATCGCCACAACCCGCATTTGCGCCGTAAGGCCTACACCGCTATCGCCGCAAAGATGGCACGCACCATTCACGCCGTGATCAAATCCGGCGAACCCTATCGTCCCTTCTTCGAGGGGACGAGCCCAGGCGGAAGGAGCTTTCTCTCAAAGGGCCGTGGAGGCGCATGACGCGACCTCGTAGATAATGTTCGGGCCTTCCGCTTGGGATTTAGGATCTCGTCTTAAGGACGCTGAGGGCGGCCAGCGCACGTACCCTGTGTTTGCTATGGATGAGATCATTTCTTGACGGCGGAGCCCGCCTGGGCAACCTTATCGGGGTATCCGGACAGCCGGATGCCACACGACCTGCTGACCTAAGCAGCTAGATTTTCCTGACATAGGACGTTATCCAGCCGAATGGTGCCGGGCTTACCGCGCCACTCGATGATGCGGTCTAGGCTGCGAATGACCCGCTCTGCGGGCAACGAGAAGTCCACCTCGATCCCCAGCCCTTCTCGGTTGAAGTCGTCCAGCACATTCAGCAGCCGAAAGCCACGGCCGTCGGCCGAGGCAATCCGCCATGAAGTCCATCGACCAGGTCACATTGGGCGGGTCTGGCACCGCCAGGACATCAGGCTTCTCCCGTTTCAGCCGCTTTCAGGGCTTGATCCGCAGGTTCAGTTCCAACTCGCAGTAGATCCGGTAGACGCGTTTGTGGTTCCACGGGTGACCTTTGACGTTGCGCAGGTGTAAGAAGCACAGGCCAAATCCCCAGGTTTTGCGCGCATCTGTCAGCCCCGTTAGCAGATCGGCGATCACCTCGTTCTCATCCTTCAGCTTCGGGCTGTAGCGATAACAGG
>NZ_MDHA01000093.1 GCF_001705665.1 Thioclava sp. SK-1 | reverse complement strand
ACCATCACGTCGACCACGGCGCCGCCCTTCTCATCGAGATCGAGGCGGGTGGCGATCACCGATCCCTTGCCGCCCCAGCTCTCGGCCCATGCCTTCGCCTGGTCGAAGAGCTGGCGGTTGTGCGGGTTCTTCGGGTCATGGAGGTTTCCAGCCTTCTGCACCCATTCCGGTGACACGACGCAGATGGCTTGCAGGCAGAGGGGCGAGCCTTTCCGCTCGCCGGCCCCGAGCTCGGCTTTGTGCGCCTTGAAGGCGGCGAGGTAGTCGCGGTCGTCCTCGGCCTTTGACCAGGCGAGGCCGAAGCCGGGTTCCGCATCTTCCCGGACACGGGCCTTGCCCGTCTCGTCGTGACGCTGCGCATGAAGGGACGCCCCGCGAAGCTGGGCGATGGTGGTCATCTTGTTGACGCGGATAGCTGCCTTGAACATGGGGGCAGCGTAGGGTGTCCGGGGAGAATTGTCATTTCAAATGACAACCCACTAGGCAATTCTCTGCGAGCCGCTCCGCTAATTGCCATTGGGCCAGAGGCGCTGCGCCCTCCTGGACCTCCTGCCAGAAGCCGCCCAAAGGCGGCTGCGCATCATTCCGCCCCTGCCATATGCGGGCCGGTCGGAATGATGCGCGAAGCCAGCTCGGACCGAAGACCTCCGAATATCGGAGGGCCGGGCTGGCGGTGCTGGTCACATAGATCAATGCTTGAAAATGGATAATTATTATACCATATTTGCGCATGGATTTTGAGTATGACCCCGCCAAAAGTGCCTCGAATCTGTCGAAGCATGGCATCGACTTCGATCAGGCACAGGCCCTTTGGGATGACCCGTGGATGCTCGAAGCGCCCGCCAAGACCGAGGGTGAACCGCGGTTCATCTCGATTGGGAAGATCGAGGGCAAGCACTGGGCGGCCGTCTGGACACCGCGAGGTGATGCGGTGCGGATCATCTCGGTGCGCCGCGCCCGGAAAGAGGAGATCGGATACTATGAAGGCAACTGAGTTCGACAAGAAGTTCGACGCCGGTGAAGACATGAGCGGTGCAATTGACTGGTCCCAGGCACGCCGCCCGAATGACCAGCCCAAGCGCGTGAACGTGGATTTTCCGGCATGGGTCGTCGAAGGTTTAGATAAGCAGGCCCGTCACCTCGGCGTGACGCGGCAATCACTAATCAAGCTCTGGATTGCTGAGAGGCTTCAGTAATTGCCATGAACACGATTGCCTTCCTGCTAGGTATGTCTCTTGACGTTGGAGGTGTTGGCGGCCTGCTCTCGGGGATTTTTGCAAGATCCTTTAAGCGTGCGATGCTTTGGTCTCTGGGCTTTGGCGCGCTGAACGTAGTGCTTCTGCTAGTGTTGTCGCCCACGTCCAGGTTCGCCCCAATTTTTGTTGTCATTGCGCTTTTCTGGGGATGCGTCGGTTGGTGTTTGGTCGGGCGCTTACTCGCCAAGCGTCGAAGGGAACGAACGGCTAAAGTGGGGTCTGATGCATAACGATAGAAAGCCAGATTCTCACGTTGCCTATGGCGCAGCTATGGACGGCGTGTCGGCCGTTGCTACCAGCCTCTCCGTCATAGGGCGATATTGGTGGAACATTCAGATGAAGCTTTTGCAGAAGGTCGGGATTATGCCCGTCTTCAAAGCTCATTCGTGGCTGTTCTGGGTGGTTGGCTTTCTCCTACTAGCGTTTTTGTATCCGCTTGGTGTGGCATTCGTTGTCAGTGCCTTTTGTGCTGGCACGAAGGACCCCAAGGCCGAGAATGATTTTATCGTTCCCCTGAGGGGCGCGCGCGATGAAGCTGAAGTTCCTGCTGAAATCACTGGTCTCAGGGCGTCGTCGAGCGTCGAAGATGACAAGGCGGATCACCACGGTGATGAGTACGAGGACCTATATCTCGCTGCCGGTATTGCGCATGTCAGTTTCCTGAATGCGATGGAGCGAGAGCCGAGCGATGAAGAGTTCTCCGCTGCTGCCTTGGGTGCTTTCGACGGCGCGGTCCAGGCCCTTAGAGTTGAGCTAACGCATGTTGAAATGTTCAGCATGGGTGCGGCGTTCATTGTTCGCCAGCTTAAAGACTTAGAGCGAATGGGCGACGTGGACCCCGAAAGGATTTCTGATCTGACAGCCGAGGCGATGAACTCTAGTGCGCTACAGGGCATCCGAGAGCAGGCTGGGCAGGTGGCCTACAGCGTCACTGTGAAAATGCGTTCTGCTTAGCCCTACCGGTTGAGTAAGCGGGACAATAAGCTGCGCCTTGGTCTGTTATCGGCCAAGAGAGCCGTTATCCGACCCTCTGAGCTATCTAGACGTTTCCGTAAGTCGCTGATCGTGTCCGCCATCTGGTCTTTCTGGGCTTCTAGCCCGTTGGCTCGCTCATTTGCGACGGCCAGCTCTTTTTCGAGTTCAAGAATGCGGGCTAAATCACTGTTGATACTGGTGTTTGGCGCGTGTTGCGCGTCGTTGCTTTGGGCGTGTTGCGCAACAGATTCTGCCGCAACGGCAGGGAAAACGCGGTGAAGCTCTGACGGGTCTATCTCATAAGAGCCACTGTCGCCCTTAGAGGCTGATATTTTGCCGTTTTTAATTGCTCTCTGGATTGTTGTTTTGTTCTTTCCTGTGGCACTTGCGGCCTCGGAGAGTGAGTATTTCATAGTGTTGCGCGCCGTTGCATCGTGATGTTGCGCATCAAGGTAGCGTGTTGCGTGGCGCAATGCCAAGCGAATGCGCCTTTGGCGGGGTTAGCGCAGGCTGTCTTGTTTGCCGCAATAGGCCAAAAACGCCGCGCCTGCGTTCTTTGGTGGGTTGCCCTTGGCCGCTTCGCTCTTGGCGAATGCCAGCCAGTCCGAACGCAGGGCATAGTAGTCCCGGCCTCTTTCTCTGGCGATGTCCCGCGCTTTGTCCTCTGCCCATTCTGGAAGCTTGATGTCGGGGGCGAGTCTGGCTTGCGGAGAGCGCGGGCGGAAGATCACCAAATCATCAGGTGCCAGCTCCATGCGGTAGAACGGGGTGTCATCGTCCTGGATGATCTGACGCAGGTTTAGCCGGAACTTCTTCAAGGGGGCGTTGCTGCCAGTTTTCTCTTGAAGCTTGGCGAGGCCGATTTGCCACTTCGGCTGGCTGCCGCAATGCTTGCGGCCGATCTCATACAGGCGGCGTTCCAGCGGGCGGCGCAGGCGGAAATAGTCGTTGGAGATCGTGACTACCTCGTCGCTCTCGATCGCGCGCATGACCCAGTCAGACAAGATCACTTCACAGTAATCGAGCCGCCACTTTCCTTCCTCCTTCATCACGAAGCCGCTGCCGGATTCCAGCAGGCTGAAGAAGCGTGTTTCGCGCTTGTTGCCAGTCTGGATGTCCGTCTGGAACGTGGTGCCGATGAGCCTTTGGAAGGCTTGTTCCAGGCGCTGATACTCGATGCCTCCTGTCTTGCGGTTGGTTGTGATCATCAGCTCACGGGCACTGAAGCGGACCCGCTTGCCGATTTTTTCCCCTCGGTTCTTTCGATGCATGAGCTGGCTCACGCAGAAAATCAGGATGTCCTTGTCGAAGATCGTGGGCAGGCCGACCCCAGAGGGGACGATCTTCAGCCTGTTGTCGCCACCGCGATATTCGAGGTGGCGCATGTCAGGTTTCGTGGCGAGCGAGAACAGCGGATGCTCCATCGAGGCCATGTCGTCCTTCGGCACCACGTCAGAGATGTCGAGGATGAAGAAATCCTTCTGGGGGTGCCTGTCGGGGAGTAGGGCCATCCATCTGCCTAGTGCTGTTCGTTACATCGGGAACCAGCATCAAGCATGACCCACCTGCCCGTCAAGTTCGTTATATCGGGACCCGATTTGGGGTGAAATCCGTTCGTTAGTTTCGGAACCCAGATTCGTTAGTTTCGGAACCCAGATTCGTTAGTTTCGGAACCCTGTGGATAGTTTCCTGTTTCTCTAACAGTATGTTACGGGTGATTTTTGGCCCCGTAACATACTCCGTAGGTAACACTATTAACACTAGGGGTCAGAGACCGTGGCTTCGGCCTCGATCAACCCGCTCAGGTAAATCATGCTCACGCTCTGCTTGAGGCTCTTCCCTGACCTGCGGTGCTTCAAGGCCA
>NZ_MDHA01000092.1 GCF_001705665.1 Thioclava sp. SK-1 | reverse complement strand
CTTAGCCACGAATTGGGGGCCTTAGCTGTTGGTCAGGGTTGTTTCCCTCTCCACGACGGACGTTAGCACCCGCCGTGTGTCTGCCGATCAGTTCTTCCTGGTATTCGGAGTTTGGTTAGACTCAGTAAGGCTGTGGGCCCCCATCATCCATCCAGTGCTCTACCCCCAGGAGAATACAATCGACGCGCTACCTAAATAGCTTTCGCGGAGAACCAGCTATCTCCGAGTTTGATTGGCCTTTCACCCCTAGCCACACGTCATCCCGACCTTTTTCAACAGGTGTGGGTTCGGCCCTCCAGTTGGTGTTACCCAACCTTCAGCCTGCACATGGCTAGATCACTCGGTTTCGGGTCTGATCCCACGAACTCATTCGCCCTTTTAAGACTCGCTTTCGCTGCGCCTACACCTATCGGCTTAAGCTTGCTCGTAAGACCAAGTCGTTGACCCATTATACAAAAGGTACGCCGTCAGAGCTCAAGGCTCCTCCGACTGCTTGTAGGCGTCCGGTTTCAGAAACTGTTTCACTCCCCTCGTCGGGGTGCTTTTCACCTTTCCCTCACGGTACTGGTTCGCTATCGGTCAGTAAGGAGTACTTAGCCTTCGAAGGTGGTCCTCCGATGTTCAGACAGGATTTCACGTGTCCCGCCCTACTTAATATGTCCAATCAGACTTCCTATACGGGGCTGTCACCCACTATGGCTGTGCTTTCCAACACATTCTAGTCATCATTATGGTTCGGCTGATCCGCGTTCGCTCGCCACTACTAGCGGAGTATCTATTGATTTCCTTTCCTCCGGGTACTTAGATGTTTCAGTTCCCCGGGTTCGCTCTTAAAACCCTATGTATTCAGGTTAAAAGTACCTGGTCATGCTCATTGATAGCCATCACCGATCCGAAGATCAGCAATAG
>NZ_MDHA01000091.1 GCF_001705665.1 Thioclava sp. SK-1 | reverse complement strand
TCTCGTCATGCAGTTCGAGGTAACGCCGCGCCAGGGATTTGAGCGCGATGCGATAGGCTTCTTCGATCTGCCGAAAGGCCGTGAGATCGGGCCGCCAAGCTGCCAGTGTGCGGATTAACTGCATTCGCGTCATCTTACGCAGGGGTTCTCGCAATCTGTCGGGGGCACAGACGATCGTCGTCTGGATCATTTGCAAAGCAATGCGGCGCGCCTGAACGGCTGTCTTTCGGCAAACCCTTAGAACACGGAGGCTTTCGACCATACCGTCACGGCTTCTCGGCGTCACCGTGTGTCGTTTAGCAAAGGCGGCATGGGCCGCACTTTCTGCGTCGAAGTCGTCGTTCTTGCCACGGCGACGGCGCTCGTTTTTGTCAGGGGCAGTGACCACCTCCAGAACTTCGACGCCAGCTGTCTGCAAATAGCGCAGTAACCCTGCGCCATAGCTGCCCGAACATTCGATGCCGACGCGTTGCAGATCCCCGAAAGACCGCATCCAGTTCAACATCA
>NZ_MDHA01000090.1 GCF_001705665.1 Thioclava sp. SK-1 | reverse complement strand
CCTTCTCGTGATCGATCGCGTAGCCGCGGCGGGCGATGTCCTCTACGTCCCGGCGCAGGTCTTGGCTGATCTCGGTGCGGGCCCTCAAAGATGGGTTGTAGGCAAGGAAGAGTTGTCCGATGGCCGAACCTATCATCGTCACACGCTGACCCGTCTGCGCGGCGACGTGGAGAAGCTTGCGGCTCTCGATGGCGTCGAGAAAGTAAATGTCGTCGCCCGATGGCACAGCAAGGAAAACCGTTTCGCCCGTCATCTCGAAGAGCGCCTCCAGTTTCGGACGCAGGGTCTCCCGCAGCTCAGCATCGTTCCCGGCCACCCGAGCGATGTTCAGGATGCGATCCCCGAGATGGTAGCGGACATCTCCCTGGCGCCGCTTCACGTATCCGAGTGCGACCAGCGTGTTGAGCAGGTTGTGCGCCGTGGGCGTCGTGAGCCCGGAAATGTCAGTAATTTCCTTCAGTTTTGCAGACCCTCCGGAACGGGCCAGAATTTCAAGAAGGTGGAGTGCGCGAGAGACAGACTGGATCATTGCGGACCTTCATCATTACAGAGTTTCAGCATAGTGGAAAATCTAGCGGAAAAATTGCCAAAGTCACTCGGCGAAAATGAAAAAATCGTGGAACTTGCATTGGCTCGCTTCGTTGGAAGACCGAGCGGAAAGACACCTTGCCCCGCTGTCAACCGGCCACGCGCCATAGAGAGGAATTTTCCATGAAGGACCGTCTGGACGACCTGCTTCCCCCCGTCGAATACATCACCGATGCCTACAAGGGATCGGACAAGCTGAAGGACAAGCGCGTCCTAATCACCGGCGGTGACAGCGGCATCGGGCGTGCCGTGGCACTGCACATGGCGCGGGAGGGTGCGCGCGTCGCGATCCTGTACCATTCCGACGCCGAGAGTGCGGAGCAGACCCGCCAGGGCATCGAGGCCGAAGGGGCTGAGGCGCTGGTGCTGCAGGGCGACACCGGTAGCGCGGAGAGCTGTGCGACCACGGTGGCCGCCGTCGTCAAGGCCTGGGGCGGCATCGATGTGCTAGTGAACAACGCCGGGATGCAGAAGCCCTACGCGGCGCAGGCCGACATCTCCGACGCCGAGTGGCAGCAACATTTCGACGTGAATATGAACGGCATTTTCCACACGACCCGCGCCGCGCTGGAGCACATGAAAGAAGGCGGCAGTATCATCAACACCACCTCGGTCAATGCCTATGTCGGCAATGCGGCCTTGGTGCCCTACACGGCGACCAAGGGGGCCATCGTCGGCTATACCCGAGCGCTGGCGCTGCAGCTGATCGAACGGGGGATCCGCGTCAACCAGGTGGCGCCCGGACCGGTTGCCACTGAAATCCAGCTTGTATTCAAGGATTTCGACGAGGAGATGCTGAAGGAAATGTCCTCTCCGATGGGGCGCCTCGGGCAACCGCGTGAACTGGGCCCGGCCTATGTCTTCCTGGCCTGCCAAGATAGCAGCTTCATGACCGGTCAGACGCTGCACGTGAACGGGGGGATGATTACCAATGGATGACCTCCGGACCCCCGTCTTGCGGTCCGCCTTCTGGGCGGACCGCGAGGATCACCGTCAATGGCTGCGCACAGAAGGGCGTCACCTGTTGCGGCATTACGCCAAGGCTCGCGTGCCCAACGGCTTCGCGACACTGGGCAACGATGGCACTCTGGTCGATGACACCCCTCAGGGTATCATCACAGCGCGGAAGGTGCATTGCTATTCCATTGCCAGCCTGATGGGCCTGCCCGGTTCCGCCTCGCTGGCCGAACATGGTGTGGCCGCGTTGCTGGACGGCCCGCTGCGGGATCGTGAGCGCGACGGCTGGTTCGCCGATGCGGCGGGGCCGTCGCGGAAGAAGGCCTATTTGCACGCCTTCATTGGGCTGGCCGGCGCCTCCGCCACGATGGCCGGGGTCCCCCGCGGCGACGAGCTGATGCAGGCCGCGGTTGCCGTGATCGACGACCATTTCTGGATCGAGGCCGAGCAGGTGATGCAGCCCTCCTTCGCGGCCGACTGGTCCGACCCGGAAGCCTACCGCGGGGCCAACTGCAACATGCACACCCTCGAGGCCTGTCTCGCGCTGCTGGATGCCACCGATGACACCCGCTGGCTGGACCGGGCCCTGGCGCTTGCGCTGCGGTTCGGTCACGAGATCCCATCCGCGCAGGGCGGCACCCTGCCGGAGCATTTCTCGCCCGCTTGGGAAATTCTGCCAGACTACGGGTCCGACCAGCCTGCCGACGACACCCGCCCTTGGGGCTTGACCCCCGGCCACCACGCGGAGTGGGGCGGCCTCCTGCTGAAGGTCGAAGCCGCCTGTCTCGCTGTTGGACGCTCCGCTCCCGCGTGGCTTCTAACTGATGCAATCGCGCTCTTCGACATGGCCGTATCGCTCGGTTGGGCACCGGATGGTCATCCGGGCATGGTCTACACGGTAGGCTTCGACGGCGCCGTCTCGGTTGCGAACCGCGCTTACTGGGTGCAGGCCGAATTGGCGAATACCGCCTTGATGTTGCTGCGCCGCACCGGAGAGCCGCGCTTCGAGGCGGTCTACCGTCAGGCATGGGATTTCATAGCGGACCGGCTGATCGACCCGAGCGACGGCAGTTGGCGGCACGAGATCGACGCCGAGGGCGCCCTGAGTGGGGTGGTCTACCCGACGCGAGAGGATCTCTATCACGATTTCCAGGCCACGATAACGCCTTTGATCCCAGTGTCAGCCTCACTCGCCGGCGGCATTCTGAGGACATGAGGCCCTCATCCCGCGACCAAGTTCGCCACGGAAGCGCCACGACCGCGCACGCCGTCAGAGTAGCAATACAGAGATCGCAAGCTTCGCTCGCGACACTGGGCCCGATTCACTAGATGCCGAGATTGAACACCTAACTCTACCGGCCCGCTGACGGACTGGCGTACAAGTGTCTCATGCTGCATGAATGCCCGGTTCAGGGTGTGCTCAAGCGGATATTGCAACTCGAGAAATAGTAGCTATGAGCCGTCACGCGTCTTTCAACCCGCAAGGGCCGCAAGACGAAGTACATCTCGACGCCGCGTGATGGCTCCTATCGTTCGCAGGTCGACACTGCGTTGTGGCAAGAAATCCTGTCAAAACAGCACACTTGAGACATATCCCTTTGGGTGGCGCGTGACCTCCGTTCTGCCGGGCGATGTCTTGTAGCCAAAAAAGAGAGCCAAGTGTCCGACGCTTTAAAGGGTCGTCGGTCCCGGCTCTACATGTTGAGGTCTAACAAGGCCCGCCGCATCACCTGCGGATCGACGTCAAGACCGGTCCAGTATTTTACGCCGATCACGCCCTGCTGCACCAGCATACCGAGCCCGTCAACCGTCTTGCAGCCGCGATCCTTGGCGGCCTGAAGCAGGCGTGTCAGGGGTGGGTTGTGAATTCCGTCGGCGACGACCATCTCCGGTGTCAGGCTGTCGGTGTCGATGTCGGGCATTGCGTCGATGTCCGGATACAGACCGACGGACGTGGCGTGAATCACGATGTCTGTGCCGGCCGGCACGACAAAGGTGCCGTCCCACGGGGCGTAACTTGCCTGCGTGTCCGTGCGTTTGTTCAACAGGTCGACGACCGCACGTCCCCGCCCAGCGGTGCGATTGACGACGGTTATCCGCGCGGCGCCGGCCAGCGCCATCTCTACCGCAACCGCCCGCGCTGCACCGCCCGCACCGAACAGGACGACGGATTTGCCCGCCGGATCCACGACCGATTTCAGTGCCGCGACAAAGCCGCGCCCGTCGGTGTTTTCACCGATCAACCGGTCGCCGTCGCGCACGATGGTATTGACGGCTCCTATGATCTCGGCCGATGTTCCCAAGCCATCGAGGTGGTCGATCACGGCGACCTTGTGCGGAATGGAACAGTTGAAGCCGCGCCAGCCCATTGCCCGCGCACCGCGCACGGCGTCGGCCAGATCGTCGGGTGCGACCTCGACGTTGATGTAGCGCCAATCGAGACCGTGGTGGCGGTAGGCAGCCTCGATCATCGCGACGGTCGGGTTTTCGGCTGCGGGTTGCGCGAAGGAGCCGGTCAGCGGCAGCAGGAAGTTCATAGGGCGTGTCCTTTCAGATGGCGCGCGTGTTGCGCATATGCGCGCCGACCCGCAGCGCCTGGGCTGCGATGGTCAGTGCCGGGTTAAGCGCGGCGGAAGAGGGAAAGAACCCCGCGTCCACCACGTAAAGGTTCGGATGATCATGCGCGCGGCACATGGCGTCGAGCGCCGATCTCGCCGGATCATCGCCCATCCGCACCGTGCCGCATTGGTGCGAGGGGGCCTGAATGCCGAAGCTGTGACGCAGAACGACCGGGAACCCGGCCCTGCGCAGCACATGCCTGACATGGCGCACGAACCGATCATGGGCGGCCCGCCCGCCGGGGCGGTAATCGACCTGCACCCGGTCACCGTCCAGAAGGCGCACGCGGCTCTCGCGGTCGGGCAGATCCTCGCCCATCGCCAGCACGTCGACGGAGTGGCGGGCCAACCAGTCGGCCACGAACTGCGGCGTTCCGGGATACGTTGCACGGATCATCGCACCCTGGATCTTGCCCAGCATCTGGATGTTGCCGCGCGCATCGGGATCGTCTGGCAAACCGTGATAGAAGTCGTTCGACGACAGTGTTTTGGGGAACCTTGTGGTGTTTGTAGTGAAGGGCTTCACCCCCATCACTCCGGTCAGGTGATGGTTCATCAGGTATCGGCCCACGACGTCGGACCGGTTGGCAATTCCGTCCGGTGCCGCCTCACAGGCGGACCGCAGAAGGATCAGTGCGGAATTGATCGCCCCAGCGCTGAGAACAAAGACCTGAGCTTCCACGCGCAGGATCTCCCCGGACCGGAGCACCTCTGCGGCGACGATACGCTTGCCCTCGCCATCGGCAATCAGCCGCGTGACTTCCGCGTTGCGTTCCAGCCGCACGTCCGGATGCGTCAGGAGTGGGCGGAGCACGCGCGTATCCGCGTCACCCTTGGCGTCGAACCGGCAGGCAAAGGCATCGCAGGTGCCGCAGCGCCGGCAGGTGCCATCGGGGCCATAATCGATTGCCGATGGCATCGCAAATGGGTGCAGGCCCTGCGCGCGCAACCGATCCGACAGCGCGGCAATCACTGGCTCGTGCGGGATCGCGGCGTGGGGGAAGGCATCGCGGGGCGGCTCGGTCGGATCGACACCTGCCGCGCCGCGCACGCCATACAGGCGTTCGGCTGCGGCGTAGTATGGCGCAAGATCGGCGTAGCTGACCGGCCAGGCCGGGGATGTGGCGCCGTCGATCTGCGCCTGCGTGAAGTCACTTTCGCGGAAGCGGAACATCGCGGTGCCGTAGAACTTCGTATGCCCGCCGACATAGTAGTATTGACCGGGCCGATAGGCTGCCCCCTTCGCGTCCACCCATTCCTCTGTCGTCTTGTACCGTGACTGGAAGAAAACCGCCTCTGCATCGCTGTTCTGCAGCTCGTTCGGCAGATCGTCACCGCGTTCGAGGATCAGGATTTTCGCGCCGCTGCCTGCGAGTTGATGCGCCACGGCAGAACCACCCACCCCCGAGCCGACAATCGCGATATCCGTTTTTATGATCTGCATCACGCGCTCCCGGGTTTCCGCTCAACAGATGCCAAGTCTTCACCGCGCGCACCATTCCCTATTGCCGCATATCCTTGTATGATTGCTGCATCTGAATGCTGAACTGGCACGCAATGCACATATCTTCGCCTTACTTCGAGACGGTTGCCATCCCGCCGGACCGGTCCCTGCATGTCTTCGACCGCCGCCTGCCAGAGTTTCCGTTCAACTGGCATTACCACCCGGAATTCGAGCTGACCCTCACGGTGAACAGCCGCGGATTGTGCTTTGTGGGGGACCATGTCGGGCCTTACGACGACGGGGATCTGGTTCTGATCGCCCCCAACCTGCCGCATGCGTTTCAATCCCAAAGCCTGATCGAGATTGCCGGCGACCATCGCGCCATTGTGTGCTGGTTCACCAGTGACTGGATCACCAGCCTGATCGGTCTGGTGCCAGAGCTTTCGCCCGTCACGGCTCTGCTTGCGCAGGCCCGGCGTGGATTGCGCTTCGGAGCGCGAACGTCGGCGCAACTGCGAGACCGGATCCTGCACCTGAGGCAGATGGATGGCGTGGATCAGGTGATCACATTCCAGTCCATCCTCGCGACCTTGTCGGGATCAACTGATCGAGTGATGCTGGCCAACGGAGAGGTCACGGTCAGCGAGATGCCGCGCGACCGGGCGCGGATGCAGAAGGTGCTGGACCATTTGCATGCCCATTACAATGAACCGATGCGACTGGCCCCGTTGTGTGATCTTGTGCATCTGACCGAGAGCCAACTGCAACGGATCTTCAAACGCAGCGCCCGCATGTCGATCAGCGCCTATGTGCTGCAATTGCGAATTGGCCGGGCGTGCCAGATGCTGATACAGACCGACAGCCCCGTGGGCCTGATTGCAACCGAGTGCGGTTTCTCCGATGCCGCCGACTTCGCGCGACGCTTTCGCAATGCCCGCAACATGACGCCAACGGCGTTCCGCACTGCAATCAGGGGGCAGGATCTGAAATCTGTGCCAAAGCGAGGTCGGTCCGTCCGCCAAAGCCTGCAGACATAAGCGGCTCGCACGACCTTTCCGAAAATCGTGCAATTTTGGCAGGTTTGTCCGATGTGATCCCGATTGGGATTTACTCTTTCGTGCGCGATTGCATGACCGCGTTGTGCGAGTTCGATGGTTCGAAAACCAGTCAGGCGCAGCGAAAGTCCGGTCTGATGATGCCGCGCTGCGGCGTTCGTCGGCGAAGCAAAGGTCCGCAGAGGGCCGATCGCGTCGATAGGGAGGCGCGGCCCTCGTGATGGGGCCGCCGCACCGCCGCATGTCCGCTCCGAGCCCAAAGTACCAGTTACTGCACTATGCGCGAATGTCGGCCATCAATGAGACTACGCCTACACACGCGCAATCTCACGGATCAGATCATTTGTCTCTAGTCTTGTCGTTTGGTGCCGATAACGAAGAGCAGAAACAGTTCGCGAAATTTCAAGGTCGTCGATGAGTATCGAAACGAGGCCCCTATCTGTTGGAATTGCCGTGGTTGGCAAAATCACCGCGCCTAATCCCTGCCGCGCGAGTTCGACTAACCAATCCACGCGATTTGACCGATAGGCCGCGTAGAGTTCGTGACCTTGGTCTGCACATGCCCGATGCAACGCATCGCGCATTTCGCAATTGAGTCGATCGAGCATGTCAGTTTCAGCGAGTGTCGAAAGAGAAATAGCGTTTCGTCCAGACAACGGGTGCGACTTGGACACCACAACCTTGTAGGCCTCGTCATAGAGCTGGTCTATTCTATAGAGGTCTTCACTGACCGTCGCCGCTGTGACAACGACGTCAAATTCACCCTCTCGCAATCCGGCCATAAGCTTGGAGGCAGACGCCACGATCAACTCTATTTCGGCTTGCGGCAATCGTGTACGGAAGCGTTCCACGGCGGCTGAAATCCGGTTGTGACCAATCGTTTCGCCAACACCGACAGAAATAGGAACCCGCTCTAGTCGCGTGTGGCGGACGGCTTCTGCCTTAGCTGCCTGCGTTTCGTCATGCACTTTCTGTAGCCTGGGCTGCATGAGTTTTCCGAGTGCCGTCAACCTGCATCCCGCGCGGTCCCTGACAAACAGATCACCCTCGAGCTCATGTTCAAGTTTCTTGATCGCGGTCGTCAAGGACGGTTGGGAAACATTTGAGGCGCTAGCTGCATGGGTGAAGTTGCGATGCTGGCAGACAGCCAAAAAATACCTGATCTGGTTCATCTCCACTGCCACAGTCTCCGTCACTTTTCGCCATGAGGTTAACCATAGCATATGTCTATCAAAGAATAGAAGTTCGGGATTGGTGCCTGAGGCATTCGGCATGAGAAAAGGGTGCATCGAACCAAACACAACAACCTCTTAATCAGGAGGCGACCATGAAAGCCCAAATTCTCAAGACACTCGCCGCTTTGGCCTTGATCACGACATCTGCAGCCGCACAGGAAACCCCAATGGAAAATCACACTGCCAGCTACATCGCCATGCCCGCCGCTGAAGGCCAGACCGAAGCATTCGCCGAATTTCTGGCCGGAGCCGCCCCGATTGTCGCGGACACCGAACCAGGCACCGTGCTTTGGTTTGCATTACAAGACGACGATACGCTCGCGATCTTTGATATCTTCGTGGATGAAGAGGCGCGCAATGCGCATTTCTCCGGCGCTGTGGCCGCGGCTTTGAACCAAAATGCCGGCGCGCTGGTCGCCGGGGGCTGGGACGATGGTGTTGTCGCGAATATCAACAATTCCGATGTCCTGTCGGTGAGGGAACCGGTTGATCTCTACTCGGCCACGACAGCCACGTACATCACGCTCGAAGCAGCACCCGGCAGAGGGCCGGAATTGGCAGCCTTGCTGACCGCAGCTGGTCCCATCGTCGGAGAAACCGAACCCGGCACATTGTTCTGGGCGGCGCTGCAGATTGACGAAACATCCTTCGCAATCTTCGACATCTTCACCAACAATGCTGGCCGTGAAGCACACTTTGCCGGTCAAGTCGCCGGGCTGCTGAACGAACGGGCAGCTGAGTTGGTCGCTGGCGGGTGGGACGACGGTGTGGTCGCTAACGTCCACAATTTCGACATCCTCGCAATCAAGTAACGAGATGTGACAGGAACAAGAGGCGCCTGGTGCAACGCATCAGGCGCTTTGCCGAACGAATTTAGATTCACCGTGAAGCGGCCGTTCGAGTAACTGCAGCGAATTAGCGCTTTGTCCGCACTGCAGACGTCGGTTCGTTTGAAATGCTGCGCCGGTGCCCGAACGGCCGCTTTGGCGAAGCCGCGCCGCAGCGCCCACCAAACGCCGAACGTCCGGAGAGGGCCGATGACGTCTATTATGTGAACGCTGGTGACGGGGGCATTGCGTACCGTCGTTCAAAAAACTGGAAAACCTGATCCGTTTTCATTTCCAACTCGGAATCGTCATACTTCGAGGCCGGCAAGCCATTTTTCTCGTCGTAAAGCAGATCATATATATCCTGACGGAGGCGAGCGCGCGTTACCTGCTTTTGGAAAATGTCCTGAACCTGCGTCATCCGCGTTTTGATGGTCTCCAAAACCGCAACCGATGCCGATTTGATCTGTTTGATTTCATCCTTTGACAGATCATCACGGAAAAGAAGGTCGAAAATCGGCTTCTGATCGGCGGATAGCCCCAAAGCTACGTGTGCCTTTGCCTCTGCTTCCATTTCAGCTGCGAGACGCATGAGCGCCTCAAAGGTAGCCTCAATCGTATTCTTGTCCTTCTCCTTGTTGTAATCTTTGATGATCTTGTCGAAGCGCTCTTCAAAGTCGGTCAGGGTTGGGTTGGCGGCCAACATCTTCGCAAGACGTTGGCTGATCACCTCACGTAGGTCCTGTGTGTCGCTGGCCTTCTTGTCGCTTTTCGCAAATTCGCGTCGTAGCAGATCGAAATTCACTTTGGAGATATCGAAGACCTTCTCGCCCTCTTTGTCAGGGGTGATTTCTATCGCGTCGGCCACGATCGCATTGAGCTTTTGAATGATCGCTGTCGTGTCTGCTTCGGCCTTGTCGTCTTGCAGAGAGCTGTAGATGTAGTTGATTGCCTGGTAAGAGCCTTTGAAATCCTCAGCCCAAGCGAACGTTAGACATGCCTTGTACTTCCGGAATACGGCACGTGCTGCAATCTCAAAGCCCTTTCGAGATTCGTCGTTCTCGTTGATCGTTTCCTTAGCATCCTTTAACGCCTTGAGCTTATTGAAGCCCTCGGCTTCGCGGAGGCGATCCAAATCGAAGCCGCCATCTTTCAAGCGTTCTCCGACCAGTGCAATGGCCTCCACGAGTTCACCACGCAGCTTTTCTTCGGGGTTAACCGGATCTACCTCTGGTGCTGGCTGATCAGGACCTCCGATTGCGCCGCCGCCAGTGTGCCCCGCAAACGTCGCGAGAGCTTTACGCAGGTTTTTCAAGATACCGCAGTAATCGACAATTAGTCCGTTGTTTTTGCCTTCCTTCACGCGGTTCGCCCGCGCGATTGCTTGCATCAGCGTGTGCGCTTGCAGAGGCTTGTCGAGATACAGGGTTGAAAGGGAGGGTACATCGAAGCCGGTCAGCCACATTGCGCAGACAATCACGATTCGGAAAGGATGCTCTTCGCGCTTGAAAGCAGTTTCGACGTCCAGCCGCTTCTCGACCTCGCGACCGCCGACCTTTTCATTGACCGTGAAGCCATCTTTCATCCGCTTCCGGTGCGGAATGATATCAAGACCCCAATCCTTGAACTTCTTGACTTCGTTTTGCTCGTCACTGACGACCACGGCCATTTCGGTCTCGCGCATCCACGCAATTTGGGCTTGGCGCTGGATTCGCTCTTGATCGTCAGTGATGGAACCGAGTTCAGCTTCCAACGCAGCGATCCGGGCGCCCCATTCCGCCTGAATGTAGTCGTACATCCTGACGGCGGTAACCTTATCGATGGCGACGAACATCGCCTTCCCGCTTTCCCAATTCGTCGAGAAGTGCCAGGCGAAATCCTTCGCGACATGTTTCAGGCGGGGCTCGGCGGTAACCACATGGTACTCGCGTTTCAGATCATCCGAGAGCTTCGCGGCAACGTCAGGATCATCCACTTCCGCCTCGGCCAAAGCTTCGGCCAAACGTTCGTTCAGGTCCGCCCCGGCGATCTTCAGCTTGTCACCACGAGCGTCGTAGAACAGCGGCAGCGTCGCCCCATCCTCGATGGCATCCTGAAAGTCATAGGTGGACAAATAGCCCCCGAAAACCTGCTTGGTGATCTGGTCGTTCGAGAACAGCGGCGTGCCGGTGAACCCTATAAAGCTCGCATTAGGCAGCCCCTTGCGCATGTTCAGCGCCAGCATGCCGTATTGCGTCCGGTGGGCCTCGTCCGTCACCACGATCAGCTTGTCACTGGTCGAATAGACGCCGTTCTCGGCCTCATCATCCGTGAACTTCTGGATCATCGTGAAGATGACCTTCTTCTGCTGCCCGAGCAGCTCACGCAGGTTCTTGGCAGAGGCCGCGCGGCAGGCGTCCTTGTCGTTATTGGCCAGCCCGACCGAAGCGAAGGTCTTGTAGATCTGGTTATCCAGATCGGTGCGGTCGGTCAGGATCAGGAAGGTGAAATCACCGCCCAACTTGCGGTGGACCTTCTGGGTGAACAACGCCATCGAGAAGGACTTGCCCGATCCTTGGGTGTGCCAGAACACACCCAGTTTGCGCTCAAGATCCTCGCGGCTCTCCACCGCTGCCACAGCCCGGTTCACCCCCAGGAACTGGTGGTTCTTCGCGATGATCTTTGCCAGCCCGTTGGCCGTGTCCGCGAACAGGATGAAGTTCTCGAACAGGTCCATGAACCGCCGCTTGTCGCAGACGATTTTCAGCAGCGCTTCCATCGGCAGGCGGCCATCGCGGCGGTCGCGTTCATCCAGCTTCAGCCATTCGGCGAAATGCTCGTAATCCGCGCTGATCGAGCCCATCCGCCCCTCTTCGCCATTCCCGAGGATGACGAAGGCGTTGAAGTGGAACAGGTGCGGGACCGTGTCCTTGTAGTCGCTCAGGTTCTCGGCATAGGCGCGGCGCAGGTCGCGGTCGGGGCGCTTCAACTCGCAGAACATCAGCGGTAAGCCGTTGACGAAGCCCACGATGTCGGCCCGCCGCCGGTGGGCATAGCCGCGCACCCACAGCTCGCGCACACAAAGGAAGTCGTTGTTCTCGGGCCTGTCGAAGTCAAACACGCGCAGGTGCTCGACACGGGGCTCGTTGTTCTGGCGGAACTTCACCATCACCCCGTTGCGGAGCAGCTCGTATTTTTCCTGATTGGTCTTCAGCAGGGATTGCGAGGCGAAGGTATCGGTGATCTTGCGCAGCGCCTGTTCGTAGGCCTCATCCGGCAGGCCGGGGTTCAGGGTGACCAGCGCCTCGGAGAGATAGCGGGTCAGGATCACGTCCTTGTCGGACTTGCGGCCCAGCGTTCCCTCAGGGCCGAAGGTCTCGCTGTTCCACGCCATGACGGATCGCCAGCCATGCTCGTCGGCCAGGTAATCGGCCATCGTCTTTTGAACCAAAAGGTCTTCGGTAAAATCGTTCATGGCCAGATACTACTCTGGGATGGGAAGACGTCCATCCATTAAACGCGGAAGGAGAAGGTCGCGGGCTTTGGCGAGCTTTCGGTTTTGATCCCGTAGCGTTCGAACTTGATCAAAGACTGCCCTGGCCCTTTCCGAGAAGCTTTTTCCCAGTCCTTCTGTAGGGATGATGATTTCCTTATCCTTCAGGAACTTGAAGTGACGCGCATAGGCATAATTGGATAGATCAACATTGATCAATGAAAAGTAGAACAGCTCTTGAGGAAGACGTTCTTCGTTCGACTGAATGATCTGGGTTCCATCCGCACCGCGAGCAAATGGGAAGTCCACGAATTTTAGTGCCCGGGTGTGGTCCCCGAACACGATGAGCGGCAGGCCGTCATGATATATCGCTTCTCTATTGTCGGTGTATCCGCCAATGAAATCCTGCCCCTGATCCACACAGGGCCACTGACCATATTCTTGGTATTCGTCTTTTCGAACTGTCGGTTTCGATTTCAAGCGAGCGAGAAGGTCTTTAACTTTCCGAACTTCCCAACCCTCCGGCAGGCCATCGACGAACTTGGCGGTCTCGAAGCCGGGAAAGCGGAAATGGACGCACCATTCGCGATACAAAAGCCGCGCCGCCTGTTCCAACAACGCAATCCGCCGCCGGTTGTTCTCGATCAGGTGGTCATAGGCCGAGAGCACCCCCGCGATACGCTCTTGGGTGGGGAGGTCGGGAACCCGGACCTTTACGTTCGAAAAGGTCGACTTGTTGATGATCGGTTGAGCCGCGCCTCCGCTCAAGCCAATAGACCGGATAGCATCCTTGTTGTGGAGCATCAGGTAGTAGACAAATCGCTTATCGTGCTCATCGTTCGGAACGATGCTGTTGATCTGCTGGTTCGTAAGGCTCGTCTCTGCGGTAATCCCACACTTGCCGATCGTGTTTCCAATGCAAGTGAAGGTTGTGGCGCCCGCCGGAAGCATCTGGTTCTTGTGTTGGTCGCTCGCAAGCTTGGTGATCGTCGAGTGGGTCGTTCGAACGAAGTAGCTCTGCCAGTCCAAGTCGGTTGGCGTAACAAACGGAAATTCCCCATCGTAGAATTCTCGATTTTTCGTAGATGGCGTCTTCCCTGTAACGACTTTGCCGAGGTCCGAAATCGCCTTTTCTTGCCAACTCATACGATCAACTCCGCGAAGTTCTTCGCGATGGTCTCGGCCAGGTCCGCTGCCTCGGCGTTCAGGGTCTCCAACTCGTCGTGGATCTCCTTGATCGCCTCCTCGAAGTCGAAATCCTCGTCATCCTCTTCCGGTGCGACACCCACATAGCGGCCCGGAGTCAGGCTGTAGTCATTCTCGGCCAGTTCGGCCTTATCGACCAGCTTTACCAGCCCCTCGACATCCCGCAGCCGCCCTTCGGGGAATCGCGACAGCAGCCAGTCTGCCTGCCCCTCGAAATAGCGGAAGCGTTTCAGCGCCCCGCTGGGCGTCAGGTGGATTTCCGGATCACCCGTCAGCGCCACCCGCGCCTCGGCAATCGCCGCCAGATGTTTCTTGCCCTCGGTGGCCTTTTCGCCCGCCGCAATCGCCGCCTCCTGTGCCTTTTGCACAAGCTTGGCCAGATGGTCGATTTCCTTGATCAGGGTCTTGGCCTGATCCGCCAGCGGCTGCATCGCCGTCCATGCCGCCGTCAGGGCATCAATGGATGCCTCCGGCTGCACCAGCGCCGATGCCGCCACGCCATAGGCCGTGGCGTCCGTGGTCAGTTTGGCAATCCCCGCCTTCAGCTCGGCCACATCGACATGGGCGGCAAAATGGGTGCATGCCTTGCCCAGCACGTCGAGAACGTCGGTGAAATCCGCCCCCAGCGCCTCGTCCCGCGCGGTGGACAGGTAGTCCTGCACCAGCCCGGCAAAGCGGTCTTCCTGCCCACGGTAGAGCCAGACGATGGAGGTCAGGTTCTTTTCCTGTTCAGGGGAGAAATCGCAGATCTTGCGCGTCACCTTGCGGAAGACCTGCCGCGCATCCAGCATCAGCACCTTGTCGCGCAGATGCTCGGGCTTGCCCTTGTCCATGAACCAGATCTCGCAGGGCACGGTGCGCGTGTAGAAGAAGTTGCCGCGGATCGCGAGCATGATGTCCATGTCGCCGGTCTTGACCATCGCCTCGCGGACCTTGGCCTCTTGCCCGCCCGCCGAGGAGGCCTGCGACGACATGACGATGCCCGCGCGGCCCGTGTCGGACAGATAGGAATGGAAGAAGGACATCCAGACGTAGTTGCCGTTCGAGACCTTGCCGCCCTTGTTCACGCCGGGAAGGCCGAAGGACAGGCGCTTGTCATCCTTCATCTTCTCGGCGTCGATTTCGTCGACGTTGAAGGGCGGGTTGGCCATGACGTAGTCGAAGGGCGCATGGGTCTTGTGCGGATCTTCGTAGTAGCTGATGGCCTTTTCGATGGCACCTTCGAGGCCATGCACGGCGAGGTTCATCTTGGCCAGGCGGAGGGTCGTCGGGTTCTTTTCCATCCCGTAGAAAGTCAGGCGTTCGTTCGGGTTGGCCTTCATGGTTTCGACGAAGTGGGCCGATTGCACGAACATGCCGCCCGAACCACAGGCCGGGTCGATGACCTTGCCACGCGTGGGTTCGATAAAGTTGACGATGGTTTCGACGAGGCTGATCGGAGTGAAAAATTCGCCGTTGTCGTGTGCCTTCTGGTCGGCAAACTGGGTCAGGAAGTATTCGTAGATCCGGCCGAAGACGTCACCGTCTGCCTTCTGCAGGGCTGGATCGTTGAAGATCCGCAACACCTGGCGCAGCGCGTCCTCGTCCAGTTCCGCGTATTCCTGTTTCGGCAGGAGGCCTTCGAGGGTCGTGTAGTCTTCCTCGATGGATTTCATCGCGTCGATGACGGCGGTGGATGCCGTCTCGCTTTCGGGAAGGCTGACCAGGTAGTCGAACTGGGCATTGTCCCGCAGGAAGATGGAAGACCGTGCCGAGAAGTCTTCCTTCGTCAGCGGGCGTGTCTTGCCGCCCCGTGATGGCAGGGTGGGGATGATCTCGTCACGGACCTTCAGGAAGCGGGAATAGGCATGGCGCAGGAAGATCAGGCCCATGACGGGCATGAAGTATTCGTTGCTGGCGAAGTTTGAGTTGGCCCGAAGGGAGTCAGCAGCGCCCCAGAGGCGCTGTTCCAGTTTGCCAATATGCTCCACGACCTACCTCAATAATCCGAATGTCTTTTCCGGCACGATAGTCAATGGCGCGGACCTGTGCCAGCGCTGCCTTTCATACGTTGGATGATGGTGACGTGAGGAAGTAACTTTGCTTTCGAACATGTCAGCGGTGGGACACGCGCGCAGCGTGAGTATTTGGGCGAGGGCCGGCAGGTGTCTTGATTGCCCGCGCGGTTTTTTCAGGTCTGCCCAGCAATATCCTCTGTCACGTTAGCTTCGATCTCCTTGCAATCAGCCTGTCGACCACCCCCGTGAAAACCAGCGGCTGGCGGTTCGTCCGTTGAATTTCAATCGAATGATGGGACTCATAACTTGCCCTGTGGCCCGACACAAAACTGGCGCTGATTCTTGCTTTTAACCGTCTCTGGAAGAGGTTTCGGGCGCGAAATACTTCATAACGACGAACTGGTGCGGAAGCGCAAAATTCAAGATCGACAGCGCAGATTCTGCTTGCAGACCTCCGAGCGCTTTTGACCCTCAAGGCCAATTCGAGCCACGCATTTTCGGAACTGTGGAGGTCTCTACCTCAATCGGAACTATCGTTCCTTCATAAGAGGTATGACGTCAAGATCACGAGATTTGAACTTTCTCAATGCTGCGCCGAAGAAACTTGCGATGTGTTGCTGTTTTGCAGCATTGCGGGCGAGGTGACCCCACCAAGTGGCCAAATTGAGTTGTCTGGGGTCGCGAGGTGGGCCTATCTGTTCCCCATGCAAAACACGGTCCATCATATCTCGCTTCGGCTCATACGGTTCATATGAATGAACCCCTCCCGTCCAAGAAATCGGATCGGGGAATGATGAATGCCAAGCCATATGGATCCGTGTGATGGAAATCTCCAAGACTAGGACTTTTGTAGCCTTCCGGCAAAACGCTACCGTACTGCTTTCGAGCCGTTGCGCTGTCGGGACCGACACCAGATTGGTCCGCTTTGCCCGAAATTCCCCTGTGCATGTGGGATTGCCGCCGATTCGCCCAACTCGCGCCCTCCGCGCTCAGTTTGATGGGCGCGAACTGGATGCGAATAACGGGGTTGCATCGGATTACATCGGCTTCAACCGGTCCTCTTGGTCGAAGATGTAGTGCTCTCTCGAAGAAGAGAGCCTGCTTGCTCCAAGTCTTAGAGCGAAAAGAAAGGCGCCGCCACTATTCGCAAGGCATTGAAATTGATAAATAAAATGCCTTCTTTTGCTCAGCGAAAAACGCTAACCTATCAACCAGAAAAATCAGGGGGGAAAGCCGCTACGAACCACGACCAGAAATGAAAACAGCGATCTGCGCCAACAGATCGCCGCTTTATGAGAAGACCGAAGTCCGCTCTCTTTCGTCGATTAAGTTAGCACGCCAATGCCGACGCTTCAAGGAAAACGGCTCTTCTCAACTACGAAAGACCTACCGCAGGGCAGTGCAGAGCACGGCCACGGGAGAGGTTTGCCTGCTGTAGCCACCTATGCCGCGATGCCGGTGAGGGGAGGCGATCAGGTGCGCCTCGGGGTCACCCGCTGCCCGGCTGATCGGGCTGCGTCACCTCATTTCGAAAGAAGAACCGATGTCTGATCTTTCCCTTGATGGCGGTATCCGCCTGCCCGAAGCATGCAAGGGCGACCGCGCGACGCAAGTGGGGTCCACCAAACACTTCACCGGTGGTCTCGTACTTGGCGATGGACCCGGAGAACGCCATGGCGTTGAAAGCCACCTCGAAAAATGCGCGGCGCTGATCCTCAGCTATCGGCGCTCGACACTGGAACTCCGGACGCAGGTCCGTTTCGAGTGGTCCGACAAGTTCGGAGAAATTCACGAGCACTACATCGACATTGCCACCCTGCAAACCGACGGCCAGATGATCGGATATGCCGTTCGGCCCAAAGAACGGGCGAGCACGCGCTACCTTCAAGAATTGGCGCGGATCAGAAAGCAGGCCGTTTCACAAGGCTTTCTGGACAACTTTTTGCTGTTCACGGAAGACGATGTCTGCCCGGTTGAACTGTTCAATGGCAAACTCTTCCACTCTGTTCGCCGCCCCGATTGCTTCGGCGATCCCGTTGCCCAGGATGTTGTGCGCAGCATGACGGGCGTGACTTCTGTTGGAGACCTCGTTGCGGCGACGCACCTTGAGGGCACGGGGTTTCGTGCAATCGTTCGTCTCATCTGTTCGGGGCATCTCGAGACGCTGAACTACGAGCGCATTGGCCCAAAAACCTTGGTCTTCAAGAAGAAGGAGGTTTGAAATGGCCAACTCTTGTTCCCAGTTCCAAAGCCGCCATGGGCCGCAGCAGTTGCCCCTTGGACGTGTCGAGATTGACGAATGGCAGATCGATCTGAAGGACATCATGCCCGCGTTGGCAGAGCAGACGGATGAGCGGCAGCGGGTCATCGCAGTGGCGATGATCGATGTCAGTTCCTCTCGTCTCCTCGATATTCAGATCCTGCAGGACGGTGCCATGCTTGATCTGAAACCTGCAGCGCCGAGCGCGTACCCTCTCTGATCGGCAGGCAGCTCCGTTAGCGCGGCGACCAACTCCACCTTCGTTTTTCCATCGATCACTCGAAACCCTTGGCGGCCTTCGCCAAGGGCCAGCCCCCGCATGTCTTTGAAAGGAGAGCCCATGTCGACATTCAACTGGAATACCCCCGGCATCCCCGAAACCATTCTCGCCGACAATGCCCGAGAGTTTCAGAGCCGAGCGCAGAAGCTCGCGATCATTGAATGCGCTGCGACCATGCAACAGGCGCCGCGTGGCAGCATCGAACACTTCTTTGCCGAAGTGGCCCGTGCCGGGACCATCCCGCTTCAACAGGCAAATTCGCCGAAAGCCTGACCCCTCAGTTCCTCATCCATCAACAGGGCGCCTGTCCGGTGCCCGCGCATTTCTCGCTGCTTTGTGCAGCTCTGATCCCACGAAAGGACACATCATGGATCTCTCTTTCAGCACGGCTAACGCCCGTTATGTCTTCGGTCTTCTGGACCGCGTTTCGATCGACACGCTTGCCTTCACGGTGGTCCAAGAAACGGAACTCGGCTACCTCCTGCGCCGTGACGACACGACTGGGCTTTGTCAGCAATTCAGCTTTGAAGACCTCGCCCGCTTCGGCCATGAAGGGCGCCTTCGCGTCGAGCGCGACCATTTCGACCCACTTGCGGCGAGCAAACGCCTGGCCTGTTCTCAGACCTCCATCTCGGCGTTGACGGGTCGGCCTGTGCGTCGTCTGACCAAACGCGACCTCTATTGCCAGGTTGCGCTTGAACTGCACGCCGAAAAGCTTCTGAAGTTCACCGACGCATCCATCACGGCCAACATGCCCGTAATTCTCCAGCGTGTCGTTGTTCGCGCTCCCAACGATGCGCCTGTGCCCAATCGGGAAGGCAAGATCAATAAGAGCGAAAACTTTGCGAAAGCGCCGTCGCCGCGCACCTTGCGTCGCTGGTTGGCGGAGTTGGACAAGTTTGGACTTGCAGGCCATCTGGATAAGGTTTCCGACCGAGGAATTCGCCGCTCTCGTCTCACCGCAGCGGAATGTTCGCTGATGATGAAGAGCGTTCGGAAGTACATGTCGATGGACAAACCGACGATCAAAGAGCTCTTTGAGGAGATGCAGCTGGAGTTCGAGGCCAAGAACATGGAACTCGTAGAAGCGGGTAAGCCGGCGATGAAAATCCCGAACCGTGAAACCTTCCGGCTCGCAGTTCGATCCTTGGATCCGTTCCAGGTGGAATTGAAGCGGAATGGTATTGACGCGGCGCGGAAGAAGTTCCGGCCAGTCACGACGGGTGTCATCCCGACGCGGCCATTGGAACGGGTCGAAATCGACGAGTGTACCTTCGATGCTCAGACGGTGCTGCAGTGTACCGAGATCTACGGGCTCTTCACTGAGGAAGAGAAGCAATTCATGGGCATCCAGTACGAAGAGTATCAGGACCCGAAAACCGGTAAAATCAAGAAGCGGAAGGCTGCACGATGGACCCTGACGGCTGCGATTTGCTGTGCCACCCGTTGTATCGTCGGCATGGTCCTGAGCCGCGCGCCGAATTCCGAGGCAGCCGTTCAGTTGTTGCAGATGATCGTCACCAACAAGGGCGCTTGGTCCGACGCCGTGGGGGCGCACACGCCTTGGGACATGCATGGCACCCCGGAGTTGATTGTCTTCGACGGCGGCTCTGCATTCAAGTCCTTGCGTTTTCGGATGGCGGCCGAGGACATGGGCATCGCCTGGGAGATGGCCATGAACGGCGTTCCGGAGAACCGCGGAACCATCGAGCGCTTCTTTGGTACCTGTTCGGGTGATCTGGCATCCCGACTGTCCGGGCACACGTTCCGGGGAATCCTTCAGAAGGGTGACTCGGATCCGGAGAAGCGGGCGGCCTTGAACCTGGATGATCTGACGTTCGCGCTCATTCGCTGGGTTGTGGAGATCTACCACAACACGCCGCACGGCGGTCTCGACGGTGAAACCCCTGTTCAGGCCTGGCGTCGCCTGAACAAGATGTACGGGGTCACGCCGCCGCCGGACTCGGAGATGATGCGCCTGTGCTTCGGGCATGAACGCGATTATCGCCTGGATAAGACCGGTATCACCGTGCTCGGGGTGCGCTATCAATCGGAAGTGATCCAGCACCACCTGCGTCGTACCGATGTGAAGCCGGTCAAGGTGCGCTGGCATCCGAAGGATATCGGGGCAATTTCCGTCAAGATTGGCGAGGCCTGGTTTAATGTCCCCGCCCTCGACACGTCCCTGAAAGGTGTGCCCGCACAAACATGGCTGACGGCCGTCCGCCATGTCCGCAATGGGGCCCCGAAATCGAACCGCTTGAATAACGCGGCGGTCCGCGCGGTTATTCTTGCGATCAAGGATCGCAACGAGAAGGCGATGGCTCGGGCCGGCTTGAACCTCGAGGACTGGTCTGAGGCGCGTTTCTTGCGCGAAGAAAAGAACCTGCTGGCCGGCGTGCAGTTCTATGAGCCCGAGACTCCTACGAAGGCGAAGGGCACTTTGGGTCAGGAACTGCCTCCGGAGGATGAAGGGGCTGACGACATCCACATCCGTGTGGATGCGCATCCTCGGGGTGCCGACCAGACCTCGACCTCGGCCGCGTCCTCCATCACCTTTGAGGAGGAGTGATCATGTTTGATTTCACACGCGCAGAGCAGGCCCTCGAGGGCCTGCGCAAACTCCACATCGGCACTGACCGAGATGCGGAGGTCGCAACCCACATCAAGCGCCTCTTGGCCAAAGACGGCCAAGGCAACCTGATCCCCGTCGCCAAGCGCACACCCGACCTTGGCGAAACCCGCGGCTTCATGCTGACGGGCGAGCCGGGCAGCGGCAAATCTCATCTGGTGGAACGGACCCTTCGCAAGCTCTCGGTCCTGCAGCCACGGGAAGATGGCACACCGCGCTGTCTTCAATCGTCGGTGCCGAGCCCCGCAACCTTCAAGAGCATGATCCTCCAACTCCTCAAGGAGTCGGGCTATCCCAACGCCAATCCGCGGAAGGAAAACTGGTCGCTGGTCCAGGATCTCCGGTATCGGCTGGAACTTCTTGAGATCAGCGTCATTTGGATCGACGAGGCGCAAGATCTGTTTTGCGCCGAGCGCAAATTCATCTTGCGGGCGCTCAAATCCTTGATGCAAGGGGACGGTGCGGTGGCCGTAATCCTTTCCGGAACAGAGGAACTGTCAGAGGTCATCCGGAGCGACAGCCAGGTCAAACGGCGCTTCACCGCGATGACACTGCCCGGAATGGTCGAACAGGTCGATGGCGCCAGCTTCCAGACCATCCTGACGCAGTATTGCCAACGGGTGGGGCTTGACGAACCACACGCGCCCGACCTCATCGGTCGGATTTTCCACGGCGCGCGCTACCGCTTCGGCCGGAGCATCGAGCTATTGCTGATGGCGATGGAGGTCGCGATCGACCGTGAAGAGGCGCAGCTTACGGTCGACCACTTCGCGGTGGCCTATGCTATGAACGAGTCCTGCGGGGCCTCGGAGAACGTGTTCTACGCCGAGCATTATTGGCTGATCGAAACGGATCCAAAAGCCGAGGAACGTTCGCCTCGTGGTCGGAAGCGCAACCGGTGATCAAGATGGGCAAGCTCTTTCCCCACATTCCCTTCGTCCACGACGAGACTCCGCTGTCCTGGGCAGCGCGTCAGGCGGCCTTCCACACGGGAGGCCGCCTGGTTCCGTTTCTGAACGACCTGCAGATTCCGGCTATCGACCTGGCGCGCGGGCTGCCAGAGGCGGTCCAACGCCTTTGTGAAAAGGCGGATCAGAATCCGGAACCGGTCTTCCAAAACACCATCACGGCAATAGGATTACGCCGCCACCGGCTGCGTGGGTGTGAATTTTCCTCTGAGTTCACAACTGGCTTGGTTACTCGGTTCTGTCCGTATTGCCTTTCCGATGACTGCGATGGTGAAGTTCGCCCAGGTGTTTCAATGCGGCATCGCCTGATGTGGCGCTTGGCGCCGGTTCGCACCTGCGATGTTCATGGTTTGCCGCTTCGGGACATCCGCTCGGGCGCGTGGCATGACCAGTTCCATGAGCTTCAAGGACTAGGCTCTGAAATTGCGACAGAGCAGGCGCTGGCATTAAACGACCCGCGTCAGCCTTCGAAGCTACAAGCCTATGTCGAGAACCGACTGGCGGGGCAAACGGGGCCGAAGTGGTTGGACGGGCAGGACATCGACCAAGCGGTGCGCGCGACCGAAATGCTCGGAGGCCTGATTGCATTCGGGCCAAGCCACTTGGCGGCCAACATGACGCCGCAGGACTGGGACGTAGCCAGCCGTGCGGCTTGGGATCTGGTCTCTGCAGGGGAGCAAGCGCTGTCGCAATTCTTTTCGGACGCGCTTGCGACCAACGCGCGCCAGGAGGGAACGGCGCGTCCGCGCAAGGCGTACGGTATGCTCTACAGCTGGCTTTCGGCGAGCCGCCTCGCCAAGGATCCGGGACCGATCCGCGATATTCTCCGCGAAACCATTTTGGGAAATACATCGGTGGTAACCGGTCAGGTTGTTCTGGGAGAGCCTGTCTTGAACCCGCGCTTGACTACCATCAGTTCCATCGCGAAGGCTGAGAAAATTCATCCCAAGACATTGCGGAATATCTTGGTGGCAAGTGGATTGGTCAACGCAGAGGACCAGCTCAACAGCGCGTCAGTTGTTGTGGATTACTGGAAGGCCCGCGACCTGATCGAGGACGCCAAACATGCTATGGGCTTGAATGCCGTTGCCGACACGCTGAACGCGTCCCGGCCCGTCGTGCAGGCGCTCGTCGAACTTGGTGTCCTGACCCGCGTTCAGGACACGTCTGAAACCGGTAGCCGGGTGGTCAAAGCAATCGACGGTCGAAGTGTCAGCAAGGTTAAGCGTTTCCTTGAGCGAGACCTCGTTGTTGTTGAGGAAGCGCCGGATGATTTTGAGCATCTTGCCAAGGCGGCCGAGCGCTCTCGTACAAAGCTCAAGATTATTCTCGATCTGATGTTTAAGGGCCACCTGACCAAGATGCTCCGGCTCGAAGGGGAGAGGGGATTTGCATCTCTCCTGATCAGGCCAAGCGAGGTTATTTCTCTGATGAAGTCACCGCCGCCAGATCTACCAGAGGATTTGCAATTCATGATTCCGGGAGCATAGAGCTCCACGAGTTGTCCAGAACTCCCAGAACTGCCGCCTTCGGGCGGCATTTTTTGCAACTTTTCAATGGCCATTCTCATCATGTGTAATGGTCAAAATGGCCGCCCCGTGGTCAGGAGGCGTAGAAAAAGTTCAATGATTTCAACGACGATATTTTCAACGATGGTCATTTATTGGTAGGTCCGACAGTAGGACCCACTAAAACTTGTCCATTTCCGGGGTAATTTGACCATTCCGGCACAGAATTAATGACCATCGACTGCGCTGCAGTCGGTGGTTTTCATTTAAATCAATGGCTTGCTCGGCGGGCGGATTTGCGGCCTTTGATGCTCCATTGGAGCGTTCAGACCTGACGGGCGGCGTTGACGGCCAGCTGTGCTTTGGGCATCCCTGAGGCCAAATCCGGCCGGGTTCTTTCCAACATCCCCCTCCTGCAGAACCTCTGCCCGAGGGCTTGGCGCGACGCGCCAGAAAGGACCTCCATGACGAAGATCAAGTTCATCGATGCCCGCTTCGCCGATGCCGACGAGAACGAGTTCGCCCTAAAGCGCCGCTTCGAGTGGCATCTGCGCAAGCTCCGTGCCCTTCATGACGGGGTGCCCCCAAAGGTTCCGGGAGACTTTGAGGATGAGTTGCGTTGGAACGAGGACCTCATCGCCGTGCCGCTCTCGGAAAAGGACCGCAACAAGGTGCTGCGCCGTGCGCGCCGGGTAATGGGCGCGCGTGCCAAGGCTTCCGGGCTCAGCCATCTCAGCTCGGGTGACCGGCGCGCGCTCGAGGTATTCCGCTGCGGGGCGGACCTAGTCGACATCGCCAGCGAGCACCGCGCCGATGAGATCGCCGCCGCCATTCATGCCGAGATGCCTTGGATGGCGGCGGCCACTGACTTCCTCTGGACAGCGATGCGCCGCTCGGTACGGGTGGGGGAGCCCGGATTCCGTTTGCCGCCCGTGCTGCTCGACGGCCCGCCGGGGATCGGCAAGAGCGTGTGGTCGCGCGAACTCGGGCGCCATCTCGGGGTGCCGCGCTGTGGCATCGAGGGAACCGCAGAACAGGCCTCCTTCGTCGTCAACGGCTCACAACGCGGCTGGGGCACGGCATTTCCTGGACGGCCCCTGCAGACCATCGTGCAGAGCCTCTGCGCGAACCCGATCGTGGTGATCGACGAGATCGAGAAGGCCGGGACGCCGACCTCGACCAAGGGGCAGGCCTACGGCTTGGCCGACGGGCTGCTGCCGCTGCTGGAACGCTCGTCAGCCGTGGCATGGAAGTGTCCCTATTATCAGGTCGGCTTCGACATGTCCTGGATCAGCTGGGTCCTGACCTCGAACAGCCTGAGGACGCTTTCGGCCCCATTCCTGAGCCGCCTGGAAATCCTGCGCCTTGTCGGCCCCGGCAAGGGGGATCTCATCTCTTTCGCGGAGCGCGAGGGCACACGACGGGGGCTAAGTGATGCTGCCCTGGGTGCGATCTGCGTGGTGATCGATCAGGTTGCCGGGGAACATGATCTCAACCTGCGCCATGTGTCCAGGATGCTGGAGAGGGCAGAGGCCATGGCAAGCAGCCCGCTGTCGCATTGAGCGGTGGATGTGCGCGCCTTCGGTCGGCTCGGGCCATGGCTGCCGTCCGGGCTGCAGGCCACAAATGGTGGGTGGCAGCCCGAATTGGTGTCACGCCCGCGCTGTGGGGCCTACCCAAAGTTGCCTGTACGTCAGGGCTGTGTGATGCTCTGCTCGAAACTAAGGGCGGAGAGCTGATTTGCGACGGTGCGGTATTATTGTTGCGGCGCTCATGTCCGAGTGACCGTTCACGGACATGATTTTATTCGTATGGCAACTCACCGAACAGACCGATCATCAAATCACCGTCGTAGAGGGAGAAGGGAATCTCGACATAGTGGTCATGGTGGCGCGGAAGCGCTCGTCCATCGTTGGGCCCGTTCTTGGTGTGACCGCGAACCTGCTCGCCGTTCTCCTTTATATAGGGCAGGACCACCAGGCGGCCGTGGTTGGTGGACAGGATCGTGCCTTCCCTCCAAATCGTAGCACCATCGGATTCGCGTGTCGCCGAAGTTGCCTTGATTTGCCACCCTAAACCGTCATCTTCGTACCAGAAGACGATGCCGTTCGAGACCAGCACGCGTTCGCCGCGTGCCAAGGCTTCAGCGAGCAGTCGCTGGACGCTGGCGAGCTGGAGCAGTTGGTTGGCGCGCGGAAGAAGGATCTGGCGAATCCTAGCCTTAGCTTTTCCCCAATGCATGTTGGCGCTGAGGTCAAAGCCGTTGGCGATCTTGGCACGCTCAGCGGTCAAAGCCGCTTTAGCTCCCGCATGATAGGGTTTTGACCAGACGCCATCGATCCCGAGATAGAGGAGAGATTGGCTCCAGCGGCTATTCGAGCGGCCGACCTTTGCAACCTGGAGATAGGGCATAATAGCCAGTTGCTCCGCGAGGTCCTGCCGGTAGCGCTCGGCCTCAGGCGACAATTTTATAGTTGCCGCATGTGGTCGTTTATCACCAGCACAACGGCGCAGGGCCTCCGCCAGCATCAGCGCCTCTTCATCCTGCAAACGACGCTTGGCCTGCAGAGCTTTGTCAATTTTCAACTCCAGAGAGCGCTTGACGACATCGTCCATCGAGCGAGTCGATAGCGCCTGTTTCAAGGAAGAGTTAAGCGCATCGGCTGCTTTGACTGCAGCCTCCCGATCAGGGTAGTGATCCGAGAGAATAGTGTCATTGTCGCCGGGCACATAGCGCTCACGCCAAGTCAGTGCGTGTCTGTCGTCATATAAAATGGGACATCAGATCTGCTTGAACATTGGAGGCTCTGGTTCGGTTGCGTGATTGATTATGCGGCTTGTTTTTGATGTTGCAAGCGGCGCTGTCGGATCGTCAGTTTCTTGATCTTCTCCCTTTCTCTCAGAATGGCTT
>NZ_MDHA01000089.1 GCF_001705665.1 Thioclava sp. SK-1 | reverse complement strand
CGCCGGGATGTTGAGGTCGCGGTGTTCGAATACATCAACGGCTTCTACAACCCGCGCAGGCGCCATTCAGCCTTGGACGGAAAATCACCCGTGGCCTTCGAAAAGATCGCCGCCTAAGATGAGCAACACACCGGAACAGAAACGGTGCAGGTCCATTTGCCCTTCAGCGACCACGACCAGCCGTTCGGGATAGACATGCAAACTGACACGTCGGTTCGCAAAGCTGGCGGGAACGCTGTAGCGATTGCGTTCGAACGTGCTCAGGCACGTGGGTGACACACGCTTACTGTGTTCGATAAAGCCATCGAATGCCGGCGGAAGTGCCATTAGCGTGGGCTTCTCGGCCTCCCACACGTCAGCGATGGACCCTGGTAGAGCCTTGTGCGGTGTCTCCGTCCAAAGGGCGATACAGCGATCTTCAAGCCATTGGTTCAGCTCTGCCAGATCGGCGCAGACCGGCATGACCTGCCACATACGGTTGCGCGCATCCTGCACATTCTTCTCAACCTGGCCTTTCTCCCAACCGGCCGCCGGATTGCAGAACTCGGGCTCAAACACATAGTGGCTGGCCATGGCTTTGCAGCGCGCATTGACGTCTCGCTGCTTGCCTTTGCCAACGCGGTCTACTGCCGTCTTCATATTGTCATAAATGCCACGTCCAGGGACGCCGCCAAAAACCCTGAACGCATGCCAATGAGCGTCGAACAGCATCTCATGCGTTTGCAGCGGATAAGCGCGTACCAGGAACGCGCGGCTGTGTGACAGTTTGACATGTGCGACCTGCAGTTTGACCCGCTCACCACCGATGTTTGCCCAGTCCTCGCTCCAATCGCATTGGAACGCTTCGCCGGGTTGGAATACCAACGGCACATAGGTGCCGCGCCCCGTCGTCTGTTCCGCTCGATGCCGATCTTCACGCCATGCCCGGGCGAAAGCTGCCACGCGTTCATAGGAGCCGTCATATCCCAGCTTCACCAGATCAGCATGCATTTGCTTCACCGTCCGCCGCTCTTGGCGTGACTTCCGCGTCTGGATTAAAAGCCAAGCTGCCAGCCGATCCGCGTAGGGATCCAGCTTGCTTGGACGCTTGGGCGTCTTGAACTGCGGCTCAACCGCGCCTTCGCGCAGATACTTCTTGATAGTATTCCGAGACAAACCCGTCCGCCGGGCAATCTCGCGTATCGGCATTTTGTCACGCAATGCCCAGCGTCGAATGACACTCAAAAATCCCATGTCGACCACTCCAAATCACCCCAACCAAAACCGTCGGGGAAGTGTGTTCACATGGGTCAATTCTCAGTGACAATTTATGGGGCTACCGGGTCAGTTCTCAGTGACAATCAACAGATAAACGGATCACCTTGGCACAAGTACCGTCAGGAGGGGCTACCCAACCCATCATTAAGGTTAACGTGAGAGCCTCTCTTAGGTCCATATTTCCGTGAATCAGTATTATGTCTTGCGCTATTAGCAGCGTGTAAGCAAAACCTATAGAACTGTAATCCATCAGCTTACACAAAAGCATGGTCAAGACCTTCGCACATAAGCAGCTGAAAGCCCTTTGGGAAACTGAAAAATCGAAAATCTACGCACGTATGCATGGCCGCATCCTGCGGCGTCTAGATGCGCTCGACGCTGCTACTGCTCCCGAGGATATGAACCTGCTAGGCTTCGACTTTCACAGTCTGTGAGTGAATAGCCCCTAGATTTGTAGCCGCCTTGCTTGGTAATCTTGGAAGCAAGGAGGACGAGATGTCCGCAAAAAGATACACAGAGAGGTTGGCTGATGGGGGATTGGAACCGTCTGTTGGCAGCGTTGGCGACAGTTATGACAACGCGCTGGCAGAGACGATCATAGGCCTCTTCAAAACCGAAGTCATCAATCGGTTAGGCCCCTGGAAGTCCAAGGATCAGGTCGAATGCGAAACACGGCGATGGGTCGATTGGTTCAACAAGGAGCGCCTTCTCGAACCTCTCGGATATATCACGCCAATCAAAGCGGAGGAGAAACACGAACAAGCCTTGAAGTCAGACAAAATCGCAGCTTGAAATACGAACTCAATAGTCTCCGGAAAAACCGGGGCGGTTCAATCGCCTGCGATCATAAGCGATGTATGAGCGCCAAAACCTGACTTGCGTTCAGTCAGTCGCGATAACGCAGGGCGTTTAGCAACAGCCTGAATGCAGGTGAGGCGTGGCGCCGGCTGGGGTAAAACAGATGCAACCCGTCAAAGGGCTGCGACCAATCGCGCAACACGGCCTCCAACCTGCCCGAGGCCAAATGGTCGGCCACATAAAAATCCGGCATATAGGAGATGCCAATACCGTCCAGAGTTGCGGCAATCATCGGGTTGATGGCGTTAAATACCAATTGCCCCTGAGTATGCACACGAAATTCGCGCCCCGCCTGTTCAAATTCCCAGGCATATAGCCCACCATGCGTGGGAAGGCGCACATTGATACAGTTATGCGCCGCCAAATCCTGTGGGATTTGCGGGCGGCTACGCATATTGAAATACTCTGGCGTAGCAACGCAGACCATACGTACATCGGGACCAAGCCGTTGTGCGATCATCCCATCTGAAACCCGGCCACCAAACCGAACCCCAGCGTCAAATTTCTCGGACACGATATCGGTCAGCGTGTAATCTACGACGATCTCCAGATTGACCTCTGGATAAGCGCGGATCAGGGGGGCAAGTTTGGGCCATAACAGACCCTCAACGGCGAAATCGGGCGCGGTGATCCGGATTGTGCCCGCAGGCGTGTCCCGCATCTCTGACAGGTCACGCAACTCGGTTTCGATCTGCGCAAGATTTGGCGCCAGCGTTTTCAACAGCCGCTCCCCCGCCGGGGTGGTAGATACGCTGCGTGTGGTGCGTGTTAACAGGCGCAGGCCCAAGCGCTCTTCCAGACCACGGATCGTATGGCTGAGGGCAGATTGCGATACACCAAGCTGCCCTGCCGCGCGGGTGAAGCTACGCTCGCGGGCGACCGCCGCAAAAGCGACAAGATCGGTGATATTTTCGCGTAACATTATTCGACTGCACTCAGGAATTGTGGGGGTGGGAATGACTGATTGGTTGCAAGACTATAAAGCTATAATAGCAGAAAACTAATGAATTGGGCTCATGGCAGATATCAACATGCGATGATTGCGGCCGTGGATCGGGGCATGTCGCGCGGTGTCTGCAAATGCGCGAAGGGCGCCCCCGAAAGGACGCCCCCACAATCGCCGAACGAAGGCGATTAATCATCCAGATCGTTGGTGGCCTGAACATAGGCTGCCGCGATCTGTGCTGGTGATTTGCCGTTGGGGTTGATCCCCGCGCGGGCGGCCAATTGGGCCAGACCAGCATTGTTTGTCGTTGCCTCTTTCGCATAAGCATCGATCAGGCGCTGTTTTGCGGCTGGGTCGGTGTTGTTGCGACCGGCTTTGATCAGCTCTTGCAGCTGGCCAGTGGTATAGACGCCTGCTGGAACATTCGCCTGCGCAGCAAGCTGGGCGTCACCGGCCGTAGCGGTTTCAACGCCTGCATTTTCCAACACAAAGGCACGTTCCAGCTGGGCGGGATCGGCTGAATCGGCGGCCGAGTTACGCTCTGCGTGGATGATCGCGTTCAGCTGACCAACGGTATAGGTGCCTGGCTCTACGCCGGCCTGGGTCGACAGCTGAATTTGGGCTGGCGAGAATGTCTGAGCAGTGGCTGCCCCCCCTGCAAGGGCGGCGGTCAGGGCGAGGGCAATAGGTGTAATACGCATCGTAAGTCTCCATAAGTTAGAGCGAGGCGCAGCTTTCGTTCGGCCGTTGATCTTCAACTGTGGTCGTCTGCGTGTCGCTTCGATGAGAGACATATGGACCTGTGCGACCACACCTTAAAGGACAAATTATATCCGCCTGATGTGCGATTATGAACATATAAAATCACCCGATTGTGGGAACCAAATCGTTCCTGACCGCAAACGGACACTACAGCATCGGAGAGGTCAGTCGCACCAATGACTCAATCAGGCGGCGCAAACCCCGGCTAACCGGCACCTGTTCTTGCGATTGCGACAGAAGACTTCTGACCCAGTGCTCCAATTGAGCGCGGGTTGAACTGTCTTGTGTCATAAGCATCAGTTCAAAGTTCAACATCAAAGACCGCGCATCAAAATTCGCAGAACCAATAAAAACGTGATCATCGATTAACACCGCCTTTGCATGGACCATCGCATCGGGGACCATAAAGATCCGGCATCCATCGGCGGCCAGCCCGCGCATATAGGCTCCGCGTGCCAGATCCGCAAAACGCTGGTTCGATGTTTCGGGCACCACGATCCGAACATCCAGCCCGCGCCGCCCGGCCATGGACAGCGCCTGCATCAACCCATCAGTGGGGATGAAATAGGGCGTGACGATCCAGATCTTTTGAGATGCGTTGTGACAGGTATAGATCAGCGCGTCATGCAGTGGATCACGGGCCGTATCGGGACCGGAGGGCAGTAAACGCATTTGGGCCTGCCCCATCTCGGCGGGCTCCTCGGGGCAGGTCAGTGCGGTGCCGCCTGCTGCGCGCCAGTCATTGATGAATAGATCACAAAATCCAGAAGCCGCGGGCCCCGACAGGATAAAAGACAGATCTTGCCATCGGGTCGGGTCCGGTGTTGGGCCAAGGTAGTCGTGGGCAATATTGCGTCCCCCGGCCCAGACGCGGGTGCCATCGGCAATTACCATTTTTCTGTGGTTGCGCAGATTGGCGCGCCCGCCAAATGGTCCGTGCAGCAGAGGGGAATAAATGCAGACCTGCCCTTTCGCATGACGCAATGCGCGCAGGGCCTGTCGCGGACGGCGCAAGGCCCCGACCCAATCCAAAATAAGGCAAACCTGCACCCCCTCATCGGCCCGTTGACGCAATGCATCGCAAAAGGCGCGGCCTACCGGGTCATCGCCCAAAGCATATAGCGTGATCCAGATGCTGTGCTGTGCTCCTGCCACCACATCCATCACTGCGTGATAAGCTTCCTTCCCTTCGGTTTGAAGCGATATGGTATTGCCGCAGGTAGGCGCGGCGATACCATACCCCGTCAGCAGGCTTTGCAGCCCCGGCGGCGCATCGATCGGGCACATGGGCGGCAAATGGCGCGCTGCCCGGCGTTTGCGCACCCCAAGCGCCAGAAACGCCGGCACCGCGACATAGGGGAGCAACGCGATGAAGACCAACCAAGCCAGCGTGGATTGCGGCGGCCTGTGCTCTTGCAACACCAGTGACGCGGTGATTACAAAGACAATTCCGATGGCGACAATCGTCAGATGCGGGATCAGCCAGCTCATGAATGAAGTTTCCGCCCGAAATGATGGTACAGGGCAAGGACACAAAGCGCACCCAACCCAATCAGTAAGATCGGAGCCGCGTGATGGATGTCACCGACCAGCCGCGCGATGATATGGCCGATCACATGGCCTAAGATTGTGAACAGGCAGGCCCAGATTGCCCCTGTCACGACCGCGATAGGGATATAATGCGCTGTTGGAATGTGTGACTGCGCAAGCGCTAACGGCCCAACGATCCGCATCCCCGGTATGAACCGGCAGCAATATGCCAAAGCATAGGGGTGGCGCTGCACGGCAGACAGCGCCTTTTGCGGCCCAGGTTTGGCCATGATCCGCAGCACCAGCCGATGTTCGCGCATATGGCGCGCAGTTAGGAATATAGCCAGATCTGCGCTGATGGCGCCTGCGCCTGCGGCAATCACCACCTGCCATAACACCAGCAGATGATGACGGGCCAGAACGCCGGCGGTCATGGCCACGACCTCGCCTTCCAGCGCGCAGCCAATGAAAACGGCGACCACGCCGAACTGTGTCACCACAGCGTCAATCGTGGTCGCATGCCCTATCATCACAGCACCAATGTTGCCTGGGGCCGTGTATCGCTCACTGGCGCGACATCAGATAGCTTGGTCGCGCCCGTGCCACGGCATTAGTGATCAATCCCGTCAGCACGCATTTCACCGCGTCGCCGGGGATAAAGGGCAAAGATAAAAGCGCCGCTTGCGGCAAGCTGCGTTCCAGCGCCCATGCCATGCCGATGATGCCAAAGACATACATCACCACAATGCCACCAAGCAGGGCTGCAACCGCCGCGACCAAGGTCAACGAGCGGGCGCGCCAGCGTTCCACCACCAAGCCTGTGACATAGGCCGCAGGCAACCAACCGATGAAGAAGCCAACCGACGGCCCCGCCAAAATGCCCGGCCCGCCACGCCCACCGGCCAAAAGCGGCAGGCCAATCACAACCAGCACCTGCAATAGCAGTACTGCCGCTGCGCCACGTTTCGCACCCAGCACAGTGCCCGCCAGCATCACGCCCAGCGATTGCATTGAAATCGGCACGCCTGACATCAGCTGAAATGACGGCACAAGCCCAAGTGCAGCAATCAGCGCGGTAAACAACGCAATACTTACAAATCTATGTTCCATTCCTGTCTTCATCCTTTGTCTTACATTCGCTCGTATCAGAGGGTAAGCCGCCCCGAGCGCGAAGCGCTTCGGAGACATGTGCTGCGTCATCCAATGCCACGATAATCCAGGGCATAAAGATCTGCCAGCCCGGGCGGCGGTGCGACCGTGCGCGCCAGGCCATCGCCAACATCTGACCCTTTTGTGCAAGAATATGTGTCATCCGCACGACCAAAATCGCCGCAAAGGCCAGCCGCGCGCCATCCACAAATGGGAAAGGCCGCACCAAGGTGCGGATCACCTGCATGATCGCGTCAAACTGCGTTGTCATGGTCAAAAACAGTGACAACAGCACAAGGGTCAGCATCCGCAGCCCGATCCGCAGCCCCTCAAACGGGGTGCCGGCGAACCAAAGCCACGCGATCATCACCGCGATAAAGATCAAGATAGGACGTGCGCTGCGCGCAGCCGATTTGGCAAAGCGCCCGCCACAAGACAGCAGCAACAGCACTGTCATCGCACATAGCAAAGCCGCCAAAGGCAACGATCCGCTGGCAAAAAGCACGATTGAGACGACCGGCAAAGCCGCCAGTTTCACATTCGCCGGCAGGCGATGCGCCCATGTTTCAGTGGGGTAAATCAGCGTCAGCAACATATTGCTCCATCGCGTCCCGATAGGCCTGCACCACATCGGCGGGGGCGCCGTCCATACGGATGCGCCCCTGATCAATCCACAGCAAACGATCATAGCCGTCAAAGGCTTCCAGATCATGACTGATATGGATCAAGGCGGGCCTGGCCTGTGTCAGGCAGCGCTGCAAATGCCGGACAGTCAAAAGGTCCAGCCCCGTCATCGGCTCATCCAAGATCACGACGGCGGGTTCCATTGCCAGCACCGAGATCAGACATAGAAGCTGCTTTTGCCCATGACTGAGCATCCCGGTCGAGCGATCGGCCCATGTGGTGCATCCCATCTGCGCCAATGCTGCGGTGACACGCTGTGCCGTCTGCGCCCGTGTCAGGCCCATATTGCGCAGGCCAAATGCGATTTCCTCTGATACGGTGGGAAAAATGATTTGGTGATCAGGGTTTTGGAACAACATCCCCACCATGCGCAGCGCAGCGCGGCGATCGCGGAACACATCCACATCATTGATCCGCAGGCTGCCTTTGGTAGGGCTGACCAACCCGCATAGCAGCCGCGATAAAGATGATTTCCCCGATCCATTGCGCCCGATCACACCGATCCGACGCTGTGTCAGATCAAGGCTGACAGGCCCCAAAACCGACACTCCGTCGGGGGCATACTGCAGATCACGCAGTCGGATGTGGGCGGCTTCAGGGTGCAACATCCGCGATGTTTACAGTGGCAATCAGGGCCGGCGCAATATCTTCAGACAAGAAACTGGCGATGGAATGGCTCGGCGGTGATACATCACGAAAACTGTTCGGACAGTTCGGCCCGCAGCGCGAAATAATTCCGGTGCAGCATTTTCGCGACGCCCACGGCTGGCGCTTCTGGTCCGACCGTTGATACTTCAACAGCGGGCAAGGGCGTGGCGGGCAAAAGATGTGCCGAAATTTCCGCCGTCAACTGGCCTCCGGCAAAGGGCAAAACACCCGCGCCGCGCCCGCCCAATATCACCCGTCTAGGGTTCAACAGCACTGTCAAATTCGCCAGACCGCGGCCCAGATAGACCGCCCAATCGGCGGCCACCTGATGGGCGACAGGCTCATCACGTGCCAGTGCATCCAGAAAATCTTGCAGCCGATTGGCCACGCCGCCCAGATCCCGATAGCGCTGCAATAATGCCCGCCGAGAGATGTAATTTTCCAAGACACCGCCCACGTTGGTCAGGTTGCAAAATCCGCCTTCCCCCACCAACATATGCCCGATCTCTCCGGCAAACCCATCACTGCCTTGCAAAATCTTGCCACCGCTGACCACGCAGCCGCCCACGCCGTCATCCAGCAGCAAATATATTGCATCGGTCAATGTCGCAGTGCCGCGCGCCTGCCAATCGGCATAGGCGAATGCATTGGCATCATTGACCAGCCCCAGAACCTGCACGCGGCTTAGCCGGGATTGCAGCAGATCGCGCAGCGCCACCCGCTGCCATCCCAACGGGGGCGCACGCAAGACATTGCCGTCAAAATCCACCAGGCCGGGGACAGAAACATTCACCCCTTTCACCACTGATACATCCGGGACGCTTGCGACATATCGGTCGATCATTGCCCCCATCCGCTCTACGATTTCATCAGGGGCAAGGATGTCTTCGGTGGTTTCAAGCGTTTCCAGATGACGCACCTGCCCCAACAAATCCACCGCGCACAGCCGCAGTCGCCGGGCAGCAATATCCGCCCCCAAGAACAGCGCGCGATCGGCATTCAGGCTAAGCCGGATCCCCGGGCGCCCGGTTTTTTGCACCCGCTCCGCATCCGAAGAATCGGTCGTGATCTCATGAACGTGACCGTTTTCAATCAACGATGTCACAATGCTGCTGGCGGTCGAACGGGTTAAATTCAGCTCTCGTGCAAGGTCCGCACGGCTCATTTCCCCGTTGTGTAACAGGGTTTCCAAGGCGCGTGTTTCGTTCATATGCCTGACGGTGCTGGGCATCGACATGGGCGGGTCTCCTGCTCGGCCATTGGCCCAATTTCGATCACTGAGCCGTGTTGACAGATAGCGTGACTTATGTTTGTTTTGCAACCAAACAAACTTGGCGGTGGTTCAAAACCAGTCGAAACACCCGCCCGGATAAGACGACCGCAGCGGTGGAGCGCTGCGTTTTCATCGGAGGAGGAAATGATGAAATACAAAATGATGAGCCGCCTTATGGCTAGCGCCGCTTTGGTTTGCGCAGGTGCATCTGCACAGGCGGCAGACGTGGAAGTTCTGCATTGGTGGACCGCCGGTGGCGAAGCCGCAGCACTGAACGTTTTGAAAGAAGACCTGTCGACCAAAGGTGTGGGCTGGGAAGATATGCCTGTCGCTGGTGGCGGTGGCGAAGCTGCACAGACAACGTTGAAAGCGCGCGTGGCCTCGGGCAACCCGCCGACGGCGGCGCAGTTGCTTGGCATGCAGGTGCGTGAATGGGCGCAAGAAGGCGCGCTGGGTGATCTGACACAAGCCGCAGAAGCGGGTGGCTGGGCCGATGTTGTTCCGGGCGCGCTGAAAGATTTTGCAATGTATGACGGCAAATGGGTTGCTGTCCCGGTCAATATCCACCGCCCGAACTGGCTATGGATCAATGCTGCGATCTTTGAAGAAAATGGCCTTACGCCGCCCACCACATGGGAAGAATTCAACACTGTCGCGCAGACATTGAAGGATAAAGGCATCACGCCATTGGCGCATGGTGGCCAGCCATGGCAGGACGCGACCGTATTCGACGATGTTGTGCTGGGGATTGGCGGCGCTGATTTTTACCGCAAGGCCATCATCGAAGCAGATATGGACGCGCTTGGATCAGACACAATGGTTCAGGTTTTCGACCAGATGCGCACGCTGCGCGGGTTTGTCGATGACAACTTCTCGGGTCGGGATTGGAACCTTGCCACAGCGATGGTTCTGAACGGCGAAGCGGCCATGCAGCTGATGGGTGACTGGGCCAAGGGCGAGATCATCCGCGCCGACATGGTGCCGGGCGAAGATATCCTATGTGTCGCGGCACCGGGCACCGAAGGATCCTATCTGTTTAACACCGATTTCTTTGCTGCCTTTGATGTCAGCGACGACAATCGTGACGCGCAGATGGAGCTTGCCTCAGCCGTGATGTCACCCTCTTTCCAAGAGGCGTTTAACCTTGTCAAAGGCTCTATTCCGGCGCGGACGGATGTGTCGCCTGAAAAATTCGATGCCTGCGGCCAGAAAGCTATGAAAGACATCGTCGAAGCCGAAGGCAATGGGTCGCTTCTGGGGTCGTTGGCGCATGGCCATGGCCAGACCTCGGCTGTGCAGCGCGCGATCTTCGACGTTGTGACCGAACATTTCAACTCTGACATGTCGTCTCAGGATGCCGTGGAAGAGTTGCAGATCGCAGTCGAATCTGCTGCGATGTAAATGCTGATAGGCGGTGCCTTCGGGCGCCGCCACTACGCGGGACAAGTGTGATCCCGCCGCCCCTTTTCCACGCCCCAAGGAGGCCTTCATGGCCCGATCTGCCCCCTCCGCCGCTGCGCGGATGCGTGAGCTGTTGCCGCGCATTGTTCTAAGCCCGACGATCGCCTTGATCGCGATTTTCGTCTATGGCTTCATTTTCTTCACCACCTACCTGTCATTTTCTGACAGTCGGATGTTGCCCAGCTTTGGTTGGGTGGGGTTCGACAATTACGTCAAGCTGTTTCAGCTGCGGACATGGGATATAGCGATCACCAATCTGGCGATCTTTGGCACATTGTATATTGGGATTTGCTGTGTGCTTGGGCTTTCCTTGGCGATCTTACTGGACCAGAAGATCCGCGCCGAAGGCTTTATTCGCACCGTATACCTGTATCCGATGGCCCTATCGTTCATCGTGACAGGTGTGGCGTGGAAATGGTTCCTGGATCCCGGGATTGGATTGGAATCTGTTGTGCAGGGCTGGGGCTGGGAAAGCTTTGAATTCAACTGGATCAAAGATCGGGATATGGCGATCTACACCATCGTCATCGCCGCGGTTTGGCAAACATCGGGCTTTGTGATGGCGACATTCCTGGCGGGTTTGCGCGGTATCGACAGCGAGATTTTGCATGCCGCCGAAGTGGATGGTGCATCCAAATTTGCGCTGTATCGCCGGATTGTCATTCCACAACTGCGTCCTGCGTTCTTGTCGGCCTTTGTCGTTTTGGCGCATATGGCGATCAAATCCTATGACCTTGTTGTGGCGCTGACTAATGGCGGCCCGGGTACCGCAACCGAAGTGCCTGCGACCTTCATGTATTCCTATACTTTCACCCGAAACCAGATGGGCGTTGGCGCTGCATCAGCTGAAATCATGCTGCTGACAATTGCCGCCGTGATCGTCCCCTATCTGTGGTCCGAACTGCGGGAGCCAAAACGATGACCCTGCGCCCTGCCCGTCTTTTTCTGTATCTGATCCTTGCGGTCTTTTGCGTATATTACCTGCTGCCGCTTTATGTCATGCTGGTGAACTCGTTAAAACCGCTTAGCGAAATCACCTCTGGCGGGATGATGGCCCTGCCGGGTGACTGGACCACCGCCGCTTGGACCAACGCTTGGTCGCAAGCCCAGGTCGGCGTTGAGGCCACCGGCCTGAAGCCGTATTTCATGAACTCCTTCTTGATGGTTGTGCCCGCTGTGGCCATCGCAACCCTGATGGGCGCATTGAACGGCTATGTGCTGACGAAATGGAGTTTTAAGGGCGCGACCGTTTTGTTCGGCCTGATTCTGTTTGGCTGCTTCATCCCATTCCAGATCGTCTTGATCCCGATGGCCCGTGCGCTTGGGTTTCTGGGGCTGGCGGGCACTGTTCCGGGGCTGATCTTTGTCCACATCATTTATGGTATCAGCTTCTCGACGCTGTATTTCCGCAATTACTATGCCGCATTCCCGACCGAGTTGGTGCGCGCCGCCGAGATTGACGGTGCCGGGTTCTTCACCATCTTTTGGCGGATAATGCTGCCCAATTCCGGCCCGATTGCAGTTGTCTGCGTCATCTGGCTGTTCACCAATATCTGGAACGACTTTCTGTTCGGGGCATCCTTTGCGGATTACGACAGTCAGCCGATGACAGTGGCGCTGAACAACCTTGTGCAGTCTTCAACTGGCGTGAAGGAATATAACGTCCATTTCGCAGGCGCCATCATGGCCGCCTTGCCGACCCTGCTTGTCTACATCGTTGCCGGACGCTTCTTCGTGCGCGGCTTGATGTCTGGCTCTGTTAAAGGATAAATTCGATGGGTTTTCTGGATATCGACAATGTCACCAAATCCTATGGTGCGGTGAAAGTCCTGAATGAAACCGAAATTTCGGTGGAAAAAGGCGAATTCTTGGTGCTGGTCGGTCCGTCGGGCTGTGGCAAATCCACCCTGTTGAATATGATCGCGGGGCTGGAAAGTGTTACCTCGGGGGAATTGCGCATCAACGGCCGCCGCATCAATGAGGCCCGGCCGGCAGATCGCAATATCGCGATGGTGTTCCAAAGCTATGCTTTGTATCCAAATATGACGGTGCGCGGGAATATCTCATTCGGGATGGAGATGCATGGCATTCCAAAACCCGAACGGGAAAAGAAGATCGCCGCCGTGGCCGAGCTATTGCAAATCACCCAGCTGTTGGACCGTAAACCCGGCCAATTGTCGGGCGGTCAGCGCCAGCGTGTGGCCATGGGCCGGGCGCTGACGCGCGACCCTGATGTGTTTTTGTTTGATGAGCCATTGTCCAACCTGGACGCGAAGCTGCGTGTCGATATGCGCACCGAGATCAAAAAGCTTCATGCGAAACTGGGCACCACGATCGTCTATGTGACCCATGACCAGATCGAAGCATTGACCCTGTCGACCCGTATTGCGGTAATGTTCGGCGGTGATGTGCAGCAGCTTGGCACGCCGCAAGAAATCTATGACAACCCGGCAAATATGTTCGTGGCCGGGTTTATGGGCAGCCCGGCGATGAACCTTGTTCCTGCCCGTCTGCGCAACATCGGCGGCGTAATGTCAGCCGAGGTCACTTTGGCCACGGGCACCGCCATCACCCTGCCCTTCCCCAAGGCTTCACATTTGACCCAAGACGACGGGCGCGAGATCATTCTGGGTATTCGCCCCGAGGCCCTGACCGATCCAGAAGGTGCCAGCCGCGACAGTCAGGCGATCCATCAGGTTGACATCCCCGTGGATGTGATAGAACCGGCCGGGTCAGATACATTCGTCACGGTTTCGCTGGGTGGCAAAGATGCCATTGGCCGGTTCCGCGCGCACACGTCCGCGCGAAGCGGTCAGCCCTTCCCCTTTGCCTTTGATATGGAAAAGGCAGTGGCCTTCGATCCCGTCACCGAAGCCCGTCTGGCGTAAACTTCCGTGACAAAAATGGTCCCTACCTCCATAGACACCCTGACCGCGCAGCTGTTGCAGATGCGCGGTCAGGGCCGAGTTTTGCTGGCTGTGGTTGGCCCGCCCGGCGCAGGAAAATCTACCCTGTCTGAGGGGCTGGAAACTGCACTGAACACCGCCGCCCCGGGCTGTGCTGCCGTTTTCCCGATGGATGGTTATCATTATGATGATGCCATTTTACAGATGTGGGGTTTACGCCCACGCAAAGGCGCCCCCAATACATTCGATGTCGACGGGTTTGCGCATATGCTGCAACGGCTGCGGCAGAACGCTTCGGACATCGCGGTGCCTGTGTTTGACAGAGAGCTGGAAATTTCTCGCAATGGTGCGCGGATTATCCCGCAAACTGTCGAGCTGTTGATTGTTGAGGGCAATTACCTGCTGCTGGATCAACCGGGTTGGCGCGATCTGTCCGCGCTGTTCGATGTTACTGTGTCCTTGCGTGTGTCCGAAGCTGAGCTACGCCGGCGCCTATTTAACCGTTGGCGCGGCTTTGGCATCGCAGAAAGTGCAATCCCGGACAAGGTAGATGCCAATGATATGCCGAACGGGCTGACCGTTCTGCGCCACTCCCTTCCTGCGGATTATGTGATCACGCAGGCAGATACCCCTGAATTTCAAACAACTCTCTAACAAAGGACTACAACATGTCGGGTTTTGACAAAGGGCCGATCCTTGTCACAGGTGCCTCTGGTGGTATCGGTGGCGCCACGGTCCGCCATCTGATCGCAGCCGGGGCCGAGGTGATCGCCAATGGCCGCAACGAAGACGCCTTGGCCGAATTGGCAAAGGAAACCGGCTGCCGCACCCTGCCTTTTGATCTGGAATCGGAAGACAGCGTGAAAACCGCACTTGAGGGGTTGGACCTGTATGGCGTGGTGAATTGCGGAGGGTTTGGCGGCGAAATCGCAACCCCGATGGAGACGGATATCTCCGTCTTTGACAAGGTGATTTCGATCAATGCCCGCGGTGCGCTGTTGGTGACGAAATATGCGTCGGCATCGATGGTGCGTCTGGGCAAGGGCGGTGCCATTGTCAACGTGTCATCGCAGGCATCCTTGGTTGGGCTGCGGGGGCATATTTCCTATGGCTCGTCAAAAGCAGCACTGGATAACATCACTCGCGTTTCTGCGTTGGAACTGGGCGAATATGGTATCCGCGTCAATTCCGTGAACCCGACCGTTGTCATGACGCCGATGTCGGCATGGTATTGGGGCCGCCCCGAGGTTCAGGGCCCGTTCCTTGACACCATGCCTCTGCATCGTTGGGCGACCGAAGATGAAATCGCGGCGCCAATCGTGTTCCTTTTGTCCGATGGCGCGTCGATGATTTCTGGTGTGACCTTGCCGATTGACGGTGGCTTTACAGCCGTCTGATCACGGTGATGCGTGGCTTATACATAGGGCCACGCATCCCTACCCAGGAAAAATCCGCGCCATTTCACCATCGAATTTTGCCCAAGACATTGTCGCGTGATTTCCCGCATATCCATCATAGTGCGATTTCCCACTGGAATTAGGCAACCCGGCCCAGATCTTGGCCAAATTGTTCATAAATCCCGTCCGGCTAAGGTTCCCTGCCATTGCTTGGGACAGGCCTGCCTCCTCTAACAACAGATCCGCAAGCCGATCTTGCAGCGCCGGTGTGAATGTGGTGCGCTCATCAACGCCGAGATGGTTTACAAGCCGTCGCAGGGTTGCGGGTATGAACTGATAACGCCCGATAGCATGGGGTTGGCCCGGCGTCGCCTTGATCCACGCATAGATTTCCGCAATGGTCATTCGGGTCGGGCGCTTAGCAGGGCGCCGCGTGGCCCCATATTGCACGGCGTCATAACCCGCAGGCCCTGCTTCGGCCTGCGCGATCAGATGGCGGATCCGATCGGCGTGGAAGCTTCCGCGACCATTGGGCCGATAGGGGGAAAATCCACCCAAAGATGCGGCTTGCGGCACGAAACTGGCCTGTACGACCCCATCGGGCAACGTCACACGTTTGGGCACAGGGGCGAGCAGGCTGCCACCTGATTGCCCGGCAAACAAGCTAGGCCCCGCGGCAGAGGATACAGAGGCGCGCTGAATAAGCGGGGTGCCAGCGGCCCCATCAAATAACGACCCGCGGGTCACAAGCGACTGCGCCTCCGCGAATAATAAAGTTGGCCAGGCACATAGCGCCAGCCCTATCAAAAATTGTCCTGCCCAGGTCATTCGCACCTCATTCTGAGAGCCATATACCCGCGCAGGATTCACCAAGTTTGTTCACATTTTGTTTCCATCACGCAGATTTCTGGTCCGATGATGAAAAAAACGGTCTACATCACTGCCGCAAGCCCTGTTTGCAGGCGCGAAAGCCCATCGGGTAAGGGAAAGAGCGCGGCTTGCACCGAGTGATAGATATCGGGCTTCCCTTTGAATTGATGGCTGGCAGGGCGCGTCAGATCAGACAGTTCCGGGAACCAACCACCGTGGCGATGATCAATCAGATGGTCATGTGCAAAGCTCCAAAATTTGCGATACCAATCCTCATCAGCCTCGTGTCGGTCCAGCTTGATCAGGCTGGCCATGGCGCCAATTCCTTCTGCAACGGGCCACCAATATCGGTCGGAAATATCAACATTTCCAGTAAGATCCAGCGTATAGGCGAAGCCGCCGTCGCGACGCCATGCTGTTCTGATCGCCGTCTCAATCAAGCTGCGCGCACGGGCGGGTGCATCCGTATCTGGCCGCCCCGTTAATTCCCAATGTTGCAGGCACAACCGGCCCAATTCCAGTGAATGCCCCGGCGTTGAGCCAGCAGGCCGGAACATCGGATTGCCCGCATAGGTAGGATCGACCTGCCATTGATCATTGTAATGCTCTGGCAAGCGGTCACCATAATTAGGTGCGATACGATGGACAAAGAAATCAAGGATCTTGCCCGCGCGGTCCAGATATATTGGATCGGATGTGGCCTCAAAAGCCGCCAAATGCGCCTCAACACCATGCATGTTGGCATTCATTCCGCGATATCTGGAAAATTCTTGCCAATCCCGGGTGAATTCATCGCGATACAGGCCGAAATCGGCCTGCCAATAATGACGGTTCAATACCTCTGTGACATCGGACAACAGCCGATCGGCATCCGGATGTCCTGCCAGTTTCGCGCTTGACGCTGCCAGAAGGACAAACATGTGCCCATAGGCAAGCTTGGTGCCATCGGCCACATCATCGCGCGTCACACCCCACATATATCCACCATGGGTGGTGTCGCGATGGTGTTTCCATAAAAACGCCATACCTGCATCGACTATGTCATCGGACCCTGCCACACCGATGGCATGACCCAATGCGTAAGAATGGACAAGACGCGTTGTCGTGTGCAGTTCCTGTGGGCCACGGCGCTGCGGCGTGCCGTCACATCCCAACACATCAAAACCGCCATCCCCCCGTAATGATTTACGAAAAAAATGAAACTGCGCCAAAGCTTCGATCCGAAGAAAGTTGCGATGCACAGGATCATCGATCCAAAATCCGGGGTAATCAGGTGCTGCCAATACGCTCATCTTCAGATCCTCCACTTTGTATCGCGGGGCAATCTGTGCATGGCTTGCGGGCGGATGCAATCAGGCGCAGCCTATTTCCGGCACGGCTCTGTTGATTTTGGCTCTGGCAAAGTCCCAAGCGCAAGTCGCTGGAAAAATTCGTTCCATTCCAGCCCGGTTTCCGCGGGTTTCAGGGGATAATGCCGGATGGCTTGATGTGCAAAATCTGTATCGGTCGGCATGAACAGCCTCCGCTTCGTCTCAGGACGGACCTGCAGTCAGATAGATGCCCGAAGTGGGCGCGATCAATCGTCTGAACTGAGCGTGATGTCGATCGTTACCGGCAAATCGTCAACAACATCAACGGGTGCATGGCCATCACGCGCAAGCCGAGCGGCCCGCAATTTGGCAGTTTTATCTGCCCGATAATTGGCTTCTGTCGAAATAATATCGCGCGCGGCGGCGTTGGTTTTATCGTGGGGGGTTGCCGCTTTGGCGGGCGAGAAGGCAAAACTTGCCAAAGTCGCGTCTTTTTTAGCCATGATAACTCCAAGTGATGACCCGACCCCCGCAGGGATCAGGTCTGCGTAGGAGCCTGAATTAGGCGAGCTGCAGGTTTGCTGCTGCTTGACGGCCGTCACGGCCGGCTTCCAGATCGAAAGTCACTGCTTGACCATCGTCGAGCTGCTGAATGCCAGCGCGCTCAAGAGCCGAGATGTGAACGAATACGTCGCTGCCACCGGACTCAGGTGCGATAAAGCCGAAGCCTTTGGTGGTGTTGAACCATTTCACGGTGCCTTTAGCCATCGTGAGATCTCCTAGTTTAGTAATGCCGCCCGCAGTATGCGACGACCCGGCTTTGTCAGTTCGTAGAGGCAGGCTGAAGCCGGGATCGGAGACAGGGTGCAGTAAGAAAAAACGTTGCATTGTCTCTTTAGGGCAAGTCATGCATTCGCACAAGCGATCTTTTAAAATCCTAGAGAACTTGTCAGTCATCTTGCGCAGCGGTGCCCTGCGTTTCAGCGGCGGCGGCCGGACGTAACATAACATATGAAACGGCAGCTGCCGCCGCCCCATCAGATTGCGCTATCTCGTCCAGGATCTGCGGCAGCAGATCCGCAGCCTGCGTCCCATCGCGGGCTGCCGCGGCGCGCACAAGGGGGGTATCAGACGCCACCGCAAGCAGAATTTGTGGTTGTTCTTCCTCGCCTTGCGCCAAATTCAGCCCAAAATTCAACCGCCGTTGACCGCCCACCGGGTCAGACAAGCGATCGGTCAGATTATAGACACCACCGACAGGGGTGATCAGCACCAGCCACAGCGATTGCGCGCCCTCTGCTTGCAGTTGTGCTCCGACACTTTCGCCACTTGTGATCTGATCTTCTGACAGCACCATCTGCACGCCAGGTCTGCCGCGCCCTTGCAGCTTATGCGCGAAATCCAGCGCTGAGCATTGGGGCGATGTGATCTGGCGGGACAGAATCGCAGGGCGCGCGCCAAAGGCTTCTTCATAGGCTGCGGGCAAACCGGCAAAGGCTTCGCCACTTGCGGAAAACCCTTCGATCATGCCTGCATTGGGCCCGGCGGCAATCCGCGCGGTATAGGTGCATTCGCCCGTGTCAAACGCGGCCAGAAACCCGTCTCGCGTTGTGGTGACCGGCGCAGTCCCGTTTGCACTGCCACCACCTTGTCCCGCAGATGCCACCGGCATTGGCAGGGGTGGATCATTGCCCAACAGCCCATGATCCCATGCATACCATCCGGCGGCTGCAATACTGGCAGCAAAGACCATGGCCAACGCGCCAAGAAGCCGGCCGGCGCCATCACGCGCCCCGTCCTGCATTGGCAAAGCAACAGGCATCGGCGGTGCGGACGGGTTGGCGTGACACGCGGCGCCGGGCAGTTGCAACCCCGGCGCGGAATGGGTGAGTGCGGATGCCTCCCGCCCGGTCACCGTCCCATTGCCTGCAGGCTGCAGCGCGGGGGGCATTGGCAGGCCCATCCGATAATGCATCGGGATCATTGCCGGTGTGGCCAGCATTTGCTGCACCACATCCATCGAGGCAGGGCGCCGCGCAGGATCTGGTTCCAGCATATGCGCCAGTAACGGGCGCATCGCCTCTGGCACAGCCTGAAGGTCCGGGATTGTCAGCCGCGATTGCACCGCTTCGACGATGGAGCTGCCCATATTCAATGGCCGACCGATCACAGTGGCACAGATCATCAGTGCCAACCCATAAATATCGGTCGCCGGAGTGACATCGCCGTTATAATGTCCCAGCTGTTCGGGAGCGACATATTTGAATTTGCCCGCAAATTGACCCGCCATCGTGCTTTCTTGCAGCACATTGGATTTGGCGATGCCGAAATCTATCAGCCGGGCCTGATCCACCGCATCATCGGGCAACATCACATTATCAGGCGATAAATCCCGGTGGATGACATCCTGAGCGTGGGCTTTCGCCAATCCCTTCGCCAGCCGCCTTAACAGGATCTGGGCTTGGGGCACCGGGATTGCTCCACTTTGTTCGATATGCTCGGACAGGGGCACACCTTCGATGAATTCCATCACCAGAAAATAACGATCCAGCTCCCGGTCATGCACATAGTTATAGTATCGGACAATCGCCTCATCCGCGAGCTGACGCAACGTGCGGGCCTCGCGTTTGAACATCAGGCCAACTTTTTCATCTTCGGCCAATTCGGGCAGGATCGCTTTGATCGCCACCGGATCACCCGTGCCGATTTCCACACCGCGATAGACGGCCCCCATGCCCCCGGCCTTCAAGGTCTGTGTGATTTCATAATTGTTGTTGATCAGCGTGCCGATAGCAATTGCGGTTGTGCTGGGGCTGGTATGTGCCGCCACCGATGCGGTGCGTGGCTGCGCCAAAGCCGGTAGCGCCGCATCGACCGGCACGGGTGGCTTTTGGGATGACGCGTGTTCGTCTGTGCCGTCGGCCGCATCCGTCACGGGTGTAAACACCGTTTTATCTGTCTCCGGCCCGGGTGCAGGCGGCGGCCCAGCTGCCGGGACCGGGGCGTCCATCCCGACTGTGTCAATCACGGTGCGGCTTTGATCATTATCTTTATTGGCGCGGTTTTCGGGCAATGGGTCGGGCGGGGTCATTGCTCCTCCCCGGTGCTATCGCTTAGACAGCTGTCTTCCTCTTCGGCAAAAAGCGGCGGTGGGCCGCAACGCACGACAATCACCGTAACATTGTCGCGCGCCCCCCGTGCAAGCGTTTCCGCCACCATCGCATCGCAAGCCTGTTGAGGTGCATGTGAGCGCAGGAAATAGGCGATATCGGTATCGCTGAGATGTTCGGTCAACCCGTCGGAGCACAGCAAGAACACATCCCCTTCTTGCAATGCGCCTACGACAATATCGCATTGCGGCTGCGCAGTGACACCGATCGCCCGGGTGATGACATTCTTGCGCGGCCAATGCAGCGCCTCATGTTCCGAAATCGTGCCCGCGTCCAGCAAGGCGCGCACCTCTGTATGGTCGCGGCTTTGTTGGCTTAGCCGGTCATGGCGCAGCAGATAGGCCCGGCTATCGCCTGACCAGATGCAGGCGAAATGTTGGTCATGCACCAAAAGCGAGACCACCGTCGCCCCAATCGTGCCCCTGCCAAGCGCCTCGGCATGGGTGATAATTTCATCATTTGCCCGGGTCAGCCGTTCCATGAACCGCGCTTGCAGGTCATCTGCAGACGCCGGAACGCCCACGGAATTGAGCTGCTGCACAATCGCAAGCGATGCGAAATCACCGGCGGCATGTCCACCCATACCATCGGCCACAACCCACAGCCCATAATCCCCGCGCGATAGAAAATTATCCTCATTCACCTCGCGGCGACATCCAACATCGGTGGCCTGACCCGTTTCAAAGCTGAAAAAGTCATTATGGTGCATGAGATTTGGCCTCCTGTGAGTCCTTGATGCCGGGGCTGAGGTCCGATGAGACAGGGCTGCCGGTCTGGATGTCGTCCTGCGCAGGCACACCGCCCAGAAGCCAGCCCAAAGCCCCCGATTGCGGCATGCGGTCATGCGACAACCAACAGGCTGCGCGCCCGTCGCCACCCGGTGCCCAAAACATCGCCCGGGTCAAACGCGCATGCTCTGCCTCTACCGGGACGGCGGCACCCAGCAAGGCAGCAAGATCCGCATGCGGGTGATGCGCCCAGACTGTCGGGCCTGTCTGCGCCGCCTGCGGCGTTTCGGAAGGCATTGAAACCGACATGCCCTCTAGCAGCGCCTTGGCACCGATACCGGGCTGCATTTGGCGCAGATGATATTCCAACGCGGCATAGACTGTCTGATCGGGATCGACCACCGGGGCGGCCTGTGCCACGCCCTCGCCCATCAGCACCAACGGATAGCGGCGCCCGACCCGATCATGTGACGCCACCATGATGCCGGCCAATGTTTTGCCAAACACGCCACGCCCGATCCAAAACCGCACCGGTTGCGCCTGATCCCAAAAGGCCGCCCAGTCATTCCCAAGATCATCGCGCAATTGCGCCAATGTCGGGTCCAGCCACTGCATCATTGCCTCGACTATCGGATCGGACACGCCGGCGCGTAAAAAATCCCCATAGGCGGGATGTTTGCCGAACACTCCGATCTGTGCGCGCGGATCCATGCGTTACTCCAATGAAACGGGGCAGGAAAAATCCGACAGCTCTGGCATCAAGAATGGTACTGTCGTGGAATCAAATTCCATCCGGTAGGTGATCGACCGGCCACCGATATCATGGGTGACATCCACAACATTACCCACCACGCGTGCCCGCCCGCGGCGCAGGAATGTCACGATATCCCAACGCCCTTGCGCAAAGCTCAGGCTGGATTGCCGACCCTGTTCTTGCGGATAAAGCTCAATTGACACGCCAGAGGATTGGCCGGGCCATTCCAATGCCGCCGGGGAGCTATCTGGCTGTGTACGGATCGACGCACCATTGACCGACAGGACCGACAGCTGAACCGTTGGCGATGACGTGACATGTGTTACCGACATCTTGACTTGGGGCTCGGGCGAACCAGAGGCAAAGAACGCCATCTGAATGGCCTGTGCGCGGTCAAATTGCTTCAGGGTAGCAGGGGTCAGGCGCTGTCCAACGGGGCTGTCGGGCGCGGGTTCCAACCCATTGGCGCCGCGCAAGACATGCGGCTGTAAATAGGCGCTGTAGAAGCTGTCCATTTTTCCGCCCGGTCCAAAGAATTGCCCAAAGATCGCGGGCGAAATATGGCGCCCGTTTCCAAAGGGGTAAAACGGCGCGATATAGTCTCGGCAAAACTGCGTGACATCTTGGTTCAGCGCCCGGTTCAGCTGCACCATCGTGGCATCTTGCGCGACGGCGCGGAATTCGGTCTCAACCTCGTTTAACATCCGGGGTAAGGGCTGGGGCAGCGCCGTGTTATTGGCTGTCAGGGCCGACAGGCTTTGCCCCAGCAAAGTTTCATCAGCCGGCGTCGGCGCCATTGCCGCCTGCCGGCGGTTGTCACGCAAGGCAGACAGATTTTTCAAGATTATGTCGACCGGTCGGCCACCTGGATCACCGCGCAAAAGGCTGTGCCATTGCGCGAAATCATCGCTGATACGTTCTACCTGACGGCGCTGCGTATCTTCGGTCAAGGATCCGCCGACACGCTCTTGGGCTTTGCTATTTGCCGAAACATTGTCCATCACCACGCGCTGGAAGACGCCGCCACGTTGATAGATCCGTTGAAACAATGTGCTGCCCAGATCACCGCTGAGCGATCCGCTCGCCAATTGTTCTGGGGTCAATGCGTCGATCTCATCATACAATCGGGTCAGCCGGGTTTCTTCGTCCACGGCCTCTACCAGTTCCAGCATCGGTGATGCGACAGGCGACGACAGCGCGGCCAGCGCCTCATATTGCGGCGGGTCGGCGGACATGCGCGCCACGGCCAGCCGGCTCAACATATCCCGCCAAGCCTGCGCAAAATCCAACCGATACATGCGATGCAATTCGCGTTCCAAGGACGAAAGCTGGGTCTCGTAATTCACCCGGCCTGCGGCCTCGCCCAAGACCCACTGATCTTCGCGCAACCGGTCACGCGCCTCAGTCAGCTCTTGCAGAAAGTAGCCCCAATACCCTTCAAACGTATATAGCCCGGGCACCGTGACCTGCGCCAGCGGTGCGCCATCGGTGGTTTCAAACACCTGCGCCACCGCCCCTGAAATCCGGTCGTTCAGATTGAAATCAGGCACGCCAGAGGTCGCGGCACGGTCTTGTATTGATGCATAGGCCTGCTGCGCCAAGGGCAGGTTGACGATCGCCTCACGCGCGCGGCTGACGATCTCGGGATCGATGGAAATGATGGGTGTGCGATCGCCGTCCAGTTCCAGCATTGCAGCCAGATGCGCGGTAATCTGATCACGTTCATCAAACTGTCCGGGGGTGTCGAATTCCTGCCGCCAGATCGTGTCGAAATAGGTGGTGATGGCGGCGTCGTCATCGGACCCTGCTCCCTCTCCCTGCCCGCCTAACAGCAAATAGACTTTAAGCGCACGATACACCCCGGCTGTATCATCATTGGCGATCAACTGCGGAATATCGTTTTCCATCTGCAAAATCATCCGTGGGCGCAGCATACGTTCCAGCCCATCGGAATAGGCCCTGTCGGCGGCCAGGTGCAGTTCAGTATAACGCGACAGGCCGAAATCTTCCCAAAGCGACGGCCTGCGCGGATCGCCATATCCCGCTGTCATCTGTCGCAACGCTTGCAGATGAGGCATGATCAGCGACGGATTGGTATCTTCGATCACCGGCCGGGCAATTTCATTGCGGGCATGATCCGCATATGTCACCGCGTCCACTTCGGCGGCGCGCAATAAGGACGCATTTTGCCAAAAACTGAAACCAAATGCCGCCATCAGTGCCAATGTAACAACGCCAATGGCCGATAGGGCCACGCTGCGCAAAATAGAACGCCGCGCAATCGCCTTGCGATCAAACCCAACCCAATCGCGTTCGGCAAAAATCACCTTGGTCAGCAGGTCATGCAAAAAATAGCTTTTGCCCTTGCCCGACATGAACGCGGGCTGAAAGGCAGCACCGCTGTCGGAATTGCGCGACATGGCACCCAGAACCTGATCAATCGGTGTTCCCTCTTGCGTACCAGAGGTGAAATAAAACCCACGCAAAATCGCGTTGGTTTTGTAGCGCGTTGGCTCAAACACCCGGCGCAGGAAATCCGACATCGTATCGCGCAGCATGGCCATTTGACCGGGCAGACCAAAGATGGCCACGCGCGAAATCCCATCGGGTTCTTCGCTCATCCGGTCGATAACCTCATCGGATAGGCGCGCCACCAGCCCATCAAATTCAGCCGGCACATTTTGCCACGTTTGCGCGGCGCGATCACGGGTCTGGAATGTGGTGCCCCAGACCAGCTTGCGCCGCGATTGGCTGAACGAGCTGAAATATTCCCGAAACCCTGCGATCAGATCCGCTTTGGTGAAAAGCACATAGACGGGAAAGTCGATTTTCAGCACATCATGGATTTCCGCCAGACGGTCGCGCACCGTCTGGGCATGTGCGGCCAGCGTGTCTTCTGTGGCATTCATCATATCTTCGACGGAAAATGCCAGCATGACGCCGTTGATCGGCTGATCCGGGCGCCCCTTTTTCAACAGGTCCAGAAACGCGTGCCAACTGGCTTGATCGGCCTGCGCATCGCTGTCTTGGGTTGTATAACGCCCAGCGGTGTCTATCAGCACCGCATCTTCGGCAAACCACCAATCGCAGTTGCGCGTGCCGCCAAAGCCCTGCGCATGATCTTTCAAACTGTCCAGCCCGGGAAATTCGATCCCGGAATTGGCCAGCGCCGTGGTTTTACCCGCCCCCGGTGGCCCGATGATGATATACCACGGAAGATCATATAAATAGGTTTTGCCACCTGATTTGCGCAGTTTGGCCAGTGCATCTTGCATCCGCTCATTCAGCACCTGCCCGTCACCAACGGGGGCCACCATCAGGCTGTCTTCCAGCGCCTTCGCCCGTTTGCGATGCTTACGCCAGCGGTTTACATAGACTGCGGCAATCCCTGCCACGATCACACCAATCGCGATCACCCGTGGCCAAAGCCCCAATAGGGGTGGCCAGCCCGTCATTGGAAAGCCGAACCAAATTGCGGCACAAACGGCAATCAGGCCAACGGCAATCATGATCCGGCGTAACCATATGGATTTCCACAGCGTCTTGATCGTGCTCATCGGCAGATCCAATAGCAAACCTCGCATCGGTTCAGCCCTCCCGCGGGATCATAATTTCAACGCGCCGGTTCCGGGCGCGGCCCTGCGCCGTCGCGTTATCGGCTATAGGATCAACCGCGCCTTTGCCCTCAACTTCCAGACGCGTTGGATCGGCCATAACGGACGCCAGCGCGTCGGTGACCGTCTGCGCCCGGGCTTGGGACAATTGCTGATTGGTCTTGAACTGACCCCGGCCCGAAACCGGCACGGAATCCGAATGGCCGACAACGCGCACCGGCCCCGTTTCGTCATTCAAGGCCACGCCAATTGCTGCGGCCAGATCGCTGAAATCATTGGTCAGCACCGCCTGACCGGAGGCAAATTTCAGCGCCTCGCCTACGCGGACAAAAATCCAGTCATTCTTGCGATCCACCTCAACCGCACCTGAAAGGATCTGTTCGGTCAGGTTTTCGCGAATACGTTCAAGCTGACTGGTTTGCGGCGCGACATAGGCCTGCACAACAGGCTGAGAACGTTCGATCGTGATTGGCGCCTGGCCTGCATGCAGCGCCAAGATCCCATCGCGCACCTGTGCGCCTTGTCGAGTCAACAGCGTCGAAAGCGTGGCAAATAGCGCGACAAGCATCACCGCAGCCAAGGCCCCCACCACCCAGAGCGGCGTGGCCCCTCGACGGCGCTTACCCATCATCGGCACGGCGTCCCAATGCTCCGAGATATCATCGTCAGGGCGGGCCTGCACCCGACGCAGGGTTTCATAAATGGCTGTGCGAATACGTGCCAGGTCAACTGCGCCGTTCTGGGTGGCGCGATATTGCCCCTCAAATCCCAGTGACAGACAGGTCAGCATCAGCTCCAGCAGGTTGAACCGTTGAGCCGGGGCGCGCATGGCCTCATCCATCTTTTGGAAGAAACCAACCCCAGACGCACGCTCTCCGAAAAAGCGGGCAACCATAGAATATTGCACCCATAATCCGCGATCCGCGCCGGGAAGGTTTTGCACAATATCATCCGCCGTCGCACAAAGTGCGTATTTCGCATCCAACGCGTCTTGCGCGGTCACGCCCAGCTCATGTGCGCGGCGCTCAAACTGGTCGATCTCTCGGGTGACGTGATCGATCAGCGGCCCAGCCTGCATCTCCACCAATCCGGTGCGCAGCCGTCCCAGCAAGATCAACAGATCCGCCCCGGCCCGGATCAACGGGTTGGAGGACCCGCCCGCATCTTGAGGTGTGGCGCGCATCGCATCACTTAGGCTGATCCGAGGCTGCACGGCCTGCTGGGGCGCGGTATCTTTGCGCGTGATATCGGGGAAAATCTGCGATCCCGGCGCCGGTTGTCCGGTTCCCGGTTGGTAAATCGGCTGCTGCGCGGGCGGATAGGGCGATGGCGCGGGTTGCCAGCCGGGCGGTTGATGCCCGGCCGGTTGACCGGGCTGAGGTGTCAGCGCGCCCCCCAGCCATGTGTCTTGTTGTCCCGGTGCACCCCAAGCATCTGACGCAGGTGGCGGGACAGCCGGCGGCGGTGCGGCGGGCGCAATACGGCCCGGGCCTGCACCGGGCAGCGGTTGGCCGAAAACGGTTCGCTCTGCCCCTGCGGGTGGGGGCGTTTGGCCAGATGGTGGCTGACCACCCGGTGGTGACGGTGACTGGCGTGGCGCGGATGGGGCAGGACGCGCAACCGGGGGAACCGGACGTGGCGCCGTTGGCCCCGGCCCACCGGGCAAGGGCTGTCCAAACACTGTTTTATCGTCGTCATCGCCTGACATCATGCGCTTTCCGGAATTGCCCACAGCTCTAATTTCAGATCTGGCCAATTGCCTGCAAAATGCAGCCCCACAGCTGGGGCGGTGGAAAATTCGCGCCAAAGATCCGTGGATTTATCCAGCAAGAAATACACATTACTGGACACAACCCGGATTTGCCGTGGTGGGTTTGGCAAATGCACCAGCCCGATCCCGGGCAGGTTATTGGTAATAATTTGTTTCATTCGGGTGGAAGGCCCCACCTTGCACAGCTGCGGAAATTGCTGCTGCACCTGTGTCAATGGCACGCCGGAGCTGACCTCCAATACGAATGTTGCCTGCGAAAACAGGGTCCGGTCATTGACCATCGCCGCGTAGCTATTTGCCCGCACCTCTTGCAGATCCAACCGCACGGCACGGCCCACATCGCGCGACAAGAACCGCTGAATATCTTGCACCACCGGGGTAAAGCTGTCCTTGGGGTCGTCATGGCGGTAAGTGGCGTAATCGGGTGCACGGCGTGCGCCCTGATCGAATGTCGCCAATTCTCCGGCCAGGCTGATCAGTTTTTCATACAGCCGCTCCGGGTGGACATGGGCCATACCCTTCAAGTGACGCAGCACTGGCAATTCGCGGTTCAACACCATCAGCATCAGATAGTCGGTCGCCTGCATTCCCCCGCCCGAGGATGGATCAGAGGCATAGCGTGCCAGCGTTTCCAACTTTGCCTCAATCCAGCCAATCACCCGGCTGAGATAGCCTTCATACACCGCATGAACCGACAGAACCAAACCCACTGGTGGTTGCGTGTCATCCAGCGTCACGATCCCATCGCGCAGCTCAATAATCCGGCCCAAACGAATGTTTTGGTAGCCCGGTCGCGGCGTATTGCGCGCCACCAGCTCAAGACGGGGCTGCGCAATTTCTACCATCTGCTCGGATCGGGTGGCAGAGGCATTATCGGCCACAGCTTCGGCCGCCAGCCGGTATCGCGTCGCATTATCGGCCCCATCAGGTGCAACATCTTGGCCATTGATCGATGGATCGGGTAGTGTCAGCCAGATCTGCAGGCCCTGCGCCTCGTCCTCGGGCACCTTGACAGGCACCGGCAGCGGCACTGATCCCGGCGCGTCAAAGGGTGTGCCATCGGGCATGATCCCGGCCACAGCGGTGACAGCAATCTGCCCTTGTTGCAACATATCACGATTGAACCGCAGTTCTGACAGACCCCAGGGATAGGGGGTGATGGCCTGTGTGCGGGCACGGATCAGATGTTCAAGATAGCGATCAGATTGCTGAAGATGCTGTGGCTGAAGAAACAGCCCCTCTTTCCAGGCGACTTTGGAATACCAGGACATATGCTTAAAATAACTCTCTGTTCGTATCTGCACCTAGACCCCGAAATATGGCCGGGCCACGGTCCTTATGGGCGTAACTTTGACGGTTGGGGCAGCCCTGGTCAAGCACGGCTGCCCCAAGGTCAGGCGAAAATAGGCTTAGAATTGCAACCGCATTTGTGCCGTGATGCCCCAGCCATCCAACGTGTCGCTAAAGCGCCCATCCACCCGCACCGAAGCATCAAGCTGGCGCGCCGGCAGGGCTGTGCCACTGTCCAAAAGCTTGGTGTAATTGATCCCGAAGCTTAGTTCCCCATATGTGCCAAGGTTCGAACTTTCGGACAATAACGCCTGTGAGGCAGGGCGCCCGTTGGCATCCAGCGTCTCATAATACCGCGATACCGCCGGATCTGCGAAATCATGATACACGGTGGCCGTACCAAAGTAATTCACCGCCGATGTGCCCGATGGAAGCACCTTACTTTTAGCAATGGTCAAAGAGGCAAAGCCGATCTGGCTATGCACATCATCAATCACCATCAGACCATCATCATCCGGGTCATTGGGGTCATTTTCAAATTTCAAATCATCGGTTGAGGTTTTTGAAATTGAAAAGCCAAGCGACGGCACCAGGGAAATTCCCTGCGCAGATGACAAGGCAAACGCATATCCCATCGAGCCCGACACTGTGGCGCCTTTGGATTTATAGGTCTGATCGGACACGCCCAGACGTTCACCGCCCGGTGTGACCACATTCTGCAAATCGAATGTAGTCTGTTCAAATCGCATCTGAATATCGGCAAAGAAACGATCCTTTGCCGCACCCAGATACAAACCGCCATAGGCCTGAGTGAAATCGGTTTTGTTGAAACTGGTGACATCGGCCATATTGACCGTCCCGGTGGAGCTGTCAAAGCGGTACACCGCCTGATCTGTGCGCCCCATATTCAGCCCGGCAATCCCGCCCAGACTCAGATCCCAGCCATTATAATGCCCACCAAAGCAGGAATGATCGAACCCGGCCTGCAGCCCTGCGTAGCTTGCATCGATGGCGCTTTCAAACTCACCCAATGCTGTTTGGGTGGTGCCAGAGGCCGTGGCCTGCCCGCCCGTGCCGCGCGCCCAACCGCCAATGCCGCATGGATCATCTTCTGCGGCTGCCAAGCCCGACACGAAGGGGCTGGACGGACGGTTGACCACCGAGCCGATCAAGGATTGCGTCAGCGCCAGACCTGACGCCAAGCCACCGACAGCCGGGTTGGCACCGGAGTTCAACTGCCATGCCGATGTCTCGTCATTATTGGTCAACTGATACAGGATTGCGCCACCGCTGGGCAGACCCTCAATGGTTGGGGTCAGGCTGCTGGTGGTGCCATAGTCGATCAGGTTATAACCTTGCGACAATTGTCCGTATTCGTCATCGCCCAGATTGTTCAACACAATGGTTGGGCTGCCGCTGACAGCCCCAGCAATGGTGATCGTATCGGCTGCGCTGGCGGTGCCGGACAGATCAACATCGTAATATAGCGTACCGTTCAAAACAGCGTCACCCGAAACGGTGATGGAATCGTCGCCCGCACCATCCGCCATGTCGATGACGGCGCCTGCGGCGTTGGTCAACGCACCACCGGCCTGCACCGCACCATCCACAACCAAGATGCTGGCATTGCGCAGCGCCCCGGTGACAGAGCCACCATCGGACACGCCCAGAACAGTGTTATTGATCACATTGCCTGCCAAAATACCGCTTGCACCCACCTGCAACCGCGCGTCGGTCACCGTATCACTGCCATCACCCGTGGCGCTGTCTACGGTGGCGTCATTGGTCAGCAAACCGAATGCCAGCGTGTCATTGACAAACATATCGCCAAGGTTTGTGATCGTGCCGCTGACGCTTGCAATGCCATCGATCGTCACGCGACCCGAGTTGGTCAGATCACCATCAACCGCACCCGCCAAGCCCAGCGTTCCAAGGTTTTGCACATCCCCGCTGACCGTACCTGCAACTTGTGTCTGCGCAGTGGCCGCCGCCATCAGATCGCCCGCCAATGCCCTGCCTGTGGCCAGTGTGAACAGGCCGGTTGTTGTTACATCCCCGGTGAGGCTGCCTGAAACGGTCATCGTGCCCGCATTGGACACATCCCCGGTCAGCGCGCCGGCGATCACGGATTGCGCATCGGCGGCGTTTTGCAGATCCATCGACAACATACCTGCCGTGCCAATGGTCATGGTGCCGGCATTGCTCAGGACAGTATTTGACCCGGTCAACGTGCCGCCGGTGATCGCCAAAGTGGTGGCGTTTTCAACCGTACCGCCATCGGCCACAGTGACTGTTCCCGATTGCACCGTCGCGGTCACATCGGAGCCCTGCACCAGCCCGGCCAATGCCGTATCCCCTACAAAGGTCAATGTGGCGCTGTCGCGGTTGGTCACGTCTGCGCCAATTGTTCCTGACACTGTCGCGGTGCCAGTGGCGCTATTGGTAAGCGCGCCGGTGATCGTCCCGGACACGACATTCAAGCTGCCTGTATTGTCCACGGTCTGCGCGCGCCCGGCCAGCGTAAGATCGCCGGCATTGCTTAGATTTTGGGCTGTAGACCCCGCCTCAAGCACGACACTGGCTGCATTGGTTAGATCTGCGACGGTCCCCGCCACGGTCAGTGTGCCGGCGGTGACATCGGTTGTGCCCGCCACTGTGGCTGCGGATTGAACGGTCACTGTCGCGCCATCGACCTGCAGATCGCCCGCGATCGCTCCGCCCGACAAGACGGTGCCGCCATTGGCCAGGACATCGCCAGTCACAGTGCCCGTCAGGGTCGCAACGCCGTTTGTGTTGGTCAGGCTGGCAACTGTGCCTGCACTGTTCAGGCTGCCGGCATTGGTGACGGCCTGCGCGCTGGCACTGGCACCAATAGTCACGGCCCCGGTTGTGCCGATGGTGACAGATTGTGCGCTTCCAGCATTTAGCGTCGCGCGCCCGCCATCAGATACGGACAGATCCGCGACGGACCCGGCGCTGATCATTGTGCCGCCTGTGACCTGCGTAAGCCCTGCAAGCTGCCCCGTGGTGGACACGGTCACATCACCGCCTGAAATCACCGTGCTGCCTGACACGGTTCCGTTCAGCGCCAGTGTCCCCGCCGTCTGCATCACCGTTCCGATTTGCGTGTCCACATCCGCAATCACCGCTGCGCGGTTGGTCAGGTTGTTCACCGTCGTGCGGCTTAGATCAGCGGTGCCATCTGTCACTGTCAATATGTTCAAGCTGCTATCGACCGTGGTCAATGTGCCAGAGCTGGACAGGCTATCTGTCACGGCTCCGCCCGTCATCATCATCACACCCGAAGATTGCGCCGCGGCAATCGCACCGCCTTGCACCGTGGTTGTGCCTGCGGTCACTATCTGCGCGGCTGTGCCATTTGTGACCGTCAACGCCGCGCCATCCGCCACCGTCACCACACCCGCCAATGTGCCAGAGCTGGTCAGTGTCGCTCCCGCGCCCAGTTCGACAGTATCGCTGATCGTCCCGCTATTGGTCATAGTGGCTGCGCCAAAGGCAGAAACTGCGCCGGACACTGTTCCGGTGTTGGTAAGCTGGCCCCCTGTCAGGGTCGCGCCGTCGGTGATCATATTGCTATTGGTAAAATCGCCTGCAGAAACGGTCAGCTGCCCAACTGTGCCGGCATTGGTCGCACCGTCGCCGCTGCTGATAACGGCCTGGGCGGTGCCGCCTGCGCGAAGGGTCAAATCGCCCGCGCTGGTGATCGTTGCAGCGGTGCCTGCATGGTTCAGACTGCCATCCGCGCCCACGGTCACATCCCCTGTGGTCCCGCTGGCAAGGGTGACGAAACTGCCGCCTGCGACCGTGATATCGCCGCTGATGGTGCCTGCGTTTGTCACCGTAGCACCCGTGTCTGTCTGCAATCCGGCCAGCGCCAATGTTGCGCCCGCGCCGATGGTGATATCCCCGGCCGACGTCAGCTGCACTGCCGCACCGTCAAATGTATCGCCTGCACCGATGGCAATCTGCCCCCCGGCAAGGTTGTTGATCCCATCAGACACGCCATTGCCCAGAACCACCGTGCTGCCTGTGCCGGCCGACTGGATCACGCCAGCATTGTTCAGCACATTGCCCGTATCGTTGTTATCGGCCTCTAGTGTGCCGCCGCCAAGGAAGGAGATCACGCCGGTCGACAGGTTCTCAATATTGCCCGCATCAGTCACCGTGCCGCCATCGGCCACAAGGATCACACCGGAATTGTTCAGTGTGTTGCCCGTGCCGATCAGGCTGGCATCGCCGCCCACAGAAATCTGCGCCCCGGCGGCATTATTGATCGTCTGCGCGGCAAGCGTGCCACCTGTTTCAATGGTGGTCTGTCCAGCATTGCTATACACGCCAACATCATTCAGCGCGACACCTTCCAGCACAGTGAACAGACTGCCATTCGTGATATTGTTGCTAGCCGCAGACAGGGTATTTGCGACCTCGGTCACGGAGCCCGCTTCGGTAATGATCGCGCCGGTCAAATCTGCGATTAACGAGATCGTGCCACCGCTCACAATATCGCCGTACAATGTTGTGCCCGTAATCGTGCCGCTTTCATCCACGACAATCGTGTCGGCAGTGATCGTCAACAGATTACCTGTGCCCCCGATGACCGTGCCCGTATTGGTGAACCTTCCGTCAGAGATATCAATCGTCAACGCCGTGTCGCTGGTATTTTCCAACGTTCCCGCATTGATCAGATCTCCCGACAGGTGCGTCGATGCCGACACATCTATCTGACCGCCTGTCGCAACTGTCACCGTTTCAAAAGAGCCTCCTGCGGCCTCTAGCACAGCACCTGCGCCAACGGTGGTCGTGCCATAGATCGCGCCGGTGGCGATATTCGTGACCCGCGTGCCATTGCTCAGCGTCACAGCACCGGTAAGTGCCCCGCTGTTGCTAAGCGTGGCGCTGCCGCTTAAATCGGTGGAACCCGCGATACTGCCTGCGTTGAGAATTGCACCGTCTGTGACGGTGACATCGCCCACGATCTGTGCACCCACCGTATTGGTCAGCGTGCTGTCATCGGCCAGCACCACGTCACCTTGCACGGTGCCGGCTGCATTGGTCAATGTCGCGGCACCCGTCAGCGCCACATCGCCCGCGATCGTGCCGGAATTGGTCATATCGCCAGCGGAATCGATATCCGCATTGACCGTACCAGATGTCGTCAGAGTCGCATTTTCGGCATTCACCAACGTCGTGCCCAAGGTGATTGTGCCGGCGTTGTCGATCACCCCATTGGCTGCGTTTTCCAATGTGGCGACTGCAAGCGTGGCACCGTTGTGCACGGCAATCTGTGCCTTGGCAGTTGCAGTGCCGCTATTGCGCACCGACGTTGTAGCGCCTGACAATGTGCTACCTGTGCCGATGGTCAATGTGCCGCCTGCGGTGTTGTTCAGATCCGTGTCGCCAAACAAGGACACAGTCTGTGCGCCATCAATATCGACTGTCCCGTTATTGGACAGCGCGGTCGCCGATATCGTGCCAGCGCCAGTAAAGCTAAGCGTGCCGCTGTTGGTGATCGTGGTATTGGCGGACAGGGTTGCGGCGTCACCGACCGTGATATCACCCGCCGAAGCGATGGTCTGCGCCGCGACCGAAGCCCCCGCGCCCAGCACCATCTGCGATCCGCTTGTTGTGCCAAGGCTTTGTGCGGATAGGGCAGCGCCGGCCCCCAATTGCACCGTGCCGCTGTTGGTGAACGCGGCAATATCGGTAAGCTGCGTCACATCTTGCAGCGCGACAGCCGCGCGGTTGTCGATATCATAGCCCGCGCCAGAGATATCATTGATCACTGTCGCACTGCCGCCCGACACGATCCGCAGATCGCCTTCCCAATCCTTATCCAACGTCAGATCTGTCGCGGTTTCGACGGAGCCAATCAGGCGCACATTCGCGCCGTCTGCGATGCTGGACCCTGCCGCCAACACGATGGTGTCCGCCGCGATCACCAAGGAATTACCGCCAGAGGCTGCGATCACCCCAGCATTGGTGAAGGTTTGCGCAACCGTTACCTGCATGTCGCTTGCGCCGCTGGTGATCGTGCCGCCATTCGTCAAATCACCATCAACCGTGGTGTCTGCAAGGATGGTCAATGCGCCACCTGCCAGCATGATATCGCTGAAATCAGTCCCTGCGGCCGTAACCACAGCGCCGCTATTGATTGTGGTTTGCCCTGTAACACGCCCGGCCTGCGCCATCACTGTGCTGGTGCCAGACAGGGTCAACGTGCCGTTCAACGCCCCGCCGCCAAGGGTCAGCGCGCTGGCATCTGCCGTCACCGCCCCGGCGACTGTGCCCGTCTGCGTCATCGTGGCCGAAGTCAGGCCAAGCGTGTCTTGCATGGTGCCAGAGTTGGTCACTGTCCCCCCTGACACAGTCACTGCCCCACTGACCGTGCCTTGGGCGTCAAATGTGCCGCCCGATACCGCCAAAGTCCCAATCGTGCCTGCGGCAACCCCCACCCCAGCAGAGCTGACAACGCTGTCTGCAACAGAACCGGCCAAAAGCCGCAATGTGCCCGAATTGGTGATTGCGCCGATTGTCGTGCCAATCGTGGCGCTGCCCCCGGTCACGGCCAGTGCCCCGCCAAGCTGCGCACCGCTTGCCACAGTCAATGCAGCAGTGTCGGCCACGGTGATCGCACCCACCACCTGTGCGGCGCCGGCGATCTGCACCAAGGACGTGCCCGACATCGCCACATCGCCAAGCAGCTGCCCATCATCGACAGACAGCGTGCTGGCATCGGACAATGTTACGGCACCTGACACAGTTCCCGTTGACACCACCGACGCGGTGCCAGAGGCCACCAATGTGCCATCAATTTGGCCCGCATGGGTTAATGTGCCAGCCAAAATGGCAGTGTCACCCGCGCTGGCCGATGTGGTCAAACCCACTGTTCCAGAGCTGTTCAATCCGGCAATATCGCCCGAAATCTGCGCGGTGATGCCTGCGCCAATTGTCGTCAAGGCTTGCACTGAACTGCCTTGCGCCACGGCCAGGGTGCCTGTGCCAGTGATGGCAACTGCCCCCTGCACCTGTGCCCCGTCAGACAGCGTCAGACTGGCCTGCTGCGATAGGGTAACATCAGATCCAAACACACCAGGCCCGGTGACAGAGCTGTCACCCGACGCCAAAACCTGCCCATCAATCACCGCATAATTGGTCAGGCTGACCGTGTCCGAAATTTGCAGATCTTGCGCAAAACGGGCGGTATCTGCAGCGGGGCTGCCATTGGTGATAACCGTGCTGCCAGAGGCCGATGCGGCGCCATTTACCGTGCCGAAATTGGTGAAATTGCCGCTTCCGGTCAGGGTCACAATGCCAGCGACTGTGCCAGAATTACTGATATTCGTCGTATCCGATATCAGGGTGCCTGTGACCGTTCCCTCATTTGAAATAAGGCCGCCTGTGGCATTTAACGTGCCGATTGTGCCAGTATTTGTGAAACTGCCAGCGGTATTGCGAAGCTGTGCGACCGTTCCCGCGTTGGAAGATCCTGTCCCGGCATTCGTCACCGATACTGCGGATGTGCTATCCACTGCATCTAGGGTCACAACACCATCGGTGCCAACCACAATGGACCCAAAGCGCAAATTTGCGCTGTCCAACACCAGCGCCCCATCGGTAACCTGCGTTTCCGAGTTGCTGAAATCGGCGCGTCCGGTCAGGGTCACGCTGTCGTTGGTGTCGATGATCAATTGCGTTGTGTCACGCAAGATATCCCCTGCAAAGAGGGTAGTGCCTGCCAAGGTCAACGTACCAAGGGCCTGCGAATTGGTCAGCGTTCCCGCGCCGGTCAAATCGGTCAAAGTGACCGCCTGACCGTTGATATCCAATGTCGCAGCATCGGCCAGCACGACCGAGCCCGCGTTATGAAGCAAGCCGTTCGCAGCCACGGCAGATCCCAATTGCACCGTGCCGCCTGCGATGATCGTACTGGCCACAGCAGAGGTGGCCGCCATGCTGAAATTCGCAACAATCGTGCCAGCCTGGGTGGCCGACCCCAGCTGCAAGCTGCCATTATGGATCAACGCGCCGTCTAAGGTCAGCGTCGTATTCACATCCGCCGCAAGTATAGAGCTGGTCGCAATACCGCTTTCAAGTGTGCCGTCAAAAGTTGTATCCTGCGTGACACTAACCTGACCGCCTGCCAGATCAACCTTGCTATTCCCCAATGCGCTGGCCCCATTGGCCAGCAAGGTGCCCTCTTCCACCCGCAGCGTGCCGCCATAGCTTGCAATCTGATCGGTCACGCTCAGCGTGCCAGAGCCAACTTTGCGCAATATGCTGGTATTGGTGCCGGTGATCTGGCCGCTAAAGCTGTAATCCCCGGCATCGCCTAGGGTCAGCGTATATCCCGCCAAATCCACCGCACCGGCACCCGATAGTCCCGCCACCTGTGACGATGTCGACAGGCTTAATGTGCCAACCGCGCTGCCAGAATTGGCCAGTGTGACCACGGTTGCGGACAGATCCGCACCGGCCAGATCCAACTCGGCCCCGGCCTCCACCTGCGCCAACGCAGAGCCAAGCGCGCCTGTCAGCCGCAATGTACCGTCCGTCACGGTGGTGACGCCGCTATACAGCGCATCCCCTGAAATGGTGACGGAACCAAGCCCTTGTTTGACCAAGCCGCCGATCCCGGTCAGGTCGCCGGACAATTCGGTATTCGCATCACTGGCCAGCGTCAGGGTGTCATTCAATGTCACAAGGCTGTCGCTGGATGCCGTCAGGCTGCCGATGGTCTCGGCGCCATTCACCGTCAATGCGGCACCAATACCGTTGAGCCGAACATCGGCGGTTGATGCCAGCGATGACCCGTCCACGATCAATGTTGCGGCACCCACGTTGATCGCGGTGCTGGCCAGAGATCCGGTCACATCCAAGCTGCCGTCTGAAACCGTAACTGCCCCGGTAAAGCTGTTCGCGCCTGATAAGATCACCACACCAGCGCCGCGTTTGACCAAGGGGCCGGTGCCCGCGATGACGCCAGCAAATGTTTGGTCTGGCGCAGCAGCCGCGCTGTTATCTGCCACATTCAGCGTCAATTGCGCGGCGCCTGTCATCACCTGCGCACCGCTTGCAGCGCTGACCAACCCAGTAAGGCTGTTATCCCCGGACAGCTGCAAGACAGAGCTGTCGGTGTTCAGCGCAACACGTGCATTAAGCACCGTGTCGGCAGCAAGAACCACGGTTGCAGCGTCAATGTCCAACGTGGCGGCCGCCAGCGTGTTGGACACAGAGAGCGTGCCATTTTCCACCGCGATATCGCCGATAAAGCCGCTTCCATCCGCGCTTAGGCTCAGCTGACCGATACCCTGTTTGACCAATGTCCCCGCCCCGGCCAATGTCCCGGCAATGGTGGTATCGGCATCCGTGGTCACGGTCAGTGTGTCGCTAAGCGTCACCGTGTCGCTGGCCTGTGCGGTCACGCTGTTCAGCACCTGCGCACCATTCACCGTAAACGCACCGCCCAGCCCGGTCAGCGCAACATCGGCCGTGGCCTGTAACGCTGCCGCATCGATTGACAAACTACCCGCCTGCACCGTGATCACGTCAGAGCTGATGGTACCTGTGATATTCAATTGCCCGGCGGCCAGCCGCGTTTCACCGCTATAGCTGTAATCTTGAGCCAATATGGTCGTCTGTGCCGCGTGATCGATCACCAGCGCCAATGACCCGGCCCCATCAGACAGATCACCGCCGAATGTGCTTGCGCTGCCGGTCAAGATAAGGCTGGCAGTCGCGCCATTCGTGGTGATGACGCCCTGCCCGACCAGCCCCGCGACGGTGGTATCCGTGCCATTCAGATCCAGCGCGGCACCCGACGACATCGTCAATATATCGCCCGCAAATAGGGTCGTGCCGACCAGGCTATCGGCCACTTGCACCGTCCCCGCCGCGATGCCCACGGGCATGACGGATGATACCGAAGACATCGGCCCCAGCACAATCGTGCCCTCTTGGCCCAACGCGCCAAAGGTCAGTGCCTCATTGCTGTCGCCCTGCGCCGTCAGTGTGCCTGTGACCGTGGCGACAACACCATTCGCCGCAGCAATCGTGCCGTTTTCAACGATGATATTCGTGTCAAGCGTATCTGCGACTGAAAACAGAACGGTTGCGCCCCCGTCCAATGTCAACTGCGACCCGGAGGCCATCGCCCCGGCCGCACCCAAATTCGCGCTGCCGCCCATCATTGCAAGACCACCAGCGCCTAGCGCGCCAGAGGCCGTGATCTCCAACGTGGCATCAGTCACCAGTGTGCCGCCCGAATACCCATTGGCGGTTTCCAGCGTCGCTGTGGTATTTGCGATGGACAGCCCACCGGTGCCCGATATTGCCGCGCCAAGTTGACTGTCTGTGGTATCAAGAACGCCACTGCCATCAATCACCAGATCGCCGTTCACAACCATCGCGCCGCCGGTTGTCGTCAGCTCTGAAATCGTTTCAGCACCGAATGTCAGATCCCCTTGTGATGTGATCCGCGCGGCAGATGATAACGTGCCCCCCCCGGTCGACGCAGTCGACATGGCCGCGCCAGAGGCGACGGACAGTGCCGTCGCACCAAGCTGGGTCGATCCATCCAGCGTCAATGTGCCACCCGCAACCGTGACACCGCCGGTAAAGCCCGACACATCAAGACTGCTGGCGGAGCCGCCATCTGACAACACCAGATCACCGGTGCCTGTAATGGTGCCTGCCATTGTGAAACTGTCATCCAGGGTCAAGGATCCATCCACCGCAAGCCCTGCATCGGCGTCCAGCGTCACATCATCAATGGTTTCAGTCCCAAGGATCGTGGCCTGACCAAAGGCTTGCAATGTCAGTACAGTCGCCGCCGATAAACTGCCCCCCGCGGCCGAGGTCGTCAGGCTGGACACCGTATCGCTGTCTACGCCCGTCACCGTCGCACTCAGCAAGCCATTGGCCACTGCGCTATCGTCAAATGTCACAGTCGCGCCGCCAGTCACATCCAAGGTGGTGCTGCCATATATCGCGCTATCGGCAAATGTCAGCGATGTGGTATCGCCATCTACCGTCACAGTCCCTGCGAATTGCCCGGTCGTGATGCCCGCCGCGCCGGTGATCGTCGTAGCCCCTGCGGTGGCGACCACAGGATCTGTCACCGTCAAAATGGCCTGCGTGAGATCAACCGTGCCGCCCAACAGATCCAATGACGCGACGGTTTGATCTGCGGCTACCGTGAATGTGCCGTCGCGCAGCTCAACCGCCGCGCCACTGTTCAGCGCCCCATTGGTGGAAAAGGCCGCTTGCGTTCCTGTCGTCTCGATCACCAGTGTTGACAAGTTGGCGAGTGCGCCACCCGTTCCCAGCGCGAACGTCCCATCATTGACCGTCAGCAACTGATCAAAAGCCGCCGCTTGGGTCAATGTCAGCGTCGCCGCACCGGTTTTTGTCACAGAAAATGCATCCGTCGCGGCATCCGGGCCGGTATCGGCAAAACCACCAGATAAAACCGTGTCGCTTTGGATGTCCAAGACCAGATCGGCGTCAAGTTCCAGATCAATATCAAATGTCGTATCCTGGGCCGTGCCAACACCCGCCTCGACAATAATGTATCCTGCGTCATCCGCCGTATTAGGGATCGCATCTGCATCCGTCCCCGCCAAGGCCAATGTACCGTTGCTGAACTGATACCCTGACCCTGTCAGCCCTTCACCCGTAACACGAACGATCGCGGCAGATTGCGCACCATTCAGATCAATATCACTTAGGATATGATTGCCAAAGATTGCGGTGTCGCCGCCACCGGGCGTTCCATCCAGGCCCAAATTCCACGCAGAGGCATCCGCCCAGGTGCTTGGAAGAAGTCCGTTCCAGAAATAGTCATCAGCGTGGCCGAGCCGCGAACTGGAGACCACAGCAACAAGCGCCGTGCTTCCCATCAAAGTCAGTTGAAACGTTTTCTTAACACCATGCTTCTTGGAATTTACAGTCAACGCACCAAAACCTTTGGATAAAAAATCATTTCAAAATCTGGCCGGCGGAAAAAACACCGCTCAATATCTGTCCCACATACAAACAATCATTAACCTTTAGTCAACCGTTTGTGAGAATTGCGACGGAAATATTCTGTCGCAATCAGAGCACCAATGCGGGGCCTTTTATTGGCTTTGACGCGCGGGTTTGATCTGTAAATCAGGCTGCTTTGGGTCATGGGCTGACAGGTGCGGCGTCATCATCCCGGCGGATCAATCTGTGGTGAAAATACACCATGGCGGTTTGTGCTGTAAGTGATGTGATCAGCGCAGTGTGCAGGGGCAGCGCACCGCCCCTGTCGTTTCGTATTATTCCGCGAAACCTTTGGCGACATGGTCGCGGATCAGCCCGGCACCGATCGCCACAAGACGCTGTGTCAGTGCCTTGCCGGTTTCGGCGCAAGACAGTTTGGGATCGCCACCCCAAACACCATGTGGCGCTGTCTCGATCGCCTCAATCGGAATCTGGATGCGTGCGCCATCATATTTCACTGCGGCAAACCCTGCGACATCCAGCCCTTTGAACATGCGCCCTTTCGGTGCGGGCTGCATCAGATCAGGCCGCAGAATTTCCGGATAATAATGCAACCCGACCGAGGTCAAAGGATCGCCACCATGGCCCGATGATTGTGCTGCCTGCTCAGGTCCAAGTATCTCTTTAAGCAGTTCATAGCCCACCTGCCACAGATAGATGGAGGGGATAATCATATCCGCTTTTTGACGCCAGCGCAGGGCGACTTCTGTAATTGCGGGGACATTGCCACCATGGCCATTGACGAACATAATCTTGGTCAGCCCATGGCGATGCAATTGCCCGATCATATCGTCCAATAGCGCGACCAATGTCGTGGTTCGGATCGACATCCCGCCAAGCGAGCTTTCAAAATAGTCCTTTCCGCCGAACGGGATCACGGGCGCCACAAAGGTGGCCACCCCCATGTCCCGCGCCGCCTGCGCCATATCCAAGGCCACACGCTCAGCGGCCAGATAATCGCCCATTGGTGCATGGGTGCCCTGATCTTCCAGCGACCCCATTGGCAGCAATATCACGGCATCGTTTGTCAAATATTGCCGCGCCTCTTCTGAGGTAAGTTCGGCCATTTTGAGCTTATCGGTCATTGTCTTCTCCAAATCGGTCTTGAATGGGGCGGTCATGGCGTAGCGCAAGAAGCGTCACGCGGCAGTGCCAGCTTTTAAACAGGCCGTGCGGCGGGACGGGTCTGTGCGTGTAAGAACCGGGATTTTCTGCGCGCAAATTTGTGTGGCAATCGGACATCGGGTTCGGAATGCACAGCCCGATGGTGGGTTCAGCGGGCTGGGAAGATCCCCTGAAAGGGCTTTGACGCCGGCGCCACGGGGGCGTTTCAGCGAGGGCGTCGCACCCAGCAGCGCTTGCGTATAAGGATGTTGGGGTGCGCGGAAAATCTCGTCGGCGGGGCCGTCCTCGACGACGCGGCCCAGATACATCACAATCAGCCGAGAACACAAATGGCGCACCACATGCAGGTCATGGCTAATGAATAACATTGCCAGATCCAGCTCATGGCGCAAATCCGCCAGAAGGTTGACTATCTGCGCCTGAATAGAGACATCAAGCGCAGAGACCGGTTCATCCGCCACAATAAATTCAGGTCGGGGTGCCAAGGCACGCGCTACGGCGATACGCTGCCGCTGCCCGCCGGAGAATTCATGGGGGCGGCGGGTGCTGGCAGATCGGTCCAGACCAACCAGATCAAGCAGCCGGTCCACCTCCGGTGCGATCTGGGACTTTGCGACAATGGCGTGATTGTGCAATCCATCAGCGATCTGCGCCCCGACCGAGCGGCGCGGGTCCAAGCTGCCGAACGGATCTTGGAAGATCAGCTGCATGCGTTTGGTTAAACGGCGCTGATCAGCACCGTTGATTTCATTCAGGTTGTGGCCTTCAAACAGCACCCGCCCGCGTGATGCACGGTCCAACCCCATCATGATCCGACCCAAGGTGGATTTGCCACAACCGGATTCGCCCACAACACCCAGGGTCTCGCCTCGGGCAATTTTCAAGTTCACGCCGTCAAGCGCCCACACGTTTCGGGTTTTGCCCATCAAACCTTGGCGAATTGGGTAATTGCGCGCCAGATCCTGAACTTCGATCAAGGGCTCGGACATAGGATTTCCTTCCAGCGGAGGCAGCGGCTGGTGCGACCAACCGCGACAGGTTGCAGCAGCTGCGTGGCGTTACATCCGGGTTGCGCATAGGTGCAGCGCGGTGCGAAGCGACAGCCTTCGGGCATATTTGCCGGCTGGGGAACCGTGCCCGGGATGGACTCCAGCCGCGCGGCGTCGCTTTCGGGGACGGATGCCAGAAGCGCCTTCGTATATGGGTGTGCGGGATGGGCAAAAACCTGTTCCACCGTGCCCTGTTCCACCACTTCGCCCGCATACATGACACAAACCCGGTCCGCGATTTCATGCACCACTGCCAGATTGTGCGTGACAAATATCACGCCCATTTCGGGGTTTTCTGCCTTCAGATCGGCCAATAGCGTAAGGATTTGTGCCTGAATTGTCGGGTCCAATGCTGTCGTCGGTTCGTCTGCGATCAGCAAGCGGGGCTTATTGGCGACGGCCATGGCGATCATCGCACGCTGACGTTGCCCGCCCGACAATTCAAACGGATAGGCACGCGCCCGCCGCGCCGGATCTGGAATCCCAACCTTGCGCAGCAAATCGGTGACCTGCGCGGTTATCTGCGCCGCTGACAGGTCTGATCGATGCGATGTGATAATTTCTGCCAATTGATCGCCCACCCGATGCACAGGGCTTAGCGCGGCAGAGGCATCTTGAAACACCATCGAAATCTCATGCCCGCGCAAGGAGCGCAGCGCATCTTCGTCCAAAGCGGTCAGATCAACAACCGCACCGGCGCGGGTGCGCAATTTGGCACTGCCCCCGGCAGTATAAAGCGCATTGGGCAAAAGGCCCGTCATAGCCAATCCCGTCAGAGTTTTGCCTGAACCGGATTCGCCAACCAGCGCCAATGTCTCCCCCGGGGCCACTTGAAGCGAAATATTGCGCGTCAACACGCGCGGATGTGTCGGATGGGCAAGCGCCACGGACAGCCCCTCTACCTGAAGCAGGGCTGGCCCCGCTTGCGGGTCTGTCGTTGGGGCTTCTGTTGGGATGTCAATTTCGGGGCCGCGATTGCGCAGGCCGCGCAACCATGCCGCCCCACCCACCGCAGCGCTGCGTGGGTTCAACACATCTTGCAGCTTGTCACAGATGATATTGAGCAGCAAAACCGTACCCGCCAGCGCAAGCGACGGCCACAACAGCAGCAATGGCGCCGCATCCAACGCGCCGCGCGCCGCACGGATCATCAAGCCCCAGCTGGGTGCAGGCGGTACAACCCCCAGCCCCAGAAAGGACAGGCCGGATTCCAGCAAGATCGCTGCGGCAACCGTCAACGAGAACTGAACCAGAAGCGGTGGCACGATATTGGGCAATATAGTCCGTGCCAGAATGGTCGCTGGATGGGTGCCCATCGCGCGCTGCGCCGTGACAAAATCCAACGACGCGGTTTGCAAGGTGGCCGCATAAACCACGCGGGTATAATTGGGCACATATAGAATAGTGATTGCCAAGATCAGTGTACCAACCCCTGCGCCCAGGATTGTGATCACCAGCAACGCCAATAGCAGCGGCGGAAGGAACAGGATGATTTCGGTGGCGCGAACGGTGAAAATCTCTGCAATACCGCGGAAGTAACCACCGATCAGCCCCAAGATGGTGCCGATGATGGCAGCCGCAAACGCCGACCCAAAGGCAACAGCAAGCGACGCACGCGCGCCCCAAATAATCCGGGATAGCACATCCCGGCCATAGTGATCCAACCCCAGCCAATGCGCGGCAGACGGCCCCGCGAACCGGTGCGGAATATCCATCGCCCGCACATCGCCCAAGGGCAACAAGGGCGCGGCCAGAACAATGAGGACCAGTAGGGCGGCAAGCCCAAGCCAAAAATACAGCTGTGTTTTAGAATGTCTCATCTGGTCAATTTCACCCGCGGGTCGAGCACCGCATAAGCGATGTCCACCAAAAGATTGAGAAGAACGAAAATGATCGAGATTAGCAGGACAATCCCCACAACTTCGGGGTAGTCGCGTGCCTCTACGGCCCGCACAAGATACCCTGAAAGTCCGGGCCAGTTGAAAACATATTCGATCAGAACTGTGGACCCCAGCAGATTGCCCATTTGCAGCCCGATAACCGTCACCACAGGGACCATCGCATTGCGCACGACATGACGCGACAGGATCTGCATGCGTGGCACGCCCTTGGCCCGGGCGGTGCGAACATAGTCACGTTCCAGAACCTCCAAAACCGAAGCGCGTGTCATTCGCACAATCACCGCCCAAAGAGACAAGGCAATCGTACCCGCAGGCAACAGCAGCAAGGCAACATGGCGCAGCGGGTCTTCGGCAAGCGGCACATAGCCACCCGCCGAAATCCAGCCCAACTTTTGTGCAAAAATCAAAATCGCTGCCGTCCCCACCACAAACACCGGTGTCGACAGGGACAATGATGCCCCGATCGAGACCACGCGATCAGCCAGCCCCCCGTCGCGCATCGCGGCAAGCGTGCCCAGGGGAATGCCCAGCAAGCTGGCGATAAATGTGGCGGCCAAGATCAGCTCCAGCGTACGCGGCAAACGCAGCAAAAGCTCGGGTGCGATGGGGGTGCCATCGCGCAGCGATGCGCCAAAATCACCCTGCACCACCCCCAGAAGATAGGCGCCGTATTGTGTCATGATCGGCTGATCCAGCCCCATCTGCCGGCGCAGCTCGGCCACCGCAGATGGGTCAGGCGCACTGTCGCCCGATGATAACAGCATCGTCGCGGGATCGCCGGGCACCAAATGCAGCACCAAGAACACCAACGTTGACACAAGCCAGACCAAGACCACCGCAATTCCGATACGTTTGGCGATATATCTGAGCATGGATCAACCGATATCCGTCTCTTCCAACGTGATGCCGGAATAAAACGTCAACTGCCCCGGCAGATTGGAATAGCCTGTGACAGAGGTTTTCATCGCAAAGCCCTGGGCGCGCGAACATAGAAACACAACCGGAGATTCCTCGATGCAGACCTTTTCCATCTCGTGGTAGATCGCTTTGCGCTCCGCCTGATCAAAGCTCTGGCGCCCCTTGTGCAATGCCTCGGTGATTTTGGGCGTTTCGATCCCGAACGAGCGGACATAGGCGGGTGCCAACGCCCCATCAATGACATTGGTATATCCATCAGGATCATTGCTATCCGCAGTGGTGCCCATGACGGCAATATCATATTCGCCCGCGTTGCCCTTCTGCACGCGGGTGGACCAATCAGGCAGATCCAATGTCACGTTCACCCCGATCATCGACAAATAGGCCTGGGCGACCTCGGCTGTGGATTGGTGCATGCCATATTGCGCGGTCGATAGCATGGTGCATGAAAACCCATCAGGGTATCCCGCCTCAGCCAGAAGCGCCTTGGCTTTTTCTGGGTCGTAGGCCCAGCCATCTACCAGATCTTCGTTATAAAACGGGCTGGACGGGTCAAAAGGCATGTGATCAAGCGGCGCACCATGCCCGTAAAACGCGGCGGCGACGACATCGTCTTTCTTGATGGCATGCCCGATGGCCCGGCGCACCAGTGGATTGTTAAACGGCGCTTTGGTCCCGTTGAAAACCATGTACATGAACGGGCCGGGCACCAGATCCAGTTTAATACCCGCGTCTGCTTCCAATCGGTCCATCGCGGGCCAGGGCACATATTCGATCAGATCGACATCTCCTGCCTCTAATGCCGCAACGCGCAGATTTTCATCAGAATAGACAATGGCCTCAATCCGGTCCAACGCGGGCTCACCCTCTTTGTAATAATCGGGGTTGGCCTCCATAATAATTTTCACTCCGCGTTCTTGGCTGACAAATTTGAACGGGCCGGCACCATTGGTCGATGTGGTTTCCGAGCCTTCCTTCAAGATCGGCATCGCGTAATGGCCAAACCATCCCGGCAATGTCGCCGCAGGTTCCGCTGTGGTCAAAATCACCGTTTTCTCATCAGGTGTGTCGATATGGGTAATCGCGGCCATCTGGGCCTTACGATATGCGGTTGAGTTATCAGCACCAGTCTGCTCGATAGTCCATTTGACATCGGCGGCCGTCACAGGCGTGCCATCATGCCATGTCGCGTCGCGCAGTTTAAAAGTCCATTTCCCGTCATCATCGACCTCCCAGCTTTCGGCCAATTCACCGCGCAGCTTGCCTTCCGGGTCATAGCTGACCAAGCCACGATGGATCATCAATTTGATCGCACCTGCCGCTGCCCCCGTTGACGCCCACATTTCAAAGCTGGGCGGAAAGGCCGATAAACCATAGCGCAGAACCTTCGTACCCTGTGCCAATCCCAATTGGGGGTGCAGGGCAGTTGCGGATGCCGCGGCAACTGAGGTTGCGATAAAGCCACGGCGGGTCAGAAAATGGGTCATGAACGTCTCCTGTCGGGAATATGGTTTTGGTCAGCTGAGTAGGTATATTTGTTCCATTCGCCGCACTTGTGACCGCGGCGTTGTATTGGGATTACATCGCAGCGCAGGTGATCTGGTCGCGCGCATCATCAGCAATCGTTTGGGGCGCACGGTTGGCAGGATCGCCATATCCGCCGCCGCCCGGCGAGATGATCTCAAACCATTGGCCGGCCTTTAGAACGCCGTCGCCCATGTCAAACGGAGCGACCCCGGGTCCAGGCACAATCCGGCTTGTGCCGCCACGACCACCGCCCATCAGACCCCAGCTGCCCTGCTGCAACCGAGTGATATCAATCCGAATGCGGCAATCTTCTGTGGCACGATAGACCCGCCGCAACCCCATGCCGCCACGGTAAGTCCCCGCCCCGGCAGAGCCATCGACCAGCTCATATTTCATCAAGATCAGTGGGTATTCCACCTCCAGGGCCTCAATCGGCAGGTTCGATGTATTCGTGGCATGAACATGGATCCCGTCCAAACCATCGGCATTGGGTCGCGCACCGCCCCCCCCTCCGATCGTTTCCAAATAGACCCACAGCGTATCTTTTTGCGGCCCGGCTTCACGAGTGCCCGCGAAAACCGCCACGGTGCAGGCCGAGTTTGTGCAGGCCGAGACCCGTTCTGGCACCGCTTGTGCCATCGCGCCCAAAATCAGATCCGACACCCGCTGGCAGGTTTGCACCCGCCCATTCACCGCCGCTGGATGCGCACAATTCACCACGGAACCTTTGGGCGCCTTGACCGTAATCGGACGCGCCAACCCCGCATTGGGCAAGATGGTCGGATCAACAACCGATTTCACGATATAATAGGTCGTGGCCAAAAGCGCGGTATAGGTCATGTTGATCCCGGCCCGAACCTGCGGTGGCGCATCGAATTGCAAGGTGATCTCATCACCCGAGATGGTGATATCCACGGCTAGAGGCAGCGCCTCGGGCCAGTCCAGATTGTCAAAAATATCTTCAAATCGATAGGTGCCATCAGGCAGTGCGGCCAGCCCGGCGCGCATTTTGCGCTCTGCGTAATCCAACAAGGCATCGCCCGCAGCCAGAACCGTTTGCGTGCCGTGACGCGCACATAGATCGGTAAAGCGGCGCACGCCCACCCGATTGGCCGCCATTTGCGCCCGCAAGTCAGACAGCCGCTCGCGTGGGACCTGACAGTTGAGCAAAATCAGATCCAGCACATCCTTGTTCACAACGCTTTCGCGATACAGTCGGATCGGCGGGATGCGCAGCCCCTCTTGATAGATATGGGCATGCGCGCGGTCTGCAAAATCCGAATGATGGGCCAGGTTGACGGTCCAAGCGACCAATGACGCATCGATAAAGATCGGCTCTGCCAAGACGATATCAGGCAGATGGGTGCCCCCACCTGCATAGGCATCATTGCCGATAAAGACATCACCTGCACGGATATCTTCCAACACATGTTCGGCCAAAATCTTTGGCACAAATTCAATAAACGATCCCAGATGAATTGGAATATGTTCCGCCTGACACAATGTCCGACCCTCGCGGTCAAACAGCGCGGTGGAGCAATCTCTGCGCTCTTTGATATTGGTGGAATAGGACGCCCGAACCAAAGCCTCGCCGGTTTCATCCACAATAGAAGCCAAAGCAGAGCCGATGACCTCAATCGTGATGGGATCTAGCGAAACAGGGCGCGGGGCAAGGGGGCTGCGATCATGCTGTGTCATGCGATCTCCATGATCAGGTTTTCAAAACGGTCGACGGTGGCTGTCCAACCGGGCGGCACAAGCGTGGTGGTATCCATCTGCTCAATCACCGCTGGGCCGGGAAGGATCATGCCGGGTGTCATCATGTCGCGGCTGTAGATCAGGCTTGGAGTAAAATTTTCGGTCTCTGGGAACCATACATCGCGCTGGCCGATTTTTGCTGGCTGCGGGTCTGGTCCGGCCATTGGCCTTTCCGGCAGGTCGGCTTTATCAACAAGACCGATGGCCTCGGCCCGGAAGGTTACGGCATTGATCTTCTCGCCTTCGGCAATAAAACCATACATCCGGCTATGCTCTGCCTCGAACCGGGTGATTGTGTCCGCGACAACCGCCGCTGTCAGCGCCACCGTATGGACCGGTATGCTGAGCTCATAGTTTTGGCCTTCATAGCGAATGTCGATCGACAAAATCACACGCTGTGCGTCCTGTGCGATCCCTTCACCATCAAACCACGCATTGGCCTGTGTCGCGACCGCTTGCAAGCTGTGGCTAAGATCATCGACGTGATCGGCGGTGATCGGCGTCAACCGCGTGACCGAAAAATTCGCCCGCAAATCTGTTAACAGCAGCCCCATCGCGCATAGCGTGCCAGGGTTGCGCGGGATAAACACTTTGCCGATATCCAGTTCTTGCGCTAGCCGTACGGCATGCAGCGGCCCTGCCCCGCCAAATGCCATCAGCGCATAATTTCGTGGATCATGCCCACGCTGCACCGAAATCACACGTATTGCCCGTGCCATATTCGCGGTCACCACCGAGATAATCCCCTGCGCGGTTTCCATCACGCCCAGCCCCAAACGATCAGCCATGACCTGCATTGCGCGGACCGCAAGGTCGCGGTGGATCTGCAAACGTCCCCCAAGAATATGGGTCGGGTTCAGCACCTGAAGGACGATATTGGCATCTGTGACCGTGGGTTCGTGATTGCCCCGCCCATAGCACACTGGCCCCGGATCCGCACCGGCAGAGCGTGGACCAACCTTCAAAAAACCCCCGGTATCGATATGCGCGATAGAGCCACCACCGGCCCCAACCGTGTGAATATCCAGCATCGGCGCTTTGATCGGGTAGCCGTGGACAACCGCCTCGTTAGCCTGGGTCGTATGCCCCCCGCGCATCAAAGCCACATCAGATGATGTCCCGCCCATATCGAAAGTGATAATATCCCGATAGCCCGCTTGCAGGCCGATCACCTCGGCGGCGACAACCCCGGTGGACGGCCCTGACAGGACCGAACGTACGGGCGTGCGCGCAGCGGCGTCGAAACTGACCACCCCACCATTGGACTGCGTCAGATGCGGTGCCGAAACCAAGCCCAGATCATTGAACCGCTGCGACAGCCGTTTTATATAGCGGTGCATGATCGGCCCAAGATAGCTGTTTACCGTGGCCGTAGACAGGCGCTCAAACTCGCGGAATTCGGGTGCAATTTCATGGCTGGTGCAGATGAATACATCGGGCAGCTCGTGTGCGACGATTTCGGCGGCGCGGGCCTCATGCGCTGGGTTAACGAAGGCATAAAGAAAGCAAATCGCCACCGCCTCTACCTGCAGTTTGGCCATGGATTTGGCCGCCGCACGCACCGCCGCCTCATCCAGCGCGATGTCTACCGTGCCATCGTGCAGCAGCCGTTCGGCGACTTCAAAACGTAGGTGTCGTGGTACAAGCGTCCGGGGCTTTTGCGCGAACATGTCATACAAGCTAGGCCGTTTTTGGCGTCCGATTTCCAACAGGTCGCGAAAGCCCTGCGTCGTGATCAAACCCAGCTTTGCGCCACGATGTTCAATCAGCGCATTGGTCGCAACTGTCGTGCCATGACCAAGATACGCGACATCGGTCAAGGGAGCGTCAGCTGATACAGCCGTATATGCCTTCAGCCCCTCTTCCACACCCTGCGCAATGCCACGCGACGGGTCATCGGGTGTCGAAGACACTTTCCAAACCTTCACCTGACGTGCCGTCTCATCAAACATGCAGACATCCGTGAAGGTTCCGCCACTGTCCACGCCGACACGCCACTTGCCCATTATATTTGCCTTTCAATTTCTTGCGGCGCGAGTGCCCCTTTGTGTATACATGAAAAATACATGAAGGGCTGATCCCAAAGAAGAAACTGCCCGAACGCTCGTTTTTTTGTGGAAGGCACGAATTTTAAGCGAAGTTTCTGATGAAAAGATCATTTCTAAGCAAAACAACTTGCACACATGCGGACTGCAGCAACATAAACGGCGCCCAGCGGCGTGGAGGTGCGTTTGGTGAAAGACGCTTGGAGAGGGACATAATAATGGCCAGCAAAACGCAACCAGAAAAGAAATCTGCCCGGCTTCGGGCTTATGACCGCATTCGCGGGGGGATCTTAACTGGTGAATTTCCCGCGGGCAGCTTTATCGAAGAAGAACAAATGTGCGCCCTGGCAGCGGTATCGCGCACCCCCGTGCGTGAGGCTTTGACACGTTTGGCTGCCGAAGGCTTTGTCGATCAAATGCCGCGCCGTGGCACGATGGTCCGACATGTGACAGCCACAGAATTGCTGGAACTATATGAATTGCGCCGTGTCATCGAAGGCCATGCCGCACGCCGGGTTTGCACCGAGGGCCTGCAGGTGCCGCGGAAAATGCACGATATGATTGACCGGATGGAACGGTTAGACGAAACCAATGAAGCCGAGCGTGGCGAACATGTCGACCTGAACCGTGAATTTCACCATGCTTTGGTGGAATGTGCCGGAAATCATTCAATGACGCGGGTGTTTGAGGGGCTGCATGATAGTGTAACGCGGGTCGCGCGCACGGCTATTGCCCTGGATGTTGCACGCCGCGTTACCATTGATCAAGAACATCGCGCCCTTCTGACCGCTCTTGAAAATCGTGATGCCGATGCGGCTGTGGCCCTGTTGGAGCGTCACTTGACCCCGGTGCCCGAGCTGATGACGCGCCTGCCGCGTTGATTGACCTGTGGCCTTTGCCCATGGCCGGCCTGAAACAGGCGATACCTTAGCGTATGTTGCCGCCAAGATCTTATCGCAGCGCAGGAATGCATCATCTTTGATAAAATAAGACTAAATTTTGCGCGACGAACGAATTTAGCGCGCTGCAGGCACTGATCGCAGCATGCAAGCTTGTGATGCCCCACGCTGGGCGACATGCCTTGCATACAAGTTATGTCGCCCAGAAAGCTGACGATGCAAGATCCTATCGAGAAGACATTGCTGGCGGCAATCACCGAAGGCCGCCTGACGCCGGGCAGCCGCTTGTCGGAAAATGAGCTTGCCAAAGCATTCGCCGTATCGCGCACCAAAGTACGAGAAGCGCTGACACGTCTGCAAAGCCGTCATGTTGTCTCTGTACAGCCCCGTCGCGGCTGGTTTGTAAATATCCCCGACGCAGCCGAAGCTGCCGAAGTCTTTGCCGCCCGCCGTTCGGTCGAATATGGATTTTTGGCGACCGCTGCGCCGTTTGGCTCTACGGAAGTCAACGCATTAGCCGCCCACATGGCCGAAGAACGCCGCGCTATCGCGCAAGAAGATCGCGCCATGCTGACCTGCCTGATGGGCGATTTTCATGTCCGCATTGTCGAACAATCGGGTAATCGCCCGTTGATTGAGGTGATGCGTAATCTGACGGCGCGCACCATTTTGATCAGCTTGCGCTATCAGTCCAACCGCAATGCGTTGGCCTCCCATGAAGATCACTGTGCGATTTTCGATGCGATTGCTGCAGGCGACATGACCACCGCTGCCGCGTTGTCACGCGATCATTTGGACGATGTGGAATCCGGCCTGCGGATCGACATCGGTCCATCGTCGCTGGACACGCTGCGCCATACCCTCCGGCTTGATCAGGTGCCGACCGGAGCGGACCGCGAAGGCACCCTTTCCAACGACACCATCCTTCACGACAGGGACATCTGACATGTTTTCAAAACGTAGCTTCCTTTCGGCGCTGGCCGCCGCTTTTACCCTTGCGGCGACGGCTCCCGCCATTCAGGCAAACGCGCTTGAGGATATCTCAGCCGCGGGCAAAATCCGTGTCGCAGTGCCGCAAGATTTCCCGCCGTTTGGCTCGGTCGGGGCGGATATGGCGCCGCAAGGGTATGACATCGACATGGCGGCATTGATTGCGGATAAGCTGGGCGTTGATCTGGAATTGGTTCCTGTCACCTCGGCCAACCGTATCCCATACTTGCAAACAAAAAAGGTTGATCTGGTGATTTCATCGATGGGCAAAAATGCCGAGCGCGACGCCGTCATCGATTTCTCAGAGCCCTATGCACCCTTCTATAATGGTGTTTTCGCGCCGGCTGATGTGGAAATCACTGAAGCGTCCGACCTGTCGGGCAAGATCATCGGCGTCACCCGCGGCTCCATCGAGGATCTGGAACTGACCGAAGTTGCGCCGCAAGATGCCACATTAAAGCGCTATGAAGACAATAACGGCACAATTTCCGCCTTCCTGTCTGGTCAGGTCGAAGCCATCGCCACCGGCAATGTCGTGGCTGCCGCGTTGATCGAACGCAATCCGCCGAAACTGCCCGAGATGAAATTCCTGATCAAGAATTCACCCTGCTATATCGGGTTTAACGAGAACCAGCCCGAGCTGATGGCCAAGCTAAACAGCATCATCGAGACCGCAAAAGCCGATGGCGACCTGGACGCGATCAGCCAAAAATGGCTGGGCATGCCCCTGCCTGCCGATCTGTAATCCTATGGGGGTGGCCCAGTGACGGCCGCCCCCCCTTCCACGCCATCCTCGCCCTTTGGAAAGGACACGCATGAGTTACCAGTTCAACTTTGACTGGATCGCGACCTATTGGCCGGTTTTCATCGCAGGCATCTGGATGACCATCCAGTTGATCGTGGTGGGCGGTATCGTCGGGATCGCCCTTGGGATTTTATGCGCCTGGGCCAGATCTGAGGGGCCAAAATGGCTGGGATTTATTACGGCAATCTATGTTGAGCTTATTCGTAACACGCCGTTTTTGATTCAGCTGTTTTTTATCTTTTACGGGCTTCCCGCGCTGGGGTTTCGCATGACCGAAGTGCAGGCTGCGATGCTGGCAATGGTGATCAATCTGGGCGCCTATAGCGCCGAAATCATCCGTGCCGGTCTGGAGGCCACGCCCAAAGGCCAAGTAGAGGCCGGCGCGTCATTGGCGTTGTCACCTTTGCAGACCTTCCGTCATGTCGTTTTGGTCCCCGCGTTGCAAAAAATATGGCCCGCGCTGTGCAGTCAGGTTGTGATCGTGATGCTTGGCTCTTCCGTTGTCAGTCAGATCGCAGTCGAAGATCTAACCTATGCGGCCAATTTCACCCAATCGCGCAGCTTCCGCGCCTTTGAGGCCTACTTCGTTTCCACCTTGATTTATCTGGCACTGGCCATAGCACTGCGCTTTGCGCTGCTGGCATTGGGCGACATGATCTTCGCAACCAAACGGAGGGCCACGCGATGAGCCAGATCGGATTTGCGGATATTCTTTGGAACCTGATCATGGCGGCCGGTTGGACCGTCGTTCTATCGCTGATCTCTTTTGTTGGGGGTGGCCTGCTGGGCATTGTGCTGCTGTTCGCGCGGATCGGAAAGGTCAGCTGGTTGCGCGTTGTCGTGAAAATCTACACCGAAGTTTTTCAGGGCACACCCTTATTAATGCAGCTGTTTTTGGCGTTTTTCGGGCTGGGGCTGTTGGGGATCGATGTGCCACCAAGCCTTGCGGCAGGAACCGCGCTGATCCTTTGGACGGCAGCCTTTTTGGTTGAGATTTGGCGCGGGTGCGTAAGCGCAATCGCAAAGGGCCAATGGGAGGCATCGGCATCACTGGGCATGACCTATGTGGAACAAATGCGCCATGTGATCTTGCCCCAAGCCTTTAAAATCTCAATCCCACCCACCGTTGGTTTCTCGGTGCAGGTGGTTAAAGGAACCGCGCTGACCTCTATTATCGGCTTTGTTGAGGTCACAAAAGCCGGCACTGTTTTGGCCAACGCCACGTTCCAGCCCTTCACGGTCTATGGGCTTGTCGCCCTGATCTATTTCATCTTGTGCTATCCACTGTCGCTCAGCGCCAAGGCCTTGGAAAGGAAAATGAATGTCACTCATCGCCATTGACGCCCTGAAGAAAAGCTACGGCAAAACGGAGGTTTTGAAAGGCATTGACCTGCATGTAAAACAAGGTGAAGTGATCGCCCTGATCGGCAAGTCAGGATCGGGAAAATCAACTCTTTTGCGTTGTATCAATGGGTTGGAGCAAATCAATGACGGCGCAATTTCTGTAGCGGGTGAACAGCTAATTAATGATGAGCTGCATCTGCGGGCCTTGCGGCTGAAGGTTGGTATGATTTTTCAACAATTCAATCTGTTTCCACATAAAACCGCTGGACAGAATGTTATGCTGGCACAACAGGTGGTTAAAAAACGGCCCAAGGCGGATGCGGTCGCGATGGCGCGTAAGATGTTGGACCGGGTCGGCCTGTCGGATAAATTCGACAGCTACCCAGATCAGCTATCGGGTGGGCAGCAACAACGCGTGGCGATTGCCCGCGCCCTGGCTATGGAGCCGATGGCGCTGTTATGTGATGAGGTCACCTCGGCACTGGATCCCGAATTAGTGGCCGAAGTGTTGCAAGTTGTGCGCGACCTGGCCGCCGAAGGAATGACATTGGTAATGGTGACACATGAAATGGCATTCGCACGCGATGTCTGTTCGCGCGTTGTCTTCATGCATCAGGGTCGCATTCACGAATCCGGCCCGCCAGAGCAAGTGTTCAACAACCCGCAAACGCCGGAATTGCGCAGCTTTATCGGGATGACCGGCTGAGACCAGATGGCGCGGCGGGGCCAGGGGTTACACCCCTACCTCGCCGCCTGTCCTTCACCTGCTGCGGCTTGCGACAGGCACCGTGTTCAGGGATCCATTTCCACCCCGACTTGCCCGGTGATAGGGCCATAGAATTCAGGCCGCCGGTGTTTGGCAAAGTTGAAAACTGAACGACGGATATACGCACCCAAGTCCAAATCGCAATTATATGAAATGACTTCATCTTCTTCGGTAACGGCCCGCGTTACGGTTTCACCTGTCGGTGAGACGATAGAAGATCCGCCGATCATCGCGAACCCATCTTCAGACCCACATTTTGCCGCCGCCATAACCCATGCCCCATTTTGATAGGCCGCGGATTCTAGGCTAAGGCGATGATGATGTTCGCGCAGATGCACAGGTTCATTGTGGTGAATATTGCGGGTGGGCGTGTTATAGCCCAGCATAAATATCTGCGCGCCGCGCAACGCCATCGTGCGAAATGTCTCAGGCCAGCGACGGTCGTTACAGATGCACATGCCCATCGGACCAGCATCCGTTTTAAATACCGGGAAACCCATATCACCGACTTCAAAATACCGTTTTTCCAGATGCTCAAATTCTGGATCGCCAATCGGATCTTTGGTGCCCGGAAGGTGGATTTTACGGTATTTCCCCAAAATCTCACCTGTTGGCGACACCAGAACCGAGGTGTTGAACCGGTGAACAATGCCATTCTCGACCAGTTTTTCCGCGTAGCCCAGATAAAAGCCAATCCCGAACGTCCGCGCCAAATCGAACAGCGGAATCATCGCAGGCGATGGCAGGCCCTCTTCATAGAAGCGGTCATATTCTGCAGGATCATCATAGACATAGCGCGGAAAGAATGTGGTCAGCGCAAGCTCTGGAAAGACAACCCAGCGCGCGCCGCGGCCGTGCGCCTCTTGCAGCATCTCCATCAATCGCGCAACAGTCGCCTCTTTGGTATCGTTCAGATGCACCGGGCCCATCTGCGCCACGGCAAAAACTTGTTTGCGGCTCATTGCCTGCTCCTTCGCAATTCTTGAATGCAGGGTAGACAAGGAAAACATCATCTGGAAATAAAATAGAAACCCCAACGAATAATTGAAAGTTATTGACTATGGTTCGTGTCCGCCAGTTAGAAGTCCTGTGTTCTGTCATTGAGCTGGGCACAACCGCAGGCGCAGCCGAGGCCCTGGGCGTCAGCCAGCCGGCGGTGTCAAACATGATCCGCCATATTGAAGATCTTGTTGGATTTCCCTTGTTCAAACGTGAGAAAGGACGGCTGACTCCCACGCCAGAGGCGCGCCATATCGCACAGGAAGCACAGCATCTGTTCGCACAGCAAAAGCGCGTGGGACGGATCATCACCCAGCTTCGTGGCGGCACAGTGGGACGGCTGAACGTTATTGCAAGCCCCTCTATCGGGAATGCCTTGTTGCCCCGTCTGGTGTCAGAATTTACCAGAACACGGCCGCGCATAACATTGTCAGTAGAGCTGGGATCTGTGGACGAGGTGATCAACCATTTGGTCAGCGGCCGTGCTGAGCTGGGCTTTTCGATCACCCCCCCGCGCCATGCAGCATTAAGTGTGCGACCAATTTCAACAGGTGAAATGCTATGTGCTATCCCAAATGGGCATGAGCTGTGCAGTTCGGAACGTGTCAAGATCCTTGACCTGAATCACGTTCGGCACATTTCTTATGCAACAGGCACGCCACTTGGGCAGATGATCGACAGCGTCTATTCCAAAAATGGGATTGAGCGGCGCTATTACTGCGAGGTGCGGCACACCTCCACAGCGCTTGAACTGGTATCCGCGGGTGCGGGCGCCGCGCTGATCGACAGTTTTGCGATGATGGGCAAGCCCAGACCTGAAATCACCTTACGCCCAACGGATCCACATATCGAAGTCGCTCTGCACACGGTCACGTCCAACCTGTTCCCTACTTCGAATATCGCGCTGCAATTTCAGGATTTCGTGCGCAAAGCGTTGAATGATCCAGAACAGCGCGCGCTTTATGGCATAACCTAGGGTTATTCGTGCGGGTATTTATTTTATTTCATAATGTGCGCGGTCTCTGCTGTCATGTCGACAATTGTTGGGGCGATTGAGCAGCCCCGACCCAAGAGGCACAGCCATGACCCATCCGATTATTTCCATTCGCCATGCTGTCAAAACTTATGGCAAATTCCGTGCGCTTGACGCTGTTGCGCTGGATATTCACGAAGGAGAGTTCCTGACCCTGCTTGGCCCGTCGGGATCGGGCAAAACCACGCTACTGTCGGCGATCGCAGGCTTTACCGCACTGGATGACGGGTCAGTGCATGCGCGTGGGCATGACATCTCGGGCTTGCCGCCCGAAAAGCGCGATTTTGCGATGGTGTTTCAAGGCTATGCGCTATTTCCAACCATGAGCGTGGCGCAGAACGTTGGCTACCCGCTGCGGGTGCGCAAATGGTCCAAAGACCGGATCGCACAACGTGTGCATGAATGTCTGGCCTTGGTGCAAATGGAAAAATTTGCGGATCGGATGCCGCATCAGCTGTCCGGCGGGCAACAGCAGCGTATCGCGCTGGCGCGCGCGCTCTCATTTAAACCTGATGTTCTGTTGCTGGATGAGCCGCTGTCGGCGCTGGATAAAAAACTGCGTTCAGATCTGCAGTGGGAGTTGAAATCACTTCATAAAAAGCTGGGCGTGACCTTCGTCTATGTCACCCATGACCAAGAAGAGGCCCTGTCGATGTCCGACCGGATTGTCATCTTGAAAGACGGCAAGATCCAGCAAGAGGGCGCACCCGATGACCTGTATAATTTGCCCAAAAACCAATTCGTCGCAAATTTCCTCGGCAAATCAAATGTCGTGAATGCGCATGTGATCGGCACACAAGGGGAGCATCTTTTGGCCGAGGTCGAGGGGCGCCAATTCTGCGCGACCTATGATCATGCCAATTCCCCCACCGGTCAGGTCAACTTCGCGCTGCGCCCCGAACGCATCCGGTTGGGACCGCCCGGCCAAGAAACCTTTGACGGCCATATCGCCCAGATCAGCTATTTAGGGGAACGGTGCCAGGTGTTGGTGCGCCATGACGCATTGGGCGAAATCCTTGTGTCACATCCAACATGGGATGCCGCATTGCAACCCGCCCCGCAGATGCCGGTCAGCTTTGGTTGGGATGCTGGCGCCTGCGTCGCGCTGGACGCCTCTTGATCGAACCACCCCCAAAAAGCGGCCAGTCAGAGCCGCCCCTTTCCAACAGCAGGAGACAAATTATGGACACGCATGACACCGGCTACCAAGCCGATCTTATGGACATTGCCGCAGAAAAATATAAGGCGGGACGATTATCGCGACGTGGCTTCTTGACCGCGATGGGCGCGCTTGGCCTTGTCCCGATGCTGGGCAACCGTAGCGCCTATGCGCAAGCCAGCGAAATCGTCGTGTGCAACTGGGGCGGTGCCGCAGAAGAGATTTTGAAGAACATCCTTGGCAAAGCGTTTGAGGAAGAAACCGGCATCCCGGTTCGCGTCGATGGGGCAGGTCCCTCCCCAGGAAAAATCCGCGCCATGGTGGAAAGCGGCGCGGTGGTCTGGGATGTCTGCGACAGCGGTGCAGGATCGGCCATCGTGATGAATGGTGCAGGCGTTATTCAAGATATCGATTATTCCATCGTGGATAAAACCAAGGTTCTGGACGGCACCGCCCTACCCTTTGGCGTGGGCAATTACGTTTTCTCTTATGCGATGGCGTGGAACCCCACGATGCTGCCCGATGGTGCACCCAAGACATGGGAAGATGTGTGGAATGTGCAGGACTTCCCCGGGATGCGCACCTTCCGTAAATCGGTGCGGGGACAGTTAGAGATGGCCGCGCAGGCGATGGGCGTTGCAAAGGAAGATGTCTATGCCTTCCTTGATGACGAGGGGATCAAGGCTGCAATTGCGAAATTCCGCGAGCTGCGCGACAATATCATTGTCTGGGGGTCGGGATCGGACAGCCAGAACCTGTTTTTGCAAGGCGAAGTGGCAATGGGGAATATCTATTCCAGCCGCTCGTTCTTGCTGAAAGATCAGATGGAGCCGGGCAGCTTTGCGATGACCTTCGATGGTGCTGTCTTGCAGCCGGGTATCTGGGTGGTGCCAAAAGGCAATCCCGCTGGGGCGGAAACTGCCATGCGTTTCATCGCCAGCGCGCAAGATCCGCAGCTACAGGCCAACTGGTTTGAAGCGATTGGCAACGGCCCGATCAACCCCGCCGCAGCCAGTTTGTTGCCCGCCGCATTGGCGCAGTGGAACCCCAATGATCCCGCCAATGTGGTCAAGCAGGTGATCTACAGCGACGAGTGGTATGGCAAAAACCAAGTTAGCGCCGAAGAGCTGTATATTGACGCCTTGATCGGCTAAGCCCGGATAGTCAGATGCCCCATATTCCCGAAAAACTCCGCTATTGGATGCTGATTATTCCGGCACTTGCTGTAATGATCATCTTCTACATATTTCCGGTCCTGAACATATGGGGCATTTCCATCACCGAGCCATCCGTCGGGATTGAAAATTATGAACGGATGTTTGCCTCAAATGCGGTGAAGGTCAGCTTTGTGCTGACCTTTCGGATCGCTGCAATCACCACCGTGGCCTGTTTGATCCTTGGCTATGTCGTGGCCTATACCATTTCAAACCTTGCAGGACGGGTTCGTCCGCTGATGTTGGGGCTGGTGCTTTTGCCGTTCTGGGTGTCGGTGTTGATCCGATCATTCGCGTGGATCGTGCTGCTGGGGCGTTCAGGTCTGGTGAATGACGGGCTGATGGCAACGGGCATTATCAGCCAGCCACTGCGGCTGATGCATAATGAGCTGGGTGTTTTGATCGCAATGGTGCATGTGATGTTACCCTTTGCCGTTTTGCCTATGTTGACCAATATGCGTGGTATTTCGGGCAGTTACATTCAAGCGGCGCGGGGATTGGGTGCCAGCGAATGGCGCGCCTTCCGCGAGGTCTATTTCCCGCAGACATTGCCCGGTGTGATGTCGGGAGGTTTGTTGGTCTTTGTGCTGTCATTGGGGTTCTATGTGACGCCGGCTCTGCTGGGCGGTGGCCGCGTGATGATGATTTCAGAATATATCACCTATCAGATCCAAGAATTCCTGAATTGGGGTCTGGGCGCGGCGCTGTCAGTGGTGCTGTTGATGGCCACCGCTGTCGTGCTGCTGATCGCCAGCCGCTTTGTGAACCTGAAAACCACTTTCCTGGAGCGCCGCTAATGACACCTTCTGCGTTACGGATCTTTTTTGGCACTGGCAGCTGGATCATCCTTGCCTTTCTGGTGCTGCCGATCTTGGTTGTGATCCCGGTGTCCCTGACCGATACATCCTTTATCGGGTTGCCCAAGGATCACCTGTCTTTGCAGCATTACGACACATTCGTGCATTCCACGAAATGGCTGTTCGCCAGCTGGACAAGCATCTGGATTGGCTGTGTCGTTGCGGTGGTTGCCACAGGTCTGGGTACGTTATTTTGCATCGGGGTTTGGTTTCTGTCAGATCGCGCGGCGATGATTGTGCGCTGGATCATGATCGTGCCGATCCTTGTACCACCGGTCGTGCAATCCTTGGGGTTTTATAAATTCTGGGTCACGCTGGGGCTGATCGACAGCTATCTGGGGGTAATTTTGGCCCATGTGCTGTTGGGTCTGCCCTATGTCACGATTTCGGTTTTTGCGTCCCTTTCCAATATGGATCGCCGGTTACCGTTGGCGGCGCGCAATCTGGGCGCATCCATTGGGATGACCATCCGAACCGTGATCATCCCTGCAATCCGCCCCGGGATGATATCAGGCGGGATCTTCGCCTTTATCGTTAGTTTTGATGAAATCGTCAGCGTACTGTTCCTGACCGTGCGCCGCGTCGAGACACTCCCCAAAATGATATGGGAAGGGATCCAGGAATCCGTCGACCCGGTGATTGCGGTTGTCGCGTCCATCTTTGTTTTGATCACGCTGATCGCCACCTCTTTGGCCGCGCTGCGCCGCAGCTGAACCGCCGTAAGGATAGTTGCATGACATTTTCAATTATTGGCCACTGCCCGCGCACCGGTGCGTTCGGCGCTGCAATCGCTACATCTGATCTTGCGGTAGGAAACCGTTGTGTGCGTCTGGCACATGGACGGGGTGCGATGTTGTCGCAACATCGCACCGACAGCCGGCTGGGTGATCTGGGCATTGCTGCGTTACAAGAAGGCCAATCCGCCGATGACGCAGTCACCCATGTTATATCGTCATCCCCCGATATTGAATGGCGCCAGCTGGGCGCATTGGACCACACAGGGCGCAGCGCGGTGTTTCACGGCCGCCGGATGTATTCGATTTATACCCATAGCACAGGGAAAAATTGTCTCGCGTTGGGCAATATCTTGGACAATGAGCACGTGACAGATGCGATGGCCAATGCCTTCCAACAGCAGCCCAACCAGCCGCTGGCAGAGCGCTTACTTCAGGCGCTGGAGGCCGGTTTAGCCGCAGGCGGAGAAGTGCTGGGCACGTTGAAATCTGCCGCCCTACAGGTAACGGGCGATCATGGGATTGCCGCTGTTGATCTGCGAGTTGATATTTCGGACGGGCGCGCCGTGCCCGATCTTCGCCACTTATTCGATGCTTATAAAGGTCGAGAGGCAGGACTGCGCGCCGTTGCGCTGGAACCTGATTCCGTGCCGGTGCAAGCCAAGCTATTCAACGCCAGTATTCAGCGGATTGCGCAATTGGGGCTGGAAACACGGTTTCCTACCGCCACGCATCGCGACAGCTGGACCGTTGCGGACTAACCCTTTCCTGCCCTGCTTTGCCACAAGGATAACGCATGCCACGCCCCTCACTTATGCCGCTGCCCAATGTGGCCCAGCAGACCACCGCAATTTTTGGCAGCTATGTCTTGGATGGCTCGCATGGCGGACAACGGGTTTTGCGCGATCATTGGGTGATCTTGGAAGGCGATCGGATCGCGGCGATCCACCCATCACGACCCGCGCAAGCCGATCATGTGATTGACACGCCGGGGCGGTTTGTCCTGCCCGGGTTGATGAATCTGCACAATCACTGTTTTTCTGAAGCAATCGCACGCAGCCATGCCGAAGACGGTGCGGGTAAGAAAAACGATCAAAGCATCGTTTATACGGTTCTTTTGCCGCTTTCAAAAACCGGTCTGGATGTGCTGACACCACAGGAGCGTCTGGATGTCGCGCGCATGGGCATTACACAGTTATTGCTTGGCGGTGCGACTTCGGTAATGGAGCCCTTCCGCAATTCTTTGCCAGAGATGTTCACCGCTGCCGAGGAATTGGGATTACGGTTTTGGGGGGCGCCCTATCTGTTTTCAGCCGCAGATCCCAAGGCCGGGAATGATGGTGTGGAATATAACACCACCTCGACGACAGGACGCGATAGTGAACGCGACCTGACACAGTGGAAGGCGCTGTATGACAGGTGGCAGGGCAAGGCAGACGGTCGCATCGGATTGGCGATGAGCCCGCATGCGACCGATACATGTGACCCCGATCTGCTGCGTGCGGCTACGGCGATGGCGCGGGAATTGAATGTGCCAAACACCATCCATGTCGCACAAAGCGCTGGCGAGGTGAAAACGATTGGCGCACGCTATGAAGGTCGCACGCCAAGCGAATATCTGGATTGGCTAGGGGTTTTGGGTCCCGATCTTTTGGCGGCGCATTGCGTCTATGCAACCGATAACGATTTACAATTGATGCAAAGCAAAGACGTCACCGTGATGAACTGCCCGCGTGTGTTCAGCCGATCCGGTAAGACCGCAGCCTTTGGCCGGTTCGAGGCCGCAGGCCTGCGCGTCATGGTGGGGACAGATGGGTATAATATGGATCTGTTGGGGGAATTGAACGCGGCAGCGATGATTTCCAAGGTCGCTGCCGGGCGCCCCGATGTGGCGACGGCGCCGGCCCTGATATCTTCTGTGACCGAGGCGGGTGCGCAAGCGCTCAATCGGCCGGATCTGGGCCATATTGCGCCCGGTGCAAAAGCGGATCTGACTGTTATTGATATGGCTCATCCGCATTTGCAGCCGCATTACGATCCATGCCGGACATTGATCGCGCTGGCCAATCGGTCTAATATTGACACGGTAATCGTTGATGGGCGCATATTGGTGTCAGGCGGCAGGCTGGCGGTTGCTGATGCACAGGCGTTGACGCGCGCAGGCAGCGCCGCAATCCAAAAGATCTGGGATCAACCCGAAGCCCGCGACGCGTTTGCAAGCAGCTGATCCCTATTCTGGAACCGTGGCCGGACCGCCCATAGATCTTGTGGCGCGGAGCGGATCGCCCTGAGGCCTCTGCGCGATCTATCGCGTCGGGGGCTTTGCCTATGCGCTGTCATGACGGTTCAAAAGGTCAGAGTATGGGACAAAAATTTATGTTACAACTTTTCAGGCAACGGCACCAACGCGCAGCCCAAAAACCGTCGAACGCCAGAAATATACCCGAGGATCACAGTCAGAATATTCACCCAGTTCTGGAAATATAACCTTTCATTTAGGTATGTTGGCTTATGGTTGTGATCACCCGCGTCAGATATCCTATTCGATGTCAAAGATATGGACGTGGCCGCACGAACCTGTCATATAGGTTATCACCGGAAAATAAGTGAGGGTCTTTCAGTGGCCGAGCCAATCGTGAAATCCTCTGCCGATCGCAGCAACGGGAAGACCCTTGTTGTCACACTCAGCGATCGGTTGCGGACACAAATCGAAACCGGGGCCTATCCCCCCGGATCGCGCCTCCCCTCTGAAGCGCAGCTGACACGGGAATTTTCCGTGTCACGCACCGTGGTGCGCGAGGCCGTGGCTGCGTTGCGCTCTGATGGCTTGGTGGAGCCACGTCAGGGCGCCGGCGTCTTCGTTTTGGACCCAAAGCCCAGTTTAGATTTGCCCTTTAAAAATATCGACTTTGTTCGCATTTCTTCGATGATTGAGATGCTGGAACTGCGCACTGCCGTAGAGGTTGAGGCCGCAGGATTGGCCGCTCAGCGCCGCTCGCCTGCGCAAGAGGAAAACATCCTCCATGCGCTACAAACTTTGCGCGGATTTTCCCAGGCGGGGAAAACCTCGGTTGAGGCGGATTTTGACCTGCATCTGGCCATTTCCGATGCCACCAACAATCCCCGTTTCCGCGATTTTCTGTCAATGGTCGGGGCCAATCTGATCCCCCGGCGCGCGTTGGAAAAAACCGATGATGACAGCGCGACAGACAGCTACCTGCGCGGTCTGGATGCAGAGCACGAAAAAATCGTTGCAGCCATTTTAGATGGCAATGAACAGGCCGCCCGCGACGCAATGCGCCAGCACCTGAAAGGCAGCCAGTCCCGGTATCGTAATTTGTTACGTCAGGCTACGGCCTGATGGATCCTTTCTTACAGGAGCTAAATATGTCCACATTTCCGATCGCACATCCCGATACCGGCGTCACACGTCAGGTTCTGGCCGACAGCCCAGAGTTGATGGTGGTGTCTTTCCGGTTCAAAGCGGGCGCGAAAGGCGCGCTGCATGATCATCCGCATGTGCAATCGACCTATTGCGAGTCCGGCCGCTTCCGCTTTTTCCTTGGCGACACGTCGTTTGAGGTCACCCCCGGGGACAGTTTCATCATTCCCTCGGGCGCGCGCCACGGCTGTGAATGCCTAGAGCCCGGCCAACTGGTAGATTGCTTCACCCCACGGCGCGACGACTTCTTGTGATGAGCTTGCGTAGTTAGTGTTTGCACCGTGATTGCTTGCCAAGCCCCGGGTTGAAGCTGTTTGTCGGATCGCATTCGCGATAAAACTGCGCCAGATCCGGCTTGGCCACATAAAGATGACCAACATTATGCTCTGCGGGGTATTCCACCCCGCGCGCATCAAGCAGTTTCAGCATCTTCGCCTTGAGTGCCGCACCATCATGGCCACGTTTCACGATGTAATCTTGATGCAGCACATGGCACATGAAATGCCCGTAATACATTTTATGACTGATCGCTGCGTCAATATCCGGGGGCAATGTTTCAAACCAATCGCGATCATTTCGGCGCAATGCCAGATCCAGCGGCAAGATATCTTCCACCGCTTCCCGGTTCAGCGCCATGTAGCGCACGGCCGCGCCCGCTGCAGCAAAGCGGTGCAGGCCGGCAATCTTGGTTTCTCTTGCATCGCATTCAAAGAAATCAGCATCTTCCTGTGCGAACAACTCTGGCAATGTGGCGACAGCTTCGTCAATGCCACCGTCACGCATTTTTAAAATCAGATGGTGCTCATAGCGGTTGCGATAGTCCAGCAGACGTTTTGGTAAGATCTCGGGCCACAGCGTGGCGACCCCTTGCAATACGCGATCGGTCAACCCGCGTGTCAATGACCACCGGTTCAATCGTGCGTCCAACGCACCTTTTATGGCGAAAAAACGCGGCAAGCGGGCAGTGCCCAGCTTGTCAATCGCAAGCACCGTGTCCTTGCCATAGCGATGCGTGATATCAAACGCTTCACGGTGCATATATTCTGCTGACACCGGCAATGTATTAAATTGCGACAAGATCTTACGGCGTAACCGGGTCAGCACTTCGGTGGAATTTGTGCCGATATAGAATGTCTTGCTACGGTCGGGCTGAGAAAACGTATCCAGACGCACGGCAAACACCGCCAGTTTTCCTGCACAGCCCGAGGCCTCGTATAATCGGCCTTTGTCGGCATTGAACCGGGCTGGCGTTGGTGCATCCACATCACGCACACGCGCCCCATAGCCGTGGTCAGAGGCTTGGCGGTTTCCTGCCTCGTCCACTGAAAACTCCCCGGCCTGCACGCGTGTCAAAATTTGTTCTGGCGTGTCGCCAAGTGCCAGACCCAAGTGATTGACCAGCCGCAAAACGCCATCTGCACCCAGCTGGGCAAATAGCGCCAGCTCGGTATAGGATGGGCCCCGTTCCACCAATGCACCACCTGAATTGTTGCAGACCCCGCCCACGACGGAAGCCCCAATACATGATGAGCCGATGACGGAATGCGGATCGCGGCCCTTAGGGTCCAGCGCCTTTTCAAGCCCGAACAGTGTTGCACCCGGCAGCGCCACCACTTGCCGTCCTCCATCCAGCAGATGTATCCTCGTCAGCCGGCTGGTCGAAACGATTACCACATCGCGATCATAGCTGCCTTTGGGCGTAGAGCCTTCGGTCAGACCGGTATTGGCCGCCTGCATGATGATAATTTTATCCGCGCGCACACAGGCCTGTAGCACCTGCCATTGTTCCAGCAAACTGCCCGGTTGAACAACAGCCAGCGCCGCCCCCTCCCCCGAGCGATAGCCGCGACGAAATCTTTCGGTCGCACGAGGCTCTGTCAGCACATGGCGCCGCCCGACGATGCTGCGCAATTGCCCGATTAGATCATCATTGCCTGTCATTATGCCATCACCTTAAAGAAGAGCGCATCGCGCAAAATCACCGATCGGCGGTTGCAGCCTCAGCAATACGCGTCCAAGCCTACGGGTCAAGGGAAAGACAGGCACGCCGCGCACCCCGTGTATTTTGCCTGATAAAGTGACGTGGATGCCGCCCCGCCAAATTAATTAGTCACTTTATTTGATAAATATCATCATTGAGCATGGGAATACGATTGAAACTGCCTTAGGTCTCAACACACAATTGCTTGGAGGGGCTAAAAATGGCTAACAAACCGCGTCTTGTGTATAAGGGCATGTGGTTGCCGTTCGTTCTGTTGGTGGTGTGTTTTGCGGCATGGGGGATCGCGGCCAACATGACCGATCCTTTGGTTCAGGTCTTTTCCCGAATCTTTTCCATGAGCACGCTGCAAGCTTCTTTCGTGCAATTTGCGTATTACGGCGCATATTTTCTTCTGGCCCTGCCGGCGGCGTTCATCAATCGCCGGTTCACCTATAAAACCGGGGTTTTAACAGGGCTTGGCTTGGCGACTTTGGGCGCGTTTTTGTTTTATCCCGCCAGCATCGCGATGACTTATGGGTTTTTCCTGGTCGCGCTGTTTTGTCTGGCAGGGGGGTTGTCGATCCTTGAAACCTCGGCCAACCCTTTTGTAATTTCGATGGGGCCAGAGGGGAACGCGACACGGCGTTTGAACCTTGCGCAGGCATTCAATCCCGTGGGCACCAATATCGGTGTTTTGCTGTCGGCCAGCTTTATCTTGCCCAATTTGAACCCAGCAACCGATGCGCAACGTGCGCTGATGCTGCCATCACAGCTGACAGAAATTCGCGAGCAAGAGCTTGCCGCTGTCATGGGCCCATATGTTGCCTTCGCCTTTGTTCTACTGATCATTTGGGTGCTGATCGCGTTAAAGCCTATGCCGGCACGGGATGAAACCACACGTATCAGCCCGCGCGTGCATTTTCGCCCCACGGTCAAACGCTTGCTGAAAAACCGCCACTATGCCTTTGGCGTTGTCGCGCAGTTTTTCAATGTGGCTGCGCAGACCTGCACATGGACCTTCACGATCCAATATGTGCTGGGCGCGATCGGCGGGGATGAGGCCGGCGCGGGACGGTATTTGCAGATCAGTCTGATTGTGTTCCTTGTGGCGCGGTTTGCTATGGTGGGGTTGATGGGGTTCATTCGCCCGTCGCTGTTATTGACGATGATGGCCGCGATCGGCGTGGCATTGGCCCTGTTTGCCGCAGGCGTGCCATCGATCATGGGCGTTTGGGCGGTTGTCGCGCTTTCGGCCTGCCTGTCGCTGATGTTCCCCACCATCTACGGCATCGCATTGCAAGGGCTAGGCGAGGATACGAAATTCGGCGCAGCCGGGTTGGTAATGGCAATTGCAGGCGGGGCCATCATGCCGATGATCCACGCAGCAACCGTTGATGCCTATGGTCCGGCTATCGCCTTTATCGTTCCGGGGCTTTGTTTTGCGATGGTGATGATCTATGGCGCGTTTGACCTTGTCTCAAATCGCAAATCCGCGGCCATGCGCTAAGCGCAAACCGGGCTGCAGATCGCGCGTCTTGTCTGCGTAAATGTCCAACCAATATGCTGGGGTGTGCCTGACTAAGAAAGGAGCACCCCATGCTTGGTTTTTTTGCGTTATATAACGATGCACGCGCGCTCCGTGCGCTTGGCCTTTACAGTGCGCAGTTGCCACGGCGCCCCCGGTTCATGTTGCAACCACATGAGATTGCCGCATTGAACCGTTAGCCTGCGCGCTTGTCACTTCGTGATGGCTGCGGACGGATTGCTACTTTTCCTATACATCTAAAACGGACAAACTTCCCGCAACGGCAAATTTATGCGAGAGCTTTTTGATGTTTCTTTCCGATATTCCCAAGGTTGATTGTCACTGCCACCTGTTTGACCCGGCGGCGTTTCCCTATAATCCAGAAGTGTCCTACCATCCAACAGGGCATGAAATCGCCACGCACGCACAGATGGGTCATGTTTTTGCCACCCATAACGTAAAGCGGGCGCTGCTGGTTCAGCCCAGCTCCGGCTATGGGGACGACAATTCCTGTATGCTTTCGGCCATCACCAACAGCGGCGGCGCCTATCGCGGAATTGCCGTTGTGGCCGCGGATATCTCTGAGAAAGCGCTGGCAGATCTGCAATCAAAGGGGATCGTGGGGGTCGCGCTGAACCTACCGTTCCACCCGCGCGGCCATTACGAAAACTGTGCCCCGCTTTTGGCTAAGCTGCAAGCGCTGGACATGTATGCGCAGGTGCAGGTTGAAGATGATATGTTGTTGGATGTGTTGCCAATGTTGCTGGCCTCCGGGGTCAAGCTGTTGTTCGATCATTGCGGCCGGCCCGCACCTGCCAAAGGTTTGGACCAACCGGCGTTTGAAGCGTTGCTGACACTGGGCCGTGACGGGCGCGCGGCGGTAAAGCTGTCCGGCTATATGAAGTTTTCGACACAGTCCTATCCGTTTCACGACACAGCACCCTATGCCCAAGCCCTGCTGCAGGCGTTTGGCCCGCAAGCCTGTGTATGGGGATCCGATTGGCCGTTTTTGCGCGCGACAGAGCGGGTGGACTATGCACCATTGGTCGACCTGTTCGCGACCCGCTTTACTGATCCCGCTGTGCAACGGGCAATTTTATGGGACACCCCAAATCGGTTGTTTGGGTTTGACCGAGGGTCGTGACAGTTCATTATTGGGGTTTTCGGGGCCACTGACAGGATTTGGCGCATCCGTGATGGGGATGGCAGATGTAATTTCGTCCCGCCACCCCTATCTGCAATGAAACGCAGCCAAAGATAGGACCGACGTGACGCATCCCCCTTGTCCAGATCAGATCGGACCCGTTTTATATTTCCGCCGCGCAGATGATCACGGGCTTCATGTGCACGCCTTGGTCATCCGCCCCCATGCCATGGGGGAACCGGGCGGTGTCACAGTCGAAGACCGTCTTTTCACGCCGGAACATTTGGATCAACTGGGTGCGCTGGATGTTTGGCGCTATATGCTGATCTTGCCAAAATCGGCACAGGGCTACCAGTTTGAGGGCGTATTTTATCCGGTTGTCACCCATCATCAAGGCGATATCAGAATTGGCTTTGTTTCCTGCAATGGCGAAGAGATCGGTGATCTAACCCGCAATGAAAACGAGCGCAACGCAATGTGGCTCCGACTGGGGCTGGAACATGATGCGCAGCCATTGGCCATTTTGCTGCAAGGCGGTGATCAGGTCTATGCGGACGAGGCGACGGATGGCCACCCGCTCAGCGACAGCTGGCCCGACGATCTGCCCGAAGAGGTTTCGGACGAAGATCTGCAAGGGCTGGAAGCGCATCTTAGCGCGCGGTTCATCGACCGCTACATGCGTGTTTTGGCCGCCAGCGCCCCGGCACGGCTCATGGCCCGGGTGCCCAGTTTGGCCGTGTGGGATGATCACGATATTTGCGACGGCTGGGGCTCGTTGAAGCGTCCGGTGACGGCGGGTCCAGTGGGGCAATGCCTGTTCAAAGTGGCGCGACGGTTCTATTTGCTGTTTCAGCACGGTGCGGTAGAGCGCGATATTCCTGCCCTGTTCAAAGATCCCACGGGGGCAAGCCTGACATGGGCACATCAGCTTCCCGGCGTGACCTTGATTGCCCCGGATTTGCGCTCGGAACGCGGACGCCGCCAAGTGATGGGACCAAACGGTTGGGCCGCAATGGAGGGCATTGATGTGCCCGAAGGCAATCACGTTATCCTTGTGTCCAGCGTGCCACTGCTGGGCCCGCGCCTGTCCTTGGTCGAGGGGGTGATGATGGCCATCCCGCGAATGCAAAAATACGAAGACGATCTGCGGGACCAATGGCAAAGCCGGGCGCATCGGGACGAATGGCGCAGAATGCTTCGCCATGTGCTGCGCTGGCACGATACCAGTCCTGTGACCGTCGTCTCTGGTGAGATCCACTTGGCCACCCGCGCTGTGTTGGCGGCACAGCCCGCGCCTGTGCATCAGCTTGTGGCCTCGGGCATCTCACATCGTGCGCCGCCTGCAGGCTATGCGCGCGGACTGGGTGTGTTGGCCGGCTTGGGGGAAGCTCCGCTCAAGGGACACCCGATCCGGATCGCCCCCTTGCCGGGTCAGAAAAACCGCTATACTGCCGAGCGCAACTTCCTGATTTTGAACCGCCGCCAAGACCACTGGACCGCAAATTGGCATTTGGAATATTCCGGGCAAACGCCTGACCTGATCCTGACCTAGGTATTAGCGGCGCAAAATCAGATCAAAGCTACGGCCCAGCCGTTCTTCGGCCAGCAAAACAACCATCGCGGCGGCGCGGGCATCTTCGCCTGCGTCGTGATGGGTGAATTCCAGCCCCAGCGCCTGTTTCAAATGCCCCAGCCCATGCCCACCATTCCCCTTGAACTCCGGCCAGGCGGCACGGGCAATGCGCACACTATCGCTCCAAACCCAGGGCGGCACAGACAAACCGGCAAGATCATGCGCCGCCCCCATCGCTCGTTTGTCAAAACTGCTGTGCTGAATCAGATGATGGCGTGCCAACAGTGGCGACAGGCTGATCATCGCCTCGGCAAAATCGGGGGCATCGACCACATGATCGGGGCCAATGCCATGCAGCTGAATGTTGAACCGCGAGAACCGGCAGTGCGGATTGATATAGGTCGTATATTGTTGGATCTGATTGTCATAACCAACGCAGGCGATCCCGATCTGACAGATGCTTGAAGCATCGCTGCACGCCGTTTCCACATCCAATGCGATGAAGCGAAATGTGCCTGCGGGGATCTGCTGTGTCATCCGTTACCTTCATCTGTAAAGGGCCAAGATTACGCGATTCTCGCCCCATCCAGCCGCTCTAATTTTCAGCGTCTTTGACATAAATTGTAAGGCTCTGCCATGTTCTTGCCTTTGCATTGTCCGTGGTCAGTCGCAGCTGGCCGCATTTTCGTCCCCTAGGCCGCGCATATATGTTTCATCGACAACGCGTCACCAGCGGGTTTGCAAAGAACCGCTCATGACAGCCGATGTCACCGCGCCAAAACGGCCGCGCCTCGTGGAGAAACTGCCACATCAAACAGCAGAGAGTATCAGTAAACAGATGCCCGATGGCATTTTGTAAAGAGGAACCGCCATGACACCGCTCCAAACCTTAAAGCACGCGTATATTGCCACTGCTTCCCTGTCGCGTCGGATCGTTCATGGCCTTGTGATTACCTGTGCCCTTACCGCGGTCGCGGCACCAAGCCTTGCAACCGAACCGATGCGTCGACTACCGCCAAAGATCGTGGGAAATGACATTGGTGGGCTGCTAAGCGCGCGGATTCAGGAAATTTCGCAGCTTGAACGATCAGGTCGCCAAGTTGTCATCAATGGTGATTACTGTATCTCTGCCTGCACAATGTATATTTCTTTGCGGAATGTATGTGTTTACCCTAAAACGGTTTTCGGGTTTCATGGTCCAAGTAAATCTGGAAAGGAGTTGCCGGCCGAAAAATTCGAATATTGGTCTGCCCGCATGGCATCCTTTTACCCTGCGAATTTGGCGCGCTGGTATATGAAAACCGGCCGTCACGCCCGCAAAAATTACTACCGTATCAGAGGCGCGGAATTGATCCGTCAAGGCGTTCCGGCCTGTAGCTGACCTCCCCATACGGCGACCTTTTGTATCGGTCTGTCGTCTATCTGGTTCGTTATTTTAACGAGTTTTCGTAACGAGTGCCCTGTTTCACCAGTTCTGTTTGCGTCACCCGTATCTGTTAAGAGTGCTTGCAAGAGTGTTGTAAAAATTGGCGTTGGTGCTGTGTATTAAACCGTAGCCTTAACAAGTATTTTTATGTTCAAAACGGATCAGATCCTCCTCGGCAGTGTATATGTCGATCCGCCCCCGCAGAACCCTCCTCCTGCGGGGGCACCTTTTTATCTGTTCAGGTCCAACCAATGCCGCAACGCAAGTAAGGCGGCGTCATTCGATTTCTCTGGCGGCCAGACCAACCAATAGGCCCCGCGCACGGCTACGCCTTGATGCAAAACCGGCGCTAAACGCCCCTCTGTAATCTCAACCTGCGCAAGGTAATCGGGCAACAATGCGATCCCAAGGCCGGAAATCGCCGCCTGAATAACCATTGAAAATTGGTCCATTAACATGCCGCCCCCCTTGGGCACATCTGCGCCTTGTGCATGAAACCAATCCGACCAAACAGTGGGTCGCGATTGCAGGTGCAGCAATGGCAGCCCCTGCAAATCATCTGGCTGCCTCACCGGATTTTGCGCCAGAAACGCAGGAGATGCACAAGCCGTTACACGTTCATCAAACAGTTTAAGATGGTCAAGGCCGCTCCAATCTTGGGTGCCGAAATAGATTGCCGCATCAAAGGGTTCGGTAGAAAAATCAACGCGTTGTATCCGGGTGGACATGTTCAGCGCAACGCCCGGATGGCTTTGTAGAAACCGACCCAGCCTGGGGCCCAACCAACGGGTTGCAAATGTGGGCAGCACGGCCAGTGACAACGATCCACCTTGCGGGTTCACCACAACCGATGTGCTGGCGTGTTGAATAAGATCCAGCGCCCGGCCAATCTCTTTCTGATAAGTCAGCGCTGCGGCATTTGGGATCAGGCGCTTACGCTGGCGCGAGAACAGTTCTCGGCCCAGCTGTTCTTCCAATGTCTGCACCAGCCGACTGACCGTGGATTGCGTCAAGCTCAGTTCTTGCGCCGCTGCCGTGACAGAGCGATGCCGCACCACCGCGTCAAACGCCAGCAGAACCCGGATTGATGGAAGAAAGCGTCGCTGCCGCATATCATGCCTTTTGTGAATGTTTTGATCGACAAACTCTGTTTTTATTGTCTGATTTCGCATGATATTCCATCATAAAATACATGATCTAATCAGGCAGTCACATTTCAGGGGGAAGCATGGCGTCGCATAAAGGTATCGCATTTAATTGGGCGGACCCGTTTTTACTGACGGATCAGCTGACACAAGATGAGCAGATGATCTCTGACGCTGCGCGCGCCTTTTGCGAAGATCGGCTGCTGCCGCGCGTTGAAGACGCCTATTTAAACGAAGAGACCGACCCGGAGATTTTTCGGGAAATGGGCGGGGCCGGGCTTCTGGGCGTGACCATCCCGGAGGAATTCGGGGGCACTGGCGCGAATTATGTCAGCTATGGTCTGGTTGCGCGTGAAGTGGAGCGGATCGACAGTGGCTATCGGTCAATGATGTCGGTGCAGTCCTCTTTGGTCATGTATCCGATTCATGCCTATGGATCTGATATTCAGCGTAAAAAATATCTCCCGAAGCTGGCATCGGGGGAATGGATCGGGTGTTTCGGCCTGACCGAACCTGACGCGGGATCGGATCCTGCAGGCATGACCACCCGTGCGGTGAAAACTGAAGGTGGCTATGTTCTGAACGGGTCGAAAATGTGGATCTCGAATGCACCGATTGCGGATGTATTCGTTGTCTGGGCGAAATCCGAAGCCCATGGTGGCAAGGTACGCGGTTTCATCTTGGACAAGGGAATGAAAGGGCTGTCCGCACCGAAAATTGGCGGCAAGCTCAGCTTGCGTGCGTCGATCACCGGCGAAATCGTGATGCAAAATGTTGAAGTGGGTGAAGAGGCCTTGCTGCCGAATGTATCGGGCATGGGCGGTCCATTCGGTTGTTTGAACCGTGCACGCTATGGCATTGCATGGGGGGTGATGGGCGCCGCCGAGGATTGCTTTGTCCGGGCGCGGCAATATGGTCTGGACCGGAAGCAATTCAACCGCCCGCTGGCCGCGACGCAGCTGTACCAAAAGAAGCTTGCCGACATGCAAACCGAAATCTCGCTGGGCCTACAGGCCTGTTTGCGGGTGGGGCATCTGTTTGATCAAGACCGTTTCGCACCGGAGATGATCTCACTGATCAAACGCAACAATTGCGGCAAAGCCTTGGAAATTGCTCGCATCGCCCGGGATATGCATGGCGGCAACGGCATTCAGATCGGGTACCACGTGATGCGGCACGCGCAGAACCTTGAAACCGTCAACACATATGAGGGCACGCATGACGTTCACGCGTTGATCCTGGGGCGCGCGATCACCGATATTCAGGCGTTTTCCTGACCGATGGGCGCGCCATTGGAAGGCCTGAAAGTCGTTGAATTGGCGCGGATTTTGGCCGGTCCCTGGATCGGCCAGACCCTTGCTGATCTGGGTGCGCAGGTGATTAAAGTTGAGGCCCCCGAAGGCGATGACACGCGCCGCTGGGGCCCGCCATTCATCACCCGCCCCGATGGGAAGGGCGGTGAAGAAACCGTCGCGGCCTATTTTCATGCGACCAACCGCGGCAAACGCTCGGTTCGATGTGATTTCGCTGACCCCACTGATCTGGAGCAGCTCAAGCAGCTTATCGACAGCGCCGATATTGTGATTGAGAATTTTAAGCTGGGTGGACTGCGCAAATTCGGGCTGGATTATGCCAGCCTTCAGCCCCGAAACCCGGGGCTGATCTATGCCTCGATCACCGGTTTCGGACAGGATGGCCCGCGTGCTGCGCAGCCGGGCTATGATTTTTTGATCCAAGGCATGTGTGGTGTAATGGATCTGACAGGCGATCCCGGCGGCGAGCCGCAAAAAGTTGGCGTCGCGTGGATCGATATTTTCACCGGTCTGTATGGTGTGATTGGTATTCAGGCGGCTTTGGCGGAACGGGCGCGGTCTGGCCTTGGGCAGCATGTCGACCTGTCGCTGCTTGATTGCGGTGTCGGCGTTTTGGCCAATCAGGCCACGAACCATCTTTTGGGCGGAGTCACCCCAACACGTTTGGGCAATGCGCATCCCAATATTGTTCCCTATCAGGTATTTCCTGCAAATGACGGGCACCTGATCATCGCTTGCGGAAACGATCGCCAATTCCGCGCCTTATGCGATATTCTAGGGCTGGCCGCGTTGCGCGATGATCCAGACTTCGCAACAAATGCCGACCGTGTGGCCCATCGTGACCGCTTGACGCCACTGCTGGCACAGGCCACAGCGCAGCGCAGTCGTGCTGATCTGATCGCCGCGTTAGAGGGCGCGCAAGTGCCCGGCGGCCCGATCAACACCGTCGCTGAAGCTCTGGACGAGCCGCAGATCGCCGCGCGTGGCCTGCAAATCGCACCCGAAGGGATCAAAGGTTTGCGCACGCCGATTGGTTTTTCCAAATCAGTCATGGTGCATGACAGCGCGGCCCCGCCACTGGGGCCAAAAATCGGCACCACCGGTTGGACCTGAGCGCATGAAAAAGGGGCGGTTGCCCGCCCCCATTCATTCCGCTTTTCTGGCAGTTCAGTTCGGCAAGGCGTAGACCGCAACCTGATCGCCCACAGCAGGCTTCAAGATCGAATTCCCACCCGAAACAAAAGCGACATATTGTTTGCCTTGATACTCATAGATGGCTGGATTGGCGACCACCGGGGCTTCCATCTGATCGGACCACAGCTCTTTGCCGGTAGCCAGATCATAGGCGCGCGCCTTGCCATCCATCGTCGCACCGATGAATACCAAACCACCTTTTGTCACCGCAGGACCGCCAATCGTCGGCGAGCCCATCGATTCCGGCATAAAGAACCCATATTGCTGTGACGACCCCAGCGGCTTGCGCCATTTTACATCGCCCGTATGCATATCCAATGCCACCAGTTCGCCGAACGGGGGCTCCCAGCAGGGCATTCCCAACCAATTCAGCGCGTTCATCAGGCTCATGCCATAGGGCGCGCCCTCTTGCGGATAAAAGCCGTTCTCATTGCCCGAACCACCTGCGTTCGCGTCATAATCCTCACGCGACCACAGCTTGATATATTGCACGATATGCGAGGTGTTGACGACCGCAGTTTGTGTTTCCGGATCAAAGGCCACACCACCCCATTGGACGCCGCCGGCGCTGTCAGGATAGGTCAGCACGCCTTCGCCCTCGGTTGTCGGCGGGGTATACATCCCTTCGTACCACAGGTCATCAAACAGTTTGGAACATGATCCCATCCCGACAATATCCGCAATCGGCCAGACTTTCGGCTTTTGCGATTGATCCAACAGTGGCGCGGGTTTGGTTGGGAAAGGCTGTGTGGGCGCATAATATTCGCCGTCAATCGTGCCGTCGCCTTGGGGAACGGGACGTTCCTCAATCGGCCAGACATCTTCACCAGTTTCACGGTTCACCACGAACAAAAAGCCCATTTTTGTAGCCTGCATCAGGGCCGGGATTTCCTCGCCATCAACCGTGATATCCATCAATGTCGGCGCAGAGTTGATATCGTAATCCCAGATGTCATGATGCACCCACTGGCGCGACCAGACGACTTCGCCGGTGTCCAGATCCAGGGCAGTAGTAGATGTGGCGTAGGGAATTTCCTCGACCCGGTTGCCACCCCAATAATTGGGCGAAGGCGAAGCCACCGGCAGATAGATCAGGTTTAGCCCCTCATCCACTGACATCGCGGTCCAAACATTCGCCGTTCCGGTTTGCCGCCGGATTTCTTCTGGAAGTGTCTCAAAGGACCATTGTAATTCGCCGGTCTGCGGATCGACCGAAAATACCGCGCCCGGAGGGGCTTCGGCATATTCCCAATCCTTACCGGCCCATCCCAGCACAACATGGTTGCCCGCCACTGTAGGCGGTTGCAGCACAGAAAATGGGAAGCGATCATTGACCGTATTCCATTGATTGACGTCCAACACGCCATTGTTGCCGAAATCTGTGCATGGCTGGCCATCATCCGCATCCACCGCGAATAATTGCGCATCCATCGTGCCGATATAGACGATCTTTTGGCACGTTGCGCCTTCAACCGGGGTGGGGTTTTCCCAATAGGCCACGCCACGGTTTTTCAAAGCAGGCTGTGTCAACGGCTCCAATGCACTATCTGTGTTGAAATGCCATTTCTCTGCGCCTGTCGCAGGGTCCAATGCAAGGATGCGGTAAAATGGCGTGCCCAGATACAGCGTGTCATTGGCAAAAACCGGCGTCGCGGACCAAACCGTAGCCGCCAGATCGCCAGAGCCGTCCGAGACGTCACCGGTGTGGATATCCCAGACCTTTTCCAGATCTTTCACATTATCCACTGTGATCTGCGTGAGCGGCGAATATTTTTGTGCGTTCAGCTGGCCGTGGAACCCATCCCATGTGGCGGTTTCGGGAACCAGGGGGATGTCAGATCGGGTGCGGCCCTCTGGGTTCAAGATTGGGTCGGCGACACCGGGCAACAGGTCAGCCGGATCGCTCTGTGCGCCTGTATTCGATGCGGTGTCCGTCTGTGCCACGGCACCAGCCTCGGATGCGGCAGGCGGCGTATCTACGGCGGTCGCGGGCGCTGCGGGCTCTGGCATTGCGGTATCTTGCGCGTGGCCATGCAGCGGCACAAGCCCTAAAATTGCCACAGCCAAGGGGAAAGAATAACGGATCATGCGAAGGCTCCTGTTTGGCTGTTCCGGCCTTGGTAAATGTCGAAAAGCAGGCCAAGCAAAACAATCGCCATTGCCACGATCAACCACCATTCATGCAAGAAATATCCGGCAAGGGCGGTCAGCACTCCGCCCAATGCGACCAAGATGCGCAACACAACGCGCCATGCGCCAGGTCGGCTGATCTGTATCAACACAGCCGCGATGGCCAGCAAAAGCGTCGAAGCAATCACCAGCCCCGCGCCAAATGTTCCGGTCACGCCCGTTAATGGCGTGAGATAATTATAAAGTGCGACGGCGAACCCACCGAGCGCGCCGGCGAAAATCACAATCGTGCGTGATGTCCCGGCGGTTGAATCTGAACGCATGGTCATTCCCTAATTTTTCAGCCAAGGCATCTGAAATAGCGATGCCTGTTGGTCATGGTAGCGCGCAATCAAACAGATCAAAGGTTTTGTGTGAAATTGTGATCGGCTTGCCAATGTTATGGTCTGAAACCTTGGCGCAGATGATACGCAGCAAGGCGCTGGGATTGCAGTGTGCCACGGCGTGCCTATATCCAATGCATCAGTGTTCCCCACTCCGGAGACCTTCGATGGGATATGTAAAAACGACGTTTCTGATGGCTGCGATGACCGCGCTGTTCATGGGGCTTGGGTATCTGATGGGCGGTGCCGGTGGCGCGGTAATTGCTTTGGTCATGGCTGGGGCGATGAATTTGTTCACCTGGTGGAACTCTGACAAAATGGTGCTGAAAATGCACAATGCACAGGCTTTGGCGGCCGGGGATCGGTTCGGGCTGGTGGATATGGTCGCACAGCTGGCACGCAATGCGCAGCTGCCTATGCCGGCAGTTTATATCATCGACACGCCACAGCCGAACGCCTTTGCCACCGGGCGCAATCCACAAAACGCCGCCGTGGCCGTCACCACAGGGCTGATGCGCAGCCTTACACGCGAGGAGTTGGCAGGGGTTGTCGCGCATGAGCTGGCACATATCAAAAACCACGATACAGCAATCATGACCGTCACCGCTACATTTGCGGGTGCCATTTCGATGCTGGCCAATTTCGCGCTATTCTTTGGGGGCTCGCGCGAGCGGCTTGGCCTGATCGGCACTTTGGCAATGATGATATTGGCACCAATGGCGGCGGCTTTGGTACAAATGGCGATTTCGCGGACGCGGGAATATGCTGCGGATAAGGCAGGCGCGCAGATTTGCGGCCATCCGATGTGGTTGGCCTCGGCGTTGCAGAAAATTCAACATGGCGCCGCGCAGATTGACAATGACGCGGCCGAGCGTCACCCCGCCACCGCACATATGTTCATCATTAACCCGCTGCATGCCCATAGCCGCGATAAGCTGTTTTCAACCCACCCGGCGACGGCAAATCGGATCGCGGCGCTGCAAGCGCTGGCAGGAACCATGCAACCAAATGCGCCCCGCATGCGCCAGACCGACATGGGCCCATCGACCACATCTGTGCCCAAGGTGCGCAAGGGCGGCAAACGCGGGCCTTGGGTCTGATACGCCTTAGGCAAACAGCCGCTTGTCCCACCACACTGGCGTTTCCAGCCCGATCTGAATGCGGGCAAAATCAGGATGACGGGTGTTTATCACAAGGTTATATTCCATCCGCGCCACAACGGATGGCACCTGTAGAATGGCGGATCGGGCGGCCTCATACCAGGTACGGCCAAATTGCCGGGCCGTGTCACTGGTCGGGCCTGCCCAATTGTCGATCAGATCGGTATTTGCAACCTCATAGCTCAGACCTGTGGGAAATGTGATCTGCAAGAAATGCTGGTTCGGGGGCAAAGCCCCTTGATAATGCACCAGTTTCTCTAGCATCGCAGTTGAATAATTCTGCGACGCATAGATGACTTCGGCCCCCGCCTGATGCCAACGCCCTGACGCCAGGCGTGCCCCACCAGCATCCCAAATTGGAAAGTCTCCGTTTGGATCGCCAATCCTGTAGGCTGTCATCGGGTTTGGCAAACCCCGATGGGTGGTCATATGGCAAACCCTGCGTCTGCGCGGCGCAGCAGGTTTATCACCGCCTCCGCCCCGGCGGAGCTGGAGCGCGCCATCTCCATCGGTGTGCGCCCGTCCAACAGGTTGTGCGGCGTATTTAAAAACCGTGAAATTGCGGCACCGTCACCGTGATAGATACGGCCTGCGACATCCAACACGCGGCTGACCTCATAAAGCCGCTCGCTCATTTCCCGCGACAAGGCTTTGCGGCTGGTTTTAGCCCGCCGGAAGGTCGCCTCCGGGATCAGTGGCCCCACAACCGATGCGCGCCCCAAGACAGATCCAAGCGCCTCGGCCGAGGCCACACGCAGCCCCTTGGCGATGTGATTGGCCAAGCCGATATCATTCATTGATGACGCTTCTTTCAGGCCCAGCAGCAAACCAATCCGCCCGGCTTCGGACCCCGGCAAGCCAATCGGATTGCCATACATTTCTAACGCTGTCATATCTGCCCTCCTCATACTCGCCACATGACGAATATATTGGCGTCACATGGCGAAATGTCAAGTTGGCAGGACGGGCATGGTTTATAAACGGCTAAGCAGCTCTGCCTTTTTTTGCGAAAATTCTTCTGGCGTCAGAATGCCGCGTTCCAGAAAATCAGCCAACCGTTCGATCCGCGAGAAAACCTGTTCATCGCTTAGGTCGGCGGCGGGAGACGGTGCAGAGCCGGATTGTGCAATATGCAGCGGTGCCTCTGGTGCTGGTGCTGGTGCTGGTGCTGGTGCTGGTGCTGGTGCTGGTGCTGGTGAAGATGGCTCGATCGTGGTGTTTGCGACAGGCTCAACGGCAGGTTTATCCGCACCAATCGACGATTCGGCGCTGACAATTGGCAGGTCAGCCACCCATACCACGCCATTCTGGCTGTTGAATGTCAGGGATTGTGACCCGCTTTGGGCCTGTCCAAACCCATAGATCTCATGTGACCCGATGTCATAAATCGTCACCACTCCACCGTCAGAAATCGCCAAGCGTCGGGTCTGCGGGAAATAGGCATATCGCATGTCGTTTTGCGCACCTTGCGATGATGGCGCGCCCAATTCGGCCGGCCAGGCACTGCCAGATTGGCTGGACATATAAGAAAAGTTTCCGGACATTTGCTGTGCTGCCACCGGTTCATATAACGTGCTGTGGGACATATGGCCCGAAATATCGGCGCAAAGGCTGTCAACGCGCGATTTAAGCCCGTTGTTGAACATATCGCCGATCATGGTCATCCCGCCCATTGACCACTGCCCCATACCGCCAAATTCGGGATGGCTGAATTGCGCCTGTGTGGTCTGTCCGCGGCCCACGGCATCCATCATATGACGCACGGCATCTTCTGAAAATCCGTGACGCTGCGCCATATCAGCCAGCAGCCGCTTCCCCGCTTCGTTCAAATTGCTCATTATAATCCCCAAACCACCATCCAGCCGGGACACCCCCAAACTGCAACCTGCATATGGATCACCCCTAGCACGAACCGCCCCGCAATGCGCAGCCCAAAGCGATAACCCTTAGGTGAATCGCACGATTGGGCCGTTTTCGCATCAAACCGCGCATCTTTGCTGGGCAGAACACATTGCAGATTTGATGACACTGCCGCTTGGTAGATGCCTCTGATGCAATCTTGGGCGCGCGTCCCAAGTCGGTATTTCAGTGCAAACCGCTTTAGATTGTGCGGCACAGGCCTTTAGGCCTGTGGTGCAACGCCCATATGTTCAATCGAAAGGTGGGGATATTTGCGCCCGATTGCTTCCAGATCCTTGTGCATTTCTACCGCGATCCAGTCGGCCACCGCCTTGGCTTGTGGTGCCGACTGGGTGACTTGCAAACAGCAAAACCGTTCGGTCAGTGTCACAGGGGCTGCGCAGACGGGCAATAGCAACCCGTTTTGCAGCCAATGGGCCACGATGTTAATCCAGCCTGTCGCCACGCCCTGCCCCGATAGCGCAGCCTGCACGACGATAGAGTAATCGGCGAAAGAAAGGCTGTGGCTGCTTGCCGCTTCTGCATGACCGTCATCCCTGTGTGCCGTATCGGCGATGCCCTCCAGATAGACGCGCGGTGCCTGCCCCATTCGCGCTGCGTCCAAAATCGAGGTTGCGCAAATATCAATACAGCCTTCGCGTAACAAAACCCGCGCATCTTCGGGCGGGTGTTCATAATAGCGCATCGCCAGATCGACCCCATCAATCGGTCCTGAAACCGGCCCGGCGATAAGCTGAAAGCGCAATTCAAGCTGCGGAAACGCGGCGCGAAAACCTGAAATGCGCGGCATCAACCAATGGGCCACAAATGCGGTTGAAACCGAAAGTGTCACTACCCGATCTGTATCACGCAGGCGTGTCAGGCTATCGAGTTCGACCGAAATATCGCGAAATGCCCGTCCGACGACCTGCGCCAGCCGCTCCCCCTGTGGGGTAAGGCTGGCTCCGTTGCGCGAACGGGTAAACAGTGATTGCCCCAGATATTCCTCAAACGCATGAACAGCGCGGCTGATCGCGGGTTGGGTCACATTCAGTTCATCCGCAGCCCGAGAGAAGTTTTGGTGCCGTGCAGCCGCCTCAAAGATAAAAAGACTGCTGGTGGATGGCAATTTTCGGCGAAGGCTTTCCATGATTTGAGGTTATGGCAAGCATCAGCTTCTTTCAATTGAAATAACGTCATATACGGATCAGCCTAAGATCAACACATACCCCAATAGAGGCCTGTGATGGATCTTACCCGTTTCAAACTGTTGACCTTTGATGTGGTTGGCACCTGTATCGACTTTGAAAAAGGCGTCCTTGATGCCATCCGTGAACTGGGTGGCCCAGCGGCGGCTGATCTAAGCGATGACGCAATTTTCAAGCCCTATGTGGAGGCGCGCGATATCTATCATGGCCGCACAAGCGAGGCGTTTGGTGATGTATATCGACATATTTCAACGGTCCTTGGGCTGGAGACAGCCAACCACAATGCCGATCTGTTCCAACTGCGCCTGCTGCAGCTGCCTGCCTTTGCAGATGCTCCACAGGCGCTGGGACGTCTGCGCAAATATTACCGCCTATGTGCAATGACCAATTCCGACCGCACCGCTTTCAGCGCCTATCATTGGACCTTGGGTCTGCCGTTCCATGACGCTGTGACCTGTGATGATGCGGGCGTGCCCAAACCCAACCCGCGCGTGTTTGATTACAGCCGTGGGCGCGCGTCTGCCCTTGGGATCAATCAAGATGAGATCTTGCATGTGGCGCAAAGCCAGCATCACGATATCGGTGTCGCGAAGGCACTTGGCTACACCACTTGCTGGATTCAGCGCCGATATAACCAAGAGGGCTATGGCGGCTCGCCCGACCCGGCAGAATATACTGTGCCTGATCTGCATCTGCATTCGCTTGCAGATCTGGCCGACGCGGTCCAGGCCGCCTTTCATAAGTGAGCGTGCCACGCACCATCGCAGTCCCTCACAAAGCGCCATCACTTTGGGAGGATTTGGCCGGCGTTCCGCCTGCGTTCTTATCCGCACCCGCGGCAGATCATGCCGAGGTTCTGGTGGTCGGAGGCGGATATGCGGGGCTGCATGCCGCGCTGACCCTGGCGCAGAACGGGCGCCGCGTCATTGTGGCAGAGGCCGGGCCGATCGGCACCGGTGGTTCGGGTCGTAATGGTGGCGTCGTAAATGCGAAATTTCGCATATCTTACAGCGCGCTGACCCAAAACCACGGTATCGAAGCGGCCAGGGTGATGCATGATATTGCTGCCGCGTCGGTGACTCACCTGGAAGACAGTCTTTCGCGCTATGGGATTGCAGCACAGTATCAACGCAATGGCACACTGAGCTGCGCCCACAATGCCCGTGCATTTGATGCGCTGGCCGCCGATGCAGATTGGCAAAAATCCCAGCTTGGCGTGACGGGGTTGACCTTGCTAGACCGCAATCAGACCCATGCCGAAACCGGCAGCACCCGTTTTTGTGGCGCGCTTTTCACCCCCCAAGGTGGGACAATCCGACCGCTTGACTATCTATATGGATTGGCGCGGGCCGCAGCACGGTTGGGTGTCAAGATCTATACTGATAGCCCGGTGTTACAGGTGGTCGAAAAGACCGGTCATATCTGTGCAACTGTGCCGAATGGCGAAATCCGCGCCGATCATGTGATCTATGCCACCGATGCCTATAGCGCAATCACCCATGCCACCGCCGGGCTTCGCCGCGCGGTCGTGCCTTTCCGCTCGGCTATGGTGGCGACCGCTCCCCTTCCCGCGTCACTTGCCCAAGAGATCTGCGGACAGGCGCGTAGCTATACCGAGACGCGGCGGATGATGCGCTGGTTCCGGCGCGAGGGGGACCGGCTAATATTCGGGGGGCGCGGCGCTTTGGGCGCTGTTGATGCGGCTGGTGCATTCGCGCGACTGGAACGCGCCATGGTCGCGATCTTCCCACAGCTGAAGACCCATAAAATCAGTCATCGTTGGTCAGGTCATGTGGCGCTGACCTTCGATGCTCTGCCAATGGCAGGCATGCTGAGCCAGCGCCAGCATTTTGTCGCAGGCTTCAATGGCGCGGGTGTCGCGATGTCGGGATATGTCGGACATTGTGTGGCGCTGGGGCTAGTGGGCGCGCCCGTCAATCTGGGGCTTGTCGCGCGAGACACCTTACCAAAAATGCCGTTTTTTGCGCTGCGCGCCATCGGGGTGCGGGCCATTACAGCGGGCTATGAAACCCTTGATCGGCTTGGGTTTTGACAGCCTCCGACCGGTTGAAGGCGGCGGCAGATCGCCTCGACCAACACCATATATCCTTACAGGGAGATAGGAATGACACGCGACTTACCACGGGATTGGACTGGGCAAGATGATCGCAGTTTACAAAACGCACTGCGTCACGGCGCATCGCGGCGCGATCTTTTGCGAATGCTTATGACAGGCGGGGTCGGGCTGGCCGCAGGTGGCACGCTTTTGGGCGCTGCCGGTCGATCAGTGGCCGCAACCCCAACGCGCGGCGGGCATTTGAAAGCAGCAGGCTGGTCTGCATCAACTGCCGATACACTTGATCCTGCCAAAGGTTCGAATACCACCGATTACGTCCGTGCCTGCACCTTCTATAGCCGGCTGACTTTCATAAATGAGACCGGCACACCACAGATGGAATTGGCAAAAACCATCAAGACGAATGACGCGCAAACATGGTATATCACGCTGCGCTCCGGCGTGTATTTTCATGACGGCAAAAGCTTTGGCTCTGCCGATGTCGTCTATTCGCTGCAGCGCCATCTGGACCCCGAGGTGGGCTCTAAGGTCAATGCCATCGCTAAACAAATGATCGATATTACGGCCACCGGACCTCTTACGGTAAAAATCGTGCTGTCCGAACCAAATGCGGATTTGCCCACGATCCTGGGGTTACATCATTTCGCGATCATCGCTGATGGCACCACCGATTTCACGACGGCCAATGGCACCGGGCCCTTTACCTGCACAGTGTTTGAGCCCGGCGTGCGATCGGTCGGTGAGCGGAACGAAAATTATTTCAAACCCGATGGGCCCTATCTCGACAGTGTCGAATTTTTCGCGATTGCCGACACCACAGCACGGCTAAATGCGCTATTGTCGGGCGATATCCATATTGCGGCCAAGATCAATCCGCGGGCCATGCGCTCATTAGAAGGTCGGGCGGGCATCTCGACACTGACCACCACCGCTGGGAACTACACCGATCTCAACATCCGCATGGATCTTGATCCGGGCACAAAGGCGGGTTTCATTGAGGGGATGAAATATCTTATCAATCGCGAAGCAATTCAAAAATCGGTGCTGCGCGGTTTTGCCGAAATAGGGAATGACCAACCGATTTCCGCAGCCAGCAGATATTATAACACCGAACTGGCGCCTGTAGAATTCGACCCCGAACGTGCCAGGGCCGCATTTAAGAAAGCGGGGCTTTTAGGTGTTGAAGTACCAATTGTTGCGTCTGAAGCCGCGGCATCATCGGTCGATATGGCAACCGTAATCCAACAGGCGGGCGCGCAAATCGGGATGAATATCAAAATTGATCAGGTGCCCGCCGACGGATATTGGTCGAATTACTGGCTGAAGGCGCCGATACATTTCGGTCATATCAACCCGCGCCCGACGCCCGATATCCTGTTCTCGTTGCTATATACATCCGACGCCCCGTGGAATGAGAGCCGCTATCTTTCAACGTCATTTGACAGGCTGCTGAAAGAGGCGCGCGGCCTGACCGATGAAACCAAGCGCACCGATATTTATTGGGACCTGCAAGAGATGGTCGCGAAAAAGGCAGGCACAATTATCCCCGCCTATATGAGCAATATTGACGCGTATACGGACAAGCTTGGCGGTTTGGCCCCCAACCCGTTAGGCGGGTTGAACGGCTATGCCTTCTCTGAATATGTCTGGCTGAATACCTGATGACGCGTCGGTGAACATGCTACGACCAAGCGGTTTCGCCGCCCGAAACATGTGGCGGCACAATAAGGTGTCGCCCAATCTTCGCTTAACCCACGCAAGAATGGTTCCCTTAGACAGCACTGTATTCAGGCCTGACGTTTTGCGCTGTCGTCGTAGCCACAAGCCCTGCGCAACCTGCTGTCATCAGCCGCGTAAGACAGCCCACAATCACTGTGATACGCGCAGTGACCTTACCTATGATCTGAAGAAACCGCTGTGCGGGTGCGCCCTTGAATGAACCGGGTTTCTTGTCCTTGCGGCGGTAAAAAGCACTGTTCTTGACGCGCGAACCACCGATATCGATTATTGGCCATGCGGTCGTAGCACCAGTCCCGCACCGGTTTCGGTATGAACCGAAGTGCAGCTGCCCAACACCACGGCGCATTCAGCGTATTCAATATGGCAATGGTGGCGTCAGACTTGAGTAAGGGCTGTCCCTTCACGACCACCAGATAGGTTGTGTCTAGGTCTTCAGGCGCGAGCATATGACGCGCAGCAAGGGCCAAGCCGTCCTCGGACCAAGCTGAAATGAATTTTGCCGTTGGCGCGCGTTCGTGGCGCAAGATAAAATATACCCATGCCGAACACATCACACAATCTGTGTCGAAAACCACGAGTAATTCTTCTGAAACGTGCATCCGCTGAACTATGCTGCGGTGCGGACCATATGCCAAGCGTGCACCGCAACAGGCAAAACGGCGTCCGGGGGAATATGCAAAGGTGAATATACGATGTGACCACATAATCACCCGTTGAAGTGTCGGCGCAGTCGCGCCTTTTGGCTGGTCAGCAGCCCCCCGACACCGGCCGTGCACAAAATTCAAAAAACATGCCGGAATATAGCCGATGTTACAGGCCGGGATGCCGCGTCGCCCCCCCGACCCGATGGATGACTTTTTAACGCTTTTGGGCCGTAAGTAGAGACTGGATCAGGCTATATGTTGCCCGTATCCGTGCTTCATTCGGATAATTGCGGTTGGCCAGCACAACGATCCCCAGATCCTCAGCGGGGATAAGTGCGACATACCCACCAAACCCATTCGTCGCGCCGGTCTTGTTCAAGATGACATTGTCTTGCACTGGCAAAGGGGGCGCTATCTTGGCCGCAGGCTGAGGAGATAAGATAAAGTCATACCCATTGCCCGCTTCCATCACCGCCAGATCAACCGGCCACGGATATTGCTCCCAGATCATATCTTGCGTGTAATAGGCGGTTTGTGCGCGGCCTTCGCGGGTGCGTTCCAACGCGGCCATCAGATCGGGCGCGGCCTGTTTTTGACCCAGTTCCAGATCAAGCAGGCGCACCATGTCGCGCGCAGTGGATTTCACGCCATAGGCCTCATCCGCCAATACACCTGGGTTCACGCGGATCGGCGCGTCTGTTTTGCGATCATACCCATAGGCATAGCGATCCATCGCAGGGACAGGCACGTTGACGAATGTGCTGCGTAGGCCCATCGCGGGGAATAGTACATCCTGCACGGCCTGGGCATAGGGCAGGCCCATCGCCTGGGCGGTAATATGGCCCAACAAACCAATGCTGACATTTGAGTAGCTGCGCATCCCGGGTCGGGGCTGTGTCCAATCGGCCATCCATTCGACAAGCTCTGGCACATCATGCACATCAACAGGGACTTGCAGCGGCAACCCTCCGGTCACATGCGTTGCCAGATCCACAAGCCGGATCGAGTCAAAAACAGAGCCTTTCAGGGCTGGCACACGGGTCGACACGGGGGCATTCAAATCAATTCCCCCTGTGCTGTCCACCAATGCCGCGAGCGTCGCAGTGAATATCTTACTGATCGAGCCCAGCTCAAATATCGTGTCAGGCGACGCGGGGACGCGGCCATCACGCACGGCCACCCCGGTTGCGTAGAAATACGATTGACCGTGCAATGTGATGCCCACCACCAGTCCCGGAATGTCATATTCCGCGATCACCGGCGCAAAGCTGTCGCGCGCAAGATCGGCTATCTGTGTGTCGGTCAGGGGCTGCGCGACCAATTCCGTCGTGGCGGCAAACAGGCCAAACAGCAGCCCTGCCACAGCGCGCGGCCTAACAGCAAAAGAAGGTATCATGTGAAAGTCCTTATGGGGCTTTGTGATGTCGAAAGCCGATGGAGAGGTCTGAAGCAGCGCTGCCCGGGTTCAATATTCGCTCTTGCCCAGCGGCCGCAAACGACAAATATTATCATTCGTCATTAGCTGAGGTAATGCGATGGATCGCCCCGACCTTCCACTGAACGCACTGCGCGTTTTTGAAGTCATCATGCGACAAGGCAGTTTTACCAAAGCCGCGGCTGAGCTGCGCGTGACACAAGCCGCCGTGAGCCATCAAATCGCGCGGCTTGAAGACAGCCTGGGCGTAACCTTGTTTTTGCGCAGCCCGCAGGGCGTAATCCCAACCGACGAAGGACGGCTGTTATTTCCGGTTTTGGAACATGGGTTCGACGCAATCGCACGGGTGCTGGACCGTCTTGACCGCCGTCGCGACATTGAGATCCTGTCGATTGGGGTGAACACTACATTCGCCCTTGGCTGGCTGATGCCGCGATTAGACGCTTTTCATGCCGCCCATCCCGAGATTGACTTGCGAATTTCCACCCATAACAACCGCGTCGAGATTTTGCGCGAAGGATTGGATATGGCGATCCGTTTCGGCATCGGTGGCTGGACCAATCATGAAATGATCCCGCTGCTGGAAGCGCCGCTTGCGCCGTTATGCGCGGCTGCCATGGCCGCACGGTTGCGCGACCCGGCGGATTTACAACATATGCCCCTGCTGCGCAGCTATCGCAGTGCAGAATGGCCGGGATGGTTCGGGGCTGCGCAAACGCCCTGCCCGCCGATCAAAGGTGCGATTTTTGACAGCTCATTGGCTTTGGCTGAACTGGCTGCTGCGGGTGCGGGTGTGGCGCTATTGCCTGTGGTGATGTTTGACCGACATATCTCACAGGGGCAACTGGTTCAGCCATTTGCAACAACTGTATTTGCCGGCCGATATTATCTTGCCTGGCGCTCTGATCGTGTGTCCACCAAGGCAATGAACAATTTTTCGCGCTGGATCGTGGCACAATGCCGGCAAAATCAGGCACCGACCGTATGATGGCCCTTTACAAACCCTGACCCGCCGTGCGGTAGCCTGGCACGGGCGGATCTATGTCAGTGACCGTCCGTGCCCGACGTTCGCGCCAATCTTAGTGATTGTTGCGCGGCACAGATTTCCGGGCGATGTCGCTGTAGCCATCGGCCCCTTGTAGCACCATCCCATCACACAGCTGGCCTGTGCGTTCGCGAAAAATCTCTTGCCATGGGGTCTGTGGCGCGGGGATCGCATAGCCGCCTGCGGCCTCCAATGCCGCACGGCGTTCCGCCAATTGGTCCGGCGCCAGCAACAGATCCACACGCCCGGCCTTCAGATCAACCCGGATCCGATCGCCATCTTGCACCAACGCCAGGTTGCCACCTGCCGCCGCTTCGGGCGACGCATTCAAGATTGACGGAGAGCCCGATGTCCCCGATTGACGCCCATCGCCAATACAAGGCAATTCGCGCGTGCCCTGGCGGATCAGGTAATTGGGCGGGCGCATGTTCACCACCTCGGCTGCGCCGGGATAGCCCAGCGGCCCTGCCCCGCGCATGATCAAAATCGCATCGGCGGGAATGTTCAACGCGGGATCATCGATCCGGTGATGATAATCCTCTGGCCCGTCAAAGACATAGGCGGTGCCTTCAAACGCATCAGGATCATCGGGATCAGATAGGTAGCGCGTTCTGAATGCCTCTGAAATCACAGATAATTTCATAATTGCGCTGTCAAACAGATTGCCGCGCAGATTAACAAAACCGCCCGCCATATTGACCGGCATGTCAAATGAGCGGATCACATCTGGCGCATCCGACCGTATCGCCGTTTGCAGCAGGGGCGTGCCTGCCACGGTGGCTGCTTGGGGGTGGGGCAAATGGCCTGCAGCATGCATTTCTCCCAGCACGGCAGGCACCCCGCCTGCACGGTGGAAATCTTCGCCAAGATAAATACCGGCAGGTTGCAAATTGACAATCAGCGGCACATTGCGGCCCAAACGGTCCCAATCGTCATTGTTCAGCGTCACCCCTGCATGACGGGCGATCGCATTGATATGGATCGGGGCATTGGTCGACCCGCCAAGGGCGGAACAGGCCGCAATTGCGTTTTCAAACGCCGGACGGGTTAGAATATCACTGGGACGCAGGTCTTCCCATACCATTTCAACAATCCGTTCGCCGGTCGCCCGTGCCATCTGCCCGCGTTCGCGATAGGGGGCTGGAATGGCGGCAGAGCCGGGCAACTGCATGCCCAAAACCTCGGCCAAGGAATTCATGGTTGAGGCCGTGCCCATCGTATTGCAAAACCCAACGGATGGGGCGGAGGACGCAACCAGATCAAAGAACCCATCATTGTCGATCTCACCCGCGGCCAGCATCTTGCGAGCCTGCCAGACGACACTGCCCGATCCGGCACGCTCGCCCTTGAACCAGCCATTCAGCATCGGCCCCACTGAAAAGGCGATGGCCGGAAGATTGACCGCGGCAGCCGCCATCAGCAATGCAGGGGTCGTCTTGTCACAGCCGATGGTCAGCACCACGCCGTCCAGCGGATAGCCGTGCAGCAGCTCAACCAGGCCCATATAGGCCAGATTGCGGTCCAGATTGGCCGTGGGCCTGCGACCCGTTTCCTGAATAGGGTGCACCGGAATTTCAAACGGCACGCCCCCTGCGGCAATGATCCCATCGCGCAGGCGGCTGGCCAGTTCAATATGATGGCGGTTGCACGGTGACAAATCGCTGCCTGTTTGCGCGATACCGATGATTGGCTTGCCACCTTGCAATTCCGCACGTGTCAGCCCGTAGTTCAAATAACGCTCCAGATACAGTGCGGTCATCTCTGGATCATCGGGATTGTCAAACCACTGGCGTGACCGCAATTGGTCGGGGGTCATGGTCTTGCGGGGCATGGCAGCCTTTCGTATCGGCAAAGGAGTAGATCGGGGCCAGATCAGGCTGGCCCCGAAGGGATCAGTAGACGGCCATTCCGGGGAAGAACAGCATCAACGCCAGGGCAATCGCCTGCAAAGCGATAAACGGAAGCAAAGACCGGAAAATATCGCCCAGCGAAATATCCGACGGTGCCACCGATTTCAGATAGAATGCCGCAGGCCCGAAGGGCGGTGACAGGAAACTCATTTGCATATTCATGCAAAACAGCACCCCAAACCACACCGGGTCCAGCCCCAGTTGTTTGATGATCGGCACGAAAATCGGCATGGTCAGCAGCGCGATCCCCACCCAATCCAGGAACGCGCCCAGAACGAACAAGATCGCCATCATCACCAAAACAATCACAATCGGCTTGTCCGAAATCCCGGTGATCAACCCACCGACGAAGTGAATGCCACCCATTAGGTTGTACACACCCACCAAGGCCGTGGCACCGATGCCGATCCACACGATCATCCCGCATGTGGCCAGCGTCTGCATCGCGCTGCCCTTCAGGAATTGCCAGTTGAATTCCCCCCGGATCAGCGCGGACAGCGCCACACCGGCCACGCCCACGGCAGAGGCCTCGGTGACAGATGCAATCCCGGCATAGATCGAACCAAGCACGAACGTCACCACAAGCAGCGGCAGGAACAGCCCCTTTAACAGGCGCAGCTTTTCAGATGTGGGAATATGTTCATGTACAGGTGGGGGCGCCATTCCTGGCCGAAAGTAAGATGAAACCAAAACATAGGTGACATAAAGGCTGGCAAGCACAAGCCCGGGCACGAAGGCCGCAGTGAACAGATCCCCGATCGACACATTCGCGGTCAGGCCATACATGATCAACACGATGGACGGTGGGATCATCGCGCCCAGTGACCCACCTGCACAGACCACGCCAATCGCCAATGATCTGTCATATCCCTGACGCAACATCTGCGGCAAGGCGATCAGACCCAACAGCACAATTTCACCACCGATGATCCCCGACATCGCTGCCAAGATCACCGAGACAAAGATCGTCTGGACAGCAACGCCGCCACGAATGCGGCCACCAATCAGCTTCAGCGCGTCAAACAAATCGCGCGCGACGCCCGATCGGTCCAGCATCGCGGCCATCAGCACGAACATCGGCACAGAGACAAAGATGAAGCTGTTCACAAATGTATAAATGCGGCTGGTGATGATTGTCACCGACATCGGGCCATAAAACCCCAGCGCAAAGACCAACGCGACCAACAATGTCACGAATGCCAATGGCATCCCCGACAACAGCAAAACCACCATAAGGCCGAACATAATCGCGGTCGCTGGGCCAATGCCAAGCGCCGTAATATCAAAAAGCGCCTGCATCAGCTGTCCTTTCTACGAAAACGCTGGATTTGACCGATCAGAATCCACGCAAATTGGGCACACATCACCAAAAGCATTACGAATAGAAACACTTTCAAAAACGCAGGCAGCGGCGGATTCCACGCGCTTCCCGAACGTTCCAGCCGGATCGCGCCCATTGGCGACCAGACTGCGCGCGTGACCACCATCCATGCCGCATAGGCAAAGATCGCGCAGGCCAATGTGGAAGCGACCGAGATCACCATATCCATGATCCTGCGGCCCTTGTCCGGAAGCGCTTCATACAGCATCACAACGCGAATATGCTTATCGCGGGCGACGCAAAACAGCCCGCCATATAAGAAGGCCAATGCACATAAAAAGGTGCTGGTTTCATGCGCCCAGATGGTTGGGGCGTTCAGCACATAGCGCAAAAACACCTCCATCAACAGCATGATGGCAGCGGCAACAATGCCAAAGGCAAACAGCATGGCACCGTTTTCAATCCGGCGGCCCAGCCAACCGGCTTCGGGCAAAACCTCATGATAGCGCGGCGCAACAGTGTCAACACCGGCCTCATGCACGGGTGCCTCATGCGGTGATTGTGGAGTGGTCATGGGCTTCCTCCCCCAAGGACAAAACACAGAGAGCCCCGGCGCATATCTGCGCCGGGACCATTGGGTAAACACGCCGTCGGGTTATTGGCCCATCAGCCCATTGTCCGTCAGATAGACGTTCAATGCGTCAAATACCTTTTGTGCCATCGGCGACCCTTCGGCGACCTTGGCCCATTCGGCCTGTGCAATTGTGCGGAATTTGGCACGATCTTCGGCCGACCAATCATGCACAGTGATGCCTTCGGACTTCGCCGCCTCTACCGCCGCCAGATCGCGCTCTTTCAGCGTGTTGACCTGCGTTTGCTGGAATTGCTTCACGGCCGCTTTGATCTGCGTCTGGATATCTTCGGGCAGCCCATCCCATTTTTGCTTATTCATCGACACTTCGACAAGCGGCAGCGAGTGGAACCCCGGATAGACCGGGTGCATCGCGATCTCATTCATTCCGGTTTCTTGATTGACCGAAAACACCGAATAATCGGCGGCATCAATCACACCTTTATCCAATGAAGTATAAACCTCTGACGCGGGCAGATTGACCGGGTTGGCGCCAGCCGCCGCAAAGACATTCGCAATCAACCCCTCGGGGGAACGGATCTTGACCCCTTGCAGGTCATCGACGCCTTCCAGCGGAACTTTGGACACAAAGGCTTCCAGCCCCGGTGTGGACACGCCGATAAACTCCAACCCGTAGGGGTTGATCAGCTCATTCATCAGCTCGGCACCACCACCATTTTCGACGAAATCAATCATCTGCTCTGGATCGCTCCAGGCACCAACGGGATTGGCGATCAGTCCAAAGGCCGGGTCACGACCCGCAAAATAGGATGTATCGGTGATATGCCCGTCCAACAGACCTGCAGCAATCGCATCAGGCGTTTCTTTGTAATCCACGATCGAGCCAACTGGCAAAAGTTCAATCGCCACACGACCATCGGTCATCTCAGAAACGCTTTCGGCCCAGCCTTGTTGAAAGATGAAATTCGGGTTGCCCGCCGGGTCCGAGGACTGAAAGCGCAGCGAATATTCCTGCGCCTGCGCGGCGGTTGTCAGGCAAAGCGCGGCCAGGGCGGCCCCTGTCATCAATGTGGTTCGTTTCATCTTTTCCTCCCGTTAGATGATGTCGAAAATCAAAGCGCGTCAAAGGCGATTTGCACCTTCATTGCGCGTGTCTTGTCGGCGGCCAGTTCAAAGGCTTCGGTGGCTTGGGACGCTGGCAAAACGCGGGTCAGCAATGGGCGTGGATTAATCCGGCCCTGATCAATCAACCGGGCTGCGGTGGCGAATTCCGCATCGAAACGGAAGCTGCCCTGAATACGCAGTTCACGGGTTACGATCTGTGTCAGCGGCAGGGCCACATCCGGGCCCAACCCAACGGTGATCAATTGCCCGCCCGCCCGCACAACCTGTGCGACGCCTGCAAAGGCCTGCGGTGCGCCGGAACATTCAAAGGCCACATCAATTTGCCCTTTGTTGTCGGTCAGCGGCTGCAGGCCTTGCGGATCTTGTGACAGATCAATCAGCTGATCGGCCCCCATCTGCGCGGCCATTTTCAAAGCACTGGCCGAAATATCAGTGGCGATGATCTGCGCAGCGCCTGCGTGACGGGCGGCGGCCACGGTCAGGCACCCAATCGGGCCACAGCCAGACACCAAAACCCGTGCGCCGGTCAGCGCCCCTGCCCCGCGCACGGCATGCAAACACACCGCCAAAGGCTCTGCCATAGCGGCCAAGGCCAAATCGGCATCGGGCGACAGCCGCACCACCCGCGCAGCAGGCAGCGTGAGCGCGGCGCGGAACAGACCCTGTTCATGCGGGAACCGCATCGCAGACCCATTGAACCGCATATCCAAGCATTGATTGGCCTGCCCCGCCAGACAGTAGCGGCATGTGCCACAAGGCTGCGACGGGTTCACCGCCACACGGTCGCCCGGCAACAGCCCATCCACTTCCGCGCCAATGTCCGTAACGATGGCAGAGACCTCATGACCCAGTGCCATTGGTTCGCGCAGGCGCACCGTGCCGAAGCCACCATGCTGGAAATAATGCAAATCCGAGCCGCAAATCCCGCCATGGCTGACAGCCACCCGCACGTGTCCCGGACCCGGCGCTGGCGCATCTGCAATGTGATCCAGCCGCAAATCATGCGGCGCATGAATGACCAGCGCTTCCATCACAGCACCGAGGCCATGCCGCCATCGGCAAAGATCAACTGACCCGACACATAGTTGGACGCATCCGCCGCAAGAAAGATCGCCAGGCCCGCCAGCTCTTCTGGTGCGCCCCAGCGGCGCATGGGCGTGCGGCCTTTGACCCAGGCATCGAACTTCGGATCATTGACCAGCGCTTCGTTCATGTCAGTCAGCATATAGCCCGGCCCGATAGCGTTGGATTGGATCCCCAATTCGCCCCACTCAGCCGCCATTGCCTTGGTCAGCATTTTGATACCGCCCTTGGCCACGGTATAGGGCGCCACGGTGGCCCGCGCCAAATCAGAGGTCAGCGATCCGATATTGATGACCTTCCCCCGGCCGCGTGTGGCCATACGTTTTGCCGCTTCTCGTCCAATTACGAAGGCTGATGTCAGGTTTACATCAATCACCCGTTGCCAATCCGCCGTGTCCAATTCCAGCATCGGCTTACGAAATTGAATACCGGCGTTATTGACCAAAATGTCGACCTCGATCCCGTCCGCATCGAATTGTTCAAAGGCGGCACGGATCGCGGTTTCATCGGTCACATCGAATGCGGCGCTTAGGGCCTGATATCCGGCGGCTGTCATCTCAGCCACCGCGCTGTCCAGCCGCGCGGCATTGGTGCCGTTCAAAATGACACGCGCGCCACAACCGGCAAGCCCCTCGGCCATCGCCCGTCCAAGTCCGCGTGACGATCCGGTGATCAACGCAGTGCGGCCGGTCAAATCAAAAAGTTTCATGCTCATCAGTTGGCCTCCGAAAGACGGGTGGACAGATCGGACCGTTCAAAGAATTGCGGCACCAGCTCGGTGCCCAGGCCCGGCCCTTCCATTGGATAGACATAACCACCTTCGATACGCGGCACTTCGGTCACCAATTCGCGATACCAGCCGTTGTAAAACGCGCGAACGGATTCCTGAATCAAAGTATTAGGCTGGCTAAAGGACATGTGGATCGCTGCGGCAAACCCAACCGGGCCAATGCAATCATGGGGCGCAAAAGGCCGGTGATGCAGATCCGCCAGAGCCGCAATTTTACGGCCCTCGGTCAGCCCGCCAGTCCAGCACAGATCGGCCATGACCACATGCGCCGCATCCCGGTCCAGATAGTCTTTATAGGCAAAGCGCGATCCCAATGTCTCGGACGCGCAGGTCCAAACATTTGTATTGCGCGCAAATTCCGCCAGAGCCTGCGCATTGTTCATGCGGATCGGATCTTCATACCAACGCGGCGCATAGGGTTCGACAGCGCGGGCGATTTCCATCGCCGTGGGCAGGTTCCACAGCGAATGCATCTCCAGCATGATTTCCATCTTGTCGCCAACCGCCTTACGGATCAGCTCAAATGGTTTCAACGCTGTCTTCATCTGCTCGGCGCTGATAAACATCCCGCGGTTTTCAATGCCCGCCGGATCAAATGGCCAGATTTTCATGGCCGAAATGCCGTTTTCCAGCAGGTTTTCGGCCAGCTCATCGGCGCGGTTCATAAAAGCATCAAGGTCTTCATAGGGCGAGGTTTGCGCATCGCCCAAATTCCACGTGTCGACTGGCTTGATCTTATTCGTACGCACATAGCGCGTGCCTGCGCAGGTATTATAAACCCGCACTTTATCCCAGCACTGCCCCCCCAACAGTGTATGGACGGGCTGGCCAGTGACCTTACCGAACAAATCCCACAGGGCGATATCAATGGCCGATGCTGCGCGATATTCCACCCCGGTTGACGCTTGCGCATTTGGCAAGCTGACCATCTCACGGTGCAAAAGCTCAATATTCAGCGGGTTTTGACCCAACAGACGCACCGCAAGCGTGTTGTGGATATGGGCTTCACAAGCCTCTGCCCCATAAAAGGTTTCACCAAGCCCAGTAATCCCGGCATCTGTTTCCACATGGACCCAAAGCACATTGGCAAATTCCTCCGCACGATAAGTGCGAATGGCGGTGATTTTCATGACATTCCTCCCACAGCTGGCCCAAAAGCTGCTGTGCCTAACCCACTTTGCCCGCCAATCAGCGATCAGCAGAACTTTCCCATGACACCACGGTAGACATTATGGTAAGATTCGGTCAACCAAAAATATCCACTTTGTTGGACAAATAATCAAAACCTGTATGAAAGGTAGGGGATGGAAGCGAAAGAAACCGGTCTCGTGGACCGTGTCATTGATGATCTTTTGGGAATTATACGGGCTGAAAACCTACGCGTAGGGGATCCTTTGCCCAGCGAGCAAGCCCTGGCTACCCGGTTGGCCGTGTCGCGCACCGTTGCCCGTGAAGCCATGCGCGCACTGTCAGCATTGGGTGTTTTGCAAATCGGCAATGGCCGACGCGCCCGCGTCGCAGCCCCTAACGCCGGGCCGATGTCCATCCTGCTGGACCACACGGTCTATACCGGGCAGCAATCCTTGCAGCAGGTTATTGATGTGCGCCGCACCCTGGAATTGCGTACAGCCGGACTTGCCGCCCTGCGCAGATCTGATGATCAAGCGCGCCGGTTGCTGGAGCTGATCGACCAGATGTATGAGGCTTTGGAACACGATCATCAAAAAATCATGGACTATGACATCGCCTTTCACACGTTGATCGCGCAGGCATCGGGCAATGCGCTATATGCGCTATTGGTCAGCAGCTATGAGGTGATCACGCGCCAAACATGGGATATTGGCTGGCGCGCGCGAGCCAACGATCACAATCGGCGTGAAAATATCGATCTGCACGGGCGTATTGCCACGGCCATCATGATGCAAGACAGCGCAAGAGCCGAAGCCGAAATGACAGCACATTTCGACAGTGCAATCGCCGTCCTGATGCGCGCGGGCGTGACCTAAGCGCGACTGAACCTAACTGCCATAGATCAGATGCGGAACAAATAATGAAATCTGCGGGACATAGGTGATCAGCGCCAGAACGATGATATTGACCACCACAAATGGCCAAACCCCGGCGATGATATCCTCTACCGGTTTGCCAAGCGTGGACGAGGCCACAAAGATATCCAACCCAAAGGGCGGTGTGATCATCCCCAATGAGATATTCATCGTTACAATCATCCCGAAATGTACCGGGTCGATGCCCAATGATTGCGCCACCGGGAAGAAGGGCGGCACCAGCACCAAAAGCGCGGAGTTGGGGTCGATAAACATGCCTGCGATGAAAAAGCACAGGTTCACCACCAGCAGGAATGTAATCATCCCCGCATCAATACTGTCCAGCAGCGATAAAATGCCCGCAGGCACCTGTGCCAATGTCACAAAGAATGAGATCAGCCCCCCCATCGCCAGCAGCACAAAGATGATCGCGGTGTTAATTGCGCTGCGCTCGGTGATGGCAAACAGATCGGCCCAGGTCAAACTGCGCGAAATAAGGCATTCAACAACTATGGCATAGACCACGCTGACGGCTGCAGCCTCGGTCGGGGTGATGATCCCGGAATAGATACCGCCCAAAATGATTACGGGCATCCCCAGCGCCCATTTCGCATCCCATACCACCCGCAGCCTTTCGCCCCAATCCGCGCGCGGGGCGGCGGTGACGGCGTCACGTGTCGCCTGAATTTGCACCATTATGGCGAAGGCCAGACCCAGGACCAGCCCCACCGCCAGACCGCCCGCAAATAGCTGCGCAATCGAAGTGCCGGTCATCCAGCCATAGATGATAAAGGTGATCGAGGGCGGGATCAGCAACGCAGTTTCTGCGCTGGACACCAGCAGCCCCAGGCTGAAACGGTCGGAATACCCCGCCGCGCGCATTTCGGGATAGACCATCCGGCCCATGGCCGCCACCGTCGCCGGCGCCGAACCCGAAACCGCGCCAAAGGCCATCGACCCGCCCACCGTTACATGGCCCATGCCGCCGCGCGTATGGCCCAAGAACGCCTGCACCACCGCGATCAGGTGTTTTGCAATCTGCCCCGATGCCATCAGATTGGCGGCCAGAATGAAGAACGGAATGGCCAGAAGCGTTGTATGATTTATCCCACCAAGCAGCTTTTGCACCACTGCCGCATCGGGCAGATTAGGCCAAAACGCCTGCTTATAGGCCAATGTCGGCAAGCCCAGCACAAGCAGCATCTCAAACCCGCCCAGCAGCAACATAACCGCCAGCGCGAAAATTAGGGCAATGATCATGTGGCGTCCTCCGTCTTGGCAAAGCGGTCGATCAGCCCGAACAGGCTAAGCCCATAGCGCAGGCCCAACAGCACGAACCCGATCACCGGAGCGACATAGATTACCCCCATCGGGATTGACAAGGTCGGGGAGCGTTGGCCTGATTTCAACACGAATTGCACCAGCTCAACGCTCAGCCATGCCAGATACAGCGACATGGCAAGCCCGGCCAGATCAATCAGCCCCAGCACGGCGCGTCGCAGCGGCGCGGGCAATGTGTCACGCAGATTGGTGATGCCGACATGTTTGCCGCGCTCTAACGCCAATCCCAGCGCCAGAAACACCAAAAACAGGTTCAAAAGGCGCACGGCTTCTTCGATCCATGCGAAACGGCTGGCGAATGTCCCGCCAATTTCGCGCGTGATCACACTGCCGAAAAACAACGCCACCATCAGCAAAAACAGGCAGACCAATACGCATCGTTCAATGCGTCGCAGCAGGGAAAGAAATGCCATGCACTTATCCTAAAATGGCCCCCGCACAATACGCGCAGGGGCCTGAACTACCAGAAACCGCGTGCCGCGATCAGTTGCCCAGCTTGCTATAGGCGTCCTCATAGATCGCAAGCATCTTCTGGCCTGCATCGCCAGCTTTCTTCACATAGGCCTGCGATGTGGGACCAAAGGTGATCGCGCGCAGCTCGGCGCGTTCTTCGGGGCCCGCCACACGGACATTGGTGCCTGCGGCCTTGATGTCTGTCAGCGCGGCCTCCACCGCTGCGGCTTTATGCGCGCGAAGATCGGGGATCGCCTCATGGAAGGCCTGCGTGATCACATCACGGTATGCCTGCGGCAGGCTGTCCCACCACATCGGGTTGAACAACACGACATCTTCCATCGCGCCATGATCGGAAACGACAAGGTTCTTCTGGACCTCGTAGAATTTCATGTTCTTGATGGTATCCAGCGGGTTTTCTTCGCCATCCACAACACCGGTTTGCAGCGATGTATACAGCTCACCAAAGGGCAGCGCGATAGCCGAGGCCCCCAGCGCATTGAACTGCTCAAGCAAGATCGCGCTATCCATCACGCGGAATTTCTGATCCTTGAAGGCGGCTATACTGTCGATGGCTTCGTTCGAGGTAAACTGCTTCCGGCCATTGGGCCACAGGGTAATCGCCACCATGCCCTTATCGGTAAAGCTGTCCAGCAGCGCCTGACCAAACGGCCCATCACGCAGCGCCTGCGCCTGATCGGCATTATCGGGCAGCAAATAGGGGATATCCAGGATCGAAATTACCGGATTGAACCCGCCCAAAAACGCAGCCGGTGCCACAGTGGCCTCCAGTGTGCCCAGCTGCACGCCCTCATTCATTTGACGCTGATCGCCCATCTGACCTTGTGGGAAGATCTGAAACTCAACCTCCCCATCGGTGCGCTCCTTCACCAGTTGCGCGACCTTTTCCAACGTCACATGGCGGCTTTGCGCCGTGCTTTCCAGATGGCCGATCTTGGCCACATAGTCCTGCGCCATCGCGCCGCCTGACAGGCATGTCCCAAGCGCAAGAGCCGCGCCGAAATTCCGTAGGCCGATTGCTTTTAAATAGCTCATATGTCCAGTGTCCCTCTGGTAGTGCGCGTCAGCTTTTTGCCGCTTCGATTTGTGTCAATCGTATTGCGGCGAATAAGCGCAAGCACGATCCGCCCGTGAAACAGGGGCAGAGGTGCCATGCATAGATTTATCGCGTGGTTGCCTGATATTTAAGCAATGTTCAACTTGGCCAAATGGTCAGGCCAACAGGGTGCATGCCCTGTAATCTGCTGTGCAGACGGCAGGTTTCGCCGGGCCGTTACATTGTGGAATGCTGCGGCGATCCCGAAACAATAGAGCCGCCACCAGATGTTTTTGACCCGATAATTGCGACGGGCCGTCCATCACATGTGGATTGTGAGGATCCTGACACGATTGTGCAACCACATGCACAGGTGTCACCCACCCGTGCCACCGGGCGACCATCGACAATTGCACTGCCACCTGACACGATCACATTGCTGCCATGCCCCTTTATCGGGCAAACATGTGTATCACCAACCCGAGCGATTTGCGCCATTAGCTGCCTTCTTTCGCGGCGGCACATTCTTCACAAAGCGGCAGCCCCTCTTTCGCGGCCATTTGCAATGTCGGCACCTGCGCCGACCCAGAGCCGCCCATCGAAACCGCACCTTTCAGGTTGATTTTGGCCGCCTCAAGGGTGATGCCCGACCCATCGATGGTAATCTTGCCACCCGGCCCTTTGATTTGGAATTTCTCAAAGGCCATCAACGTATGTTTGCCAGTGTTATTGGTGATCGACGACCCCACATCCAGCGTATATTTCCCCGCAACCTCACCTTGAAAATTTCGGCCCGTTTCATACAGGTGATCCGCAAACACCGATTGTTTGAAGATATTGCCGACGCGGTGGATATGATCCTTACCATAGGCTTCTTGCTGATTGCGTCCGACATTATAATACATGTCATTGCCGATCGTTTCACGATGATCATTGCCGATCGTAATCGTTTTATCATGCCCAACGGCTTCCGATTGATCATTGCCAACGCTTTTCGACCGATCATGACCAATTGAATGGCTTTCGTCATTTTCGATGATTGTATTGTGGTCCTTTTGCGCATGCATAAAGACCTCTTCGCGGCCCCGTTCATCTTCAAACCGGAATTCGTTATAACCGCTGCCTTGATGCGTGTCCGATTTAAAGGTCGATACAGTTTTATTGGCCGGCAAATCGTAAGGGACCGCGTTCTTGCCATTATAGACGCAGCCGGTCACCAAGGGTTTGTCTGGGTCGCCATCAAGGAATTCAACAACGACCTCCATCCCGATGCGCGGGATCACCATACCGCCCCAGCCATTGCCCGCCCAGTTTTGCGACACCCGGCAGCGCATCGAAATTGCGGCGTCCAGATCCCAATGGAACTGCACCAAAATCCGGCCGTATTCGTCGCAATCGATCTCTCCATCGCCGACGACAACTGCGGTTTGCGGGCCTTTCACATCACTGCGCGGTGTTTTCAGATCTGGCACCATCGGGGCGGTGGCAGGCAGCAAGATATAGCGGCCCGTATAGGCGGTGCCATCATTGGACGACCCGCCCGACCCGTAATTGTCCGACGTATAAGAATGTGTCGCAGAAAGGCACAGGTATTCCGATTGCGTGCCAGGCACATCGTCGCCGGTCAGATACACGCGCATCCCCCCGCGTAGCGCGATAATATCGCCAAGTGCCTCATAGCGGCGATCTTGCCCACGTTCGCCATCATTACGCAACTGTGCGACAACCCGGCCCCGGCCCTGATCCAGATAATCGCCGGGCCAGTCGAAGCTCTCGATGTGACCATGGGCATAGCCGGCGTCACCGGTGCGATCTGTCTCCATCGCGGCGGTGGGGGTTTTAAAATTGTAATCGGTCAGGCGAATTGCGCCTGTGGTGATGCGTCGGGCCGGATGCCAATCCCAAAAATGTTCAATGTCCTCCTGATGGTGGCCGACATCCGGGTAAAACGGTCGCGCGCCAATCGTAGGATGGGTTTCGACCATATCGGTCAGCACCATTTCATGCGCGCCATCAAGATGTTGGAAGTGATAGGAGATTCCGTGTCGTTCCATCATCCGGCAGGCGAAATCCATATCGGATTCGCGATACTGGACCGTATATTCCAACACCGGATAGTCATTGGACAGGTTGGAGACCAAGGCGCCAGCGTCGCCATAGGTGCCCAGCAGCTCGGTCAGGATATCCACAACGGTTTTATTATGAAAAATACGTTGGTTCCGGCGCAGGCTGCACAGGAAGAACCATGGCTGTAATCGCAAACGATAGCGGTGGCCGTTATCCCCCGCCCCCAGCCAGCGCGCCTCGGTCACGATGCCGTCGAACGCTTGTTCACCGCCGTCATGGGTGATCAGCGTGACCGTCGCATGGGTGCCAATCAGCGCGTCAAAATCAATGTCCGATTGCGCCGCAAGGCAGTCTACCTGATAATCAAATAACGCGTTTAAATGGTCGACACCGTCGAAACGCTGAAGAACCAGTATATCGGCCCCAAGAACGGTTGAGAAACGCCCCATACGGGCAGATTGACTAAAGAAATCAGGCATGAAAACAGTCACATTTGAAATTTATAAGACGTTTGTCGCGCGGAACGCCCACAGACTCAAGGCAAAGTTTCACAGGTGGTGGGTTTCTCCAGTTCAGCGGCAAGAAACCGCAGACCGTCTTTATCTGCCGTCTTGAATTGGGGGGCTGCTGGATGTAGCCCCCCCTTGCGGCAGAAGGCGTTTTATGGCGCGTGAAATGTACGCGTCAACGCCGTTCCGCGATTAGCGGCCAAGCAGGGCATCCGCCCAATCGGCCAGCGCATCGGCGGTTTCAACAGGCTTCGCTGCCGGAAGCGCGTGGCTTGCCCCGTCGATCACCGTGACGGTGACCCGGTCGCCAAATTCTTCTTGCACCTCCAGGCGTGATGATTTGGGGCGGAAAGGATCTGACCCGGCTTGCAAATCAAGAATGGGCGCGGTGCCCCCTGCCCAATACTCTTCGCGCGATGTCAATTTGCGCGCCGCGCGTTGGCTGACGGTCACATCCTGATGCCAGCCCTCCAACCACGGCTTGGCCGTGTCCTCATCGGTAAAAAACGCCAATGTCAGCCCCTGCATCCTTTGTTCAGGTGTTGACGCCGGATCGTTGATCATTGTGATCGCGTCTGACAGTTCACTGGGCCATGATTTCGCACCACCTGCAATCAATGCCAGCCCTGACACCATCTGCGGGTGATCTGTGGCCACTGTCTTTGCAATCCACTGCCCATAGGCATGGCCTGCGACGATTGCTTCACCGCCTTCCTGTTCAATCACGGCGGCAAAATCATCCCCAAAATCGTGGAAGGACACACCCTCCATTTGTCCGGTGCTTTGACCTATGCCGCGCGGCTCCGGCAGGGCCACGCGAAAGCCACGTTTGACCAGCTGATCCGCCATCGGAGCAAATTCCGCAGCGCTGCGCCCCGTCGAGGCGATCACCACGATCAACGGCCCCTCTCCGCGCAGGGAATAGCCCACCTGCGCATCGCCATTCATCACGGTTTTCTCTACCACATCTGCACGCCCCAGACATGGGGTAGCAATCGCGAGAGCAAGGCCCATCGCCACAATCGTCATCTTCATATTGGTCTCCTCCGATCGTCCTCAGCTGTGCTGCATCCGTATGCCCGGCTTTGGCCCACGGCATAATCCTGACCCTGAGGGCCGTCAGGACGGAGGATCCTCAGCCTCCGGGACGCAGAATTTCAAACGTGTCTTTTGTGATCGCGTAATCCAGATAGCCCAGCCTTGACACTGGTTGGATCAGATCGGTGCGCACCCTCCCGTCCCTGATGACATGGTCTGCAATCTCGATCCCTGTGACCTCACCAAAGGTAATGTGGGTCTGACATGGCAGGCCGCTGTTGGGCACAAGCGTGACGACACGGTTTAAAACGCATTCGATCACGACCGGGCTTTGGGCAACACATGGAGCGTCAATGCTGCGGCAGGCGCGGGCCTGCACCCCGGCAAGGCGAAATTCATCGCATTCCGCATTAACAGCAGCCGAAGATCGGCTCATGGCCTGTGCCAAATCCGCGCTGACGATATTGATCGCGAACACGCCGGTCTGTTCAATATTGGTTAGGCTGTCTTTACGCGGTGTCGATGACAACATCACAAAAGGCGGGTGGGTCGCCGCCGCGTTGAAAAAGCTATAGGGTGCAAGATTTGCAACGCCGGTGGCGCTGCGCGTCGAGACCCAGCCGATGGGACGTGGGGCGATCAGCGCCGTCCATGGATTATGGGGCAGGCCGTGGTCTTGGGTTCTGGGGTCGTAATACATTGCGCCCTCCTATTTATGGGCCGCCAGGGCGCGCGTGGGCCTTGGCAATAGGCGGCAGCACCTTATTCGCAGACAAAGCTTTCGGCCTTATCCACCGGGCCAGATCCATCGTAGCGGGCAATCGTTGGCCATGGGCACAGCGGACGGGTGCGATCCCCGATCGCCACACCCGATGCCGTCAGCCGATCGGGCGCGACCCCGTCTTCCACCCAAGCCACAATTGTTTGCAGCACATCAAACGCATCGGCGCCAACGCCGCCCCGGCAATGCCCCATGCCCGGCGCAGGGAAATACCGTGCAAAATCCGTTACATCCCCCATATCATTGGCAAGCTCTGCCATATATCGGGCGGTATCATTGGATGAAATCGCCGCGTCCCCGGTGCCGTGATATAGTAAAATCTTGCCCCCCGCATCGCGGAACGCCGCAAGGTCTGTCGATGTCGCATCGGCAAATTCAGCCGAGGCCTGCATCCGCTGCGGATCGGTGTCAAAATCGAAATGAATGATATCAAACTCCGGGTCCGGCGGTGTCAGGAAGACGTATTTAATACCGTTATTGGACAGCCCCGCCTTAATTGCATTGGGCTTCGCAGTTTGTGACGTGCCAAGCCGCCATTCCCGCCAGCCCTTGTCCGCGATGGCCGGATCATAGGACCAGTTCACATAAAACCGAGTTCCCGCACTATTATGCGAGCCTTGGTGAAGGTCTTGCAACGTCGCAACCTGCTGCGCACTTAAACACGCATCGTTTGAGCCATCACAAACCAGCCCCGACGGATCATAGTTGCATCCTGCCGGATCCAGAACCAACCCATCCGCCAAACCGTCAATGGCGTCGCATTGCAATACGATGTCTTTGGCCAGTAACGTCAGATCGGCATCGGAAAACGCCTGTGATAGAATAGGGTCACCCGCTTTGGTTTTCGGCGCGATATTTGTCAGCTTTTGCAGCCCCCATGCAGTATCGACATGGCTGCGTGACAAGCGAAACACAGGCGCGCCGGCGACAATCCCATTGAACAGGTCAGGAAAACGCTGACTAGCCATCATCCCTTGTCGGCCCCCGTTCGAGCAGCCAATCAAATAGCTGTAACGAGGCGGCGCACCGTAATAGGCCGTGATCAACGTCTTGCCAGCCTGCGCTACAGTTTCGATCGCCTGATACCCCCAGGCAATGCGTGCCTGCGCGTCCAACCCGAATGAGCTGTCGGTATCCTCATGCCCGCCATCGGTTGAAATCACCGCATAGCCTTCGGTGACGGCCGCAGGCTCCCCACTGGGTTGAGACATCCCATAGGCCGGGCGCACACGCCCGTCTAGACCGCCACCTCCCTGAAAATAGAACCTGCCGTTCCATTTTTCTGGCAGTCGCAGTTCAAACTGATCGCCGAATGTTACCCCATTGGCCCCGCGACGTTGACCAATCACCCCGGTAACTTTGCAATAGGCGGGCAAGTCTTGTTTGGCATCTGCATCCAGACCTGGACGCACCCATGCAGCCTCGTTTATCTGCAGATCTCCATGCGACTGTTCTATCATCTTTGGGCATGAAGCCTCATTTGCATGGGCCGCAGTCGCCAGCGCACTGCCAAGAAGCATAGCAGATAGCAATATGTTCATGATTCTCCTCCCAGATCATCCTCTGAGAAAGATATTAAATCAATAAGCTATCTTTGTAACTTATATAATGATCAGGTCAGCAATTTCATATCAATCCGCACTTTATCACCACGGTAAATTCCATTTGCAACAAGGATCAGCGCACCGTGTTGATCAATCGCCAAACGCTGCACCAGAACAACGGGATCATTCATGGACACTTGCAGCAATTGCGCGGTTTCCACATCGGCAGAGGCGACTGACAAGATCTGCCGAGCATCGGCAACCGTGACACCGGGCAATTCCGAAACCAACCGCATTGCCGTGGTCGTCGTGTAGTTTTTCTCTGGAATCAGTGACTTAATTCGGTCATCCACATAGACATCGGCAACAAGAAACGGCGTATTTTGTCGCTGATGCAAACGGCGTAAATGGCGGTAGCTGGGCGCGACGATGCCGTGATCAAAATCGGCCTGCGCCAGATGCACCGCGGCAGTGTCGGACAATACGGAAATCTGCGCATCCGCGCGCGACATCAATAGGCCGTTCCAATCCGTCTGAACTTCGCACCACAGGTCTCGTTCGGGCTTGGCCCGCACGAATGTCCCCTTGGCGCGGAAGCGTTCAATCAGCCCTTCTTTTTCGATTTGGTCCAACGCCTGACGGATCGTCATCCCGGCAACGCCGAATTCTTTCGACAGCTGCTCTACCGTAGGAATACGCGCCCCCAGCACCCAATCGCCGCGCTCTATTCGGCCACGAAACAGCGATGCCAGTTGAATATAACGCGCGACATTGCTCTTTTCGAGCAGCTCAGACGAGCTGGATTTTGGCATGGGGTGCTCCTTCATGTTCCGCGTATTTTCCCGCGGCTGGTATGATATGATAGCTTTATATCAATTACACCGAAAGGCGCAAAACCCCCGCCCTGCCCCCATCAAGCCCGTGGCGGTAAATCAAACAAAACACCCGGCTGAATTGGAAGCTCTGCCCGGACCCCTTCTGGCACAGGGATTTCATGCGCATTCAATGTCATGGCGACCATTGAATAATAGCCGATGACCGCCGTCAATTCGACCACGCCAACTTCGCCCCAGCGGGCGCTGACCCGATCATAAAAGTGCTGTTCAGGGGTGCCACGCATCAACAATTGGCAGGCAAAATCATAAATCTCGGCGGCGGCGGCATCCAGGCCAAATTCCGGCACGCGGCCCATACGCAAGGCGTCAATCCAGCCGCGATCAAGTCCGGCATTCAACCCGTCACGTTCATGGATGGCCCATTCCAGCAGGCTGTTCCAACGCCGCGCGGTGATCAGGATTGCCAGCTCGTTCAAAGGCGTTGGCAAGGTGGTTTCAAACCGTAACACACGACCCAACTGTTGCCAACGATCTGCCAAAACCGGATTGTGCAGAGCCGCGCGCAGCGGCCCGACAAGCACGCCGCGCGGCCCTGAAACGATCTCATCAAAGACCGCTTTTTGCGCCGGTGACATCGTCTCTGGCGCCGGAAAGCTGATGCGTCCCATAGTTGTCATTCCTTCATGGCATTTGCTGCGATCCGATCAAGGATGTCTTGCGTGTGCTGCCCCAATAGGGGCGGCGCGGTGTCGAAGGTCAGCGATGCGTCGGCAAAGCGCATCGGCGACACAATTTGCGGCACGGTGCCTGCCAGCGGATGCGGCAAATGACGCAACATCTGCCGGTGTTGGATCTGCGGTTCGGCCAAAACGCCGGGCACGGTATTGATCGGCGCGCAGGGCACCTTGACGGCGACCAGTTCGGCGCGCCATTGCGCCAAATCGCGCTGTTTCAACGCATCACAGATCATCGGATGGAGCAGCTCCAGATGCTCTACCCTCGCAGCATTTGTGGCAAAGCGGGGGTCTTGCACCCATTCAGGATGCCCCAGAGCCGCAGCGAACCGCGCAAATTGTTCATCATTTCCAACCGCAATCACGATATAACCGTCGCGCACCGGAAAAATATCTTGCGGCTGGATATTGGGGTGTTTGTTGCCCTTACGGGTGGGCGTCTGCCCCGACACAAGATGGTTCATCGCCTGATTGGCCAACATCGCGGTTGCGACATCCAGCATGGACAGGTCGATATAATCACCACGTCCGGTCTGCGACCGCCGTGCCAGCGCGGCCAGAACGGCAACGGTGGCATACATGCCCGTCATAATATCAATCACCGGCACGCCAACTTTTTGTGGTCCTGCGCCGGGGGCGCCATCGGGCACACCGGTCACCGACAACAGCCCGCCCATAGCCTGGATCATGAAATCATAGGCGACGTCCTGGGCCATTGGGCCATCTTGGCCAAAACCCGTGATCGAGCAATAGATCAACCCCGGATTGACCCCCCGCAGCGCCGCCTCATCCAGGCCATATCGCGCCAATGTGCCAACCTTAAAATTCTCCAGCACGATGTCACTATCACGGGCCAACGCGCGGATCACCTCTTGCCCGTCAGCCGTGGCGATATCCACCTCAATTGATTTTTTACCGCGATTGACCGATAGGAAATAGCCCGACTCCGTGGTGGGATTACCATCACGATCTGCCATGAACGGAGGGCCCCATCGGCGGGTATCATCACCAACACCTGCGCGTTCGACCTTGATCACCTCGGCCCCAAGATCCGCAAGAATTTGTCCCGACCAAGGCCCCGCCATAATACGGCTCAGATCCAGCACCCGAACATGAGAAAGCGGTCCTGTCATGGTGTCTCCTTTTCAAAACGCAGCTCGCCGGCGGTCAAATCATTGCCATCGTCATTATCATTGACAATTGCCGTGGCACGCACCGAAGCACGAATGGCCCAAACTGAATCCAGCGCCGCAAGCTGTGGGAAGTGATCGCGCCACGCGCTATCGCCCCAGCGGAAATCCAGCTGCCCAAGAAAGCAAATAATCGCGACATGACCCGGGCCGAACGGCGTGGCATGCAAGCGGTCGGCCTCGGCGTTCAACACCGATAGAACAGCGCGAAGCTTCGCGCCGTAACTATCGGTGATCGCCGTCCACTGCCCTTGGGGGCGCGCCAATTCAGTGCGCCACGCCAGCAAAATATCGGTGCCCCCATCCGCTAGCGCCTGCCATCGCTGTGCGTCGATACTGTCGGGCAGAGCCCCGTCACGGTTTAGAAAGGCGCATATCACCCTGCTGTCAAAAAGCACTGTCGTGTCGGTCACAAGGGCCGGGATTTTGCCCAAGGGATTATCGGCCAAAACGGCGGGGTTTGGCGGCAGGTGGCTGGCGACGGTATTGCGCATAAGCGTCACTTCGTCGACGCGACCCAGCTCATGCAAAGTAATCATCACCTTGCGCACGAATGGTGAGCGGGGGGACCAATGCAACTTCATAACGTTCCCTTTTTCAGCGGTGCCAAAAATTGGTTCAGGGCAGCACTGACAGGCGCGACTTGTTCAAAACACGGAACATGGCCAGCCTGATCAATGCCGTGAAAGTCAGCGCCGACGCGCTTTGCCATTGCGCGCATCGTGTCAGGCAAACCGCCATCACACAGCCCTGCCATCAACAAGCTGGGGCAAGTTATTTTGGACAACACATCGGTGTAATCATAGCGCATCAGGGCTGTGGCACAGGCGCCGAACCCCTCCAGCGGCGTGGCGGCGATCATGTCGCGCAACCTGTGGTGATGCCTGTCATCGGTCAGCCAGCGCGTGGCGGTTATGTCGCCATAATGCGCCATGCCATGCGCCCGGGCCAGCGCAATGCGTTCCCCCCAAGCCGTGGCCGCATTGGGCGCCGATTTTGCCATCCCATTCAGCAAGACCAAGCCGGAAAACCGCTTCGGTGCGATATCATAGGCACCAAGTGCCGTAGGCACGCCCATCGACAGCCCGACGCAAACGGCCCGCGGGATCTGCGCATGGTCCATCACCGCAAGCAGATCCTGCACAAGCAGATCCCAGCCAAGCGCCCCTTGCGGAAGGTCTGATCCGCCATGCCCGCGCTGGTCATAGCGCAGGACATTCCAGCCAGAGACCGAGCCGATCATCCCATCCCAAATCGTTAGATCTGTAACCAAAGAGTTGCTGCACACCAACCAGGGCGCAGTGTCGTGACAATGATCAATTTGGATATTGAGCACAGTATCATTCAGCGCCACACGGGTCATCAACGCCCCTTCCATACGGGCATACGTTTTTCCACCACAGCCGCCGTGGCTTCGCGCGCATCTTCCGTATTCATCAAAGCCGTGCTAAATTGCTGCTCGATTTGATACCCCTCATCGACCGGCAGAAACTCAATCTGATTCAACGACTGCTTGCCGATCCGCAAACCCAGCGGAGATTTATCCGCGATTTTCGCCGCCAAATTACGGGCAGCACCCATCAATGCGTCGGGGGCGTGAACCTCTTGCACGAAGCCCAAACGATAGGCCTCGGCCGCGTCAATCGGCTCTCCAGTAAAGAACATCTTCCGCACCATGCCCGGGGGCAGATGCCGTCCCATATGTGCGGCCCCACCACATCGGCCTACGTTGATTTCTGGCGTGCCAAATGTCGCGTTGGTCGACGCAAGGCGGATATCACAAACCGACGCCAAGACACTGCCCGCCCCCAAGGCCGGGCCATTCACCGCCGCAATTGTGGGTAAGGCGCACTCCCGGATCGACTTAAAGCAGCGGCGCACAATCCGGGCACGGGCGGGATCCTCGGCTACGGTGGCGGTCAGAAACTCCTTCAGGTTCAGCCCGGCGCAAAAGGCGCGTGTGCCAGCGCCGGTAAACACGATGCAATTAATGCCTTGCCAGCTGTCAGCAGCATCGAATGCCGCGCCGATTTCGCCGTATTGCGCCAATGTAATGGCATTTACCGGTGCAACATCGATGGTGATCTCGGCAACCTTGCCGGTGAAGCTGAGTTCGATACCCATATGAGGTCCTTTCTGTCGTCAGGCAAAGGCGCGGGGCGGGCACGCGCCCTGCCTTGCGCCAAAGGGGGCAGGATTTGCCGCGCCACTGGTGCAGGATGGCAGGGCAGCGCGGGCGATGTGGGAAGGCAAATCTGGTCTGTGCATTTGTTATGTCCGCATCTTCGACAGAGTTTCAAAGACGGGGCCGGGGATGTACCCATGTCCGATAGCGCATTTCAACGCTGTCAGGTCGGCGGTGATATCCGCGTCAGTTTGCTGTGCGGCCCACCACAGCGGCCCGCCCTTCCAACGCGGAAAGCCGTAGCCATTGGCTATCGCCACATCAACATCGGACGGGCGCTGCGCCACATTTTCGGCCAAGAGGCAGGCTGCTTCATTGACCATCGCGATCAACAATTGTCGCTGCATCGTAGTGGCGTCAAAGACCTGCGGCACAACATGCGTCGCCTTGCGTGCACGGTGGATAATGCCGTCGACCTGCACAGATGGAACCGGGGTTTGTGCCGGGTAATCATACCATCCAGCACGGGTTTTGCGGCCCAAACGCCCCGCCTCGCACAGATCATCTGGAATGGTGACATACCGCGTATCGGGATCACGTGTCGTCGCCTGGCGTTTGCGCATGGCCCATGCAATATCCAGCCCGCTCATATCAGCCACGGCGAATGGCCCCATGGCAAAGCCAAAGGCCACCATTGCTGCGTCGACATCCTGCGGTGCGGCACCCTCAAGCACCAACAGCTCTGCTCGGCGCCGGTAGGCTGCATAAATCCGATTGCCGATGAAGCCCTCTGAAACCCGCGCCACCACAGGCTGTTTGGACAGGTATTTTGCCAGCCGCAGCCCCGTGGCCAGCACATCATCTGACGTGGCCTTGGCCCGCACGATTTCTAATAGCCGCATCACATCTGCCGGGCTAAAAAAATGTAGGCCCAGTACACGCGACCGCCCCGGCAAATCAGCCAGCATCACATCGATATCAAGATAGGATGTATTGGTTCCAATCACCGCCTGTGCGGGCAGCAATGCGTCCAATTGGGTCAACAGCGGCACTTTCACGGACATCTCTTCAAAGACCGCTTCGATCACCAGATCACACGCGCCAAGATCCGCCATCTGCACCGTCCCCGTCAGCGCGCGCAATTGCTGCACCATACCTGCTGGTGATAGCCGCCCACGATAACATTTATCCTGCAATGTGGCGTCAATCGCCGCAAGACTGCGCTGCAAGGCGTCTGGGTCGCGCTCCAGCAACGTCACAGGCAGGCCCGCCGCCAAACAGGCCCGCGCGATCCCCTGCCCCATCGTGCCGCCCCCGACTACACCGATCGCACCGATCGGACGCGGCGCGGCAGTCAGCCCGTCCACGGTGCCCGCGCGACGTTCTGAGAAGAAAAGATGGCGCAGTGCGATGGCATCATCGGACAGGCGCAGCCGCTGAAACACCGCACGTTCATCGGCCAAAGCGACCGCAAAATCAGGTTCGGCGGCGGCCATCACAAGGCGGATCGCTTCGGCTACATTTGGACGGCCGCGCCCCTTCTTCATTGCCTTCGAGACACTGGCGTCCAACGTGGCCTCCCCCGTTGGTGGAACCGCCAAATCGGCCACTATCCGTTTGGCCTTAGGCTGCGAAAGGAACGCCCGCGCCGCCGCCAGGACATCACCCTGTGCCAGGTGATCAACAAGGCCGATGGCCTGCGCATCCTCGCCCGAGATCCGCACAGACCCGCAGATCATATCAATGGCTGCGGCGCGCCCAATCAGCCGTGGCAACCGCTGTGTGCCACCTGCGCCCGGAACCATGCCCAACGACACTTCGGGCAGGCCCAATGCCGCATCCCGCGTCGCAATTCGGTAATCACAGCCCAAGGCCAGTTCCAACCCACCGCCAAGGGCGACACCGTGGATTGCCGCGATGATCGGAAAGGGCGCGGCCTCGCAGGCGGCGATTACATCGGGCAGTTCGGGCCACATCAGTGGTGCGCCAAATTCGCGCAAATCCGACCCGGCGATAAAGCTGCGCCCTGCGCCGATCAAGATCGCGCCACGTATCTGGACGCAGTGGTTCAATGCCTCAATCACCCCTTGGCGAATGGCATGAGAGCCGGCGTTGACAGGTGGGTTGTCGATCGTAAGGACGGCGATACCGTCTTCAATATGCAGGTGAACAGTTCCATGTGATGGTGCGCTATGGGTGTTCATTGTGCCGCTCCTTCAGGGTCTTTTGCTGTGGCAGCGGCGGTTGCGGCATGGCGATCGTCTGCTGCAGCCTGTAGGCGGTTGACCAAGACCGCCGCTGCCAAAAGCGCCAATCCCATACCATCGGACAGATATCCCGGGATCACCAAAGTGACCGCAGCCACACCCAGCAGGACCCGTGCGGGAGCGGTAAGTCGGCCAACAAAATGCAGCCAACCTTCGCTGGCAGCGGCCATGAACCACACCGCGAAGACCGCGCTGCCCACATCATGCAAAATGGCCATCGGCGTCCCTTGCAATACCAGGGTCGGATTCAGCGCAAATATAAAGGGCAAGACAAAATTGACCGCCCCAAGCCGCATCGCCAGCACCCCTGTGCGCATCCCATCGGTTTTCGCAATTACCGCGGCCGCAAAGGCGGCCAAGGCCACAGGCGGCGTGATATAGCTTAGCATGCCCCAGTACAGGATGAACAAATGTCCCGCGATTGGGTTTAACCCCGCGCCGGACATGGCCGGCCCCAAGACAATCGCAAGGAAGATATAGCAGGCGCTGACAGTCATCCCCATGCCCAGCACAAAAGAGGTCAACGCGCCAAACAGCAGCAGCAAGAACACGTTATCACCAGCAAATTGCAACAGCTCGCGGGAGAATGCACCGCCAACGCCGGTATAGCTAAGCGCCCCAACGATCAGCCCCACCCCGGCCAGAATGCCTACGATATTGGCAATATTGCGAATCGCATCTTCCAACAGATCGACAAGCCGCGAAAATGTCAGCTTATTTTTACCACTGACCCAGCCATTCACCGCGCTGGTGATCAACAACACAAGTGTGGCCCAGAATGGGGCCTGCGCCTCGATTCCGCGCGCGACAATAAGATAAACCAACACCACCAGCGCCAAAAGGAAATGCCAGCCACCCTTTACCGTCGCGCCCAGCTTCGGCAAATCCTCTGGCCGCTGCCCCTTCAGGCTGCGCCGCGCCGCGTAGCAATCCGTTTGCAACAACAGCGCAAGGTAAAACAACGCGGCAGGCACAATCGCCGCGATCATCACGGTAGAGTATGGAACATTCAGGTTCTCGGCCATGATAAAGGCCACCGCGCCCATCACTGGCGGCATAAGTGCACCCCCGGTTGAGGCGCAGGCCTCAATCGCCGCAGCATAGCGTGCCGGGTAACCCACTTTTTTCATCGTCGGGATGGTCATTTGACCTGTGGTAACGATGTTGGAAATCACCGACCCTGAAAGCGATCCAAAAAAGCCCGATGACAAGATCGCCACTTTGGATGGGCCGCCGCGGGTACGGCCCAATAAAGCCTCTGCAAAAGCCATGAAAAAGGCTCCGCCCCCTGTCACAACCAGCGCAGAACCGAACAAGAGAAACCCGATCAATAGTCCGGCAACCACTCGCATTGGAACACCGATAATGCTTTCGGACCCCAGCGCATGCATCATCACCAGTCCCGGCAAATCTGTCGAAGGGCCCCACAGAAATCCGGGCATCTGTTCTGCGAACATTGGGAATAGAAAGAAAAAACCGCAAATTCCTAGCAGCACCAAGCCGCCGGTGCGTCGCAATGCCTCTAACACCAACACGCAAAACAGCCCGGCGATAACCTGCGCCTGTACAGGCGCGACCAGATCCCACCCCTCCATCAAAATCCGTTCACCATTCCATGCGAAATATCCCGCACAGGCCAGCGCCAAGACCGATAGCAAGGCATCTGCGATGCGTCCCCCAACTCCGAACCGGTCCCAAGACAGCGGATAGACCTGAAATGCGACCGCGAGGAAAATCCCCGTCAACAGATAGAAATAGGATGTGTCCAGCATCACATAACCGATGAACATCTGGGTGTTGAACAGCCTGTCAACATTCAGCAGCAGGGCAACCAGCCCAAGGATTAAGACCACAGTGCGCGTCGGCGGGTGGCACATCCCAATCGTGGGAAGCGCCCGCGGGGCGGGAATGTCAGACATGGGTAGGGACTGCGGATCGCTCATTGCGGACCTCGCTCAGACATTTAAAGGGATGGCAGAGACAGATCCGGCCCTGCCGCATCTGTCCGTTTCGCACACGGCGGTATCAGTCTTTCAGGTGATCATTGCGCCATTGCGTCCAAAACGCGGGCCAGCCATCATCGCTACCGGTATAGGCTGCTTCGGCCTGCGCCCATTGCGTTTTCACCTTTTCAAGCCGGGCGAGACGGGCGTCCTGCCACGCCTGCGCATCTTCAGTCCAATAGCCCATTTCCTTGGCATAACGGATTGCACCCGGATGGAAAGGCGCGTCAGCAGGCGGCACAATGGATCCTTCAACGGCCCAATTCGCGGCCTCGGCGGTGGCGTCTTTGAACCCACCAAAGCTTTGATCGACCGCCTTGACCAGGTTGTAGACAGCCTCTTCGTCTGTGGTCGCATAGGTCGCCAACATCGGATAGCGGTACCCCAATAACCAAACCGGATTATCGGCAGAAATTCCCGCGCCGGTGGTCTGTTGATGTGGCTGTGCAAAGCTGATCACATCCGTCGCATTTTCCCAGCCCTGGGTGTTTTCTGGCGGGAAGTTCAACCAGGTCAGGCCACGCGCGCTGGCCTCAATTTCACGCGCAAAAGAAGAGGTAGGAACCATCCCCATCGCATCAAGCTGATTTGAGATAATCGCATCTTTCAGCGCGCCATAGCTGCCAAACCAAACCTGTTCAACATCCTCGCGGGTCAATCCACCAAAGGCCAGATAAGCATCTGTTTTAATATTCAACGATGGGTTGCCCCGCACAAACCCAACGCGCTTTCCCTTCAAATCCTCTACCGTGTCGGCGTTCAGGTCGCCTGCGGCAACAATCCCCACAGACGCCGGACGGCCCAGCATCACCCGCACATCTTGCGGACCCCAATCCGACGAGGCAAATTCGTAAATGCCTTCACTGGCAAAGAAGAGTTCATTCGACAAGAAGCCAAATTCAGCCCGCTTTTCGCGCAGCGGCAACAAACGCCCGATAGACGTGCCAGAGGGCAATACGCGGATCCGCGTTTCAAACTGCCCCTGTATTGCATTGGCGATTGCCGACGCTTCGGTATACCCGCCAGAGCCGACATCATATGCGCTCCAAATCATCGAACGTGGCAGCTTGACGGCATCTTGGGCCTTCGCAGCCGTCGACATGACAAAACCTGCCACCGCAAGCATCGGCAGCGCCTTTACAAGTCTTATATACATTGGCGGGGCTCCTCTCCCGGGTCTTGACCGACATCGATGAACGCGATGGTCGACCTCCTCTCAGGAAAATTAAAACATAAAAAGCTATATTACTAGCTTTTTATTTGACCCGCAAAAATTTCTGCTTATCCGCATGATATATATACATGAAATTATCAATCCTTAGGTTCCGCGCAAAGATGGACGCCTACGCCATGACAATCCGAAACCCATTGCCGCGCCAGAATCCCATTGGCTCTAGGCTGCCGCGATAAATGCCATTGGCTTTGGCACGGCCCGATGAAAAACATCCGCCGCGCAGCACGCGCCTAATCTGGGCAGGGGCGTCCAACCTTTCACGCCCATCTGGGGCCCAAGGGTAGTGAAACGAGGGGGTGGTCATGTGATCGCCCCACAATGTCGTGCACCATTCCCAAACCTGACCGGCCATATCAAGACAACCAGAGGCCGCTGCACCTTCGGGGAACAAGCCAACGGTACAAATATCATTAAAACCGGTTTCTTCATCATTGGCATGGCCGTCGTGCCATGTCTCGCCCCACGGATAACAGCGCCCGGCAGGGCCGCGCGCAGCCGCCTCCCATTCCCGCTCTGTCGGCAGCCGAAGGGTCCCACCAGCGGGCAGGCGCCCTAGTGCGCGCCACTCATGCGCAAGCCACGCGCAATAGGCCTGCGCATCATGCCATGTCAGATCAGTTGCCGGATGACTGGCGCGAGAAGGCTGTTGCCCCTGCGATGAAAGCCAGGTGCGCCCGGTGGCACGCACAAACTTCGCATAGGCCCCGCAGGTGACAGGATACATTCCGATGCGAAAGGCGGGCAATGTCACCTGATGGCCCGGGGCGGAGTTGGGGTGCACATCACCCCCCATTTGATAGATACCCGCCGCAATATCCACCATCTGATCCAAAGCCCTTGGATCGCCCAGCCGGGCCAATGCGGCCCCTGCACGACGGCGCATCCCCACAGCCAGCCCGCCACCTTCAATCGCCTGGGCGATCAGTCGAGCAATCATCGCCGCTGCATCCGCATCATCCGCCAGGTCAATCATATCCGCTGCCGCCAATAGTGCCACAGCACAACCAGATTGGGCCAAAGCCGTGGCCAAGGGCGCTTCCCCCCGGTGGCGTTGGGCGGCTAGGCGCAAGGCGCCAGACCAACGGACCGGGTCGCATTTCACATGCTCGATTATCTGCTGGGGCAACATCCGCTCCAAGGCCAAGCTATCGCGGGCCTCTTGCAGCCACGCGGCATCAACCGACACCGCCGCCGCCGTTCTCAGGTCCAGCGCCCGCCCCTGCGCCACCGACAGCGCCCACAGACCGGGTGACACCCACAGGTCGGTCACCGGATCGGACAGGCCCAGGGCCGCCAGAGCCGCGCAGCGCTGCGCCTTCAACAATGGCAAAAGTGCGTGGCTTCGCAGATCACGGTGCAGTCGAATGCTTTCTAATGCGCCGCTTTCGCAAAGGGCCAAAAGGCGCGCGCCCGGGGTGTCGGCTATCCACGCCATCGCCTGTTCCACCAGCGCGCTTGGGTCAGGCTCTTGCTCCATCCCATCCAAGATCAACAAAACAGCGCCAGCGCGTGCTGTGGCTGCGGCCAAAGCTGCCATCCCCTGGCCTGGCTGGCCCAGCTGCACCTGCATCGCGCCGCAGTCCCATATCTGAGGCAATGTCGTACCCTGCGGGTTGCGGATCACCGGGGCAGTCAAAACATCTGCGGCAGGCGCAGGTTGCGACAGCGCGGCGTGAAGGCTGCACGCCAATGTGGTTTTTCCCCCCCCGCGCGGCGCATGCAGCAATTGTGCGCGATGCATCGACACCATTTCAAAGGCGGTAAACTGCACCGCGACCTGTGGCGCAGCCGTGTCATCACAAAACACGCGCAACCCTTTGGCGGCGCGGTCTTCATGGGTGAAATCCACAAGACGAGGCAGAACCGGCAAACGTATCATTCGAACAACGCAGCCACATCTGGAGCGTGAAACCGCTGAATTTCAATTGCGTAACCTGCCGGATCTTCAAAAAAGAAATGTTCACAATAAGTGCCGCGCAAAATATCCGACAGCCCCGAAACACCCGCCTGAACCATCCGTTCATGCCAGCCCGCCACATCCTGAGACACCACTGTCAAAAGCGTCGCACTGTGTGGTTGATGTTTCAGATGGCCTTTTGTCCCATCCACAATTCCGAAATAGGCCGCGCCAGCGATCCGGTAGATGCGTGCAAGCCCCTGATCCAGAACCAATTCAAAGCCCAGAACATCTTCGTAAAACGGGGCTACGGCGTGGATGTCCTCATAATAATAGAACGTGATCGCGCAGTCTTTCAGCATGATCGTTTCCTTTTCAACTCATTGATACGGTCGGGCGTGGGAGGCCGGTCAGGCAATTTGCAAAATCCCTTTGTGATCCAGGCGAAGGGGGTGCATGCCGGGCACATAGGCCAAACACAGCACCGGATGGAACAGGTAGGCCCAAGGCGGGGCATGGTGCAATTGCCGCAACACACCACCATAGGCGGCGGCGCGTGCGGCCGTGTCGGTGATGTGGCGTGCGGCATCAAACCCGGCATCCACGCTGGGATTGGTCACCCCTTGCCACCATACCGCACGGCTAACGCCCGAGATTTTATCGTCCAGCACCCGGAAGGTGCTATGGGGGGAGCTGTCAAAAATCGCAGCGTCACCCATACGCTTTTCGCCAATGTCACGGGCATATTGCGGCCGATCTTGGGCGCATTCGACCCGGGTATCGAAGCCAACGGCGTTCCACGCCTGCGCGATGAAATCGGCACATTGTGGCGCACGTTCAGGCATATAGGTCGGGGTGCGCAGCACCACTTTGCGTGGCGCATCTGACTGTACCAGCAGATCGCACGCAGCACCCGGGTCATAGCGCAGCGGCGGCAATAAAGCCTGCTGGGCACCAAAATGCCACGGGCTGACAATACCGCGCGATGGCACCGCCAAGCCGCCCATGACGGTGTTGACCAACGCCGCGCGATCGATTGCCAGATTGGCCGCCAACCGCGCGGCGGGATGCGTAAAGGCGCCTTCACGCCCATTTAAATAGGCCATCACCGATAGGGTGCTGACGCATTCGCTCCATTCAAACCCGTCCAGTGACCGTCGCGCGATATGCAACCGCTCTAGATGGGTGGCGGCCTGCACCTGATGCGTGATCAGCGCGGCAAGCCGATCTTCGGGATTGGCCATCGCAACAAAGCGCATCTGACGCCCGTCCTGGTGCAGCAGCACGACGAAATCACCGCTACGCAAATCTTGCACGCGCCATGGCCCGGTACCGATCACAGGACGTCCCGCACCATCCATGCGCGGCAGATAAAACTCTGACAAGATCTCAGGCAGGTCGGGAAAGGGGGTCGATGTGATGATGCGTAACACGCGCCCATCGGCGGTGATCTGCGCCTCGGCAAGATAACGCGCATAAGACCACGGCATTCCAAACATGTCGCGCGCGTCCAAAATGCGATGAATGAATGCGGCGGCATGTTCGGCCAAAACCGGCGTGCCATCGTGAAAGTGCTTGTCGGCAGGCAGGCCCAGCGTCCACACGCAGCCGGTCTCATCCAACTGCCAAGTGGTGAATAATGCACGGTGAATTACGCCATCTTGCCAACGCAGCATCGGCTCTAACACCAGTGACTTCAGGGTCAAAATGCTGCAATCGTCCGTCACCCGATCAGGGGGCAAGAAATCAACTTTTTCCAAGGCGATGGAGGGTATGGCAGGCAGGGTCATCCAATCTGGCTCCGGCGGCGGGGGTTGAACCAATCGGCAAGGGCATCACCAATCAGATTGAAGGACAACACCGCAAGCAATATAGCAAAGCCCGGGCCAAGCGCCGTCCATGGGCTGGACCGCGCGAGCGAGAGATTGGCCGACACATCGGCCCCCCACTCTGCCATTGGTGGCTGTGCGCCCAAACCCAAAAACCCCAGGCTGGCGGTTTGCAAAATCGCACTGCCTACGTTCAGCGACGCCTGCACCAGCAGCGGACCAATGGCATTCACCAATATATAGTGGATCAAAATACGACCCTGCCCCAACCCCAGCGCCTGTGCCGCATCAACATAAAGCCGAGATGAAACCGACAAAGCCTGTGACCGCGCCACCCGGGCGAATTGGGGCGCCATTGTGATGGCCACCGCAATCATTGCATTTTCCAAACTGGGACCAAAAGCGGCCGCCAACGCGATGGCCAAAACCAAAGCGGGAAATGACAGCATCGCATCCACGATGCGCATAATGATCGTATCCACAATCCCGCCAGCCACCCCGGCGATCAGCCCAAAGAAGACCCCGACGGCAAAGGCAATCCCCACAACAAGAATTCCTATGGCTAGCGTATAGCGCCCACCGTGAATAATCCGCGACAACATATCACGCCCGAACCCATCAGTGCCTAACCAATGCCCCGGGCCAGGCGGCAAAAGCTTATTTCCTATATCAATCGCAGTGGGAGATTGCACGAACATCGGCCCGACAATGACTGCAACAAGCAGCACCGCAAGCAGCCCGGCCCCAACCGTCGCCAATGTATTTCGGCGCAAAAAATGGATCAGATCTTTCATCGTGACAGCCCGTCTTAGTTCATCTTGCGGCGGACCCTCGGGTCCAAAAGCGCATACATCAAATCGACCATTAATGAGGTCAGCATGAACAACAGTGCGAACACCAATGTCGCCCCTTGGATCACCGGGTAATCGCGGTTGCGAATGGCCTCGAACATGAACCTCCCGATCCCGGGCCAGGAAAAGATTGTTTCGGTCAGAATGGCCCCGCCAAGCATTTCCGCGAATTTCAGACCGACCACAGTAATAGCGGGCAACAAAGAAGTGCGCAGCGCATGGCGATACACCACCTCTCGCCGAGTCAGGCCCTTTGCCCTCGCTGTGCGCACGTAATCTTCGGCCAGCGTCTCTAACATTGTGGCCCGTACGAAGCGGCCCAACGTGGCGGCCAGAAATGCGGCCAGAACCGTCACGGGTAAAACCATATGCAGCAAGGCGCTTCTGACTGCGCCAGGTTCCCCTGAAAGCCACGCGTCGATCACCGCAAACCCCGTAACATGATCGACAAACACATAGCTGGACATTCGCCCCGATACCGGCAGCCACCCAAGCCACGTTGCAAAGATCAACTGCAAGACCAGCGCCAACAAAAAAGCCGGCATTGACACCCCGGTCAGGGACAAAATCCGAATGCTGTGATCAAAGCCCGAATTGGGCCGCGTCGCAGATAGAACCCCGATGGGTGTGCCAATCACAATCGCGGCCAACACGGCTGCAACGGCAATTTCCAAAGTGGCCGGCAAGCGTAGCATAATTTCGTTCAGGACGGGCTGGCCGGATTTCAACGATACGCCCAGATCACCATGCACAAGCCCAATGACATAATGCCAAAACTGCATTACGGCGGGCGCGTCCAAATTCAGCTGCAGGCGCAATGCCGCAATCTGATTATCTGTAGCGCCGGGCCCCAATAGGGTGACGGCGGGATCACCTGGGATCAGCCGGACCAAGGAAAACACGATCACCAGCACAAGCGCAAGCGTGGGAAGAAGCGACAGAAAACGCCGCACAAAGAAGGCTAACATCGGTTGGTCCGGTCAAAGTTGTTTGCATCGGCCATAATGATCAGGGCCGATGCCGTTAACAAAATAGCGCATTACATCCGATGCGCTGCGAAGAGTCAGTTCTTCGACACGCCCCAATATTCATTTAATGGTGGCGCGCTGTTGACGACCAGACCATCAATATTCGCACGGGCGAATACAATCAGTTTTGGACTGAACAGATAAGCCGCTGGCACTTGTGCCACGATCTCTTGTTGGATCTCTGAATACATTGCTTTGCGGGTTTCCATGTCAGCCTCCCCTTGCGCGGCAAGGATCTTGGCATCCAGCCCGTCATTTTTGGGCATCCGGAATGTCATTGCACTGTCTTTCAGCGACGACAAATAACCGATGGTGATATGTGCATCTGGGTCATTGTACCACGGCTGCCGCCCGTCAAGCGCCATCTCCCATTCACCGGCCACATGCAACGCGCGATAAGAAGGGAACTCGGTCTGGGCGATATCAACATGCACGCCAATATCGGCTAGATTGGCCTGAACAAACGTGGCAACCGCACCCCACAGCGCACCTTGGAAACTGTACAATTTGACTGTCAGCGCCGCTGGATCAACGCTGGCCTCTTGAAGCAACGCGCGTGCAGCTGCGGGGTCATATTTCGGCGCAAGATCCTGTACGGCCGGATCAAACGCCCAACTGTTAGAGGTCAGCGGTCCATAAACCCGTTCCGCAGTGCCTTCAAAAACACCATCTAACAGCCCATCATAATCAATCGCCATTGCAATTGCACGGCGCACCCGCGGATCTGCAAACGGACCATCGCGAAGCGAGTTGTTGAACTCCAGCTGTCGAATGATCTGCGACGGGCTTTCCAGAATTTGAATATCTGCGTTATCGACGAATGCCGCCATTTCCTCTGAGGGAACGGCGGATAACTGGCCAGCCTGCTGGATAATATCCACACCGCCGTTTTCCAGCTCCAACCGCCGGGTCGAGGCCTCTGGAATCACCGTATAGATCAGCCGGTGCAACTGTGGCGCACCGCGAAAATACTCTGAGTTCGCATCCAGGACGATCCGTGTATCTGGCTGATAGGCCCGAAATTTAAACGGACCCGTGCCCACCGGATGATTAGCAAAATCATCACCGTATTTTTCTACGGCTGTTGGGCTGACAATGGCCGATTGCGGCTGTGCAAGGATCGACAAAAACGCAGGATAAGGGCGTGACAAGGTAAAGATGACCTGCGTCGGCGAAGGTGTTTCGATGTCCTTCACCAGACCTAATGTCGCCTCGACATAAGGGTTCATGGCCACGGTGCGGTTAATCGAAAATTTTACCGCATCGGAATTGAACGGCGTGCCGTCATGGAAGGTGACATCATCGCGCAACGCAAAACTAAAGGTTCGCCCATCGTCAGAGATGCTCCAATCTTTGGCCAAACGCCCCTCCAACCGTTTAAAATCAGGGGATTCCCATGCGACCAACGTGTCGAAGACATTCAAGATCACCTCAGACCCAATCGGTTCGGCCTTGTTAATGCCGGGTTCTAACCCGGCCGCGTCGGCGGGCACCGCGATCACCAATGTCGAGGCTTCCTGCCCAAAGGCCATAGGAACGCCTATCGGACTGACCCCCAAAGACAACGCCGCGGCACACAGGGCGCCGAATAATCTACGTGTCAATTTCATCTTCTTGCTCCGCTGTTGGATGGGCCACCGCCCAAATATGTGCGCCTGAATCGCGTTATTTTTATAAATATGTATTTATTGATATATCAGTGGTAATATTTATTGGCGTTATATCTATATCAAAACGGCAAAAAATAACCCCCGCGTAGGCCGCGCACAAAAAATAGGCGCACAACGGGCGCAGCGCAAATTACGGGAAGGGACCACGGCTCACCGGGTTGCTGGGGTCATGGATATATTGCGACCACGATCCGGGATACAGCGCAGCGTCGACCCCTATCGCGGCCAACGCCAACACTGTGACAGCCGCCGACATTCCCGCACCGCAATAAACACCGACTGACTGCGCCCCTGTTACACCCAAGCCACGATACATTTCCGCCAAAGTTTGCGATGTGGTCAGCGGCCCCTCATCAGTGAAATTATCGGGCGCAGGCGCGCTGATAGCCCCAGGGATATGGCCCCGCTGAGGATCACCGCCCGCCTGCGCGCCGCCAATATAATTGGGCCGGATACGCGCATCCAGCAACACCCCACGCGTAGCTATGTCCAGCGCGGCTGACGCATCCAATTCAGGCATGTGTCCGGGCGTCAATATGATATCAGTTTCACGTTTTTTGCCAACACATTGAGACGTTTCAAACCCCGCATTCTTCCACGCAGACAAACCGCCATCCAGTACTCTGACATCCGCAATTCCGGCCCAACGCAGCACCCACCAAGCCCGCGCCGCAGTCATCAACCGATCCGCGTCATACAGAACGACGGTGCGCGCAGGGGTGATTCCCCAACGCCGCGCGGCGGCTTGCAATCGGGCGATGGGCGGCAGTGGGCGCTGCCCCCTTTCAGGAGCCGATGGGGCCGCAAAATCCGTATAGGCCTCCGCCTCAACCGCGCCGGGTATCCACGCCCCCGTGCGCGATGATACTCCCGTGTAGGGATTGACTGATTGAATTGCGATCACGACCGGTGGCTTCGGTCCATTCAGCATCTCATGCAGCTCATAAGATGTGACAAGCACCTGTCGACGGGTCTGTGGGTCCAGCTTGGGCATATATGTCTTCCGCTTCTGTCAGATTATAGATATATCACAATATATATTATAGTTTGACACCATAGAATGGATCGAGTGTAAATCCTTGCATAACTTTGCAACGGAAAACGGCATGTCGCTTTTATCCATCTCAAACCTATCGACACAATTCCGCACGCCCGAAGGCTGGCGCAGTGTGGTTGATGATGTCAGCTTCGATGTGCAAGCGGGTCAGACTTTGGCTGTTGTGGGGGAATCTGGATCAGGCAAAAGCATCACAGCATTGTCGATCATGGGGTTGCTGCCAGAGGGGCTAGCACGGGCCAGCGGCATCATCCGATTTGATGGGAGGGATCTTTTGGCCCTGCCCGACCGCCAAATGGAACGCATTCGCGGCAATGATATTGCCATGATCTTCCAAGAGCCAATGACATCGCTGAACCCAGTGTTAAGTGTCGGGCGCCAGATAGCAGAGCCATTGATCCGCCATCGCGGACTATCGCGCCGCGCGGCGATGACACAAGCCGTGCAGTTGATGGACCGGGTACGCATCCCTGCCGCCGCACGCCGCGCATGCGAATACCCACATGAAATGTCGGGCGGTATGTTGCAGCGGGTCATGATTGCCACGGCATTGGCCTGTGCCCCGCGCCTGCTGATTGCAGACGAGCCAACGACGGCCCTGGATGTCACAATCCAGGCCCAAATTTTGGAGCTGATCAAAGAGCTGCAAGATGAAGACGGCATGGGTGTTTTGTTCATCACCCATGATATGGGCGTGGTCGCCGAAATCGCGGAACGCACGGTGGTGATGTATCGCGCCAAATTGTTAGAGGACGGGCCGACCGAGCAGATTTTTGCGACCCCCCGTACCGATTACACTCGCCGCCTGCTCGCTGCGGCGCCCCGTCTGGGCGATTTGCACGCTAGCCCCCTGCCCCGTCCATATCAAGAGGCGCCATCATCACCCCCCGCACCCATCCATGACACGGTGCAACATGACGCCGCACCGCTGTTGCGGGTTCGCGGCCTGACGACGCGGTTTGACCTTCGCAGCGGTGTGTTCAACCGGATCCACGCCCGCGTGCATGCCGTGCAAAATGTTTCATTTGATCTGCATCCCGGTGAGACGCTGGCGCTGGTGGGGGAGTCGGGCTGCGGCAAATCCACCACCGGGCGTTCGGTTTTACGCCTGACTGAGCCAATATCCGGCGAGATTTTCTTTGACGGTCAGGATTTACGCGCTGCGTCCAAGGCCGCGCTGACCCATCAACGCCGCGCGATGCAAATGATCTTTCAAGATCCCTATTCATCGTTGAACCCACGAATGCGGATCGGTCCCGCCATTGCAGAGCCGATGATCGCCCATAGGCTGATCCGCCCGCACCAGGCGCATGAAGAGGTCGCACGCCTGCTAGACCGCGTTGGGCTGGGCCCGGATATGGCGCGCCGTTGGCCGCATGAATTTTCCGGCGGTCAGCGGCAGCGTATCTCGATCGCGCGCGCACTGGGGCTGAAGCCGCGGCTGATTGTGGCTGATGAAAGCGTGTCGGCCTTGGATGTGACGATCAAAGCGCAAGTGGTGAATTTGTTGATGCAATTGCAGGCGGATTTGGGACTGTCTTATTTATTCATCAGCCATGATATGGCGGTGGTTGAGCGGATCAGCCACCGGGTTGCTGTTATGCTTTCCGGTGAGATTGTCGAAATTGGCCCTCGTGAACGCATCTTTTCCAACCCCCAACACAGCTATACCCGGCGGTTGTTGGCGGCTGTACCCGAACCGGACCCCGCCCGTCGCCTAATCCGCCGACGCAGCGAAACGACCCAGCTTATAAGCCCGATCAAAGCACCGCATTTTCATCCCCCCGCGCGCAGTTATGCGCAGGTGGCGCCCGACCATTTTGTAATGCAAGGGCCATGACTCCGCACGGCTTATCGTGTGGCAGACCGATTGTTTCGACCTGAAAGACCCGCATGCTCCGTATCCTTGTTCTAAATCCCAACAGATCTGACACGATCACAAAGTCTATCGCGGCCTCCCTTGAGCAGCAGCGCAGCCTGACCAGGCACAAGATCCACTGCGCGGATCTGCCAGGCGCACCTGTTGGCATCGAAACTGACGTCGATGTTGCACAGGTCGCCCCCATGGTCACTCATGCCATCCACACCAGCGAAGCAGACGCGGTGGTTGTGGCCTGTTTTTCTGACCCAGGCGTCGATCAAACCCGCATGACGTTGCCAAATCGTCCGGTGATCGGCATTGCCGAAGCTGCCTATTACACAGCGCTGCAACTGGGACGGCGTTTTGGTGTGCTCTCCTTAGGGCCCTCGTCCGTTGCGCGCCATGCTGCACGGCTGCATAGGCTGGACCTGCTGCCGCGCCTTGTCGGCGATCGCGCTATCGGTATGACCGTCGCACAGGGCAATAGGCCCGAAAGCCTGCCAACATTGCTCGCGACAGCTGCTTTACTGCGCGACCAAGACGGGGCCGATACAGTCATTTTGGGCTGCGCGGGTATGGGGCGTCACCGCGATGCCTTACAGCAGGCTTTGGGCTTACCCGTGATCGACCCGGTTCAGGCCGCAGTGGCTGTGGCCATCACAACGCTGGATCTGCACTACTTCCCAAATGCCACGATGCGGGGCCACGATGATACGCCCAGCCACTTTCGCTTCACATAGCAATTACGCCAACATCGCGAACATCGCGAACATCCTCTGCCGTCTGCCAGGGCGGCTTTTCGATCAAGGACACGATCAATGACCCTTCTAACCACAGATGCCAAAGGTGTCTATGTCATCTCCGTCACCCCGTTCACCGAAACTGGCGCAATCGATTTCGACAGTCTAGACCGAGTGGTGGATTTCTATTTTGAAAATGGCGCCGATGGGCTGACTATCCTTGGTATGATGGGCGAAGCCCCCAAACTGACACAGGCCGAAAGCCGTGCCGTGGCGCGCCATGTGATAAAGCGCGCCGGGACAAAGCCGGTCGTTGTAGGTGTGTCTGCGCCGGGCCTCGCTGCGATCGGTGAACTGGGCGCGGCTGTCATGGATATAGGCGCTGCGGGATGTATGGTGACCACGCCGGGCAACCTGAAAACTGATCCCCAGATCCACCGATATTTCGCACAGACCGCCGAAACGCTGGGGGCGGGCGTGCCAATTGTGCTGCAAGATTTTCCGCTGGCCACGGGTGTGCATATCTCGGATCAGGTGTTGGGCCAGATCATTGACGACGTGCCACAGGTTGTCATGCTTAAGCATGAGGATTGGCCGGGTTTGCCGAAAATCACCACATTACGCCAAGCCGAGGCAAAGGGTCGGCGCCATATCTCAATCTTATGCGGAAATGGAGGGGTGTTCTTGCCCGAGGAAATGGCGCGCGGTGCAGACGGCGCGATGACCGGTTTCGGCTTTCCCGAGATGTTAGCAGATGTCGTGCGACTGGCTAGGGCCGGCGAAATGGACCGGGCCCAGGATATCTTTGACGCCTATCTGCCCCTGGTCCGGTATGAACAACAGCCCGGCGCCGGATTGGCCGTGCGCAAATATGTGCTGGCCAAGCGCGGTGCCATTGCCTGCGACGCCTTGCGCGCACCGGGCACAGGACTGGCCCCTGAAGCAATTGTCGAGGTTGAGCGCCTGCTGGCTCGGCAAAATAAACGATTGAAGGAATTGAACTGATGGATCTGGGATTACAGGGTAAAACCGCTTTGGTATTGGGCGCAAGCCGGGGGCTTGGCGCGGCAAGCGCGACATTATTGGCAGCGGAAGGTGCGCATGTCATCGCAGCCTCACGGTCGGGCACAGCCCCTGCAGATGGAATGCAAGGGCTTGCGCTGGATCTGGCCGATGCCGATAGCGTTGCTGCATTGATTCAACGGCTGGCTGAAAATCCGGTCGATATCTTGATCAACAATTGCGGCGGCCCTGCCTCTGGCCCGGCCAAAGACCAACCTTCCGCCGCATGGCAGGCCGCCTTTGCCACCATGGCCAATCCGATCTTTGCGATTACCGATGCCGCTTTGTCCGGTATGATTGCCAAAGGCTGGGGCCGGATTGTGACCATCGGGTCATCGGGCATCGTGCAGCCCATTCCCAATCTTGCGTTATCAAACGGGGTACGCGGGGCCATTGCCGGCTGGTCGAAAACACTGGCACAAGAGGTCGCGCCACATGGGGTTACGGTGAATATGGTGCTACCAGGTCGGATCGCAACCGACCGCCTGGCGCAGCTGGACGGAAACAAGGCCGATAAATCTGGTGCTTCGCTGGATGCCGTGCAAGAGGCCAGCCGCAAAACCATCCCCGTCGGCCGCTATGGCACACCCGAGGAATTTGGCGCAGTCGTTACCTTCCTATGCGCCGAGCAATCGGCCTATGTCACCGGCTCTATGGTGCGCGTAGATGGCGGCATGATCCGGGGGCTATAATGACAACGCTGTTTGCACCCGATCGTCAGGGCAGCGATAGCAACAAATGGCGCCGATATGACAGTGACGTCTTGCCGCTTTGGGTTGCAGATATGGATTTCGCCGCCGATCCGCAAATCACGCACTCCATCCGTGCGCGGCTGGATCATGGGGTGCTGGGCTATGGCCGGGCAACGCCGCAACAGCGCGATGTTTTGGTCCGGGCGATGGCGCGCGATTTCGGCTGGACCATTGATCCAGAGTGGCTGGTGTTTTTGCCCGGCGTGGAGCCGGGCTTTAACATGGCGCTATCGGCATTCACCCCCCACGATGGTGCGGTAATGCAAGAACTACCAGTATATGCGCCACTGCGTGCAGCCCCGTCCCACTGGGGCCTAAGGCAGCATGGTGTCTGGCAGGTCCAGGCAGGAGGCGATCATTGGATCAGCGACACCAATGCTATGGAACGCGCCGCAAAAGACAGCGACGCGTTGCTGCTGTGTAATCCGCAAAACCCGACAGGGCGGGTCTATACCCGGTCCGAGCTGGAAAACCGTGCCGAGCTGTGTCTGCGTCACAATATGGTGGTGATTTCCGATGAAATCCATTGCGGCATGGTGTTGGACGGGCGGAAACATATCCCTATTGCATCGCTGTCGAGCCAAATCGCGGCGCGCTCTGTCACGTTGATGGCGGCATCGAAAACATGGAATGTGCCGGGGCTGAAGACCGCTTTTGCCATTGTGCCCGATGCCGGGCTGCGAGCCCGGTTTGAAGCTGCGAGACACGGTATGGTCGACAGTGTGAATATTCTGGGGCTGACGGGTATGTGCGCTGCCTATGATCTGTGCACCGAATGGCGTGACACCATACGCATCACTCTACAGGCCAATCGTGATCTCTTGGCCCGACGCCTTGCGGTGCTGGTGCCGGGGGCCAGACTGGTGCTGCCACAGGCCGGGTTCCTGGCGTGGATTGATTTCTCGGCGTTAAGGCTGCCTTGCCCCGCTGCCGAATTTTTCCTGACCCATGCGCGTGTCGCCCTAAGTGGCGGCACGGAATTCGGGTCGGGGCTGGAAGGCTGGGCACGGCTCAATTATGGTTGCACGCCTAAGCTGTTGGAGCAGGCGTTAAAGCGGATCGCAGCCGCCGTACATATGCATATGGGAGAGCCAGATTGACACGGACATCAAAAGCCACCGCCGAGCGGGGCGCAAAGGCCGTGTCGCTGACCGATCAGGCCTATGCGCAATTGCGAGAAGACATCATCACCTGCACCTTGCGCCCCGGCACCGATATCGGGGAACAAGAGCTGGCCGCACGCTTGTCCATGAGTAAAACACCCGTACGTGAGGCCTTGGCGCGACTAACGTTGGAAGGTCTGGTTGAGGCCTTTCCACGGCGTGGGTATCGCATCACCCCTGTCACCGTGAAGGATATCACCGATATTTTCACCGTGCGCAAAGCATTAGAATCCGTGGCAGCTGAACTCGCCGCTTTGCGGATGACAGATGAAGAGCTTGAAACGCTAGAGGCGCTGGCGAAAAAAACCTATGGTCAGGATCGTACCTTACCTGTGTTGGAATTTGTCGCAGCGAACAACCGGTTTCACGCTGCCATTGCACAGGGCGCACGGGTGCCACGCCTGCACACGCTGATCAGCGGCTACCTAGAGGAATGCACGCGGCTTTTCCACATGGGCGCAACGATCCGCGATGTCACACCCGAAACCCATGAGGACCACACGCGCATTGTCACCGCCCTGCGCGCGCGCGATCCTGCCGCAGCGCGAGAAGCGATCAGCGTGCACACTGAAAACACGCGGCGCGGGCTATTGACCGCGTTGATCGCGGATGAAAATTCGCCGCTGGAATTGTAACAATCATCCGTCGCTTCGGACGGGCGATTTCCCCGGTTGTGCCCGATACTGCAACGGCGCAGGGGCCGCACCCGGCGTCCCTTGGGCCAGTTGCATCATCTTCACATGATCGGCCGATTTGATACATACCGGATCGGCCGCCGCAGGATCCCCTGAAATCGCCAAAGCCTGGCAGCGGCACCCGCCCAGATCGATATGCTTGCGCTCGCACGAGCGGCACGGCTCTTTCATCCACGCATCGCCGCGATAAGCATTGAACGCAGGGCTGTCATACCAAACTTCCGACAAAGCGCGATCTTTGACCGACCAAAATTCAAGATGTTTGATCGTTTGCGCCGCATGACACGGCAAAACCGTGCCCTCTGGCGTGACATTCAACCCAACCGAGCCCCAGCCGCTCATGCAGCGCTTTGGGTAATCATCGTGGTAATCGGCCGGGACAAAATCAATCATCAGCTGGCCTTTCAGCACCTCACGCGCTTTGGCGACAATCACTTCGGCCTCGCGCGCCTGCTCACGGGTGGGCATCAGCGCATCCCGGTTCTTCATTGCCCAGCCGTAAAACTGCACAATCGCGACCTCGATGCGGCGCGCGCCCATCTCTTGCGCCATATCTAACGCACGAGGCAATTGATGCAGATTTTCGCGGTGCAGCACACAATTCAATGTCAGCGGAAAGCCAATCTGCCCAATCCAACCCGCCACTTCCATCTTGCGGTCAAACCCACCTTTATAGCCACCGATCCTGTCAGCCATCTGCGCATCGGTCCCCTGAAGTGACAGTTGCACATGGTCCAGCCCTGCGCGATCCAGCTCTTCTAGCCGTGCCTTGGTCAATCCGATCCCAGAGGTGATAAGATTGGTATACAGCCCCGCTTGTTGCGCCGCCTGTACCAGCTGCACCAAATCGCGCCGACTTGCAGGTTCCCCACCCGACAGATGCAGTTGCAAAACACCCATTTGCGCGGCCTCTTGAAACACGCGAACCCAGTCTCGCGTCGACAATTCACGCGATCTTTGCTCTAATTCCAGCGGGTTAGAACAGTATGGGCAGGACAATGGGCAACGGTGCGTCAGCTCGGCCAACATCGCCATCGGCGGCGGGATTTTCATAGGACCTCCAAAATACGCCGCGCCGCGAGCGTTTCAATAAAGCCTGAAACATCGGGTGCAATCTGGCTGTCAGGCGCGTCATATTTTGTCGCCAACCGGGCGACCAATGTGGCAAAATCGGCATGATTGTCGATTTTCGATATAATCGCATGGCCAATTTGATCCAACGCGATGGTCTTTTCGGGAACCAACAACACCCAGCGATCGCGGATATGATCCCAATGCAAGCGCACGCCACGCGGAATTTTCGGCACTGCGCCTGCGGCAATCATGCCGCCACCGCCCGCATGTAGGTTCCGGGCAACCAGCCGCCCGGCGGTATGCGCGCCGGCGCGACATAGGCGCAATACAGCGCATCAAGCTGCGCCCAAAGCACATCGGTCTTGAATTCCAATGCCGCCGCCGCCGCATCTTGTTTCTCTTGCGTGTCGGCGTAATCCAATACCCAGGCCAGCCCAAAGGCCACATCCTTTGGTGCCTCTGCCAGCCGGCGTTTAAAATAGGACAACGCGCGATCATCGGCAAAATCATAATGCGCCAACAGGCCCTCAATCCGGTTCGCATGGATCTTGGGCGCAAAAAGTTCGGTGAGGGAGGAGGCGACAGCCTCCAACAGCGTCTTGTCGCGCACGAAACGTGTATAGGCATCACAGGCAAATTTGGTCGCCGGCAAGACGCCACGGCGCGATGCGACATAATCACGGTCAAGACCTACGGCATCCGCCAAACGCAGCCAGCGTTCAATCCCTCCTTCATTTTCGCCATGCCCATCGTGATCTTCGATCCGAGAGCGCCACGCGCGGCGCAGGCTTGGCTCTTCAACGCGGCTCATGAATGCCGCGTCTTTCATCGGAATTGTGTGTTGATAGTAATATCGGTTCAGCACCCAGGCGCGCACCTGATCAGGGGTGCATTTGCCACTGTGCAGCATATCATGAAACGGATGTTTGTCGTGATAGCGCTCTGCCCCGATTTGGCGCAGCCGTGCCTCAAACGCATCGCGTGATTGCGTCATGTCGAAATCTCCATTCCGTCGCGCCCGATCACCCAGCCACATTCATTGGCCGCGCGCGTTTGGTTTGACGCCGGGTCCAGAACAGGGTTGGAATTGTTCATATGCACGAAAACTTTTTGGGTAATATCCAGATCCTGGAGCGCCTTCATACTGCCGCCCTCCCCCGAGATCGAGATATGTCCCATACGTTGCCCCGTTTTTTGGCTAAGTCCTTCGCGGATCATCTCGTCATCAGACCACAACGTGCCGTCAAACATCACCAGATCCGCACCGCGCAATCGCTGCGCCAGATCTGCGGGCACATGTGCGCAGCCCGGGATGTAATAGGCGCGCGATGTGGCAGTGCGCAGCTCCACACCCACCGTCTGCTCGCCCACCAGATCGGTCTTAACTGTCTCACCTTCCAGATACAGCGGAACTTTCCCCGGTACGGCAAACAATGTCGCCATCAGGTCGGGAACCAATTCAAACGGTTGGTCCAATGTGATCCGTGCGCGCGCAACACAGTCAGGGCGCAGGGCGTCAAAGATCGGATTGGCGGCCAGGACATCGTGAATTTCCGCCGTGGCAAACAGCGTAAAGGGCTGACTTTCACGCAGCACCAACAGGCCAGCGACGTGATCAATATCGCCATTGGTCACCACAACCGCGCGCAGCGGCAAGTCACGCAGGCCTGTGGGATGCAACTGCGGGGCCGCTGCCATCTGGTCGCGAATATCTGGTGATGCATTCAAAATTGCCCAATCACGCCCATTCCCGCTTACCGCGACCGAGCTTTGAGATTGCGCCGGAAGAGTGCCCGCCCGTGCTGCGATACAGTTGCGACAGCCACAGTTCCATTGGGGGAGGCCACCACCGGCCGCCGCCCCCAGTATACGCGCGTTGATCGTCATATATCTGCCTCCGCGCGGATCGGCGTCTTAGAACAACACGCCGCCTTCATCGCCCGAATCCGGGCCATACATATTGATTTCCATACCACAGTCGATTTCACGCAAAACTGGTTTTGCCCAAGCCATGATCGTCCCTCCTAAGGTGTTTCAATTTCATGATTGGTGCAGAGGAAGCACATGCAGAGCAATAGCACAATGGTCGTATTTGGGCGCTTTACGCGCCGAATCTTGCCGGCCGTCTTCGTCAAATCATTGATTATTCAATAAATTTCATATACTTAGGGAGATGCATTGATCTTAGGCCTGGAAAGCCACCTCAAACTAATTTGAATATCGCGGGCGACGTCATTATTGACCCTGTCGGGGTTTGATGCCGCTCAGAACTGACCCAGCATTGTCACCGAGAACTGATCCGCCCGTTTGTTATGTCTTCTGGTTCATGACGTGGTCAATGGCGCTGTATCCTTCCGTTTCTTTTTCGCTGTCTCGGAGCTGGCTTTGAAGCGGTAGCTGTCGTTTCCGGTCTCGAGGATGTGGCAGCGGTGGGTGAGCCGATCGAGGAGGGCAGTGGTCATCTTGGCGTCGCCAAAAACGCTGGCCCACTCGCTGAAGCTCAGATTGGTGGTAATGACCACACTGGTGCGCTCGCATAGTTTGCTGAGAGAATGGAACAGCAGCGCACCGCCCGAGGCGCTGAACGGCAGGTAGCCGAGCTCGTCCAGGATCACCAATTCGGTCTTCACCAGCGCCTCGGCGATCTTTCCAGCCTTTCCCTAGCTCTTTTCTTGTTCCAGCGCATTCACCAGTTCGACGGTCGAGAAGAAGCGCACCCGCTTGCGATGATGCTCAATGCCCTGAACGCCCAATGCAGTCACAACATGGCTTTTCCCAGTTCCGAGTCCGCCGAGCAGGACCACGGTCTCGGCCGGGTCCATGAACCCGCACCGATGCAGTTGGCGCACGAGGGCTTCGTTGACCGCGCTGGTGGCAAAGTCGAAGCCGGACAGGTCCTTGTAGGCCGGGAAGCGCGCGGCCTACATGTGATAGGAGATGGAGCGCACCTCGCATTCGGCCATTTCAGCCTCGAGCAGTTGCGACAGGATCGGGATTGTCGCGTCAAATGCAGGCGGTCCCTGTTCCATGAGGTCATGCACTGCCTGCGCCATGCCTGGCATCTTAAGGCTGCGTAGCATGATGACAATTGCGCCCCCGGCGGGATCATGACGCATGGCGTGTGCCTCCCCGCAGTCCGTCATAGCGTGCGACGTTGGCCTCCGGCTCCTTCTTCAGGACGAGGCTCGAAGGCGGCGTCACATCGGGCTGGTCAGTCGGCGTGCCATCCACCAGCCTGTGGAGCAGGTTCAGCACATGGGTCTTGGTCGGCACGCCCGCCTCCAGAGCCATTTCCACAGCGCACAGAACGGCCTGTTCGTCGTGATGCAAAACCAAGGACAGAATCTCCACCATCTTGCGATCGCCGCCGGGCTTGCGCAGCATCGGCCCCTGCAATTGACGGAACGCCTCTGGCATCTCGACGAAGGGCGCACCATTTCGTAGCGCGCCCGGCTTGGACGTGCAACACTTCCGTTCCGGTTTTCTGTGAGCAATGCTCGCTTTGAAGGAGACTGGATATGTGAATCGCCGCAGGTTTACCGGAGACCTATAGCTTCATTTCACGCGACCATATCGAGCACGTCGCGCTGTGCATAGAAGTTCTGTTCAGCCTCTGCTGGCGGTATGTTTCCGATAGGGCCGAGCAAGCGCCGGTGATTAAACCAATCGACCCAGCCGAGCGTCGCCATTTCCAGATCCTGCATGTT
>NZ_MDHA01000088.1 GCF_001705665.1 Thioclava sp. SK-1 | reverse complement strand
TTGTAAAACGACGCATCGCTCATACCATGATCGCGGCAAAGCTCGGCAACCCGAACACCGCCTTCGGCTTGCCGCAGGATCGCAAGGATCTGCGCCTCAGTGTATCTGCTTGTCTTCATTCAAAATCTCCTCGTTCATCTGGCCGAGAAAATTCTACTTCCGCATCCCCTTACTTTTGGGGGGATTACCGGTATTGAATCGCCGCGGGTTTACCGGAGACCTTTAGCTTCATTTCACGCGACCATATCGAGCACGTCGCGCTGTGCATAGAAGTTCTGTTCAGCCTCTGCTGGCGGTATGTTTCCGATAGGGCCGAGCAAGCGCCGGTGATTAAACCAATCGACCCAGCCGAGCGTCGCCATTTCCAGATCCTGCATGTT
>NZ_MDHA01000087.1 GCF_001705665.1 Thioclava sp. SK-1 | reverse complement strand
GCCAACTCGATGAGGTCATGGCCGTCGCCGATGGCGATGTCGTCTGCGTCCCGCGCGGACACCACCCCTGCGGTGCACCACATGGCTTTGAGATGTATTACCTAAACGTCATGGCAGGACCACGCAGAAACTGGAAATTCCAACCCGCACCAGAAGTGGCGCGTATGATCTGATCACCGCCCCATACCATCATCGAAACGGAGATACAGACATGCGGATAGGATTGGTTGGATATGGCACGGGCGGGCAGCATTTTCACGCCCCTTTTATTCGTGCCGCTAAAGGCGTCACGCTGGCCGGGATTGTGGCGCGTGCGCCTAAGACGATCGCCAAAGTGCGCGCTGATTACCCCGATGTTCCGATTTACCCAAACCTGACGGAGATGCTTACCACGGGGACTGTGGATGCCGTAACGGTGACAACCCCACCCCATACCCGCCGTGAGCTGGTATTGCAGGCGATTGCGGCCGGGGTGCATGTCATTGCGGATAAACCTTTTGCGCCATCTGCCCAGGTGGGACGGGAATTGCAAGCGGCGGCCACTGCGCAGGGCGTGACCTTAGGTGTATTTCATAACCGCAGGTATGACACCGATATTCGGACATTGCGCGCGGTGTTGGACACCGGCGCATTGGGCAAAATCTGGCGAGTCCATTCGCGCATGGATATGGATGACGCGGCCACATTAGAACGTGGCCCCACAGGTGGAATGCTGCGCGATATGGGCAGCCACGTGGTAGATCAGATGCTGTGGCTGTTTGGTCCGGTGACCAAAGTTCATGCGCATCTGGATATAATCGATGATCCGGCGGGGCCGACAGATGCAGGGTTTGTCGTGTCTATGACCCATAAAAACGGGGTATTCAGCCAGGTTAGCTCGTCCAAAGTGAACCATATCGCGGAGAATGAATATCGGGTCTATGCCGAACATGGTGCCTATCTGTCGCGGATGCGCGATGTACAGGCACAGGCGATCTTTGCGGGCAAACGCCCGGTCGATGATCTTGCGGGTTGGGGATATGAGACGCCCGACCATTGGTCAGAGCTGCGCATCCACGGGAAGGTGGAGCGCGTGCCGTCCGAACAGGGGCGCTATCACGATTATTACGAGGCCTTCGCAAAGGCGGTTCACACCAAAGCTGAGCCCCCGGTCAGGGTCGCGCAGGCGATTGCCGTCTTACAGGTGCTTGACGGTGCGCGCCAAAGCGCAACGCAATCGTGCGTTGTTACGCTTGACTAAACCACACCCGACCGCACCGATATTGTTAGGGCGCGTGGTTATGGCCGGGGCGGTCGGGTGACCGCCCTTTGGGCCTTTGGGCTGTTGATTGTCACTGAGAACTGACCCGGTAGCCCCATAAATTGTCACCGAGATTTGACCCACCCTCAGTTATGTGCCGCGGTCTATGACGGGGCCAACGTTTTGGTCTCCTTTCGTGTTTTCTTTGCAGACTCGGAGCTGGCCTTGAAGCGGTAGCTGTCGTTGCCAGTTTCGAGGATGTGGCAGCGGTGGGTAAGCCGATCCAAGAGAGCCGTGGTCATCTTTGCGTCTCCGAATACCTGCGCCCATTCT
>NZ_MDHA01000086.1 GCF_001705665.1 Thioclava sp. SK-1 | reverse complement strand
CTCGGTCGTCACGCCATCCCGCATGCCGCTGTCCTTCTCGGCCTGCTTGACCCATCCGCTCAGTGTCTGGGGAATACAGCCGATCTTGGGTGCAATGGCCGCTATCGCGCCCGCTTGCGTTTCATATGAACCTTGATGTTCAAACACCATCCGGACCACCCGCGCGCGAACTTCTGGCGAGTAGCGATTTGCCATTTTGCTTTTTATCATAACCATCATCCTTACTTAAGTTGATGGTCTCCGACAAACTCGGGACGATTCATATCGCATCCTCAAGTCCTACGACCTGATCACCAGCCCGGCCTATGTGGTGGTGTCTACGGCCGACGAGTTCCGGGACAAGACCACGCGGCCAAACCAGCTCTGGCAGACCGATTTTACTTATCTCAAGGTCATCGGCTGGGGCTGGTTCTATCTTTCGACGATCCTGGATGCTCACAGCCGTTACATCATCAGTTGGAAGCTCTGCACCACGATGAAGACGGGCGATGTGACCGACACGCTGGACCTGGCGCTGCAGGCTTCAGGCTGTGATCAGGCAGCCGTCGTTCACAAACCGCGGCTCCTCAGCGACAACGGAGCCAGTTACATCTCGGGTGAACTGGCTGAGTGGCTGGAAGATCAAAAAATGGAGCATGTTCGCGGTGCCCCATATCACCCGCAAACCCAAGGTAAGATCGAGCGGTGGCACCAGACCCTGAAAAACCGGATCCTGCTGGAGACCTATTACCTGCCCGGCGATCTCAGCAGCCAAATTGACGCCTTCGTCGAGCATTATAACCACCGGCGCTATCATGAGAGCCTGCATAACCTAACGCCCGCCGATGTTTACTTCGGGCGCGGACAAGACATTCTAAAACAACGAGAGAGGATCAAACGAAAAACCATCGAAACGCGACGCTTGCTTCACCGCAATTCCGCCGCATAATTAAATCAACCGGATGAGACAGACCCTCTCTTAGTTCAGGCGACTAACTGCCCCAAATTATCTGACGACGGACAATTCTTCCGTTTTCCAGCCAGGTTATTCGTTCTTATCGTCGTTGACGACAAGCTTAGCAGACTGTCCCGATCTTGGGGGGCACTTCAGACATCTACAGATAGCCCTGCGCACGAAAGCTTAGCTCCCGGCTTTTGCCGATGATCAGATGGTCATGCAGCGTCAGACCCATTACGCCTGATGCTGTCGCGATTTGCTCTGTCATGGTGATGTCTGACTCTGATGGGGTTGGGTCACCCGAAGGATGATTATGCACCAAAATCAATGCCGATGCGTTCAGCTCTAATGCGCGTTTTACGACCTCTCGCGGATAAACGGGGACATGATCTACCGTGCCTCTAGATTGCTCCTCATCCGCGATCAAAATATTCTTCCGGTCCAGATAAAGCACACGGAACTGTTCTGTTTCGCGATGTGCCATCGCCGTATGGCAGTAATCCAACAGTGCATCCCATGAGCTGAGAACAGCGCGGTGCAGCACTTTGGAACGCGCCAGACGATGCGACGCAGCCTCAACTATTTTTAATTCGACGATAATCGCATGTCCGACTCCTTCCACCTCAGCCAACCGCTGTGGGGGCGCCGAAATAACGCGGCCAAAATCCCCAAATGTGGTGATCAACCGATGTGCCAGCGGCTTGACATCCCGGCGCGGGATGGCCCGGAAGAGCACGAGTTCCAGAAGCTCATAATCGGGCACCGGCTCTGCCCCACCAGCCATGAACCGATCACGCAACCGCTTCCGGTGGCTTGAAATATAAGAGGGCAAACGCCCATTGGGCATTGCGGCCTTGGCCAGGCTGGCCTCATCGGGGTCTCCGAATAAGGGCATAGGCGAGTCGTTAAAGGCGTTTGGACCATGTGTCATGCTTAACCATCGCCACAGCTTGCTAAACAATTGGTTAATTTACCTGGCCCAACCGGTAGAAATGGCACTGGCCGCGCCCCATTACGGAACGCGGCCAGTAACATGTTACAACGTCAGACGCAGATCAGCCGATTGCGACGGCTTTCACTTCATCATCGATATAAGGCACATATTGCGCGAAATTATCGGAGAACATCTCCACCAGCTTTGCTGCTTGCGCATCATAGGCGGCCGGATCGGCCCAGGTGGCGCGTGGATCCAACAACATGGCATCCACACCCGGCGCTGTCACGGGCACTTCAAAACCAAAGTTTGGATCTTTGCGGAATTCCACCTTGTCCAACTCACCTTTCAGTGCGGCATCCAATAGCGCCCGCGTAGCCTTAATCGGCATCCGCTTACCCGTTCCAAACGCACCACCGGACCAGCCTGTATTTACCAGCCAGCAGTTGGACCCATAGGTTGCAATCTTATCTGCCAACAGCTTGCCATATTCCTCAGGACGGCGGGGCATGAACGGTGCACCAAAACATGTCGAGAATGTCGGGATCGGTTCAACCACACCCATTTCCGTGCCTGGCGTTTTGGACGTAAAGCCCGACAGGAAATGATACATTGCTTGTGCCGGCGTCAAACGCGCGATGGGAGGCAACACACCAAAAGCATCGCAGGTCAGCATGATGACATTCTTCGGATGGCCACCCAGCGCCGTATCCGATGCGTTGGAAATATAGTGCAGCGGGTAGGCGCAGCGCATGTTATCCGTGATCGAATTGTCTTCAAAATCCAATTCAAGCGTATTGGGATCATAGACCATATTTTCGACAACCGTGCCGAACATGGAGCAGGTGTTGTAAATTTCCGGCTCGGCCTCTTGTGACAGGTTGATCGTTTTGGCGTAGCAGCCACCTTCAAAATTAAAGATACCATTGTCGGACCAGCCATGTTCGTCATCCCCGATCAGCGTGCGGTCTTCGCATGCCGACAAGGTGGTTTTGCCAGTGCCCGACAAGCCAAAGAAAATGGCGGAATCATCTGGGTTGCCAATCGCGTGGTTTGCAGAGCAATGCATTGGCATGATGCCTTTGCCTGGCAACAGGTAGTTCATCAACGTGAACACACCTTTTTTGTTTTCGCCGGCGTATTGCGTGTTGCCAACAAGGATCAGCTTCTTTTCAAAGTTCAGCGCGATCACTGTTTCACTGCGGCAACCATGGCGCTCTGGATCTGCTTTGAAACTGGGGCAGTTCACGATGGTGAACTCGGCTTCAAAATTGTCCAATTCGGCACGCTCTGGGCGGCGCAGCATCGTGCGGATGAACAGGTTGTGCCATGCTAATTCTGACACAACGCGCACATCGATGGCAGAGGCAGGATCTGCCCCACCGACCAAATCCTGCACGAAATAATCTTTGCCCTTCATGTGAGCCAGCATATCCGCGTAAAGCACATCGAATTTTGCCGGATCCATCGGGGCGTTGTTTTCCCACCAGATGCTGTCTTCGACATCTGCGGTACGCACAACAAATTTGTCTTTGGGCGAACGCCCGGTATGAACGCCGGTCGAGCAATAGAATGCACCACCCTTACCGAGGGTACCTTCATTACGCTTGATCGCTTCTTGGATCAGGGCGGGTTCGATGAGGTTGTAATAGACATTTCCCAGACCGGTGATGCCTTGATCTTCTAGGCTATGCGCTGGGTTAACGTGTCCGATGATCATCTATTTGCTCCCGAATGCCGTCGCGCGGCTGTTCCATGGGTCAGTTGCAATACCGCCTCGCTACAGGCCGCATTGATCCGGCGGGCCGTGCCGGATGCCTCCCTATAACATGTGCAAAAATTGTGGGAACAGCACCTCTTGCATTCGTTAGCGCAAACATCCAAGGTTTAGCGCAACCAATATGAAGCGGCGCCAAAGAAGTGAGACAAATTAGTCAAACCTTTGGCATTTCGGCGCCAGTCTAGGCATCAAGGATGACTGATTCGCATAACGATGTTGATTCTGTCCTCGGGAACGTCGAGTATGGTCGCAATAAAAAACAATTGGGCAGTTAGAGGGTGAAAGCTCATGTCGAGGATCGCTCTGGTCGATGATGACCGTAATATTCTTACATCCGTTTCCATGACGCTTGAGGCAGAGGGCTTCGAGGTCGAAACTTATAATGACGGCCAGGCGGCGCTTGATGCGTTTAATAAGCGCCTGCCGGATATGGCTGTGCTGGATATCAAGATGCCCCGGATGGATGGTATGGATCTGTTGCAGCGTTTGCGGCAAAAAACATCTATGCCGGTGATTTTCCTAACCTCAAAAGATGATGAGATTGATGAGGTTCTGGGCCTGCGTATGGGCGCAGATGACTATGTGAAAAAACCGTTCAGCCAACGCTTGCTGGTCGAACGTATCCGCTCGCTTTTGCGGCGCCAAGAGGTACTGTCAGGATCCAGCGAAGTGGTGGTGACCGAAGAGAACAAGGTCATTACCCGTGGTGCCCTAACAATGGACCCGCTGCGCCATTCGGTTTCGTGGAAAGGCCGCGAAGTCACGCTGACAGTGACAGAGTTCTTGCTGCTGCAGGCTTTGGCGCAGCGACCAGGCTTTGTGAAGTCCCGCGATCAGCTGATGGATGTCGCCTATGATGATCAGGTCTATGTTGATGACAGAACCATCGACAGCCACATCAAACGGCTTCGGAAAAAAATGCGTACAGCTGATGACGATTTTTCGGCCATCGAAACACTTTATGGCATCGGCTACCGTTATAACGAAGAATGAGCATCGCGGGACTCATAGGATTTGGCCGGACCCGGCGGGCGCCCAAGAAGGCGCCTGCCCGGGATGCGGATATCGTTCTCGGAGAGGACTGGGTTGCCCCAAGCGGGGCAGATGATGCGTTTATGTTGAAGCGCCGCAAGAAACGCACGTTGATCTCATTGAACCGTTCACCGCTGGCGCGGAAAATCATCACATTCAACCTGCTTGCGATGGTGGTGATGGTGTCGGGCGTTTTGTATTTAAACCCGTTCCGCGACAGCCTTGTCTTTCAGCGTGAAAGCGCGATCGTGTCCGAAGCAGAGCTGGTGGCAGATGTCTTTGAGGCCCGTTTGCCCAAATCCGCGCCGGTGAATTTCGCCGCAGGTGACGGGATTGACCTAGTCGACACGATGCAAGGCATCGAACTGCCCGAAGGCAGCTCGTTATATGTCTTCGATGTCGCAGGCCAGATGATCCTATCCTCTGAGCAGGTTCTGACCTCTGAACGTGGTGCGGTTGAAGGGCTGCACAATGACACGCGATCGACGTTGATCACCGATTTCTTGAATTTTGTCTGGGAAGGCGTGTCTGCCCTAACCCGTGCGCGCGGCGAAGAGCGTGTTGATAGCAACGCCGATATTGCACAGCGGCTGGCCAGCAGTCTGCAACCCGGCCTGACCCAGATGGACACCCGGCGCAACACCCAAGGTGCCACGATTTTCTCCGTGGCGACAGGCGTTTATCAAAATGGTGCTTTGGTTGGGTCCATTGCGCTGACCTCGGCAGCGGGGGAAATTGATCAGCTTGTCCGGGTGGAGCGAGAGCAGGTTTTGCAGATGTTCGTCATTGCGATCATCGTCTCAATCGGCCTGTCGCTTGTCTTGGCCTCGACAATCGCGAACCCGCTATCAGATCTTGCGACGGCTGCCGAAATTGGCCGCGATAAAAACACGCGCAACATGTCCCCTGCCCGGGTTCGTATCCCTGACCTGACGGCGCGCCCTGATGAAATCGGGCGCTTGTCCGGTGCATTGCGTGGCATGGTCGCGGCATTATATGACCGCATCGACGCGAATGAACAGTTTGCCGCTGATGTCAGTCATGAGATCAAGAACCCGCTCGCCAGCCTGCGCTCTGCTGTAGCGTCTTTGCGTATGGTCAAAAAGGAAGAACATCGCACCAAGCTGCTTGATGTGATCGAACATGACGTTCGCCGCCTTGATCGACTGGTCTCGGACATTTCCAACGCATCGCGGTTGGATTCCGAGCTGGTGAAAGAAGATGAAGAGACCTTCAGCCTGCTGAAAATGGTCGGTAATTTGACCGATTATCTTGGCCAGCAAGCAAATGAAAAAGGTGTCGAATTCATTACGGACCTTCCGGCTGATCCCATTTATATCAATGGGTTAGAGGGTAGACTGGCGCAGGTTTTTGTAAATCTGATTACCAATGCCATCTCATTTTGTGAGGATGGCGACGCTGTGCGTGTTTGGGCGCGTCAACGCGACAATCGTGTTCTGATCGTTGTTGAAGACACTGGACCGGGGATCCCGGAAGAAGCGCTTAACAAAGTGTTTAAGCGGTTCTATTCCGAACGGCCAGAGGGTCAGTTTGGTGATCACTCTGGACTTGGGCTGGCGATTTCCAAGCAAATCGTCGAAGCGCATGGCGGCGTTATCTGGGCGGAAAATATCCGTCCGACAGATGTCGATGTCACGTCAGAACCTCTGGGTGCGCGCTTCGTTGTGGGTCTTCCGGTGTAGGACATGTCACCGCATATAACGAACATTCATGCCTCATGCGTCGCGCTGGATCCCCAGCGCGGCGTCTTAATTCGTGGGGCAGCCGGATCGGGAAAATCCTCTTTGGCGCTTGGGCTTATGGCATTTGGTGCGCATCTTGTCGCGGATGACCGGGTCGACCTGCAGGCGCAGGCCGGCGCATTGATCGCCAGCGCCCCTGCCCCGCTTAGACATCAGATCGAAGCGCGCCAGGTGGGCATCCTCCATGCGGATGCTCTAGAGCATGCCCGAGTGTCATTTATCGTCGATTTGGACCATGAAGAAACCGAGCGATTGCCGCCACACCGCGAAGAGATGCTGTTAGACGTCACACTGCCCCTTGTGCTGCGCGTGCAACATGATCATCTTGTATCGGCGGTATTACAATATCTGAAGATGGGGAGAGTCGCGTGAGCGATGAAATGACCCGGACGGACCGAGCAATTCCTCAGCGCGTGGTGCTGGTCACCGGTCCCTCTGGGGCTGGGCGCTCCACTGTGATCGCAACGCTAGAGGATCTGGGCTACGAAACCATCGACAACCTGCCGCTGTCGATGGTGCCGCGCGTAATAGATGGGCCGTTGCTACAACCGCTTGCTTTAGGCGTTGATGTGCGTAACCGCGATTTTTCTGCGACACGGTTGATTGAGTTGATCGACAGTTTAACGCGCCATCCTGATGTGCAGCTTGAGGTGCTATATATGGACGCGCGCGCCGATGTTTTGCAGCGCCGCTACTCTGAAACTCGCCGCAGGCACCCCCTCTCGCCGGATGATGCACCGATGGAAGGCATCACACAGGAAATGGACATTTTGGCGCCCATTCGTGCGCGGGCGGATATCCTTATCGACAGTTCAGATATGACCGTTCACGACTGCCGCGCGGAAATATCGCGATTGTTTGATCACGGTGACGACTCGCATATGTCCGTTTCCGTGCATAGCTTCAGTTATAAGCGCGGGGTCCCGCGGGGGCTGGATGTTATGTTCGATTGTCGGTTTTTGACCAATCCGCACTGGGTGCCCGAGTTGCGCCCGATGGATGGCCGCCAGCCAGAGGTCGCAGCACATATCCAAAGTGACCCCCGTTATGATGAATTTCATGAAAGGGTCTTAGGCTTAATCAAGTTCCTGCTGCCGGCCCATGTTCAAGAGGGCAAGACCCATCTGGCAATTGGGTTCGGCTGCACGGGGGGGAAACATCGATCGGTTGCCCTTACGGAATCGATAATTAACGCACTTGCAGAGGCGGGTTGGCACGTGTCTAAACGACACAGAGAATTGGAACGGGTCGGCCGTGATGGTGGCCCATTGGCGAAGACGGGAAGCGGCGCGTGATCGGGATCGTGATCGTGGCACATGGCGGGTTGGCGCGCGAATATCTGGCGGCTGTCGAACATGTTGTAGGGCCACAAAACGGGATTGAAGCGATTACAATTGACGTAGGTCACGACCGTCAAGCCAAGCAGGCCGAAATCCGCGAAGCCGCGGATGCGGTAGACACCGGCGATGGTGTTGTGGTGGTGACGGATATGTTTGGTGCGTCGCCGTCAAACCTAAGCCTGATGGCATGCGAACATTGCGAGCGTGAGATCATCTATGGCGCAAACCTTCCGTTGTTGATCAAACTGGCCAAATCCCGCTCTCTGACGGTTCACGCAGCCGTTGAGGCCGCACTTGATGCCGGGCGCAAATACATCAATAGTTACTCCGCTTATGGATGTGGCGGAGGCGGGATGAATGGCGCAAAAACGCATTGAGATCATGAATGAAAAGGGGCTGCATGCGCGCGCCTCTGCAAAATTCGTGGAAATGGTCGAAAAATTCGATGCCAAAGCCGAAGTCGAGAAAGACGGTATGCAGGTGTCGGGCGACTCGATCATGGGTCTTTTAATGCTCGCCGCTTCACGTGGAACAACCATTGACGTGACAACCACCGGGTCGCAGGCTGATGGCCTGATGGATGCGCTGTCAGAGCTAATCGCTGACAAATTCGGTGAAGGCATTTAGCCATCATGAAAGGTGAGGGCCCGGACGTGAACCAGATGCAAGATTTCCGCGATCTGACACCGCCAGAGCTACAGACCACGCAAAAGCCGTATGACAAGCGGCGCTTGTCCTATGCGACGACATTCACCAACCCGTTCAAGGCGAATACGATCCGCACGGTCGAATGGATCACCGCAAAGATCCCGCTGCTGCGTCTGATCCGCCGGTTCGAATCGCAGGGCACTCCGTTTGGCCGTGAATTTTGGCCCCAGGCATTGCGGGTCATGGGGATTGACGTGCAGACCCCCGCCGAACAGATCGCACGCATTCCCAAGACAGGTCCGTTGATCGTTGTCGCCAACCACCCGCATGGGTTGGTGGATGGGATGGTGCTGGCTTATCTGATCGGTAAGGTGCGCGACGATTATCGGATTTTGACCCGGTCCTTGCTGACCGGCGTCCCTGAAATTGAGAAATATATGTTGCCCGTCCCCTTCCCGCATGAAGAAAATGCGCGTGAAGACAGCTTGAAAATGCGCGCCGATGCAATGGCGGTGCTAAAGCAAGGCGGCTGTATCGTGCTGTTCCCCGCTGGTGCTGTTGCGCATTCCCACAGCTGGTTTGGACCGGTCATCGAAGACGAATGGAACCCCTTCACCGCAAAGATGGTCAGCCGATCAGGTGCGCAGGTGCTGCCGGTGCATTTTCGCTCTCACAACACCCGCCTTTACCAGATTGTAAGCCAATTTTCTGCGACGCTGCGGCAATCGTTGCTACTGTATGAAATCCGCAAGGCGCTGAACAAACCGCAAAAACCTGTCATCGGCCATGCCAAACATCCCGATGAAATGCGTGAGGCACTGAAAAACCCGCGCCAATGGCTGGCGGATCTGCGCGAAGAAACACTGTCATTAAAGGATTAAGCACCGGCCGGCGCAATGATATCAGCGCCGACCGGGGCCTTTTTTGGCCTCAGCGCGTCGGCACAGGCGTGTCGCCGCGATAATCATAGAAACCACGGCCGGTTTTACGCCCCAGCCAACCGGCTTCGACATATTTGGTCAGCAATGGGCAGGGACGATACTTGGTATCCGCCAGCCCGTCATGAAGCACGTTCATAATCGCCAGACATGTGTCCAAACCGATGAAATCCGCCAGTTCTAATGGCCCCATAGGATGGGCCGCGCCCAGCTTCATCGAATGATCGATCGAGGTTACATTTCCAACCCCTTCATACAGCGCATAGACCGCTTCATTGATCATTGGGATCAAAATACGGTTCACGATAAATGCTGGAAAATCCTCTGCGCTTGCGGAAGTTTTTCCCAGCTTTTCAACAACATCAATCAGCGCCTTGAAGGTTTCATCCGACGTTGCGATGCCGCGAATAAGCTCCACGAGCTGCATCACAGGGACCGGGTTCATAAAATGCACACCCATGAACTTCTCGGGGCGATCCGTGCGTGACGCCAACCGCGTGATCGAGATCGACGACGTGTTGGACGCCAAAATCGTGTTCGGTTTAAGATGCGGGACCAAATCTTCAAAAATTGCAGATTTCACCGTTTCACGTTCTGTCGCGGCTTCGATGATCAGGTCCGTCTGGCCCAGATCTGTCAAGGTCAGCGTGGTGGTGATACGCGCTATGGCTGTATCGCGCGCCTCGGCAGAAATTTTACCGCGTGACACTTGGCGATCCAGATTGCCACGTATGGTAACCAGCGCCTTATCCAGCCCATCTTGAGAGATATCGTTCAAGACCACGTCAAAGCCCCCAAGGGCAAAGACATGGGCAATGCCGTTCCCCATCTGGCCTGCGCCGACGATTCCGACAGTTTCGATAGCCATGGCTTTCTCCTCATGCTGCGCTTGCACGATAGTGTACGGAGTACCCGGCTCACAAGGATTAAAGAATTCGATCGCATTTTAGCTTTAGGTTTTTGGCAAGAAAATTGTCGGCAAGGTGAAGTTGGGTGAGTCGAAAATTTAGGTGGGATAAATGGCCTTCGAATATGCGGGTGAAGGAGCCCTTGATTATTTTCCATGCCGTTATGGCAAGTCGAAACTGTTGTTTCGTGGACCACGGCGGCGACTGGATGTGCCTTATGTGGCCGCGATTGGTGGATCGGAAACATATGGAAAGTTCGTGGCGCAGCCGTGGCCAGAGCTTTTGGAAATGCATCTTGGCATGCAGACCGTCAATTTCGGATATCTGAATGCGGGTGTCGATGTTTTCTTGCATGAACCCCAAATCGCAGAGGCGACAAAAACGGCTGAATTGACTGTGATCCAGCTGATGGGCGCGGCGAATATGTCGAACCGCTTCTATGCAGTGCATCCGCGCCGCAATGATCGCTTTCTACGCGCATCGAATTTGATGCGGGCCGTGTTCAACGACGTGGACTTCACAGAGTTCAATTTCACGCGCCATATGCTTAGCGCGTTGCGCGCAAAGGCGCCGGATCGCTATGCCTCATTGGTGCAGGAATTGCAATTGGCATGGGTCGCACGGATGCATCAGCTGCTTGAAAAAACACCGGGCCGCAAAGTGCTGCTCTGGCTCAACGATTATCACCCAGACTCCGCTTCGGATCCTTTGGGTGCCGAGCCGCTGCTGATCACCGAAGAAATGGTCGCAGAGATACGTTCAAAGGCGGATGATTTGGTGCGTGTGACGCCCTCCCCCGCCGCATGTGGCTCTGGCACGCAAGGGATGCATTTTGCACCGCTGGAAGAGCCCGCCGCGGCGACCATGCCCGGCCCGAAGGTTCATGAGGAAATCGCAGCGGCATTGGGGCCGGTTATCTCAAGAATGTTATAAGCATCGCCCCGACGAAGATACGGCAGGGCAGATCATTTCCTTCGAAGAACGGGCTCGCTAATTCCTGGCGAGCCCGTTGCCGTGTCAGGGTTTACCCCACCGCTGAAATGCCGCTCCTTACGGCGCAGAGCGCCCCTGATGCCCGGGGGATGGGCCCTGGAAACGCGAAGCCCAGGTCGCCGTTCACGCTCTGTTCCAGGGCGCGTGCAGAGTGGCCCCATGTAAAAATGCGCCCCCGGCAGGACCGAGGGCGCGATTGTATCTTTCACGTCATTGGCAAAGGGTCGGTGCACCCGCTTAAAGGCGCCCAACCACAGTGATTAGTGGCCAAGGATCTGGCTTAGGAACAGCTTGGTGCGCTCCGATTGCGGGTTATGGAAGAAATCATGTGGATTGTTCTGCTCCACAATCTGCCCTTGGTCCATGAAGATCACACGGTTCGCCACAGCCTGGGCGAAGCCCATTTCATGCGTCACGCACAGCATCGTCATGCCTTCTTCGGCCAGCTCGATCATCGTGTCCAAAACTTCTTTGATCATCTCTGGGTCCAGCGCCGATGTCGGCTCATCGAACAGCATGATCCGTGGCTTCATGCACAACGAACGGGCAATTGCCACACGCTGCTGCTGCCCCCCCGACAACATGCCCGGATATTTATGGGCCTGATCCGGGATCTTGACCTTTTCAAGGAAATGCATCGCGGTTTCTTCGGCCTCTTTCTTCGGGATCTTACGAACCCAAATCGGGGCCAAAGTGCAGTTTTCCAAGATCGTCAAATGCGGGAACAGATTAAAGTGCTGAAACACCATCCCCACTTCTGAACGGACCTTGTCGATATTTTTCAAATCCGAAGTCAGCTCGGTTCCGTCAACAACGATCTTACCGGCCTGATGCTCTTCCAGACGGTTGATGCAACGGATCATCGTCGACTTACCCGAGCCTGACGGCCCGGCGATAACGATCCGCTCACCACGATTAACGGTCAGGTTGATGTCACGAAGAACGTGAAACTGCCCATACCATTTGTTCATATTCTCAATTCGGATCGCTTCTTCATCCGAAACTTGAAGCGACGCACGATTGGCGGTGTCGAGGTTCATTTCTGCGGCCATGTGTCTGGCTCCTTAGCGGTGGTCGCGCTTGAGCTTACGCTCAAGATACATCGAATAGCGCGACATAGCGAAGTTGATGACGAAGAAGACCGCGCCGACGAACACGAAGTGCTCCCAATAGGTGCCCTTCCATTCAAAGGCGGCGCGGATCGAGTCCGGAATGGATTTCAGCGGGTCATAAAGCCCCACAAAGGTCACAAGCGTGGTGTCTTTGAACATGCCGATAAAAGTCGACACGATCCCCGGGATTGAGATTTTCAATGCCTGCGGCAAGATGATCAGGCGTTGTGCCCGCCAGTAATCCAGCCCCAGCGCATCTGCGGCCTCGTATTGACCACGCGGCAACGCTGCCAGACCCCCACGGATCACCTCCGCGATATAGGCGGCAGAGAACATGGTGACCAGGATCATCACGCGCAAGATGATGTCGAAATTCGTCCCCGGTGGCAGGAAGTAGTTCAGCAGCAATGACGCCACGAACAACAGCGTAATCAGCGGAACACCCCGGATAAATTCGATGAACATGACAGAGAAGGTCTTGATCAAGAACATATCCGACTGACGCCCCAGCGCCAGAACGATGCCCAATGGCAAGGACATGACAATCCCGCCCAAACCGATAACGATGGCCAGCAAAAAGCCACCAAATTCGCGTGACGGCACGGCTTCGATACCGATCGGAAGCACGCTGGTCAGCACGTTATCAATCGGGCCAACAGCATAGATCCAGAACAGCACGGGCACAAGAATCCCGGCCGCCACGGCCAAAGCCATATTCTTTGTCTCCAACATGCGGATCACGACAAAGCCAATGACAAAACCAACAGCGATCATCAGCACCGGCCATATGGACCCACCCCACAGCAGCCACAGCGCCAGAAGCGGATAGGCCACTGTGAACCACAGCATTTTGCGCGGCAAACTGGTGTATAGCACAGGCGCCGCTGCAACAAACATCAACACAAAGGTCAGGATCGGACGCCAATACAGTTCACGCGGATAGAAGCCGAACAGATATTGGTTCCAACGCGCCTTAATCACCGCCCAGCATGCGCCGGTTGCGCCTTCGCCATAGGTCTCTGTGATGATTTGGCGGCATTCTGCCACGCTGCTTGCATTCCACACGCCATGGGCGAACCAAGGGTAGAAATGCGTGAACAACACATAGATAATGGCCACACCAATCGCCGTCAGGATGGCGTTGGTCCAGCTTGAGAACATATTCTCACGCAGCCATTTCACCGCGCCCGATTGAGCATTCGGCGGTTCGGACTGCGGCAGCATCGTGTCCCTGACGTAAGGGACGGTTTCGGCATGCATATCGCTCATATCACCGCTCCTTCAGTTTCACGCTTTTGTTGTAGACATTCATCACCCCGGAAATCGACAACGAGATCGCCAGATAAACAAGCATCATCAACAAGATGGCCTCAAGCTCCCGCCCAGTTTGGTTCAGCGTGATACCGCCCAATGTGCCGCGAAGGTCCATGTAACCAACTGCAATGGCCAAAGAAGAGTTCTTGGTCAGGTTCAGATATTGCGAAATCAGCGGTGGGATAATCACTCGCAACGCCTGCGGCAAGATCACCAGTTTCATCGTCCGATTCGGGCGCATACCCAATGCGAAGGCTGCCTCTGACTGCCCATTGGATATTGCAAGGATACCGGCGCGGACGATCTCTGCAATGAACGCACCGGTGTAAAGCGACAGGCCCAACCACAATGCGACAAACGCGTTCGAGATGTTGCTACCGCCGGAGAAGTTGAAACCCTTCAACGTCGGATAGGTCAGGTAAAAGCCAAGCGCGACAAGCACAACAATCACCGGCGCCAACAAGATCAGGATGCTCTTCCACCAGGTCGTGGGGCGCAGGCCAGTGGCCTCTTGTGTCTTGTCAGCATTGGCGCGCAAACGCTTATTGGCCCAAAATGATGCGACAAGCACCACAATGATCAGCAGCCAATTTAGCGAAATCGGCGCAATCGGCGTGTTGATCACACCCAGACCATGCGCAAATTCGATACCCGGCACAGCCGTATAGCGGTTGGTAAAGGCCACGGAGTCCATCAGCCACATTGAGTGGGTGCTGATGCCATCCGCATTCGGACGATATCCGGCGGGTGACGGGGCCAGCTCGGTCAAAACAGCCATACACACCAAGATCCACAACAGAACCGGGATGTTACGGAAGATTTCGACATAAATTGTCATCAAACGGGCGATCAACCAGTTATTCGACAGGCGTAGCACACCTGCAAAAATCCCCAAGATCGTCGCCGTGATACATCCCAGCAAGGACACCCAAAGCGTATTCAACAGGCCGACAAGGGCCGCGCGCAAATGTGTGTCATCGTTGCTATAGGGGATCAGCGTTTGGCCGATGTCATAGCCAGAACGGTTGAACAGGAAATCAAAAGTGATTTCTTTGCCCAATAAACTAAGGTTTGCGATCACGTTGCCGATCAGCCACCAAACCCCGGACATGACCAGGATGAAGGTCACAACCTGAATCGTAAGTGATCGGTAGCGCGTATCGTAAATAAGCTGACTCAGCCGGAAGCCGTGCTCCGGCGTGCCATCAGACGCGGATGTCATGTGTTATACCCCTGTTCCCGCTAGTCCCGGTCCGAACCTTTGGTTCGTGTTTAGGGTTGGCCCCACCGGCGGGTTGTTCCTGAAACTGAAAGGGGCGCCGGTTTCCCTGCGCCCCTTCCGTGTTACTCCGACTTAGCGGAATGGCGGTGCGTATAGCAGGCCACCCTGGGTCCATTGCGCGTTCAGGCCGCGCGCCAGACCGATCGGTGTGGATTCGCCGATGGTCGCAGCGAAGATCTCGCCGTAGTTACCACCTGCCATAATCGCTTTTTTCGCCCAATCTGCTTCCAGACCGATCATACCGCCCAGATCACCTTCGGTGCCCAGCAGGCGGTTGACTTCAGGGTTGTCGGTGCCTTTCGACAGCTCTTCAACATTGGCCGAGGTCACGCCGTATTCTTCAGCAGCAACCAACGCGTTCAGCGTCCAGCGAACGATATCGCCCCACTCGCTGTCGCCATGGCGCACGGCTGGTCCAAGCGGCTCTTTGGAGATAATTTCAGGCAAAATCACGTGGTCGGTCGGCGTTGCAAATGCAGCGCGTGTCGCGGCCAGACCTGATGCGTCAGTGGTATATGCGTCGCATGCGCCAGCGATATATTGCTGTTCGCCTTCGGCATTGGAATCGATCGCGATGGGCTGGTAGCTCATGTTATTGGCTTTGAAGTAGTCAGCCAAGTTCAGCTCGGTTGTGGTGCCGGTCTGAATACAGATCGACGCACCGTCCAGCTCTTTCGCCGAGGTCACGCCAAGTGCCTTCGGAACCATAAAGCCCTGACCGTCGTAGTAGTTCACGCCAACGAAATCGAGCTTCAGGTCGGTGTCGCGCGAGAACGTCCACGTGGTGTTGCGAACCAAAACGTCAACCTCACCCGAGGACAGCGCGGTGAAACGCGTCTGACCTGTGGTTGGGACATATTTGACCTTTGATGCATCGCCAAGCACCGCCGCTGCAACAGCTTTACAGATCGCGACATCAAAGCCCGACCAGTTGCCGTTCGCATCCGGTGCCGCAAAACCCACAAGACCTGTGTTCACGCCGCAGTTCAGTTCGCCGCGCGCTTGTACGTCTTCGAGAGTGTTCGCAGCCGCGATACCAGCCGATAGGCCAGTCGCTGCCAGAGCACCGAGAAATACGGTAGTTTTCATAGTTACCTCTTCCTGAGTTGCCGCCCTGTCCGAGCGGTTCTTGAGCGGTGTCGCCGACCCTTCCTTTTCCGGATATTGGTCAGCCTTGAGGTTCATCCCCAGTGACAAAACAGTGAGCCATTTTTTGCTCATAGGTCAAGACTACAAACGCGCTTGACGCTGAGAAAACGCACATAGAATGAGCAAATGCTCAGTTAACCACCGAGTATTTTTTTGCTTCTGCCTAGTTTTTCAACTGTGGCAAAGATCCCAAAAACGCTCTGCATTCAGCAGGCTTTCACGTTTTATCGCAGCCATTTCAGCGGCTTCTTCATCATGGCCCCACGATTCGCTTTGCCAATCTTCGTCAATGCGCGATAAATCCCACGCGGTGCTGGCATCCAACCGGCGTTCAATTACGGCCAGGCCGATCACCAATGACCCCGTAATGCCAACCAGATCGTGAATGGCCGCCATCTGAAACGGGCTTAGATCTGCCACACGTTTGTGCAATTTCTTCATGGCATCATCGGCTTGCTGCACCGGCAAAACGCCTTCAGTCACGACCAGTTGCACGCCCAAGGCATGATCAGCCCAGTCCAACAGCGGATCCCAGGCCTGCGCTTGGCGGTCCACCAGTTCCACCGGCGATTCGGCCCGGTAGCACAACAAATCTGTGCCCCCATATTCCGCGATATAGGCCGCAACTTCGGCGTGCTGCGTTGCGACCTTATCAATCGCCGCATTGGCAGATCGCGTCATCGGCATGGTTGTCGGGTCGATCACCTCTAGCTGCGCATCCCATTCCTGCGCAATGGCATCTGCCAAGGCGCGGCTGGGCACGATCAGCGCGGCCTTTGCCGGCGTGCGGACAGGCCGACCGTCCAAAGCGACGGAAAACCCGCCCTCCACTTCGGTTGAATGCGCCTGTTTCCAGAACCGTTTTGCGACCCAACCGCTCATGCGACCTCTCCGATATCCTGTGTCAGCGCCTGTTCCAGCGCGTCAAAACTCTCAACGATCTGCTCCGCCCCAGCCTGCGCCAAGGCCTGCACCGGATGATAGCCCCAGGACACCCCAATCGTGCGGAACCCGGCAGCGCGGCCCATTTCAATATCAAAGCTGGTATCCCCGATCATCACCGCACCCTGTTCCTGCGCACCTGTATCAGCAAGGGCTGCATGCAGCATGGACGGATGCGGTTTGGACGGATGATCATCCGCAGTCTGCAACGACAAGAAATAGCCGCCCAGACCGTGATGCTCAATCAAGGCCCTTAGCCCGCGCCGCGATTTGCCCGTGGCAACGGCCAACACCAGATCATCACGGCGCGCCAAACGCTCCAGTAGCGCCTTTGCGCCCGGATACAACGGCGCCGGGCTGGCTGCCCGGGCGCTGCGATAGCTGGCCTTATAGCCTTCAACAATCGCGTCTTGCACATCTTGCGGCTGATCGGGCACCAGACGCGCCACCGCTTCCGGCAACGATAGCCCGACAATCGTCAGAACTTGCGAGGTCGGCAAAGGCGCAAGGCCCGCCGTCTCAAACCCGATCGCCATGGCGTGGGAGATATGTGCTTGGCTGTCCGAGATGGTTCCATCCACATCAAAGACAACCAGCCTCATCTGAGGTCCTCGAACGGGTCCGCAGGCACGTCACGCTCATGCCAGCCCAGCATATCCCAGGTGCGCTTGATATGTTCCGGAATTGGGGCAACCACCGTGATCCGCTTGCCGGTGATCGGATGGTCAAATGTGATTTGGCGGGCATGTAAATGCAATTTACGGCTGGTTTCACCGCCCAGCTGCGCGCCCCAGCCATCGCCCATATTTTCCTGACCAGAGCCGCCATATTTGCCATCCCCGATGATCGGGTTGCCAATTTCCGCCATATGCGCACGCAGCTGATGTGTTCGCCCGGTGATCGGCACCAATGCCACCCAGGACACGCGCTGCCCCAGAATATGCATGGTGAAATAATCAGTGGTGGCCCGTTTGCAATCGGGAGTCTTGTCGATCTCGCGCGGGTGCACACAAATCATCTTTTCGCCCCCGCCATGGCGCGAATGCCCACCCTGTTTCACAAGCCCATAGCGGATCGTTCCGAATTTCGGCTCTGGCGCGCCGGCAACCGCGGCCCAATAGATTTTGCGCGTGGTCTTTTCGCGAAATGCTTCTGACAGGCGACGGGCCACCCGATCCGTGCGCGCCAGCAGCAGCACACCCGACGTGTCCTTATCCAACCGGTGCACCAGCTTGGGCTTGTCCTTATAGCCGAATTTCAACGCTTCGGCCAAACCGTCGACATGATGCATCCCATCTTGGCCTGACCCGCCCTGCGATGGCAGGCCCGGCGGTTTGTTGATCGCGATGACATGTTCATCTTTCCAAATGACGCAGGCTTGGATCATCTCCGCATCATCTTGCGACGGCTCCGCGGCCTTGGCGGCGCGCTCCGCCTCCAGCTTTTCCTTGGTACCCGGCGCCGGCAACGGCGGCACGCGCACCTCTTGGCCCACATCGACCCGCGTGCTGGCCTTCACCCGGCCACCGTCCACACGCAGATGCCCTTTGCGGCACATCTTTTCGATCATCCCCTGACCCAGCTCGGGGAATTTCTTTTTCAGATAACGGTCGAGGCGCTGTTCGCCCTCGTCTTCGCCAATCGTGACGATCTGAACTCCGCTCATGCCAGCACCCAACGCATCATATGCACTCCGAAAACAAGCCCTGCCAAAGCGGCACAGACCGAGACCGCCACATAAATCGCCGCATGGCCGATATCGCCACGCTCGATCAATGTCCAAGTCTCAAGTGAGAAGGACGAAAAAGTCGTGAACCCGCCCAAGATTCCTGTCGCCAGAAACGGGTTCCAATGGGTCAGCTCTTTTTGACCCAGAAACGTAATCAGCGCGCCCATCAGGAACGAACCGACAATATTGACAAAGATCACACCAAGCGGGATCGTCTGCGGCCCCAGCATCCGCAAAATCGCGACGCCAGACAGGTAACGACCTGAGGCACCGATGGCACCGCCAAGTGCGACTTGCAGAAGGGTGAATAACATCATTGTCTCCTTTCGCGCCCTCAAAGCGGGGTTGAGCGTAAGAGTCAACCGAATGCCACGCGGGTCAACTGTCGCGTTGCACCCGCAGCTTGGCAAACCAATCGGTGCGCTTTTTCAGCTCCCGCTCAAAGCCGCGTTCTACGGGCGCATACAGCACCGGACGTTTGACCCCATCGGGGAAATAGTTCTGCCCTGAAAACCCGTCTTCGGCGTCATGATCATAGGCATATCCCGCACCATATCCTTGATCTTCCATCAGTTTTGTTGGCGCGTTCAGAATATGTTTCGGCGGCGGCTCCGACCCGGTTTTTTTCGCCAGCGCCCGCGCCTGCTTATACCCCATATAACCGGCGTTGGACTTCGGCGCGAGCGCCAGATAGATCACCGTTTGCGCAAGCGCCAATTCACCTTCGGGAGATCCCAGACGTTCATAGATTTCCCATGCATGCAAAGCATGCGTCTGCGCCTGCGGATCTGCCAATGCGATATCTTCGACCGCCATACGCACCAGACGCCGCGCCAGATATCGGGGATCCTCGCCGCCCTCCAACATCCGTGCGAACCAATAAAGCGCAGCATCAGGATCAGAACCGCGCACGGATTTATGCAGCGCCGAAATAAGATTATAATGCTCATCACCGGATTTATCGTATTTCGCAGCGCGTTTCATTAGCCGCGTCGACAGTTGATCCGTGGTCAGCGGTGCTGTTGTCTTCCACGCAGTGACCTGTTCAATCAGGTTCAACAGGGCGCGGCCATCGCCGTCCGCCATCTCCAGCAAAGCGTCCCGCGCAGGCGCAACCAATGGCAAAGCGCGCCCCAATGCGGCTTCGGCACGCTGCGCCATCAGCTCCAGGTCCGCCAGCGACAGACGCTCCAACACGAGAACCTGCGACCGCGACAACACAGCGGCGTTCAGCTCAAAGCTGGGGTTCTCAGTGGTAGCGCCGACCAGCAGGATAGTGCCATCCTCCATATGCGGCAGGAAACTGTCTTGCTGCGCCTTATTGAAGCGATGAATCTCATCGACGAACAGCAGCGTCCCCCTGCCCTGCCCCGAGCGCAGCTTCGCTGCCTCAAATACTTTGCGCAGATCTGGAACGCCGGTGAAAATCGCGGAAATCTGGACAAAGGCGCGATCCGTCGCATTGGCCAAAAGCCGCGCGATCGTTGTTTTACCAACCCCGGGTGGACCCCATAGAATCAATGATGACAACGAGCCGGCGGCCAACATCGCCCCCAAAGGCGCATCCGGCCCCAACACATGCGTCTGGCCGATCACCTCTGACAATGCCTGCGGACGGATACGGTCCGCCAGCGGGCGGTGCGCCGAAGCACTCTGCGGCCGCGATGATGGTGCGCCGGGCGGGGGATCAAACAGGTCAGACATCATCTCTATGTAATATGCCCCGGTGCTTTGCGAAAGGCGGGAAGTAGTATTCCCGGCTTGGCCGCGTCACAACAGACGATATTCACGCGCCTTACGCACGGCTTCGGATGTGGTGCGCGCTTCCAACCGGATGCGGGCGGATTTCAACCGCGCCTTCAACGCGCTTTCCGAAATGCCCAGCTTGGCAGATGCCGCAGTGTGGCGATCCCCGTTCGCGATACATTGCAACGCCTCCACCTGCGCCGTTGTCAGCTCTGTCGGGGGGACATGATCATCATGCAAGCGTTGGATGATATCGCCAAACAGTGCCAGCTCTTCATCATTAAATTCACGATCATCGCGGGCAATGCCGCAGATCGATCGCGACGTCATCGGCCCGTGTGAGGCGGTGGCACCAAACCGTAAGCCATGATTGCTGGCCTTACCGAGGACATCGAACGGGTCAGGAAAGGTGATCTCACTCCAGCGGATAACGCCAGTCGACGCGATGCCCCAGAACACCGTCGGGTCACGCAGATAATAGGAATTTTCGTTATACTGCCGGGCCCATGCGGCTGTGTAAGTGCTATGATACACCAAAGGAGACGCATAACGGATATGTAATCCGAGCGAATATCCTAGTGGTGCGAGCGCTTCAAGTTCGTCAAGCATGGCCTGTATACTGCGATGAAAAGACATGTCCTTTTAGATAGGTTTGGCCTGATCCGTCAACTTAGAAGTGTGACTGCCTGGGACCAGGGTGGAATTACGGATAGCAGCATCTTTAGATACCTAGAATTACTCAGCAATGCCGCAAGGGCCACTAATTTAAGCGATAATCGTCCAAGTTTCTGGATAATAAACGCATATCACGTCTGAGATTTCCTTAACGGCACCACGAAATTCAACCCAGGGGCGAAATTTCTTATACGAAAAAACCCGCACTGATGAACAGCACGGGTTCTTCCATTCAACAGATCGCAGATAGATCTTATTCGGCGGCGTTTTCAGCTTCCAAACGTGCGCGGTCTGCTTTGCCTTTGGCTTCCAGATCGCGCTCAACGAATTCGATGATCGCCATCGGCGCCATGTCACCATAACGGAAACCGGCTTTCATGATGCGAACATAGCCACCTTTACGCTCTGCAAAGCGTGGGCCAAGAACTTCGAACAGTTTCGCAACATCTTTGTCCTGCTTCAGCTGCGATGCGGCCTGACGGCGTGCGTGCAGATCGCCGCGCTTTGCAAGGGTGATCAGCTTTTCGATCACTGGGCGCAGTTCTTTGGCTTTGGGCAGAGTTGTTTTGATCTGCTCGTGCTCGATCAGCGAGCCAGCCATGTTCGAGAATAGGGCTTTACGGTGTTCGTGAGTACGATTTAGACGGCGGTAACCGCGAGCGTGACGCATGAGAATTCTCCTAAACTGCGTTTTACTTTGTCAGGTAGCCGATGCGTGTCGACCACTCAGTTGGGGCGGGTGCCCATCTCTTCCCCGGCCAAACCCGGGCATTGAATAGGGGGCGTGTAAACCACGCCCCCCAAATCTGTCAAGCGATCAAAGATCAGAACTGATCTTCAAAACGTTTGGCCAAATCTTCGATATTTTCCGGCGGCCAATCTTCGACTTCCATACCCAAATGCAAGCCCATGCCCGACAGAACTTCCTTGATTTCATTCAAGGACTTACGGCCAAAGTTCGGCGTGCGCAGCATCTCGGCTTCGGTTTTCTGGATCAGATCACCGATATAGACGATATTGTCGTTCTTCAGGCAGTTTGCCGAACGGACCGACAGCTCAAGCTCATCGACCTTCTTCAGCAGCAGCGGGTTGAACTCCAGACCGTCATCCGCATCCTGTTTGGAGGCCGACTCGGGCTCTTCGAAGTTCACAAAGATCGACAGCTGATCTTGAAGGATACGCGCGGCATAAGCCACGGCATCTTCAGGTGTCAGCGAGCCGTCTGTTTCGATTTTCATCGTCAGCTTATCGTAGTCCAGAACCTGACCTTCACGGGTCGGGGTGACTTCGTAAGCGACCTTCTTGACCGGCGAATAGATCGCATCAATCGGGATCAGACCGATCGGCGCATCCTCAGGACGGTTCTTATCCGCTGCAACATAGCCCTTACCCGTATTTACGGTCAGTTCCATGAACAGATCGGCACCATCATCAAGGTGGCAGATCACGTGCTCTTTGTTCAGCACTTCGATACCAGCGGTTTCGGCGATATCACCTGCAGTGACGACGCCCGGACCTTTGGCAGAGATCGAAAGACGCTTCGGCCCTTCGACATCCATCCGCAGTGCAACACCTTTCAGGTTCAGCACGATGTCGGTCACGTCTTCACGAACGCCAGCGACGCTCGAGAACTCGTGAAGAACATTGTCGATCTGAACACTGGTAATTGCCGCGCCTTGCAGCGAAGACAGCAAAATGCGACGCAGAGCGTTGCCCAATGTCAAACCAAAGCCGCGCTCCAGCGGTTCTGCAATGACGGAAGCTTTACGTTCTGGATCGCCGCCCGGTTTGATCTCCAACTGCGTTGGCTTGATCAGCTCGGCCCAATTCTTGTGGATCATGCAAATGCCTCCATACCTGTTTCCGTCCCATGTCCCAAGCCGGAAACGCCCGAGGTTATAATGCGAACGCGACAAGGCCGCGCGGATAATTCCGCACGGCCCCATCGCTGATAGTCAGATCAGACGCGGCGGCGCTTCGGGGGGCGGCAGCCGTTATGTGCGATCGGGGTGACGTCACGGATCGAAGTCACGGCAAGACCAACGGCGGCCAGCGCGCGAAGGGCCGATTCACGACCCGAACCGGGGCCTTGAACTTCAACGTCAACGGTCTTCAGACCATGCTCCTGCGCCTTACGCGCAGCATCTTCTGCAGCCATCTGAGCCGCGTAAGGGGTCGATTTACGCGAACCCTTAAAGCCCATGGTGCCCGAGGACGACCATGCGATAGCATTACCCTGAACGTCAGAGATCAGGATTTTTGTATTGTTGAAGGAGGAGTTCACGTGAACAACGCCGGTGGCGATATTCTTGCGCTCTTTACGCTTCGTACGAGTTTTCTCGCGTGCCATTGATACGTCCTCCCCTTACTTCTTCTTGCCAGCGATGGCTTTCGCCGGGCCCTTACGGGTACGAGCGTTCGTGTGGGTACGCTGACCGCGAACCGGCAGGTTACGACGGTGACGCAGACCACGGTAGCAACCAAGATCCATCAAACGCTTAACGTTCATCTGGGTCTCACGGCGCAAGTCACCCTCAACGGTGAAGTTCGCGTCAATATGCTCACGGATTGCCAGGACTTCTGCGTCCGACAATTCGTTAACGCGACGGGTGGAATCGATGCCGACAGCTTCACAGATCGACTGTGCAGAATGCGGACCAATACCAGTGATGTAAGTCAATGCGATCGGGACGCGTTTCCCGGTCGGAATGTTGACGCCAGCAATACGTGCCAAAGCGCTATTTCCTTTCGTTGCGGTTCCGTAGTTCCAGAACCTTTTTTCACAACATGAGGCCCAAAACCTCATGAATTGAGCCACGAACCACAGGCCCACGGGGAGACCCCCGCAAATATGCGATTCCTGTTAGAGACGCCGTGACGTAGAGGCTATTGCACCCCACGTCAAGGCTTGTTTGCAGATTCAGTTCTGATGATCAATCACGCCATTGATTTGTGACGAAACCTTATCAATTTCGGCCAAACCGTCGATGGGGAACAAATCACCCTGATGGTAGTAATACCCGATCAAAGGCGATGTCTTTTTGTAATATTCCATCAACCGCGTGCGCAGGCTGTCTTCATTGTCATCGGCGCGGCGTTTCAGATTGGTCGATCCACATTCATCGCAGGTGCCGTCAACCTTGGTTGGCTTCGTGGTGTCGTGATACACCTCACCACATTCGCCACAGGTATACCGCCCGGTGATGCGCGCAACCAGCGCCTCGTCATCGACACGCATCTCGACCACTGCGTTCAGCTTCTGGCCGTTGCGGGCCAACAGGCGCCCCAGCGCATCCGCCTGCGGCAAAGTGCGTGGGAAGCCATCAAAGATAAAGCCGTTCGCCTTAACCGTCTTCAGCTGTTCTTCAATCAGACCGATCACGATCTCATCCGTCACCAGCTGGCCCTTATCCATGACCTCAGCGACTTTCTTGCCCATTTCAGTCCCGGAGGTCCGGGCCGCGCGCAGCATGTCACCGGTCGACAGTTGAACCATTCCACGTTCTTCGACCAGCTTACGTGCCTGCGTCCCTTTACCCGCTCCGGGCGGTCCGAGCAAAATAATGTTGAGCATGTGCGTTCCTCCTCAGCGACGTGCAGGAGCCTTACGGCCCTTCTTGCGCTTACCACGCAGCTGCGATTTTTCGATCAGACCTTCGTACTGGTGGGCCAGAAGATGCGATTGAACCTGATTGATCGTATCCATGGTCACAGACACAACGATCAGAACCGATGTCCCGCCGAAATAAAAGGGAATCGCCAACTGTGACCGCAGGATTTCCGGCAGCAAACACACGGCCGCCAGATAGCCCGAGCCAAGCACAAGAATACGCGCAACCACATAATCCAGATAGTCTTCGGTTTTCTTGCCCGGACGGATGCCCGGAATAAAGCCACCCTGGTTCTTCAGGTTATCCGCGACCTCATCCGATTTGAACGAGACATTCGCTGTGTAGAAATAGGCAAAGAAGACGATCATCGCGACGTAGAACAGCAAATACAGCGGCTGACCGGGCCCGAAATAGGCCAGAATGGTCGACATCACCGGACCGGTATTCCCACCAGAGAATGTCGCAATCGTGGTCGGCAACAGAAGCAATGACGACGCGAAAATCGCTGGAATAACGCCGGCCGGGTTCACTTTGATCGGCAAATGGCTAGAGCTGCCATCGTAGATCTTCATACCCACCTGACGGCGCGGATACTGGATATGGATCTTGCGCAGCGCCCGCTCCATAAACACCACAAAGGCGATCACGGCGACAACCATCACAATCACACCCAACGTCACCGGCGTTGAAATCGCGCCCGACCGTCCCTGCGCAAAGAAGGATGCCAAGGCGGCGGGAATTTCCGCGACGATACCAACGAAGATGATCAACGAGATCCCGTTACCAATGCCGCGGGCAGTGATCTGCTCACCCAGCCACATCAGGAACATTGTGCCCCCGACCAGCGTGATCAAAACAGAGGCTTCAAAATACAACCCCGGATCATGCGCCAGACCGCCGGCTTCAAGCGATTTCGCCAGACCAAAGGCTTGGAACGTGGCCAAAACCACCGTGCCATAGCGCGTGATTTGGTTCATCTTCTTACGGCCCTGCTCGCCCTCTTTCTTCATCTGCTCCAGCGCAGGGACCATGGCCCCCAACAACTGCACGATGATCGAGGCCGAGATATACGGCATGATCCCAAGGGCAAAGATGCCCATGCGACCCAATGCCCCACCCGTAAACATCGACAAGATACCGCCGATCCCCGAGGCCGCGCCCTCCATAAAGTCGCGCAGCGCCAGTGTGTCGATCCCCGGCACCGGGATATAGGTTCCCAGCCGGTAGATGATCAGCAATCCGATCGTAAAGAAGATCCGTTGGCGCAGCTCCGTGGCTTTGCCCAGGGCGCCCCAAGAAAGGTTCGCCGCCATTTGCTCTGCAGCAGATGCCATATGCCTGTCTCTTTCATGACAGCGCCGCCGGACCGGTTCTCGGTCGGCGGCGCCAGAAAAACCTATGCCTATGTAAGCGGAGCTGAGCCCGCTCACAACAGCCTAAATCAGCCTTACTCGGCGGCCGCGGTCGCAACGGTCAAGGAACCGCCTGCTTTTTCCACAGCGTCAATCGCCGATTTCGACGCGCCGGTAACGTTCAGCGTCAGTTTCGACGTTACTTCACCTTTTGCAAGGATGCGAACACCGTCCAACTTGCGGCGAACCAGGCCCGATGCGATCAACGCATCTTCGTTGATTTCAGCAGTCGCGTCCAGCTTGCCCAAGCCGACGAATTTCTCGATCAGGCCCAAGTTGACAACAGCGAATTCTTTGCGGTTCGGCTTCGAGAAGCCACGCTTTGGCAAGCGGCGGTACAACGGCATCTGGCCGCCTTCGTAACCGTTCAGCGCCACACCGGAACGCGATTTCTGACCTTTGATACCACGGCCAGCCATCTTACCTTTGCCCGAGCCCGGACCACGCGCTACGCGTTTTTTCTTCTGGGCCGCGCCTGCGTTATCGCGAAGTTCATTAAGTTTCATGTCGCTTCTCCATTTGCCGGAACCATCCTCACAAGCGACAGAAGGATGTACACGGCGTTTCTTGTTGATTCTGCGCCCGGCAAGCGGGACACCGTGGGCGTATACCGACAGACGCTCTGCCGATCAACCCCTCAAACGGATGATCGCGGAACCAAACCCCGCGTTGCCGCTTAACCATGCAACGCCCTTACACCGGAGCATCCTGATGAAACCGATCCTTATCGCTGCCCTATACTGCCTTGGCCTTGCAGGCTGCGTGAACCAGCCGCTGGACCATGTGCCGGAACCCTACACCAAAACCGAATATGCTGCGCCGGGTTACTAAGCGCACGCAGGCCGCCACAGCCGGTCACTAGGGCATGCATCATGCAAAAACGCCCCACCTTTCGGCAGGGCGTTTAAATTGCTCAGATAAAAGCGATTACGCTTTTTCTTCGATGATCGCCACCATGTGGGGGATCTTCGCGACCATACCACGCACAGCTGGTGTATCTTCCAGCTCGCGGGTCCGGTTCATTTTGTTGAGGCCCAGACCTTTCAGCGTTGCGCGCTGCGAAGCCGGACGGCGGATCGGAGAACCGATCTGTTTAACGACGATGGTTGCCATGTTCAGATTTCCTTACGCTTCGACCGTTTCGGCTTCAGGCTTTTTCAGGATATCGCCAACTTTCTTGCCACGGCGCTGAGCGACTTGGCGAGGGCTGGTTTCCTTGGAAAGACCGTTCAGCGTTGCACGGATCATGTTGTAGGGGTTCTGCGAACCGATAGATTTCGCAACGACATCCTGGATACCCAGCATCTCGAAAACGGCACGCATCGGACCACCTGCGATGATACCGGTACCTTGCGGTGCGGTGCGCATGATGACTTTGCCGGCGCCGTGACGGCCTTCCATGTCGTGGTGCACTGTGCGACCGTCGCGCAATGGAACGCGGATCAGGTTGCGCTTAGCTTGTTCGGTGGCCTTACGGATGGCCTCCGGAACTTCTTTCGCTTTACCTTTGCCGAAGCCAACGCGACCGCGCTGATCACCAACAACCACAAGTGCGGCGAAACCGAAGCGCTTACCACCCTTCACGGTTTTCGAAACACGGTTGATCGCTACGAGGCGATCTTGAAATTCCGGGTTCTCTTCGCGGTCGTCGCGACGATTCCGGCGGTTTTCACGTTCTGCCATGAGGCATTCCTTTCGTGAGGCGTGGTGTCACGCCAATATAGCCAATCCAAGTGGGCGCCCCGAAAGGCGCCCCCGGATTATCGGGGCGACGCGAACGCCACCCACCGTTGATCAGAACTTCAGACCGCCTTCGCGGGCTGCATCTGCAAGTGCCTTGATTTTCCCGTGGAACAGGAAACCGCCACGGTCGAAGTAGCACTCTTCCACGCCAGCCGCTTTCGCGCGCTCGGCAATGGTTGCACCGATCTTCGACGCCGCTTCGACGTTGTTTTTGCCCACAAGGCCGAGATCTTTCTCGAGCGAGGAAGCAGAAGCCAACGTCACGCCATTCACATCGTCGATCAGCTGAACGCTGATGTTCTTTGATGAACGGTGAACCGACAGACGCGCACGGCCATTGGCCATTTTGCGCAGTTTGTTCCGGACGCGCAGGCGGCGCTTTAGGAACAGTGATCTTTTGTTGTTCGCCATTTTCGCGCCCCTTACTTCTTCTTGCCTTCCTTACGGAAGACATACTCACCTTTATAGCGGATACCTTTGCCCTTATAGGGCTCTGGTGCACGCCACTCACGGATATTCGCAGCCACCTGACCAACCAACTGCTGGTCGATGCCTTCGATAACGATCTCCGTCTGCTTCGGTGCCGTGATTGTCACGCCAGCCGGAACGTCAAAGTTCACGTCATGCGAATAGCCAAGTGCCAGTTTCAAGGTGTTGCCCTGCATCGTGGCGCGGTAACCCACACCCTGAATTTCGAGCTCTTTCTTGAAGCCGGTGGTGACGCCAGTCACAAGGTTCGCAACCATCGAGCGGGTCATACCCCACTGTTGGCGCGCACGTTTTGACTTGCCACGCGGGGTCACTGCGACGGACTGACCATCAATCGTGATGGTGATATCGTCAGTTGCGGTGAAAGTGCGGGTGCCTTTCGGCCCCTTCACTTCGAGGGTCTGGCCAGAGACGGACGCAGAAACGCCGCCTGGAAGCTCAACCGCTTTCTTACCAATACGAGACATCAGAACCTCCTTAGAAGACGGTGCAAAGCACTTCGCCGCCAACATTGGCTGCGCGCGCGTTTGCATCCGACATCACGCCTTTGGACGTGGAGACGATTGAGACGCCAAGACCTTGACGAACCGAAGGAACGTCTTTGGCGGCCATGTACACGCGACGACCTGGGGTCGACACACGTGCAAGCTCACGGATGACCGGTGTGCCTTCATAGTATTTCAGGCTGATGGTCAGTTCCGGATGGCCCTGCGCGTCGGTGGAGGGTTCATAGCCACGGATGTAGCCTTCCGCTTCCAAAACGTCCAACACCCATGCGCGCAATTTCGACGCAGGTGTTTTAACGGTGGATTTCCCGCGCAGTTGCGAGTTGCGGATACGGGTCAGCATATCGCCGATAGGATCGTTTACAGACATTCCCGTTCTCCTTACCAGCTCGACTTCACCATGCCCGGGATCTGACCGAAGGAGGCCAGGTCACGCAGCATGATCCGCGAGAGTTTCAGCTTACGGTAGTAAGCATGGGGACGGCCGGTCAGCTGGCAACGGTTGTGCAAGCGAACGGCAGACGAGTTGCGGGGCATTTCAGCCAGTTTCAGAGACGCTTTAAAGCGCTCTTCCATCGGAAGATCTGCATTCTTGACGATCTCTTTCAACGCAGCGCGCTTACCAGCATACTTGTTCACAAGCTTCTGGCGCTTCACTTCGCGTGCGACCATGGATTTTTTAGCCATATCGTGTTTCTCCCGCGATTAAGCTGTGAACGGCATGTTGAAATGCTTCAACAGCGACTTCGCCACGGCATCGTCAGAGGTCGAGGTGACCATGATGATGTCCATGCCCAAAACTTCATCGACTTTGTCGAATTCGATTTCCGGGAACACGATGTGCTCTTTCAAACCCATCGCGAAGTTGCCGCGACCATCGAAGCTTGGCTTTACGCCGCGGAAGTCGCGGACGCGCGGCAAGGCGACGTTGATCAAACGATCCAAGAAGTCATACATACGATCGCCACGCAGGGTGACTTTCGCGCCAAGCGGCATTTCCTCACGAACGCGGAAGCCAGCGATGGACTTCTTTGCCATGGTCATGACAGCTTTTTGACCCGCGATGAGCGACAGCTCTTCGGCGCCTTGCTTGACTTTCTTGGTGTCGCGCGTTGCTTCACCGATACCCATGTTGAGAACGATTTTCTCAAGACGTGGGATCTGCATGTCGTTGGTGAAACCGAATTCTTCCTTCAGGGCACCACGGATGGTGTCACGGAAGACGGCTTTCAGACGCGGGGTATAGGTTGCTTGATCCAACATTAGATAACATCCCCCGTGGTTTTCGCAAAACGCACTTTCTTGCCGTCTTCAAAACGGAAGCCAACGCGGGTTGCTTTACCATTTGCGTCCATCAAAGACAGGTTCGACAGGTCGATCGGCAGTGCTTTGGAAACACGGCCACCCTGGCTTGTCTGGGTTTGACGCTGGTGACGGATTGCGACATTGACGCCTTCCACAACGGCTTTACCGGCCGACGGCATAACAGTGGTGATTTCACCCTGTTTACCTTTGTCTTTTCCAGCCAGCACGACGACCTTGTCGCCTTTACGGAGCTTAGCAGCCATTACAGCACCTCCGGTGCAAGCGAGATGATCTTCATGAAGTTTTTGCCGCGCAATTCGCGAACAACTGGCCCGAAGATACGGGTGCCAACTGGCTCACCGTTGTTATTCAGGATAACAGCTGCGTTGCGATCGAAACGGATGGCGGTGCCATCTTCACGACGAACTTCTTTGGCGGTGCGAACGACGACGGCTTTACGCACGTCACCTTTTTTCACGCGACCGCGCGGGATGGCTTCCTTAACGGAAACGACGATAACATCGCCGACCGACGCATAGCGACGGTGCGAACCACCCAGGACCTTGATGCACTGAACTTTCCGAGCACCGGAATTGTCAGCAACATCCAGATTGGTCTGCATCTGGATCATAGAGCTACTCCCGACCTTTGGAGACGTTTTTGAACAAAACGCCCCAGGGTTTCGATAAACTGGTGTTTATCGACGGGACCTGTTTTCCGAAGGGAAAATCAGGCCTCGACGATGACCGTCCAGCGTTTGGTCTTCGAAATCGGCGCGCATTCTTCGATACGAACAATGTCACCGGTCTTGAACTGATTTGCCGCGTCATGGGCACGGTATTTTTTCGACCGACGAACGGTCTTTTTCATAACCGGGTGCGTGAAACGACGCTCGACCGAAACGGTGACGGTCTGTTCGTTCTTGTCAGAGGTGACAACACCTTGCAAAATACGTTTGGGCATAAGAAGGCTCCTTAGTTCGCGGCTTCAGCGGCTTTGGCGTTCAGCACCGTCTTGATACGGGCGACGTTACGACGAACGGCGCGCATACGGGCGGTGTTTTCAAGCTGGCCTGTGGCCTGCTGGAAGCGAAGGTTGAAGGCTTCCTTCTTGAGCGAAACAAGCTCATCACGGAGCTCATCAGGCGTCTTTGCCTTGAGTTCTTGGGCGTTCATCCCATGGTCCTTTCTTGGCATCAGAGGGCCCCGCTTGGGTGCATCGCACGGCTTGGGGTGACCCTGTATCTGATGGGTTATGTCGGTCCTGAAAACAGGACTGGGGCCACCTACCATCGAAATGGCAATCTGGCAAGGCGATTCTCTAATAAAACAAGCCCCGCAGCGAACTGCGGGGCTTGCCTGTCTGCTCAGCGTGCCGGACTTACCAGTCCTGACGCTCCACGATGCGAACCGAGATCGGCAGCTTCGCCGCGCCAAGGCGCAGTGCTTCGCGTGCGATGGTCTCGTTGACACCGTCGATTTCGAACATCACACGACCTGGTTTGACCTTAGCGGTCCAACGGTCGACAGAACCTTTACCTTTACCCATACGGACTTCGGTAGGTTTTGCAGTAACAGGGTTATCCGGGAAGATCCGGATCCAAACACGACCCTGACGTTTCATGTGACGTGTGATCGCGCGACGTGCCGCTTCGATCTGACGCGCAGTGATACGCTCGGGCTCAACCGCCTTCAGGCCAAAGTGACCGAAGTTCAGATCCGAACCGCCCTTGGCTTCACCGTGGATACGACCCTTGTGAAGCTTGCGGAATTTTGTGCGTTTAGGCTGTAGCATTGTACTTTACCCCTTAGCGATCGCCGCGACGTGGGCCGCGCGGTGCTGGGCCTTCTTGTGCCTCAGCTGCCTTACGCTCACGTGCTTGCGGATCATGTTCCATGATCTCGCCTTTGAAGATCCACACTTTGATGCCGATGATACCATATGCGGTTTCACCTTCAGCATGTGCATAATCGATGTCAGCGCGCAGGGTGTGCAGCGGCACACGTCCTTCACGATACCATTCGGTACGCGCGATTTCGGCACCGCCAAGACGGCCAGCGACGTTCACACGAATACCCAAGGCACCCATACGCATTGCGTTCTGCACCGTGCGCTTCATCGCGCGACGGAACGAAACGCGACGCTCCAACTGCTGAGCGATCGACTCTGCGGCCAGCTGCGCGTCGATTTCCGGCTTACGGACTTCGACGATGTTCAGGTGCAGTTCGGAATCGGTGAAGTTCGCCAGCTTCTTACGAAGCTGCTCGATGTCTGCACCTTTTTTACCGATGATCACACCCGGACGTGCTGCGTGGATCGTAACGCGGCACTTCTTGTGCGGACGCTCGATGATCACGCGGCTGATGCCAGCCTGCTTTGCCTCGGTTTTGATGAAATCGCGGATTTTCAGGTCTTCCAGAAGAAGATCACCGTAATCTTTCGATTCCGCATACCAGCGGCTATCCCAGGTGCGGTTCACCTGAAGGCGCATACCGATTGGATTGGTCTTGTTACCCATTAGGCTTGCTCCTCGATCTGACGCACCTTGATGGTGATCTCCGAAAACGGCTTCATGATCTTGCCGAAACGGCCACGCGCCCGCGGACGGCCACGCTTCATGACGAGGTTCTTACCAACCCATGCTTCTGCAACCACCAGCTCGTCAACGTCGAGACCGTGGTTGTTTTCCGCATTGGCGATTGCCGATTGCAGGCACTTTTTCACGTCGATCGCAATACGCTTCTTCGAGAAGGTCAGATCGGACAGTGCTTTGTCGACCTTTTTACCGCGGATCATCGCAGCAACCAGGTTCAACTTCTGCGGCGAGGTGCGAAGCATGCGCGTTTTCGCCATTGCTTCGTTATCCGCCACGCGGCGCGGATTCTTTTCCTTACCCATGACGATTACTTCCTCTTGGCTTTTTTATCGGCAGCGTGGCCATAATAGGTCCGAGTTGGCGAATACTCACCGAACTTCTGACCAATCATTTCCTCGGACACAGCGACCGGGATGTGCTTCTGACCGTTGTAGACCCCAAAAGTGAGACCGACAAACTGCGGAAGAATGGTGGAGCGGCGCGACCAGATTTTGATCACTTCGCTTTTGCCCGACTCGCGTGCTTTCTCTGCTTTTTTCAGCAGGAAGGCATCAACGAAAGGGCCTTTCCAAACAGAACGTGACATATATTAACGGCCCTTCTTGGCGTGACGCGAACGGAGGATGTATTTATCCGTCTTCGTGTTCGAGCGGGTGCGCTTGCCCTTGGTGGGTTTGCCCCACGGGGTGACCGGGTGACGACCACCCGAGGTCCGACCTTCACCACCACCGTGCGGGTGATCGATCGGGTTCATTGCGACACCGCGAACCGTCGGGCGGACACCCATGTGACGCTTACGGCCGGCTTTACCGAGGTTCTGGTTCGAGTGGTCGGAGTTCGACACGGCACCGATAGTGGCCATGCATTCCTGACGCACAAGACGCAGCTCGCCGGAGGACAAACGGATCTGCGCGTAGCCACCGTCACGACCAACGAACTGGGCGTAGGTGCCTGCGGCACGTGCGATCTGACCGCCTTTGCCTGGCTTCAGTTCCACGTTGTGCACGATGGTACCGATCGGCATGCCTGTGAACGGCATTGCATTGCCCGGCTTGATGTCGGCCTTGCTCGACGCGATAACACGATCGCCAAGTGCCAGACGCTGGGGCGCGATGATATATGCCGCCTCGCCATCTTCATAGCGGATCAACGCGATGAATGCGGTACGGTTAGGGTCATATTCGATGCGCTCAACCGTTGCCGAAACGTCGAACTTACGACGTTTAAAGTCAACGATACGGTAGAGACGCTTCGCGCCACCACCTTTGTGCCACATCGTGATGCGTCCGGTGTTGTTCCGGCCACCCGTTTTGGTCAAACCCTCGGTGAGGGCTTTAACGGGACGGCCTTTCCAAAGCTCCGAACGGTCGATCAGAACCAGCCCACGCTGGCCCGGCGTCGTCGGTTTGTACGACTTGAGTGCCATGCTTTCTGTCTTCCGTTAGCTGACGGCGGATAATTTCGCCTAATGAAGGGCCCCGAAGGTCCCCGAATAACAACATCACAAAACCCCAGAACGAATCCGGGGCCTGCAACGATGCGCGTAGCTACCAAAAACGCATTGCTGAGTCTACTGGCAATATCGCATTTCTTGGTCGTTGTATGCCAGGCGTGTCCAACATCGGTTTTTGCCAATGAAATCCATGCCTAACATATAAAAAGCCCCCGCTTACGCAGGGGCTTTTAAGTGTCAGGTCAATCGAACGATTACAGACCGGTGGTCACGTCGATTGTGTTGCCGTCTTCCAGCGTCACATAGGCTTTCTTCACGTCCGAGCGGCGACCAGGGGTGCCACGGAAACGCTTGGTCTTGCCTTTGGTGATCGAGGTGTTAACCGCTTTCACCTTAACGCCGAAGAGGGCTTCAACTGCGTCTTTGATCATCGGCTTCGAAGCGTCTTTCGCCACTTCAAACACCACCGCGCCGTTTTCCGATGCCAAAGTGGCTTTCTCGGTCACGATCGGCTTAACGATCACGTCATACTGTTCGGGTTTCGCGCTCATTTCAGACGAGCCTCCAGTGCTTCGACACCCGCTTTGGTGATGACCAGGGTCTCACGCTTGAGGATGTCATAAACGTTGGCACCCATCGACGGCAAAACATCGATACCTTCGATGTTCTGAGCGGCCTTCACGAAATTTTCGTTCAGGTCGGAACCGTCGATGATCAGGACTTTCTTCCAGCCCAGTTCCTTCGCAGCTTTCGCCAGCGACTTGGTCTTAGCTTCGCCGAGGTTCAGATCCTCAAGAACGACCAGATTGCCAGTTGCGGCTTTCGATGACAGGGCATGTTTCAGGCCCAATGCACGGAACTTCTTCGGCAGGTCATGGGCGTGCGACCGTGGCGTCGGGCCTTTGTAGACACCACCGTGACGGAAGATCGGAGCTTTCTTGGAACCGTGACGTGCGCCACCGGTGCCCTTCTGGCGATAGATCTTCTTGGTCGAGTAGGAAACTTCCGACTTACCAAGTGTCGAGTGCGTACCAGCTTGTGCTTTCGCACGCTGCCAGCGAACCACACGGTGCAAGATGTCCGCGCGCGGCTCCAGACCGAATACGGTATCTGCCAGATCGATGTCGCCGGATTTGCCAGCGTCGAGCTTGATCACATCAAGTTTCATGCTTCACCCCCATCTACCGGAGCTTCTTCGGCAGGTGCAGCAGCTGCAGCGGACTTCAAAGCCGCCGGCATTGGCACGTTCTCAGGCAACGGCTTTTTCACCGCGTCTTTGATCGTAACCCAGCCACCTTTGGAACCCGGAACCGAACCTTTGACAAGGATCAGACCACGATCTGCATCGGTCTTGATGACCTGGATGTTTTGCGTGGTCACACGGACGGCACCAAGATGCCCGGCCATTTTCTTACCTTTGAAAACGCGGCCCGGATCCTGACACTGACCTGTCGAACCGTGCGAACGGTGCGAGATCGAAACACCGTGCGTCGCACGCAGACCGCCAAAGTTGTGGCGCTTCATCGCACCGGCAAAACCTTTACCGATGGATGTGCCTGCAACGTCAACGAACTGGCCTTCAGCGTAGTGCTCTGCCGAGATTTCGGCACCCACTTCGATCAGGTTTTCAGCCGAAACGCGGAATTCAGCAACTTTACGCTTGGGCTCAACATTCGCTTTCGCGAAGTGACCACGCAGAGCAGCCGAGGTGCGCTTTGCTTTTGCCGTGCCTGCACCCAGCTGAACTGCGGTGTAGCCATCGGTTTCGGACGTGCGCTGTGCAACAACCTGCAGGTTGTCGAGCTGAAGAACGGTCACAGGAACCTGCTTGCCGTCTTCAAGGAAAAGCCGGGTCATGCCCAGCTTCTTGGCGATAACACCAGAACGCATAATGACCTCCTTAGACCTTGATCTCGACATCCACGCCGGCGGCGAGGTCGAGCTTCATCAGGGCGTCAACAGTCTGGGGCGTCGGGTCGACGATGTCGAGCATACGCTTATGCGTACGGATTTCCCACTGATCGCGCGACTTCTTGTCGATGTGCGGACCACGAAGAACCGTGAATTTCTCAATTTTGTTCGGCAGCGGGATCGGGCCGCGAACCTGAGCACCGGTACGCTTTGCAGTGTTAACGATTTCCTGGGTGCTGGCATCCAGCACACGGTAATCGAACGCCTTAAGCCGAATACGGATATTTTGACCGTTCATGTCATGCCTCTCGCATGGCGTTAAAGGTTGAGAGGCAGACAGCACCGACTGTGGCGCCTGCGTCGAACCTAGATCTTAAATAAATGGAAGATCAGGGGCGCGCCTAAGCCCTTATCGGGATTCTGTCAAGCAACAATTCCCAATACCGCCTGGTTTGCCTGAAAACAGCCGTCTTACAGGGAATTTGGCGGCGCATCCTGCCCGGCCCTTGCGATATGGCCGACACCACCTACCCTAATGAACACGCCCATATTGCGAAAGGCCTGCCGATGGAAAAGACACTCTTGCTGACCGGGATCACCGGGTTTCTTGGCGGCCACATCGCCATCTGCGCGCTCAACGCAGGCTATCGTGTCCGAGGGAGCCTCAGGGATATGACCCGCGCCGACGCCACCCGTTTGGCGCTTGCGGCCAACGGGGCAGACACATCGCGGCTAGACTTCGTTGAACTGGATTTGCTGCGTGATGCGGGCTGGACCGCGGCCTGTGACGGCATAGACTATATGGTCCACGCCGCCTCCCCCTTTGTCACCGCGATGCCAAAAGATCCACTGGATCTGATACGTCCCGCCGTGGAGGGCACAGACCGTGCACTGCGCGCGGCACATCACGCCGGTATTCAGCGTATCGTGCTGACCTCCTCGCAGATTGCGATGCATTTCGGCCTTGATCCGGCGACGCGCCCCGACAGTATCGGCCCCGATAATTGGAGCACGACCGACAACGGCCGGCTAAACGCCTATGGGCAATCCAAGACATTGGCAGAACAACATGCCTGGGCCTTGGCGAAGGCATTGCGTCTGCCGCTTGCTACACTCCAGCCGGGGTTGATCACGGGGCCACTGTGGGATGACGATCCCGGAACCTCGGGCCAGATTGCCCTGCGCTTGATGCGCGGCGCTTTTCCGTTGGCGCCCAAACTTGCGCTGTATCTTTGCGATGTGCGCGACATCGCGCAAATTCATGTCAATGCGCTGACCGCGCAGCATGCGGCGGGTCAACGCCATCCCTGCGCCTTTGAGCCGTTGACCATCATGCAAATCGCGCAGGCCATCACAGAGGTCTTGCCACAGTATCGCGGCAAGATGCCCAAGGCACAGCTCCCCAATCCTATCACACGGGCGCTTGCGCTATTCGACACGGACCTGCGGGGAATCGTGAATGAACTGAACTATGTGCCACAGATCGACACGGCACGCGGTCACGCCCTGTTGGGACGCGCGCCGATCCCAGCGCGGCAATCCATTGCGGATATGGCCATCTCGCTCAGCGATAGGGCGCTGGTTTAACCGCCCTTACCCCGGCCCAACCAACGCAAGCGCCACATCACACCGGCCTGGACCACCACCAACACTGCGCACCAAACACACAACCACATAAAAGCATTTGGATTCTGAACACCGGGCATACCACCAATATTCACCCCAAACAGCCCGGTTAAAAACCCCAGCGGCAAGAAGATCACCGACACAACGGACAGCACGAATGTGTTGCGGTTCACCCGATCGGACAGTTGCGTCGACAGCTCTTCGCGCAGCACTTGCGCCTGATCGCGCAGCTCGTCCATATCCTCCGTGATCCGTGTCATTTTCAACGTTTCTTCTTCGATCTCACGTCGGGTGACATCATCAATAATATCCGCATCACTGGCCCCCAGCCGCGTCAGCGCCTCTCGTTGTGGGCCGACATAACGCCGCGCCGCGATCACCTTCAGACGCAAATCCAATACGTCGCGGCGGACCGCATCCCCAGATCCGCCAAAAACCTCAACCTCCAGTGACTCGGCGTCCTCATCCAGCTCTGCCTGAAACTTACCGATATTGCCGGTAATATGTTCCACTATTCGCACAAGGAATTCACCCGCGCTGCGCGGGATTGAACCTGCCCGAATATCTGTGTCCATTGTCGCGATGGCGCGCACTTGTTTGCGCGAAATCGTCACGATGCGCTCCGCATCAAGATACATACGCAAGGACACCATGTCCTCGCGGTCCTCACCGGCGTTAAAATTGATCGCCCGCAGGATCAGCATCACACCGTCGCCAAATTGGGTCATGCGCGGACGTGTATCCACATCCACCAATGCCTCAATCGCCTGCGGATCCAGATACGACAGTTCACGGCGAACCCAATCCTGGGCCTGTGGATGGGTGCCATCCAAATGTGCCCACGCCAAACGTTCATCGCGCAACGCATCCACGATGTCGCGCTCGTTGGCCGGATCCGGGTCGCCGCTCAGCAAATGCGAAGTCACAATCAAACTGTTCGCCATGCCCACTCCTTAGATCTCATGGCAACGTATCTAACGCGGTTCGAGTGGCGTGCAAGCCTGCATGCAAAAGGGCCGCCCTGATGGGCGGCCCTTTCGTAGATGTCGCAAGATCTATGACAGATCAGGCGATGATTTTCGACACAACGCCCGCGCCGACGGTACGGCCGCCTTCACGGATTGCGAAGCGCAGACCATCTTCCATCGCGATCGGTGCGATCAGCTCAACTTCAAACTTCAAGTTGTCGCCTGGCATAACCATTTCCGTGCCCTCGGGCAGGTTAACAGTGCCGGTAACATCCGTCGTGCGGAAGTAGAACTGCGGGCGGTAGTTCGCGAAGAACGGCGTGTGACGGCCACCCTCTTCTTTGGTGAGGATATAGGCCTCAGCTTCGAATTTGGTGTGCGGGTTAACCGACTTCGGCTTACACAGAACCTGACCACGCTCAA
>NZ_MDHA01000085.1 GCF_001705665.1 Thioclava sp. SK-1 | reverse complement strand
GATTTCCATCTCGACCAGCTCAAGAAGCTCTTCGTCGTCAACCTGGTCAACCTTGTTCATGTACACAACCATGGTCGGAATACCAACCTGGCGGCCCAACAAGATGTGCTCACGCGTCTGCGGCATCGGGCCGTCAGCTGCGTTAACAACCAAGATCGCGCCGTCCATCTGCGCCGCACCGGTGATCATGTTCTTAACATAGTCAGCGTGGCCGGGGCAGTCGACGTGCGCGTAGTGACGCGTTTCCGTCTCATACTCAACGTGTGCCGTCGAGATCGTGATACCACGGGCTTTCTCTTCTGGCGCGCCATCAATCTGGTCATATGCCTTGAAGTCACCAAAATATTTGGTGATCGCTGCCGTCAGCGTGGTTTTACCGTGGTCAACGTGGCCGATCGTGCCGATGTTGACGTGCGGCTTGTTACGTTCAAACTTTGCCTTTGCCATAATGGCCTCCTGTCTCGCATATGATGAAAGGATGCGCCCAGCGGGGGAAACCACTGGGCGCTGTTTCATCACGCGTATTGCTTCTGGATCTCGTCAGAGATGTTTTGCGGTACCGGCTCGTAGTGATCGAACAGCATCGTAAAGACGGCGCGGCCCGAAGACATCGAACGCAGGTTGTTGATGTAGCCGAACATATTCGCCAGCGGCACGAAGGAGTTAATGACAACTGCGTTGCCGCGGCTGTCCTGTCCTTGCACCTGACCACGACGTGAGGTCAGGTCGCCAATGATCGAACCGGTGTATTCTTCCGGTGTTACGACTTCGACCTTCATCATCGGCTCGAGCAGTTTTGCGCCGGCCTTACGAAGGCCTTCGCGCATCGCTGCACGGGTTGCGATTTCAAAGGCCAGAACCGAGGAGTCAACATCGTGGAATGCACCGTCAACCAGCGCAACCTTGAAGTCGATAACCGGGAAGCCTGCCAACGGACCGGAGTCCATGACCGACTGAATGCCCTTTTCGACACCAGGGATGTATTCTTTCGGAACCGAACCACCGACGATTTTCGACTCGAAGGAATACCCTTCGCCCGGCTCTGTCGGCTGGATGTCAAGTTTGATACGCGCAAACTGACCAGTACCACCGGTCTGCTTCTTGTGCGTGTAATCAATCTCAGCAGCCTGCGAGATGGTCTCACGGTAGGCAACTTGCGGCGCACCGATGTTCGCCTCGACTTTGAATTCCCGCTTCATACGGTCAACAAGGATGTCGAGGTGAAGTTCGCCCATGCCCTTCATGATCGTCTGACCGGACTCGAAGTTTGTCTCGACGCGGAACGAGGGGTCTTCTGCTGCCAAGCGAGCCAGGGCGATACCCATTTTCTCTTGGTCGGCTTTCGACTTTGGCTCGATCGCGATCTCGATAACCGGGTCGGGGAACGACATGGTTTCCAGAACAACGGGGTTTGCCGTGTCACAGATGGTATCACCGGTGGTGGTCTCTTTCAGACCGGCCAGCGCGATGATGTCGCCTGCGAATGCTTCATCGATTTCGTCACGGTTGTTCGAGTGCATCATCATCATACGACCGATGCGCTCTTTACGACCTTTTGTCGCGTTCAGAACCGAGTCACCTTTCTTCATTTTGCCCGAATACAGGCGCGTGAAGGTCAGCGAACCAACGAAGGGGTCGTTCATGATTTTGAACGCAAGGCCCGACAGCGGCTCATCATCGTCAGCGTGACGTGCGATGTTACGCTCTTCGGTCTCATCATCTGGCGAGAAGCCCATGTAAGCAGGGACGTCCAGCGGCGATGGCAAGAAATCGATCACAGCGTTAAGCAAAGGCTGAACGCCTTTGTTTTTGAACGCCGAACCACCCAGAACCGGAACGAAGGACATCGACAACGTGCCCTTACGGACCAGCTTGCGCAGTTCTTCGACCGAAGGCTCTTCGCCTTCCAGATAAGCCATCATGGCTTCGTCGTCTTGCTCAACAGCGTTCTCGATCAGAACCGAACGCCATTCATCGGCGGTCGCTTTCAGATCGTCACGGATTGGTTGACGAATCCAGGCAGCGCCTAGATCTTCGCCTTTCCAGACCCATTCTTCCATCGTGATCAGGTCGACGATGCCTTCCAGCAAGTCTTCCGAACCAATCGGGAAGTTAACCGGAACTGGTGTTGCACCAGTGCGGTCTTTGATCATTTTGACGCAGTTAAAGAAGTCCGCGCCGATCTTGTCCATCTTGTTGACGAAGACCAGACGCGGAACCTTGTAACGGTCGGCCTGACGCCACACTGTCTCGGTTTGCGGCTCAACACCGGCGTTACCGTCGAGCAATGCAACTGCACCGTCCAAAACGGCCAACGAACGTTCAACTTCAATTGTGAAGTCAACGTGGCCGGGGGTGTCGATGATGTTGAAGCGGTGCTTCGGCGTCATCGGTTCGGCACCGTTCTCAGTGCGCTCCCAGAATGTGGTCGTCGCAGCCGAGGTGATGGTGATGCCGCGCTCGGCCTCTTGTTCCATCCAGTCCATGGTTGCCGCACCATCGTGCACTTCGCCAATTTTGTGCGATTTGCCCGTGTAGTACAGAATACGCTCAGTCGTCGTGGTTTTACCCGCGTCGATGTGCGCCATGATCCCGAAGTTACGGTATTGGTTAAGCGGATATTCGCGAGCCATAGTGGCGTCCTTCCGTTGTGCTTACCAGCGGTAGTGGCTGAACGCTTTGTTGGCGTCGGCCATCTTGTGCGTGTCTTCGCGCTTTTTAACAGCGGTACCGCGCGAGTTAACAGCATCGAGAAGCTCGCCTGCAAGGCGCTCTTCCATGGTGTTTTCGTTGCGGGCACGAGCTGCGTTGATCAACCAGCGGATAGCCAAGGCTTCGCGGCGGATCGGGCGCACTTCGACTGGAACCTGATAGGTCGCACCACCAACACGGCGGGAGCGAACCTCAACAGCTGGCTTCACGTTCTCGAGTGCTTCGTGGAACACTTCGATCGGCTCACGCTTCAGCTTGCCTTCAACGCGATCAAGCGCGTTGTAGACGATCTTTTCGGCAACAGATTTCTTGCCGTCGATCATCAGGTTATTCATGAATTTAGTCAGAACGCGGTCACCAAACTTGGCGTCCGGCAGAACTTCGCGCTTAACAGCGGCGTGACGACGTGACATGTCGACCTCTCCTTATTTCGGACGCTTCGCGCCGTATTTCGAACGACGCTGACGGCGATCTTTAACACCTTGGGTATCCAACACACCGCGCAGGATGTGATAACGGACACCCGGAAGGTCTTTCACACGGCCGCCACGGATAAGCACAACGGAGTGCTCCTGGAGGTTGTGCTTTTCGCCCGGAATGTAGGAGATGACCTCGAAGCCATTCGTCAGACGCACTTTGGCGACTTTACGCATAGCGGAGTTCGGTTTCTTCGGCGTGGTTGTGTACACACGCGTGCAAACGCCACGCTTTTGCGGGCATTCTTGAAGGTGCTGCGACTTTGAGCGCTTCACCTTGGGCTGCCGCGGTTTGCGGATCAGCTGTTGGATCGTCGGCATTCGGTTCCCCGTTCGCTTCGGTTGTCAATACTCGCAGCCGATTGGCTGCGCCACTTCTCGACAGCGTACGCGCCCAATCGCGTAAACGCCTAAATCGTCTCTGACTTTCCCAATGGGGCAGACGGAAACGCCGAAAGCCAGAAGATCGGGACAAGGGGGCCCGGAGTAAATCCACTGATTTTCGAGAACCCTTCGGACATACTTCGCCCTAGGGGATGCGCGGCGTATAGGCGGGTTCGGTAGGCTTGTCAACCGCGCCGAATGCGCCGACGCACCAACGCATGAACGCTGCTCGCCCAATGAGCATTGAGAAAACCGTAAAGCACCCATGCTACGCTTAGGACAACCAACGCCGCGAAGACCGTATCCGATGCAAAGTGCCGACCATCGACGATTCTCTGGGCGCAAATGAACCCAGTGATGAAAACCGCAACGGCGCGACCAAAATAGATCGTCCACGGCTGCATGTGCCTGCGCCACAGCTCTAACCCCATCCAGATCAGTAAGCTCAGCACAACAGCTGCCGCCACTTCGCCCGAGACAAACGAACAGTTCCGGCTGCACTGGTCAGACAGTTGCAGCACCGGCGTAAAGGTTAGCTCGCCGCCAAACTCTTCGATCTTATAGGGACGTGCACGGCCAGAATAGGCCTTCAATATGCCATTAACGATGATCACTGGCCCAAGAAGATACAGCCAAAACACATAGGCCCAGCCCCGTGCCGAAACCCGCAATACCGGCCGTGCGATCTTGCGCGCCAACGCCCATAGCGGGATTGAAACCAAGAACAAAATAATCGACAGATCCCAGATCCGCAGCCGAAGCCATTCCCATGACGCCGGCACTAACCCGCCAAAGCCATGACCGGTCCGATAGGGCAACGCCGCGATCCACAGATCAACCTCCGGCGCGCCACGAAACAGCGCAGTCGCTGCGATCCATCCTATCAGCAGCCAAATACCGGTTTTACGCAGATCAACCTCCGGCATTCAAACACCCTGCACTCACTCGCCACACCGAAAGGTTATGGCCAGACCACGCGCCAAGATTGGGCAAATTTGCCACATGGTATGCCGGGGCATAACATTGCGGCGCATCCCGCGCGACCATCAGCACCTCGCCGCGATACTCTGTCGGCAACGGGTGCATCTGCTCATAGTAATTATGCGCCCGCCCCTGCGGTTGTGGCGCCCAGATCGTGACATCCAGCCCCTGGCCTGCGTGGAACAGATCTGCCAGGATATCACGCGATTGCGCATAAACGGGCAGGCCCTGCCCCTGCGCAATATCCAAGATCGCGGCACTTTGCTCTTCGCGGCCCAGATAGCGTTTCATCAACGGCTGGCCCTTCCATTCGGGCCAAGGGGCGAGAACCGTCAGCACCGGCAACATTACAGCAATCACCAGATTGATCCCCAGCGCAATCTTCAGCCACCGTGGACGCAGCACCAACACCACCAGAACTGTACCGGCGAAATAGGTCGCAACCGCCCAGTTGGCATAGGCTTTGTCTAGGAACGCCTGCACCAGCACCACCAGCAACGGCGGAAACGACAGCATGATCAGGCCGCGCGTCACCGGATTTCGCACCGCGCCATAGCCCAGCAAAAGCCCAACCATCGTCACTGGACCGAAAACCGCGAATTGGCTAAAGAAAAACTCGGCGAGTGAGCCCCAATTCAGCTGCGCCCCGTCGCGCACCCAACCTGCGTTATCCATCGTATGTTCGACGGTGGTCAGATCATGCGACAGATTCCACAGCACATTGGGCGCAATCACGATCGCGGCACAGATCGCCATCACCAACACCTGCAGCACTGTCACGCGATACGCGTTTGATACCAATGCAGCCAGGCCCATGCCGGGTATCAGATAAATTGCGGCATATTTTGACATAAACGCCGCACCGCCACACAGACCCGCAAATGCTGCATCACGCAGCCCGCTGCCCTGCGCCGCCCGGACAAAAAACAACAATGCGCCCGCGTAAAATGGTGCCATCACCGTATCGGTTGAGATCAGCAAAGATCCCACCGCAACGAAGGGCAAGGTGACGTAGAGCGCGGCCGCCCACAGCCCCGCCCGGCCATCTGCAAGCCGTGCCGCCAGCGTACCTAAGAGCAGTGCCGTGATCCCATGTAAAATTGCCCCGGGCATCCGGATCCAGAACATACTGTCCGATCCTGCCAGATCCGTCACCCCACGCAGCAACCAACCAATAAATGGCGGTTTGGAATAATATCCAAAATCAAGGTGCTGCCCCCAATACCAATATTGGGTCTCATCCACGAACAACTGTGTTTGGTTGAATGCTAATAAGATCAGCCGCAAAACGGTGATCGCAACGACGAAGGCAACGGCTTTGCGACGCCAGGCCGACGACTCAGCTGGATTTACGCTTTGCATGGATCAACCATAGGTTCCGAGAATAAATAATCACACCAAGGGATTGCCCCAAGACAAAAACCGGGTCCTGACGATGCACGGCATAGCTTAGCAACATCAGCCCCCCCGCCAAGGAGAAATACCAAAATGCCACCGGCATTACGGATTCCTTCACGCGCTCGGATGCGATCCATTGCACGATGAACCGTGCGGTAAACATCAGCTGCGCAGCAAGGCCAAACACAACCCACCACAGCTCTGCCTGAGTCTCGACATGCAAGACATTCATGATCCAGTCCATTGATCAGACCTCCTGCGTTTGGCGTGATCGGATTACTTCGGTCGGGCATTGTTTTTTGCGACGGCGCAGCAGCCAGGCCACCCCGGCCAAATCCACTATCCCCACCAGACCGCGCTGCCAATTTGTGTATTTCGATGCACCTCCGCCGCGCGAACGATGGCTGACATCCACCAATGTCACCGCCAGACCTTCACGCGCAAATAACGCGGGCAGGTAGCGATGCATGTGATCGAAATAGGGCAACGTCAGAAATTCATCGCGGCGAAAGGCCTTCAACCCGCAGCCTGTATCGCGCGTGCCGTCTTGCAGCACCTTGGCCCGAACGGCATTGGCAAATTTCGATGCATAGCGTTTGGACAGCGTATCTTGCCGACCGACCCGCTGCCCGGCGACCAAGCCACGCGCGCCCTCTACCTGCAGCGGGGCCATAAGCTTTGGCAGCTCGCATGGGGGGTTTTGCCCATCCCCATCTAAGGTGCAGATAATCGGCGCCCGCGCTGCAAGCGTGCCGCTATGGACCGCCGCGCTTTGCCCGCCAGAAACATCATTTCGCAACACCCGTAACTGCGGCTGGATCGACATGCGCTTTTCCAGGATGGCGCCCATCCCATCGTCGGATCCATCATCGACCACAATCACCTCATAGGCGCAAACCGGTGCGCAAGCGGCGTGGATCTCGTCCAGCAACGGTAGGATATTCTCGGCCTCATTTTTGGCTGGAATCACAACGGACACCTGTGGGGAAACGTCGGGCATGGCGCGGATATCCTGTTAGGTCTGGGCGATAACGGCTCCGGTTCAGCACGGATTCGTGTCAACGCGACGACATTTGCGCGGGTTTTCAACCCATGCCCCCGGTTTGTCAATAAAAACGCGTAAAACGGGTCATCACACCCGGTCTGTCTGTGGCGGCAAGGGCGGAGTGCCACCCGATCGCGACTCACGGAAGAAGGTGAACAGGCCAGTTGCCACCACAATCGCCGCCCCCACCAGGGTCAATGGGCCCGGAACTTCTTGGAAGAACACAAACCCCAGAATCAGTGCGATGACCAACGAGACATATCGCACCGGAGAAATCACCGCGATGTCGCCAATTCGCATGGCGGCCACCACGCCCAGATAGCCGACCATAACCAGGCAAGCCGAGCCGATAATCAACCCCGCCTGCCCAGCGTTGAGCATCTGCCACGGCGCGGTCAGTGACATGGCGCCCGCCGCTGCCATGATCCCGGCAGAAGTCAGCGCGGCAACAAAGGCCGTGGACATTTTGGACGAGATAAGACGGGTAGACAGATCGCGCAGGACCACAAACGCCACGGCCAAAAGCGCCAGCAAGGCCGGCGCACCAAAAGCATCCGATCCGGGCCGCACGATCAGCAAGACACCGCCAAAACCGATCATAATCGCAATAAGACGACGCGGACCGATAGGTTGTTTCAAAATCACAGCCGCAGCCAAAGTGACTGCCAAAGGCTGCACCTGCACAATCGCGGTCGCCGTTCCAAGGCTCAATAAAGACAGTGCCGATAGAAAGGCAAATGTAACGCCGATATCGCCCAGAATGCGCAGCGCGATCAGCCCGCGGTCGCGCCCTTGGGGCAGATGCACCGGCACTGCACTGCGGCACGCAATCACTCCAAGCCCGATCGTCATCAAGATGTGGCGCAAAAAGATCACCTGAAACAATGGCAGCTCTTGTGTGATCTGCTTCATAATCGTGTCGGAGACAACGAAACCCGACATCCCAATGATCATAATTAAGATCCCGCGCGCGTTGTCTGACACGTTCCACCTCAAGAAAAAGGCCCCGCACAATGCGGGGCCTTTTAACAGTGTCAGTGATTGTCGACAATCACAAGGTCAGTCGCGGCTTTCCGGGGTTGAGACAGGGCCGAAATCTGCCACTTCCTCATCCATTGGCATCGGTGCCGCTAGTGCTGCAGCCTGTTCGGCCTCTGCACGTTTGGTATCGACGACCAGACCGTCACGCTCTGCCGCGATCTTGCGAACACGCGTGGTTGCCCCACCCGTCCCTGCTGGGATCAGACGACCAACGATCACGTTCTCTTTCAGACCGACCAGCTTGTCGCGCTTACCTTGGACCGAGGCTTCGGTAAGAACGCGTGTCGTTTCCTGGAACGACGCTGCCGAGATAAAGGAGCGAGTCTGCAACGACGCTTTGGTGATGCCCAGAAGCACGGGTTCACCATGCGCCGGACGACCGCCACGGGCCGCAATCTTCTCATTCGCCTCGTCGAATTCTGCCTTATCCACGTTTTCGCCTTTCAGCAGCGTGGTATCGCCAGAATCCAAGATCTCGATCTTTTGCAGCATCTGGCGAACGATCACCTCGATGTGCTTGTCGTTGATCTTCACGCCCTGCAGACGATAGACGTCTTGCACTTCGTCGATGAGGTAATCGGCCAAGGCCTCAATCCCCATGATGCGCAAAATGTCGTGCGGCGCAGGGTTGCCGTCCATGATGTAGTCACCCTTCTGCACGAAGTCGCCTTCTTGCACCGGGATGTGCTTGCCTTTCGGCACCATGTATTCAACCGCTTCAAGACCCTCGTCACGCGGATCAATCGCGATCCGACGCTTGTTCTTATAGTCTTTGCCAAAGCGGACATAGCCATCAATTTCAGCGATGATCGCGTGATCCTTCGGACGACGGGCTTCGAACAATTCAGCAACACGCGGCAGACCACCGGTGATGTCTTTTGTTTTCGCACCTTCACGCGGAATACGTGCAACCACGTCACCGGCTTTTACGTCCTGACCATCCTCAATCGACAAAATCGCGTCGACCGACATCGGATACGTCACAGGATTGCCCGCATCATTACGCACCGGCTCGCCATCTTGATCAACGATGATCACTTCCGGCTTCAGGTCATTGCCCTTAGGCGCAGACCGCCAATCGGACACGATACGCTGCGTCATACCGGTTGCATCATCGGTGTCCTCACGGACCGAGATACCCGATACAAGATCGACGAATTTCGCACGGCCCGGCTTATCCGCGATGATCGGCAGGGTATAGGGATCCCATTCGAACAGCTTATCGCCGCGCTTCACGTCCTGCCCTTCGGTTACATGCAGCTTGGTGCCGTAACCGACCTTGTGACCGGCCAGTTCTTCACCATGCTCATTGACGATCTGGACCTGCATATTCCGGCCCATAACGATCGCATCACCGGCTTCGTTGGTCAGCAAGTTCTCGTTTTTGAACGCGATCTTACCGGCCTGCGATGCCTCCAGGAAGGATTGCGAACCACCCTGAGCAATACCGCCAATGTGGAATGTCCGCATCGTCAGCTGTGTGCCAGGTTCACCGATGGATTGCGCCGCGATGATACCCACCGCTTCGCCTTGGTTGACCATCGTGCCGCGCGCAAGGTCACGACCGTAGCAAAGCGCGCAAACGCCCTCTTCGGCCTCACAGGTCAATGCCGAACGCATGCGGATCGACAACACGCCCGCCTGTTCGATCTGATCTGCCTTACGCTCGTCGATCAGCTCGTTGCGGCGAACCAGCACCTCATCCGAACCCGGAACCAGAACATCATCCGCAGCCACACGGCCCAGAATACGTTCTGACAACGGCGCGACAACCTCACCATCATTGACGGCGGCCGACGCATTGATCGCCTGCTCTGTCCCGCAATCATGCGCACGCACGATGCAGTCCTGCGCAACATCCACCAGACGACGTGTCAGGTAACCGGAGTTTGCTGTCTTCAAAGCCGTATCTGCCAGACCCTTACGGGCACCGTGTGTTGAGTTAAAATACTCAAGAACGGACAGACCTTCCTTAAAGTTCGAGATAATCGGCGTTTCGATGATCTCGCCCGATGGTTTCGCCATCAGACCGCGCATACCACCCAGCTGCTTCATCTGAGCGGGCGAGCCACGCGCACCGGAGTGCGACATCATGTAGACCGAGTTCGGCTCTTTCTCCATGCCCGCATCCGTGACGCGAACCGCAGAAATTTCCTTCATCATCTCGCCAGCGACGGCGTCAGAACATTTCGACCAAGCATCGACAACTTTGTTATATTTCTCGCCCTGAGTGATAAGGCCGTCCATATATTGTTGTTCGAATTCCTTAACCTGATCGCGAACGTCATTAACGATCGGCCATTTGGTGTCCGGAATAACCATGTCGTCTTTACCGAACGAGATACCCGCGCGGAATGCTTCCTTGAAGCCCATCGACATGATCTGGTCACAGAAGATGACCGACTCTTTTTGTCCGCAATACCGGTAAACGGTATCGATGACGTTCTGCACGTCTTTCTTACGCAGCAAACGGTTGACCAGTTCAAACGGCGCTTTTGCGTTCAACGGCAATAGCGCGCCCAAACGGGTCCGGCCCGGCGTCGTATCAAAGACGCGATAGACCTCATTGCCGGTTTCGTCGATCTGCGCCACACGGCATTTGATCTTCGCGTGCAGATGCACTTCGCCGGCATTAAGTGCCTGATCAACCTCATCGATGGACGAGAAGACCATGCCTTCACCTTGCAGACCCTTACGTTCCATCGTCACGTAATACAGGCCCAAGATCATATCCTGCGACGGAACAATGATCGGTGCGCCGTTTGCAGGCGACAGAACGTTATTCGTCGACATCATCAACACGCGTGCTTCCAGCTGCGCTTCCAGCGACAGCGGAACGTGAACAGCCATCTGGTCACCGTCAAAGTCAGCGTTAAACGCCGAGCAGACCAGCGGGTGAAGCTGAATAGCCTTACCTTCGATCAGCTGCGGTTCAAACGCTTGAATGCCCAGACGGTGCAGCGTGGGAGCACGGTTCAAAAGAACCGGATGCTCGCGAATAACCTCGTCAAGAATATCCCAAACTTCAGGACGCTCTTTTTCGACCAGCTTTTTCGCCTGCTTCACGGTAGAGGACAAACCTTTGGCCTCTAGACGGGAGTAGATGAACGGCTTGAACAATTCCAATGCCATCTTCTTGGGAAGACCACATTGATGCAGTTTCAACTCCGGGCCGGTCACAATGACCGAACGGCCAGAGAAGTCGACGCGTTTCCCCAAAAGGTTCTGACGGAAACGACCCTGCTTACCCTTCAACATGTCCGACAGCGACTTCAGCGGGCGTTTATTGGTGCCCGTGATGACGCGGCCGCGACGACCGTTATCGAACAACGCATCCACAGATTCCTGCAGCATACGCTTTTCGTTACGCACGATGATATCGGGCGCACGCAATTCGATCAGGCGCTTCAAGCGGTTGTTCCGGTTGATCACCCGGCGATACAGATCATTCAGATCCGAAGTCGCAAAACGGCCACCATCCAACGGAACCAGCGGACGCAGTTCCGGTGGGATCACTGGCAGAACCGTCAGAATCATCCACTCCGGGCGGTTGCCTGATTCTAGGAACGATTCAACGATCTTCAAACGTTTGATGATCTTCTTGGGCTTCAATTCACCGGTGGCTTCTTTCAGTTCTTCGCGCAATTGCTCGGCTGTCGCTTCCAGATCGATGCCTTGCAGCATCTCACGGATCGCTTCAGCACCGATATTTGCGGTGAAAGCGTCTGCACCATAGGTGTCTTGAGCGTCCAGATACTCATCTTCAGTCATCAGCTGACCGTAGTTTAGATCTGTTAGGCCCGGTTCGATCACGACGTAATTTTCAAAGTACAGAATACGTTCCAGATCGCGCAGCGTGCAGTCCAGCATCAGGCCGATGCGCGATGGCAACGACTTAAGGAACCAGATATGCGCGCAAGGTGCGGCCAGCTCGATATGGCCCATCCGCTCCCGGCGGACCTTTTGCAGCGTGACTTCAACACCACATTTTTCGCAGACAACGCCGCGATATTTCATGCGCTTATACTTGCCGCATAGGCATTCATAATCTTTGATCGGGCCAAAGATACGCGCACAGAACAGGCCGTCACGTTCGGGTTTGAACGTCCGGTAGTTGATGGTTTCGGGCTTCTTGATCTCGCCGAAGGACCACGAGAGGATCCGTTCGGGCGACGCCAGAGACACCTTGATCTCGTCAAACTGCTTGGGCTGTGCCAGCGGGTTGAACGGATTGGATGTGATTTCCTGGTTCATCTGAAAATCCTTGTTAGGGGGCAGCAGAGGCGGGGGAAAGTAAGAGGCATAGCCCCTTACTCTTCATCCTCCGCATCCAGGAGTTCCATATTGAGGCCCAAACCGCGGACCTCTTTGACGAGAACGTTGAACGATTCCGGAACACCGGCTTCGAAGTTGTCCTCACCTTTGACGATCGACTCGTAAACCTTGGTCCGACCCGCAACGTCATCCGACTTCACCGTCAGCATTTCCTGCAGGGTGTAGGCGGCGCCATATGCCTCAAGGGCCCAGACTTCCATCTCACCCAGACGCTGACCACCGAACTGTGCCTTACCACCCAGCGGCTGCTGCGTAACAAGCGAGTACGGACCGGTCGAACGGGCGTGCATCTTGTCATCGACAAGGTGATGCAACTTCAGGAAGTATTTGACGCCAACGGTGACCTTACGCGCGAATTGCTCGCCGGTGCGGCCGTCAAAGACAACAGACTGACCAGACGTATCGAAGCCAGCGCGACGCAATGCGTCATCAATGTCTTCTTCCTTGGCACCGTCGAAGACCGGGGTCGCGATCGGAACGCCCATGCGAACGGCATCTGCCGATTCCAAGAAGCGCTCGTCTTCCATATCGGAAAACGCTTCTTCATAGGTCTCGTCGCCGTAGCCGTGACGCATCGCTTCACGCACAGGGGTCATATCGCCAGTGCGACGATAATCCTGCAACGCTTCGTCGATGCGCAGACCCAAGCCGCGCGCGGCCCAACCCATATGGGTTTCAAGGATCTGACCAACGTTCATCCGCGATGGAACGCCCAGCGGGTTCAGCACCAGGTCGACCGGGGTGCCATCAGCCAAGAACGGCATGTCTTCAGCCGGAACGACTTTCGACACAACACCCTTGTTCCCGTGACGACCGGCCATCTTATCGCCGGCCTGAAGCTTACGCTTCACAGCCACGAACACCTTGACCATCTTCATCACGCCCGGAGGCAGATCGTCGCCCTGACGGACTTTCTCGACCTTGTCTTCGAACCGCAGATCCAAGGCGCGTTTCTGGGCTTCGAACTGATCGTTCAAAGCTTCGACCTCTTTGGCGTCCGCCTCGTCTTCAAGGGCAAGCTGCCAATATTGGCCACGCGACAATGTTTCCAGCAATTCCGGTGTGATTTCCGCGCCAGGCTTGATACCTTTTGGGCCTTTCACAGCGATCTTACCGATGATCAACGACCGCAAGCGGGCATAGATGTTGCGCTCCAAGATGACCAATTCGTCATCACGGTCACGCGACAGGCGCTCGACTTCTTCACGCTCGATCTGCAAAGCACGTTCGTCTTTTTCGACGCCGTGACGGTTGAACACACGAACTTCCACGATCGTCCCATAGGCACCCGGCGGCAAACGCATCGACGTATCGCGAACGTCGGACGCTTTCTCACCGAAGATAGCGCGCAGAAGTTTTTCTTCTGGCGTCATCGGGCTTTCGCCCTTCGGTGTGATCTTACCAACCAGAATGTCACCCGGACCAACTTCGGCACCGATATACACAACACCAGCTTCATCGAGGTTGCGCAGTGCTTCTTCACCAACGTTGGGAATATCCCGCGTGATTTCCTCTGGGCCCAACTTCGTATCGCGCGCCGCAACTTCGTATTCATCGATGTGGATCGAGGTGAACACGTCGTCTTTGTGGATACGCTCCGAGATCAGGATAGAGTCTTCGTAGTTATAGCCGTTCCAAGGCATGAACGCGACAACCACGTTGCGACCAATCGCCAATTCGCCCTGATCCGTTGATGGACCATCCGCGATGACCTCATTGGTCTGCACCTTATCGCCAACTTTGACCAACGGACGTTGGTTGATGGTGGACGATTGGTTAGAACGCTTAAACTTGCGCAGACGATAGATGTCCACGCCCGGATCGCCCGGCTCAAGGTTCTCGGTCGCACGCACAACAATACGCGCCGCATCAACCTGATCGATGATACCGCCGCGGGTCGCCATGATCGCAGCGCCGGAATCCCGGGCAACGATGGCTTCCATACCGGTGCCGACATAAGGCGCATCAGCCTTCAGCAACGGAACCGCCTGACGCTGCATGTTCGCACCCATCAAGGCACGGTTAGCATCGTCATTTTCAAGGAACGGAATCAACGCCGCACCGACCGACACCAGCTGTTTCGGCGAAACGTCGATCAGGTCGACAGCTTCGTTCGGGTTCAGCATGAAATCGCCGGACTGACGGGTCGACACCAGGTCGTTCTTGAACTGGCCTTGTTCGTCCAAATCCGCGTTTGCCTGCGCAACGGTGTGACGCATCTCTTCGGTGGCCGACATATAGACCACGTCATCTGTGACCTTACCGTCGACAACTTTGCGATACGGAGTTTCGATGAAACCGTATTTGTTCACACGCGCGAAGGTGGCCAAAGAGTTGATCAGACCAATGTTCTGACCCTCTGGCGTTTCAATCGGACACATCCGGCCATAGTGGGTCGGGTGAACGTCGCGGACCTCAAAACCGGCACGTTCACGGGTCAGCCCCCCTGGGCCAAGCGCCGAAAGACGGCGTTTATGCGTCACTTCCGACAGCGGGTTGGTTTGGTCCATGAACTGCGACAGCTGCGACGAGCCGAAGAATTCACGAACAGCCGCCGCCGCAGGTTTCGCGTTGATCAGATCTTGCGGCATAACCGTGTCAATCTCAACCGAGGACATACGCTCTTTGATCGCACGTTCCATACGCAGCAGGCCGACACGATACTGATTTTCCATCAGCTCGCCAACCGAACGAACACGACGGTTGCCAAGGTGGTCAATATCGTCGATTTCGCCCTTACCATCACGCAGTTCCACCAAGCCTTTGATACAGGCAATGATGTCTTCTTTGCGCAAGGTGCGCTGTGTATCTGGAACATCCAGATCCAGACGCATGTTCATCTTCACACGCCCAACAGCAGACAGGTCGTAACGCTCGCTATCGAAGAACAGCGTGTCGAACAGGTTCGACGCGGCCTCAACGGTCGGCGGCTCACCCGGACGCATCACACGGTAGATATCCATAAGCGCGGTATCGCGACCCATGTTTTTATCTGCCGCGAGTGTGTTACGGATATACGGACCAACATTGACATTATCGATATCAAGGATTGGGACGTCCGTAATATTATTGTCCAACAGAACTTTGACAGAACCACCGATCAGGTCGCCCTCTTTGTCATATTCTGCGGTCAGCTCGTCACCTGCTTCAATATAGATGAAGCCGGTTTCATCATTGACGATATCCTTGGCGCAATACCGGCCCAAGATATGATCGAACGGCACAAGAAGATCTGTGATCTCTGCATCGTCCTTGATCTTCTTGACCATCCGCGGCGTCATTTTGTCGCCAGCCTTACAGATCACTTCGCCGCTGTTCGCGTCGATCAGATCGAAGGTCGGTCGGGTGCCACGCATACGGTCCGGGAAGAACTTCGTCACCCAGCCAGAGCGGCCTTTTGCGGTATAATCAACGGTATCATAATAGGCATCCATCATGCCTTCTTGATCCAGACCCAGCGCATAAAGCAGCGTCGTCACCGGCAACTTGCGGCGACGGTCGATACGCGCATGGACAAGGTCTTTCGCGTCGAATTCAAAGTCCAGCCACGACCCGCGATACGGGATGATCCGGCACGCAAACAACAGCTTACCCGAGGAGTGGGTTTTGCCACGGTCATGGTCAAAGAACACACCCGGCGAGCGGTGCATCTGGCTCACGATGACACGCTCGGTCCCGTTGACGATGAACGTACCGTTTTTCGTCATGAGCGGCATATCACCCATGAAGACGTCTTGTTCTTTAATATCTTTCACCGACCGCGCGCCGGTGTTCTCATCAATATCAAACACGATCAAACGCAGCGTCACCTTCAAAGGTGCGCTATACGTCATGTCGCGTGCCTGACATTCTTCTACATCGTATTTGGGTTTCTCAAGTTCGTATTTCACGAACTCAAGGATCGCATTATCGTTGAAATCCTTGATCGGGAATACCGATTGGAACACACCCTTAATGCCTTCGCCGTCGAGCGGCATTTCGCCCTCGCCCGACCGGAGGAATAAATCGTAAGATGCCTTCTGAACCTGAATAAGGTTCGGCATTTCAAGGACTTCGCGGATTTTGCCGTAGTAGCGGCGAATGCGCTTCTGACCAACGTAAGCTTGAGCCATGCTCGTCGTCACCTTTCGTCTTTTCGCGTGCGGCGCAGTGTCGGGGCCCACTGCGCAACGCCTGGCGATAAGGGGGGCGGTTCCATACCCGCCATCCGTCCCACCGGATGGCTCCCGAACCGCAAACACCGCCTTGGAAAACGCTTATCATGAAAGCTCTTTCCAAGACAGGTTCGGCTGGGCCCGGATTGCTCCGGGCCCAGCCTTACATTTCAACTCGATGCAGACGCACCGAACCCAATTACTTGAGTTCGACTTTCGCGCCAGCTTCTTCGAGCTTCTTCTTGATCTCTTCGGCTTCTGCTTTGGAAGCGCCTTCTTTGACTTTGCCGCCAGCTTCGACCAGATCTTTGGCTTCTTTCAGGCCCAGACCGGTGATACCGCGAACTTCTTTGATCACGTTGATCTTTTTGTCGCCAGCTTCGACGAGAACGACGTCAAATTCGTCTTTCTCTTCAGCTGCTTCGCCAGCTGCTGCTGGGCCAGCCATCATGACAGCGCCACCGGCTGCTGGCTCGATGCCGTATTCGTCTTTCAGGATGGTTTTCAGTTCCTGTGCTTCCAGGAGGGTCAGACCAACGATTTCTTCCGCGAGTTTCTTCAGATCAGCCATTTTTCAATGTCCTAAGTTGAGTACCTGCACATGGGCGTTCACGCCGCATGGCATGGAATTTGGGTTTGCTTAAGCTGCTTTCTCTTCGATGGTCGAGAGAATGCTTGCGATGTTCGAAGCAGGCGCGCCAATGGCACCGGCGATGTTGGCGGCAGGCGCACCGATACAGCCCACGATGGAAGCAATAAGCTCCTCGCGCGACGGCATAGCGGCGACGGCTTTCACACCAGCAACATCCAGTGCCTGATCTCCCATTGCACCACCAAGGATAACGAGCTTTTCGTTTTCCTTAGCGTAATCGTTGACCACTTTCGCCGCAGCGACAGGATCTTCCGAATACGAGAGAACAGTCATACCCGTGAGGAATTCGGCAATGCTTGCGCACGGCTGATCCACAAGGGCGATCTTGGCGAGCTTGTTCTTGGCAACGCGTACGGACCCGCCTGCTTCACGCATCTTTGCGCGCAGGTCCTGCATCTCTGCAACCGTCAGGCCTTCGTAGCGGGCAACCACTACGACGCCAGAGCTTTCGAAAATCTGGCCGAGTTCCTCGACCACTTTCTCTTTCTGCGCTCTATCCACAGTTACACTCCAAGTTGGGAGGTTTGACCCTCCGGCTCATTTCGCCGGGGCTGACGCCCCGACATCGGGGTCCGCAACGGTCCGTCCAAGATCACCTTTGGGGCTTCATGCAAAGCGCCGAAGAAATCCGGTCCTTCCCGCCTCAGGCAGGGTTTAATAAGATTGCTCTCTACCCACCGTCTCGGACGAATCGCTCACAGTGGCCACGCAAGGCAGCCTCTGGAACAGGTTGGGTGTCTACACCGAAAATCACAGCATGTGAAGACAATAAATTCAAATACTGCGCCACGCCTAAAAACAGCCGAATATCCATCCTTAAAAACCAGCTCCACCCAGATCGCTACAATGAAAAAGGGCGAGCCAACCGGCCCGCCCTTTCCAAATTTCATCAGGGTTGAAACCCTTATTCAGCGCCGGTTGCCGAAGCAAGATCCAGCGTGACGCCCGGACCCATGCTCGAAGACACCGAGATCTTCTTGACATAGGTGCCTTTCGCGCCTGCGGGGCGTGCTTTGGACACGGCGCTCACAAAGGCACGAACGTTCTGGGCCAGCTGCTCTTCAGTAAAGGAAACTTTGCCGATGCCACCGTGAATGACGCCTGCTTTTTCCACTTTGAACTGAACTTCGCCGCCTTTTGCCGCGTCAACGGCCGCTTTCACGTCCATTGTCACGGTGCCGACCTTAGGGTTCGGCATCAGGTTGCGTGGGCCAAGGATCTTACCCAGACGGCCAACGATTGGCATCATGTCCGGGGTTGCGATGCAGCGATCAAAATTGATGTTGCCCGCTTGGATCTGTTCCATCAGGTCTTCGGCACCAACAACATCTGCACCAGCAGCGGTTGCTTCTTCGGCTTTCGGGCCACGTGCGAACACAGCCACACGAACGGTTTTACCGGTGCCATTTGGCAGGGCAACAACGCCACGAACCATCTGGTCTGCGTGACGTGGGTCAACGCCCAGGTTCATCGCGATTTCCAGCGTTTCGTCGAATTTCGCGTTGGCGTTTTGCTTAACCAGAGCAACGGCGTCTTCAACCGAGATCAGGTCTTTGCCTTCGAATGCTGCACGAGCAGCTTGTGTGCGCTTACCGAGCTTTGCCATGACTTAGCCTTTCACCTCGATACCGATCGACTTCGCAGAGCCGAGGATGATGTTCATCGCGCCTTCGATATCGTTGGCGTTCAAATCGGGCATTTTGGCTTCGGCAATTTCACGCACCTGAGCGGCGGTGACAGTTGCAGCGACCACACGGCCAGGCGCCTCAGAGCCCTTCGGACGGTTCCGCTTGCCAACCGGCTTCAGGCCAGCAGCTTGCTTCAAGTAGAACGACGCAGTCGGCTTCTTCAGCTCAAATGTGAAGGATTTGTCGGCGTAGTAGGTGATGACCGTTGGGATCTTCGCCGCTTTGTCGAATTCCTGCGTTTTTGCGTTAAACGCTTTGCAGAATTCCATGATGTTGATTCCGCGCTGACCCAGCGCCGGACCTACGGGCGGGGACGGGTTTGCCGAACCTGCCGCGATTTGCAGCTTCAGCTGCCCAACCACTTTTTTAGCCATTTGGCTTCTCCTATATCACTGTGCCTGCGGGGTGCAGGCAAGTTTAGTGGTTCGGCGCGGGCTCATTCCCAAAACGCCTCCCACAGATCGCTCAGCTCGTTTTCTGAACCTGAGTGAATTCCAATTCGACCGGGGTCGGACGACCAAAGATCGAAACCGTCACTTTCAAACGGCTCGAGACGTCATCAACTTCCTCGACCATGCCCGAGAAGCCTTCGAACGGCCCGTCGGTTACGCTCACATTCTCACCAACTTCGAACCGGATAAGGTTGCGCGGCTCGGCGGTTTCACCCGTGCCTTCGCTGCCGCGGTTCAGCATGCGGTTCACTTCGGCATCCGACATCGGCATCGGCTTGCCGCGGTGGCCCAGGAACCCGGTCACACGGTTGGTGGAGTTAATCAGGTGATAGCCCTGATCGGTCATATCCATCCGCACCAGAACATAGCCCGGCATAAAGCGGCGCTCTGACGTCACTTTCTTGCCGCGACGAATCTCGATGACCTCTTCGGTCGGAACCAGAACTTCTTCGATCTGGTCCTCAAGACCCTTTTCGATCACGGACTGACGGATCTGCTCGGCAACCTTCTTCTCGAAATTCGAGAGAACCATCACCGAATACCAACGCTGCGCCATGCTCGTGTCCCTGCCTTCAGCTATCGGCGCGGATGCACCGTAAATTCAACTTAACCACGCGATTGTCACGCAGCCCCGAAACAAAAAACAAGCGTGCACAACGAATCAATGCACGCCCGTCCCGGATAAGTCCCGCCCCTTTACATCCCAGACCCAACTATTTCAAGGCCTAGACGGATCTCAACAAGGCTTCGCCCGTGTGTCAGCCGATGATTTGGCCCAGACCCAAACGGATCACCCAATCCACCAGCGAAAAAAACAGCGCGGTCAACGCCGTCAGCACCAGCACCATAGCCGAGGTCAGAACGACTTCGCGCTTGCTTGGCCAAGAGACCTTGCCGACTTCGGCGCGGACCTGGCTTAGGAACTGAATCGGGTTTGCCATGCTCGTCTTCCTCTATACCTTACGGCACACCCCCACGCGGTTGTATGCCGGGGGTCACATACGCGCTTGTCGCATCGGTTTCAAGTGTTTTGACCCATGCGGACCGCCGCGCCTGGCGACTGTGCCAACGCCCTAAAATCACATATAAAGAATGTGAATTCAGATTTTAATGTTTGGATTTTTGGCTGGCAGGGGCTGAGGGACTCGAACCCACGACCCTCGGTTTTGGAGACCGATGCTCTACCAACTGAGCTAAACCCCTCCAGCCCGGCCTAATTATGGTGTTCCATCAGGCCCGTCAAGTGGGTTTTGGGCAGGTTTTGCCAATAGCTGACGTTTTCTTTCCATGTGCAAGCCTGCATGCAAAAGGGCCGCCCTGATGGGCGGCCCTTTCGTAGATGTCGTAAGATCTATGACAGATCAGGCGATGATTTTCGACACAACGCCCGCGCCGACGGTACGGCCGCCTTCACGGATTGCGAAGCGCAGACCATCTTCCATCGCGATCGGTGCGATCAGCTCAACTTCAAACTTCAAGTTGTCGCCTGGCATAACCATTTCCGTTCCCTCGGGCAGGTTAACAGTGCCTGTAACATCCGTCGTGCGGAAGTAGAACTGCGGGCGGTAGTTCGCGAAGAACGGCGTGTGACGGCCACCCTCTTCTTTGGTGAGGATATAGGCCTCAGCTTCGAATTTGGTGTGCGGGTTAACCGACTTCGGCTTACACAGAACCTGACCACGCTCAA
>NZ_MDHA01000084.1 GCF_001705665.1 Thioclava sp. SK-1 | reverse complement strand
GAAGAGCAGCGCCCCGCCAGATGAGCTGAACGGCAGGTAGCCGAATTCGTCCAAGATGACCAAGTCGACCTTCGTCAGCATCTCAGCCAGTTTCCCTGCCTTACCGAGCGCCTTTTCCTGCTCCAGCGCGTTGACCAATTCCACAGTTGAGAAGAAGCGCACCTTACGCCGGTGATGTTCGATGGCTTGGACGCCGATTGCTGTGGCTGTGTGGCTCTTGCCCGGTCGTCTATTGAGGCGCCATTGGTTCAAGCCCAATGGACGACGGACCGCCGATCAAAACGACATTCTCGGCCGCTTCGATAAACTCGCATCGGTGTAGCTGCCGCACTGTTGCT
>NZ_MDHA01000083.1 GCF_001705665.1 Thioclava sp. SK-1 | reverse complement strand
GCGGACGGCCATAGCTGCCCAAGCTGAGCCGATGTTGTTCGCGGATATATGCCAGAAGGATCATGTCACGACGCTGGCGATGTGAGGGCGGCCTGCGACGCCACGCCCGTAGCCCACGATCTGAAACCTGCATCAGGCGGCACAGATACGCACGTGAGAGATCTCCGCGATACTCCGCAATGAATTGAAATCTCATTGCTTTTGGCTCGCGAAGAAGATTGCAGCTTTTTTAACACCTCCCTCTCCTCCCGCAGAATACGGTTCTCTTTACGCAAGCGCTCGTTCTCGCGGCGCAACTCCGCGTCCTCAGCGGCTGTTGGATCGGTCGAGTAATCCCGCATCCACTTGCCCAAGGTCGAAAAA
>NZ_MDHA01000082.1 GCF_001705665.1 Thioclava sp. SK-1 | reverse complement strand
ATTCAAGGCGACCACAGACAGCGATCATACGTTCAACATCGCGCCAAACCTGCTGGACCGTGACTTCACGGCGGAGCGGCCCAACCAGAAATGGGCGGGCGATATCAGCTACATCTGGACCCGTGAAGGGTGGTTGTATTTGGCGGTCATCCTCGATCTGCATTCGCGCCGTGTGATTGGCTGGGCTGTCAGCAACCGCATGAAACGCGACCTGGCGATCCGGGCGCTGAAGATGGCCATCACCCTGCGGTCACCGCCCAGGGGCTGCATCTTCCACAGCGATCGCGGCAGCCAATACTGTTCGCATGACTACCAGAAGGTCC
>NZ_MDHA01000081.1 GCF_001705665.1 Thioclava sp. SK-1 | reverse complement strand
GCGTCCTCAGCTGCTGTTGGATCGGTCGAGTAATCCCGCATCCACTTGCCCATGGTCGAAAAACCAACCCCAAGGTCCGACGCAACCTGTCGCCGTGTCAGGCCGCTGTGCGCCGCGATCCGAACCGCTTCGCGCTTGAAATCTTCACTATGCTTGGCTGCCATATCCAGTCTCCTTCAAAGCGAGCATTGCTCACAGAAAACCGGAACGTAAGTGATGCAAGTCCAGTCCTCGACAATGAGGGCCAGCATGGATCGGGTTGGCAAGCGATCATGTCGATCACGGGGAAGATCGGCTGTGCGCCTCAGACCCTGAACGATTGGGTCAAGAAGGCCGAGGTCAATAGCGGCAAGCGCCCGGGCGTCTCCAGCGAGATGGGCGAGCGCATGAAGGCTTTGGAGCGCGAGAACCGCGAGCTGCGCCAGGCGAATGAAATCCTTCGCAAGGCCAGCGCGTATTTTGCGATGGCGGAGTTCGACCGCAGGTCGAAGTGATGGTCAAGTTCATTGATGACCATCGCGGTGCGCATGGGGTCGAACCGATCTGCGAGACACTGCCGATTGCCCCTGCCACCTATTATGACCATCTGGCCAAGCGCGCCGATCCGACGCGACTGTCGGATCGTGCCAAGCGCGATGAAGCGCTTCGACCCGAGATCCAGCGGGTTTTCGATGCGAACTGGCAGGTCTATGGCGTGCGCAAGGTCTGGCGGCAGTTGCGACGGGAAGGCTTCGACGTAGCCCGCTGCACCGTCGCAAGGCTGATGAAGAGCATGGGTATTCAAGGCATTATCCGGGGAAAGCCGCATAAGACGACGGTCCCGGACAAGAAGCTGCCGTGCCCGCTGGACAAGGTGAATCGCCAGTTTCGCGTGCCCGCGCCGAACATGCTGTGGGTTTCAGACTTCACCTATGTCGCCACTTCGGAGGGGTTTGCTTATGTCGCTTTCGTTATCGATGCCTATGCTCGGAGGATTGTTGGTTGGCGGGTCAGCACCTCCCCTCATGCCGGGTTCGTCTTGGATGCCCTCGAACAGGCCGTCCATCAGCGCCGCCCGGTCAAGGGTGCTGGGCTGGTCCATCACAGTGACCGTAGCAGCCAGTATCTGTCGATTAAAGACACCGAAAGACTGGCCGAGGCGGGCATCGAGCCTTCAGTCGGCAGCCTCGGCGACAGTTATGACAACACGCTGGCCGAGACGATCAATGGCCTGTTCAAAGCCGAAGTCATCCATCGTCGCGGCCCATGGCGCACCTTCGAAGCCGTTGAATACGCGACACTGGAATGGGTCGATTGGTTCAACAACCACCGCATGCTCGAGCCCATCGGGAACATCCCGCCAGCAGAAGCAGAGGCCAACTTCTACGCAGCTCTGGAAACTGAAGCCATGGCAGCGTAACTAACGTCAATCAGCCTCCGGCAAACCGGGCGCGGTTCATCACGCAAAAACAAGTTGGCAAGGCCCCCCAACGACAGCCACTGGTCGCTGGAAACAACCACGGAGGCGACCATCGCGGTGTGCAAGGCGCCGGGTAAATCGGGCCACGCCGCGGGCAGGATAGGGCCTGACGGCATCACGCTGACGCAGCGGGGCGAGGGGGCGAACACGCGCTTCATCAACAACATCGCGACGGAGAACCAGGACTACTGCGACAGCCTGCTCGTCACCGAGGTATTCACCCCTGCAGGCCACTGGTCGAGCTATCCGAGCCACCGCCACGACGAAGACGATTTCCCGCGCATCTCCTATCTGGAAGAGACCTATTACCACCGCCTCAACCCCGGCAATGGGTTTGGCATCCAACGGGTCTACGCCGATGACGGTCAGTTGGACGAGACCATATCGGTGAGCGACGGCGACGTTGTGCTGGTCCCGCGCGGGCACCATCCCTGCGGGGCGCCCTACGGATTTGAGATGTATTACCTCAACGTTATGGCGGGCCCACTGCGCAAATGGCGGTTCGTGCCGGCGCCCGCAGTCGAGCATCTGATGGACTAAGCATTATTTTACATAAGTATTCTTATTCGTTTTTTGGAAAACCCCATGTTTCCCTGTAGAATTAGTTATCTACAACCTCCCTGTGAACGACCGACTGGCGGCACCGGTGATACCGGTGCCGCCCTTTCCCGCAAGAACGATTGAACGGCCTACAATTTTTACGAGACGGATCATCCCGTGGACTGCGTTTCGGCAGGCATCCCATTCCGGCGATTTCGCGCAGCGTGTCCGTTTCGCGGGCATGAACTTGCGGAGGTTATGTCGCAAATTTCCCGCCCAGCTGGAGATACCCCTCTATCGGACATTATTATCCTGCGAGTGCCGCAAAGACCGGAGATGCGTGGAGTTCATTTGACGACATTTGCCCTTTGCGGATCATGTGCGCAGTCTCGATGCCAGCGGTGGTGGCGGCGGAAAATTGAAACGCTTTAAACCCCATCATCGGGCGCGTGATCCGCTTGATAAAGCGGTGGTCCTGTTCGAGGATATTGTTCAGATATTTGACCTGACGGATCTCGATCACACGCCCGTTGCCGGTAAATTTCGCCGATTACATTGACTGCCTGAAGCCCGGCCAGATTGGCACCGCTCTTGTCGATGACGACGCGCTCTGGCACGCCATTCACCGCAATCGCGCGTTTGAAAAATCGCCGGGCAGCGGCCAGGTTGCGCCGCTCGGATAGCATAAAATAAAGGGTTTGACCGTTGCGGTCCACGGTACGGTAAAGGTAGGTCCAACGCCCCTTCACCTTGATGTAAGTCTCGTCCATCCGCCACGATTTGGCCGACGCCTGCTTCCGTCCTTGCGCCCGCGCGGCAATCAGCGGCGCGTATTTCACCACCCAGCGATTTAACGTGGTGTGGTCGACCGTGACGCCGCGCTCGGTCAGAATCTCCCCAAGGTCTCGATAGGAGACTGAGTAGCGGACATAGAAAAAGATGGCGTGTAAAATCACCGACTTCGGATAATGCGCACCCTTGAAATCGATCATGCCGTCCGCTCCGTCGCAACCAATTGACGACGCGAACATATCAAAGAAAATTCAAAACAGAAAAATTTGCGACAGAGCCCCCAAAAATGGTTATGCTTACGAGCGTTGCAAGCAGTTTCAGCAAGCTTTGTGATGATTTCCGAGAAGGCTACGGATTATGATGAAATTTCCCTTATATCTCGTTATGTTTATGGCTTTTCTGGATTGTTCCAGTTAGCGAGTAGATGCGGCCACGATCACGACAACTTACCAGCCAAAGGTGTTTAACGCTGCTTTGGACGTGGGCAGAAATATTATTTCTGGGTCGCCTAACGGGTATTGCTCAAACAACTCAAATAGCTTCGGGTGGATAGGGTATAACTGCGGATCAACAGCTGGCGCTACGGGCAGTAATAGTACTCGTTCCTGTAATCTTACGATGGATGCAGGGTATCAGATTTCCCAAATATTCCTGACTATATCCGTGGATGCTTACAGCTTATTTAGGCAGCCAGATTTTCTGCCGTTGGAGCTTTCATGGGATGGAAATTTTATAGGGCGCGCGTATGAGACAAGCCCGTTGTCATTGGATATCTTCAGCGGTTCTGGTACAACTATAACGCTACTTCCCGGGTCTCCAAAACACATAGATTTCCCGACACTTGAGCAGTCGATATATGCCCTATATTTTTCAATGGATTACACGCTCGATGTGATGCTCGCGCCGTGCCGATAGGCTGAAGCTTCTGTATTGGGACGGCACCGGTCTGGTGATGGCTTACAAGCGGTTGGAGGAGGCACCCTTTACCTGGCCTGCGATCAAGGACGGGGTGATGGCGCTGAACGGCGTTGTTGCGCAAATCAGACGTCAGGACGCGTTAGCCTCTATCCTGCTGACCTTATCCGACGGCCTTGATCTCGGCCTGTCCAAGAGCTGAGCAGCGGTTCATGATGGCGATGCGGATCTGGATTTCGGCGGTCTGGCGGTCGGGGTCTCGCGACATGATCCGATCGCCCAAAAGCTTCAGATGGTTCATCTGGGCTTCGACGCGACTCCGCGCGTGGTAGTCGGTCCCTTTCTTCCAGATCGATCGCCCCAGACGTTGCGTCGCCCGCAGAATTTCGTTTCGCGAGATGGCTGCCATTGATGGTGTGGATGGCCCCCCCAAACGGCATCGCGATGTGCCAGGGTGGGTCTGAGTACAGCCACCGAAAGGAGCCATCCATGGAACAGCCTATCACGATCGGCCTCGATCTGGCCAAGAATGTCTTTCAGGTTCATGGGGTCGACGCGACCGGCAAAGTTGTCTGTCGCCGCCAGTTGCGGCGGGCGCAACTGCTGCTGTTTTTCTCGCGGCTTGCACCGTGTGTTGTGGGCATGGAAGCCTGCGCCGGGGCGCATTACTGGGGGCGGGCAATTGCCGCGCTGGGGCATGAGGTCCGTCTCATGCCACCCGCTTACGTCAAGCCTTATGTGAAGCGAGGCAAGACAGACGCGGTGGACGCGGAAGCCATCTGCGAAGCGGTCACGCGCCCGACGATGCGCTTTGTGCCAGTGAAATCGGTCGAGACCCAAGCCGCTCTGCTTGACCATAAGACACGGGATTTCCTCGTACGGCAGCGTACGCAGATCATCAACGCGATCCGGGCGCATATTGGCGAGTTCGGCATTGTGGTGGCAAAGGGCATCCAAAACGTTGAGCGTCTGATCGCTGCCGCTCGAAACATGCCGGAAGCCGCACGAGCTGCCGTGGATA
>NZ_MDHA01000080.1 GCF_001705665.1 Thioclava sp. SK-1 | reverse complement strand
CGCCGGGATGTTGAGGTCGCGGTGTTCGAATACATCAACGGCTTCTACAACCCGCGCAGGCGCCATTCAGCCTTGGACGGAAAATCACCCGTGGCCTTCGAAAAGATCGCCGCCTAAGATGAGCAACACACCGGAACAGAAACGGTGCAGGTCCATTCGGGGCCTGATGCGGGCCATTGCCGCCTGATCGGGGGCTGCCGAGCCTCAAGCGCAGACGTCACGCCTTGCGAGAAAGGGATCACCAAGCCGTCACGCGCGCAAAGAGCGTCGGAGGCGGCTGAAAGCAAGCAGCGCGACCAACCAGCAGCCGACAGCCCCTGCCGGCCCGTTTCCACACAGCCTCGGCCGTGAGTGACCTTGATTCTGTTCGCGAACCTCCATGGGAGGCCTACGAATCTCTCGAGGTATTTGCCTGCGATATGATCGCCAGATAAAGCAAATGCGCCGATCGATGTGTCGAAAGGCGCCTAACTTTTGTCGGAAACGACAAACTTACTGTCGTTCGTCAATTATGGAAAGTGGTGAGCCGTGCAGGACTGTGCGGGGTGAGGGAAATCAACGGCTTGCGCTGGCGAACCAGAAAACCCCAGCCTTTGATTTGATTGGGCTTTTCGGGCCTCTGGCGAACCGTTTCAGGAGTCCCAGAAACCGAAAGGCCGCTGACCGGGCTGGCACCCGCGTCAACGGCCAAATCGAAAAGTTTGCTCAGACTGGATACCAGATCGCACCCGTGATCGCAATCGCGGGAGGGGTCGATGTCTGAGGTTCTGCCCTTCTGCAAGATCAAGCTGCAATACCTGCTGGAGATGGTCACCGACCACGAGCTGGACGACAACGCCTTGCGCGTGGCCCTTTACTTGTCTCTCGCTCACGCCGACCACGAGACCGGCGAGAGCCGCCCGTCTTTCGAGACCATCGGCACGGCCATCGGCAAGCACGCCAAGTCGGTCAAGCGAGCGCTGAACAAGGTCGAGGCGGCGGGCTATATGGCCGTGGAGCGCGGAACCAATAAGGGGAAATCATCGCGCTACCGCCCGACCGAAGCGGCCCTGAAACGGGCCACGGATCGCCGCCGGGAGGGGGACAAGGTTGTCCCGCTTGGTCGCGCCAAAGGGGGACACTCCTGTCCGCAAAGCAGGACAGACCTGTCCGGCAAAGGGGGACAGGATCGCCCCCCGAACAGAGAACAAGAACTTAGAAAAGAACACGGGCGCGCGTCCGCGCCGGATTTGCCTGATGAAGGGCAATCCGGCGGAACGCGCTCGGACCTGGTATTTGTCCCGAGGGGCATCTGCTTTGTCCGGGATTGGGACGATAGGTTGGAGCGGGAGGGAATGACGTCGCTGGAACGCAGCCTGCCCATCGTACCACACGGGCGGCATTCGGGTTTCTGGCTACCAGCGCAGATACCGGCCCCGGCGGGCAGCGCGGAATGGCCGGCGCAGTTGCGTCTTCTGCGGGATGTCAGCCGTCAGGCGCAGGACGGCGAATGCGCCATGTCCGCCGCACCCCGCATCACGTCCTATGCCCCGCGTCAGATGCAGCGCGCATCGCGTCTTCCGCAGGATGTTGCCCCGACCGAGGGGGAGCACCGTCATGCGGTCTGAGGAAACAGCAAGGCGACCCATGTCATACGCTGGCGCGGATGACACGGGACCTTGCGAGGGGCGGCAAGCCTCCCCTTCGAACCCCACCGTCGCGGGAAAAGCCCGCGCAAAGGAGCCGCTGACGGAGACTTTCGTCTTCCGTTGCACGGCGGCGGAGAAGGCTGAGCTGCGCGCCAAGGCCGAAGCCGCAGGCCTGCCTGCCGCGACGCTTCTGCGTGAGGCGCTTGGCCGGACCGAGGCGCGCCGCCGCAAGCCCGTGCCGCGCGTCGATCCGGCGCTGGTGCTGGCCGTCGGGCGCATCGGCGGCAACCTCAACCAGATCGCGCGCTGGCTGAACGGCGCGATGCTGGTCGGGTGCCCCGATCTCGACAGCCTCACCGTTGCCCGCCGCCTGTTGGTGATCGAACGCCAGCTTGCCCAGCTCCTCGATGAGGCGCGGCGATGCTGATCAAGTTCTTTCCCAACGGCAAGGGTGCAGGCGCGGGGCCGGTCGGCTATCTCGTGGCCGAACGCGTGCTGGCCTATGACGGCAACCGCGACCTGATCCGCGATGCCGATGGCCAGCCCTTGATGGTGACGCGCGACCCCTTGCCCGAGGTGCTGCGCGGCGATCCCAGCCGCACTGAGGCACTGATAGACGCCAGCCGCCACCGGTGGACCTACCGCGCGGGAGTGATCAGCTTTGCCGCCGAGGATACACCGAATGAGGCGCAGCAGGCCGAGGTGATGGACGCCTTCGAACAGCTGGCCTTCGCCGGACTGGACGGCGAGCAATATGACATGCTCTGGGTCCGGCACAGTCACGAAGATCGCGTCGAGCTGCATTTCTGCACCCCGCGCCTGGAGCTGACCACCGGGCGCAGCCTGAACATCGCCCCACCCGGCTACCAGGACGCCTATGACAGTCTTCGCGACTTGATGAATCAGCGCCACGGCTGGGCCGACCCGATGGAGCTGGAGCGCGCCCAGGAGGCGCGCGACACCATCGAGGCCTCAACCCGCGCCCAGGGCCGCGACGAGCTGCATGCGTGGATCCTCGATCAGATTTCGATGGGTCTGATCGAGGATCGCGCCAGCATGGTCGAAGCGCTCACCGACGCTGGTTTCGACTTGCCCCGCGCGGGCAAGGCCTACCTCACCGCCCAAGACCCCGAGACCGGCGAACGCTGGCGCCTGAAAGGAGAGATTTTCCATGAAGACTGGCAAGCCGACCCGGCTGAGCGAGAAATTGAACGCGGAGCTGGACACGATACGCCAAGACTACGCCGCCTCGATGGCATCCCAGCTGGAGAGCTTCAGGACCGATTTGACAGCCATTGCGACCGACGCGCGGCGTACCATCGAGAACGATACGCGCCGCTTCCTGAACGAGAACAGGAGCTTGTTCGAGACGCGGACCGAGCAGATCAGGCGCTGGCTGACGATCTCGCCTTGGGTGATCTCGGGGCTGATCCTGACGGGGATCGCCTCGATGATGGCCGCGAGCTGGCTTTGGACGGTCCTGCTGACACGCTCGGAGATGGCGAAACTGGGCCTGACGCGGATCGACCAGGGGGAGCAGACCTGGCTGACGCTGGACCCCGGCAGGACCGAACTAAAGACCTGCACACTGGCCGGGACGCCGGTCATCTGCATCAAGATAGAGGAGAAATGAATGACGACGCCCCTGACAGCCTTGGAGCGCGACTTGCTCGCCTGCGTCGAGCGGTTGGTGACGGTCTGCGAAACCTCAGCCGCGGAATTGAGCGGCTTGGAAGCGCGCTCGACGATGAGGCTGCAAGCCCAGTTGGATGGTATCGTGGGTTGCGCGACGTTGCTCATACGCTCGCAGATCGCGTCAATGCAGGCGTTGCGTGGCTTGCTGAGCGAAGAGGCCACCTACAACGCGCTGGACGCGAAGTTGAACGAGAGCTTGAGCTTAGCGAGGGACGCCGAAGAGTGGCTGAAACACTAGAAGCGCGGGAGCGGGACATGGACCAAGGGCTGACGCATTGAAGGTGTTGCCAAGCTACAGATTGGCAGGTCCGCGCCATTTGCCATGCTACAGGTAGGCTGAACGCGCGTTCACGGCGCGTGCGGCATAGACAATCAAGAAGTGATCAAAGGCGAATAGAACGAGATTTAGTGTTTTCCCAGCTAGCACGTCTCAAAACTTAGTACTGAGCGTTGCCCTTAGGTTGTATTCTGCGCCATTGTAGACATCGGCATCAAGAGTGGATCAAGAAACTCCCTTCACTGCCGAACTTGCCACCAAAGCACGAATCAGGTATCTGTTCCCCCATAGGGAGCGATGTATAACTTGACTGCACGGGAACGTTGGATTAGATAGACGATGAGAATCATTGCCCGACCGAAGTTGATTGCCTTTTCCAAACGCTTCCCAGACTCGAAGTCGCAGCTGGATGTTTGGTGGGCGGAAGCGCATCGCGCGAAGTGGAAAACGCCAGCCGAGGTCAAAGCGCAGTATCGCAACGCAAGCATTTTGAAGGGCGGACGAGTGGTCTTCAATATTTGTGGCAACAAATATCGACTGATTGTCAGGTTCGACTACGAGAAGGGTATTGGCTTTGTTCGGTTCCTCGGAACTCACGAGGAATATGATCAAATCGACGCGGAGGAAGTATGACTATGAACGAGCATCATATTCGGCCAATTAATTCCGAGCAGGATTACACCGCTGCTCTTGCTCGTGTTGAAGCGCTGATGGACCTTGATCGCTCCGTAGCAGAAGATGATGAGCTTGATGTGCTGGCGACACTAATCGAGGTCTACGAAGATCGTCACTTTCCAATGGACGCTCCAGATCCAATCGAAGCAATCAAGTTCCGCATGCAGCAGCTCGACATGAATCAGAGCGACCTGGCTCCAATCTTTGGAAGCCGCGCAAAGGCATCGGAAGTTCTGAGTGGAAAACGAAGCCTGACGCTCAAGATGATCCGGGCTTTGAATGAACATTTAGGCATTCCGGCCGATGTGCTGATACGAGATGGTGGCGCTCTGCCGACCGCTCCGGCGGGGATTGATTTCGAGCGTTTTCCTGTGATGCAAATGGCCAAACTAGGCTGGATCAAGAAAACAGCAGACATCAAGGATCGCACCGAAGAAATCGTGCAGAAGATGGTCGCGTGCGTTGGGGGGCAGCAAGCGCTACCACAGGCTTTGTTCCGCCAAGGCGGAGGTTCACGAGCCAACGCCAAAACGGATGTTCATGCTTTACAAGCTTGGTGCCTGCACATTCTTTGCAAAGCACGGCAAGCGGGACTGGAAGGTGTCTATGAACAAGGAACTATCGACCAAGATTTTCTCCGTGACTTGGCCCGCTTGAGTGAATTTGACGAGGGTCCAAAGCTCGCCAAGGAAAGACTGGCCAAGCATGGCATCGCGCTTGTTGTCGCTTCGCACCTGCCAAAGACCTATTTGGACGGCGCAGCACTTTGGACAGTGGATAGTGTTCCAGTTGTGGGCATGACGATTCGATATGATCGTCTGGATAATTTCTGGTTCTGCCTACTTCATGAACTGGCCCACTTGGGGCGGCACTTCAACAATGGAGACGGCGAGGTCTTCATTGACGATCTGCAACTTCGTGAGCGGAACCATGAACGAGATGATATCCGCGAACAGGAGGCTGACGAGTGGGCGCAAGAAGCCCTTATTCCCTCGGAGCTGTGGGACGGCCATCCAGTGCGCTCTAGCCCCAGTGTGCAGAACGTTATCTCCCTTTCGCGGCAAGCAAAGGTTCATCCTGCCATCGTCGCAGGCCGCATACGCCACGAGAAGCAGAACTACAGGCTACTTTCGCAGTTCGTTGGCGCGAAACAAGTTCGGCCATTGCTGTTGGAGGATTCAATCTGCTGAGTTTAGCGGGGGCGCCCGGCAAGGCGTCCCCGCTTTCACAACACGTCGAAAGGATACAGGCGCACCCTCTTCGTCGTGGCTCCGGAGACCGAAGCGCTCTTGTGGTGGTAAGCAAGGGATAGACGGTTCGGGACTCCAGGGCAAATGTTTTAACAAGCGCCAAGGAGTACGCCAGATGGCTACTATCAAAACTCTGACGCCTGAGCAGGTGTCGATCATCAAGGCTCGCCTTGCGAAGGGCGATTTTCAGCATCGGATCGCCGCCGATTTTGATCTCAATCAGGGGCGCATCAGCGAGATCGCGACCAGAAAGCGCTTTGCAAATGTCCCTCCTGCAGCACAGGAGGCGTCTCATGTCTGACAAGCTTCTCAAGCCAGGTCAAAAAGCGCCACGTTCTGGACAGTATGAAATCACCGGCCCGCGTGGGGGTGGAACTGGGGTCGAACGCACGGTCACACGCAATGAACCTCTTCCGCCGCCAGAGCAGAAAGGTCAGATGTATCGTCTGGTGGACCCAACAAAACATCGGCGCAAAAACTGAAATCATGAAGCAGCTGCGCGGCTCGGAAAAACCGAGCCGCGTTTGAGTCGGTGAAGTCACATTCATGAGCCCAAAAGATGCGCCAGCTCAACAATGTCAGCTGCATCAGCACCCGTGGACACCCTGTTGTTCATCATTTGACCAATCACGTATCTCAATCGATCCACGTCGCCGGACTTAGCAGCTTCTACGCCAGCAGCGACATGTTGATTGTGCAGTTCCTCATCGACGACCAAATGTCTCTCATTTGCAAGAAGTCTCAGTATCTCGATCAAGAAATCTGGGGTTTCCGCCAACACTTTCATTCGGATGCCATGCATTTCGCCCAGCGATCTTCGCGCGGAATCGAAATTCTTCTCACGAATTGACCGACGTGCCGTAACAAGCAGCTTGTCGTGTCGTTCCGCATCGACGGGCTGTGCTAAATCCCTCAATTCATCAAACGACAGTTCGGCCTTAGCCGCTTCGTCTGCCAGCACTCGCTCTTCATTCGCGGGGGACATTTTCAATAATGCAACATCCTGACGCAGCTTTCGAGCTTCCTCCGCAACGGAACGATGGGTGTCAGCATCCACCGAAGTGGATAGCGCCGCATGCTGCCGCTCGATACGTTTCCGAATGCCACCTGACGGGTCAGGATCGTCGTCCAGCGCACTCTCAAGCTCTTGCAGATCGCTTTCCACCCTCGACAGCATTGTTGTCGCGACCTCAGCGCCCCGTTCTCCTTCATAATTTATCCCACCATCGTCGTGGCGATACAGATTCGAAGCGTCAATTATCCGGCCAAGCGCGGGAAGCTCTACAGCAAAGCTAAGCGTGCCGTTGTCACTCATTTTCCAGTCAATAATGAACTCGTCACCGCGGTTGATCCGCTCTCCGCGCTCAAGCTCATCTACGCTGTTCAAGCGGAAATTGCCGATGTGAAGGTTATGTTCAGGGCTGTCTACGTCATCCGCCATGTCATAGAATTCCACCGCAATGAAGTCATCATCCCCGCCAATGAGCGTTTTGCCAGAACGAAACTTCTGCCGACCTTGCGCTGGCAGCGCCGTTCCCTTCTTGACCAATACGTCCAGCTTGTTTCGCTCATACCCAACCATGCCATGTTGAACTTTCACGGCTAGGTTGTAGGTCATCGGAACGCTAGCCGCGCTGGCTTCGGCTCGCGTAATACTGATTTCTCGTGAAGCGCTTTCAACCTTGCTACCGGTCTGATCGAAAACGTTGACCATGTATCGGTTCTTGCCGTTCTTTCGAACGCTAACACCAACGTTTAGCGGACCGTTCAACGGTATCCGACCAGAAGACGAGCCTTCTTCATCAAGGATTTCGAGTTCGAAGCCACTGGGAATATCGCCCGCAGGTTTAACCCGAATCTTTGTGCTTTCGGACGAGACGCGGGACTTAAAGTCCAACGAAAGACTGATGTCACCTGTGACTGTTTCCCGGTGCTTGGATGTTTTCTGAGTGGAGCTGTTACCTTCCCATTCTCGGCTCTCAGCAAATATCGCCGCACCGGTGGCAACGGCGGTCATGGGGTCCAGTCCGCTATCTACAGCAATAGCAAGTTCCGCTTCCAGCATCTCCCGGATGATGGGCATCTTCGAAGGTCCGCCGATCGGCACAATCTTCGAGATGTCTTCGTTCTTGTAGCCGTTTGCGGCGATGATCTTCCGGCACAAAGCAATTGAATCTTCGATCCGGTCGCGAACCAGTTCAGTCATCTCGTCGCGGGAAAGGTCGATAGAGATGTAAATCTCTTCGCCGTTTTCATCTGTGGCACGGACCTCATCTTCAGTGGCAAAGATGGAAGCCGTCTCGGATGCAGACAGTTGGATCTTTGCCTTTTCAGCTGCGTGTTTGCTGACATCGGCAAGATGCTTGTATCTCTCGTCGGCCTGAAAATTGGCCGGCAGGCTGAAATTCTGCGAAAGCCATGGCCGGACGACGCTATCGAATATAATCCTGTCGAAGTCTCTGCCGCCGAGCATATTGATGCCCTCGTGGGCAACAACGTTAACAACGCCAGCGGTACTCATCACGAGGGCGAGGTCGAATGTCCCGCCGCCAAGATCATAGATAAGGAAAACGCCGTCTTTCTGCTTGCTGTTGGAGATTGCGGCCAAAGCAGCAGCAACCGGCTCTTGCAGCAGGCTGACCTTTTCCAACCCTGCGAGCCGCGCGGCTGAAATAGTGTCCTCGCTCTGCATCTGATTAAACGCGGCCGGTGTCGTAATGACTACGCCTTCGATTTCTTGCGAACCGGCCTCAGTCATGGCCTGGCCAACCAACGTTTTGATGATCTCTGCCGAGCACTCCACCGGGGTCCAGTTTTCCCCAGCTAGGGAAATTGGATTCTTGGTTCCCATGGAGCGCTTGAAGCCATGCGCGACGTTCTTTGGCGCAGAGAGCAAACGGTCATAGGCCGTCTTTCCGATGAACCGATGTCCGCGCTTATCCAGGTAGATAACGCTTGGCAGTACATCGGTGCCGTCGGCAGTCTTGAAGAGACGGAGCGCCCCATCGACATGCCCAACAACAGCAGAGTTCGATGTTCCGAGATCGATACCTAGATACACAGCCTATTCCTCTTCTTGTTTAACTGGCGCAACGATCACGCGCCCTAGCCGGATTACAGTCATGTCGGACATGACTGTGGGTTCTATTGTCTTGCCAACGACAAGTGCTTCATCTTCTTCAAAATCGCCTGGATTATCGACCGATACCGCCAAGCCAGGATGGAAACGCTCACCTGAAAAGTCGACTAGTCGCAGTCCCAAATCTTGGAGGAGCACATCCAACTGGCGTTTGGAGAATTTCAACTGCGCCACTAAGCGCTTTCCATCGCTGGCAAGAACGACGCTCAACGCTTTCTCAGTCGCGGCCGCAAGCTTCCAGTATTCAACGCAAAGCTGGGCGACGAGTTCGGGGCGAAAAGGGGCATCTTTCTTATTCACAGCAAAAACCTTTCAGGGTACTTTCCCAAACGCGTTCTCAAAACCCTTTGTGAGAAATCTCGCTTCACGACGGTCAACCCCCGAAAATTGCTATCAGTAGGATCACAACGCCAATTGTAACCCACCAACCTATGCGCTCATTTTTCTTTTGATCAATTGCCGATTTAAGCTGAGTTAGCTCAGCCCTATCTTTCCCTTTGGCGTAAACCAGCATTTCATCAATAGTCTTCGACATGGCGCCAACGTTGCCTCGATGACGCTCAAGCTCCGACATTTTCCAGTTACGATGCAACACGGACCGCTCTTCATCGAGTTTACTACTCACATCTTGGGACGGTTTCGCGCCACGGTATGTGATCAGCCCGTCGATCAATCTGAAAGCCGTTTCAGGGTCATTCCGATCATTGTTCACGAACAGCGCCAGGTCTCGGACCACGAGGAATGCGGCGTCGCCAACGCCTGGGGCTTTGGCAGCAGCATCAAATGCTGCGAAGATGTCTTTCACAGCCCCCATGCGCGCTTGCGAAAACCCTGAGCTTTGCAACGCAGACCTCAGCTTCGGAACTTGTGATTTGGCGGCCTCACAGGTGGCAACGAGCGGCTCCAGAACTGCAAACTGCTTTTGCTGGTTATCGAGATTCTTCAGCGCCTCGACATCACCCTTGAGCACCTCAGCAACTGATTCCAGCTCTGGAAACGTGTGCAACAGCGCTTCAGACAACCGCTTTGCGTGATGAAACTCGCCTCTTTCGTTCGCGAGTTCGAGGCATAGTAATCGAAGTCTTTCGTAGATTTGCTTGGACCGACCTTCTTCATGGCCTTGATGCTGCTCAAATACTTGAACGGGCTGGTTGACATCATCCCACTGCCGCAGGAGTTCAGCGATTTCACTCGTCACGGCCTCAAGCTGTTGTGTCGGTTGACGGGCAAGTTCGATCTGCTGATCAATAGCTTCGCTAATCCTCGCCAAGTGGGGTTCGCTCAAGATGTCGTATTCACGAACAAACTCGGCCAAAATTCTGCTTGCGCGGCCTTTCTTGAGCTCCGCCTCAACCAGGCTCTCCATCACCTTTCCGGGTTCACCCAATCGCCAGACGGACAGCGCAGCGCTTCGCGCATGAGTGCTTTCGAGAACGTTGATCGACGCCGCAAGTTGGCTCCTTTCGACTTGTGGGAAGCCAGCCGCTTTGCGTTGTGTATTCAAGAATTGCAGGAGACTGAGTTGGTCAACATCATCCCATGCACGAAGAAGGTCTTGAAGGAGCGTTTCATCCGCAGAATTGGTGCCACATAAATGCGCAAGAACGTTGGCTTTTGGCAAATCGGGCAGAAATGCAATTGCTTCACGCAGGCTGGCTATCCTTCCTGCTTCCAACAGAGAGCCAATCTCATTGATTTGCGTATTGCTGAGCTCTGGGAGCCAACTTAATTCCTGATCTAAGCGAGCAATCGGGGACAACAGCGCTTGCTGAGATCGCTGAATAATCTCTTGGGAATGAAGTTCATCGAACTCAGCATCCTCGACTAGGTCGGAAATCTCAGCATGGTTTGATCCGAAACTGGCCTTCAGAACCGAAAAGGCATTCAAAGAAAGGCTAAAATGTTCATTACCCAAAAAAATTATTCCTCTGACTTATGCTCCCGCCCATCCAAGGCGTTGATTAAGAACGTATTACAGACTATCGCGCCGCATCAATCGGCACCTTCACTCGCAGGAGTGCGAAACTCGCATACCTGCAGGCTACGCAGGCGGCGGCAGAAATAACTTTCAATCCCAACCGCCATTACGAAGGCCGGGAAGGTCATCGTGACAACGAGGCCTGAGAAGGCGGCGGCGAGAAGCGGAAGCCAAGGCATGTGTCCCACCTCCCAGAGCGCGTATAGCGGTCCCCAGGTCATCAGATAGACCAAGGAACAGGTTGCCATGGTGCTCATCACTGGGCGGGTATATCGGCCAAGGTCGGCCTGCATTCGCTCGGTTGACGCCAGTTTATGGCGTTGCCATGCCTCGGGTTGTCTCAGATCCATTCGTTACTCTCTCAGCAGTTCGATCCAGGTGTGGACGTCGTCCATCGCGATCTCTTTTCCTTCCAAAAAGGACCGGTACCAGCGCGCGGCAATCGCACCGCGCTTTTCGCTCTTCAGCTTTGTGTCGCTGTCGGACAGGTACTTGTCCAGCGCGACCTCGAACTCCTCAAGGGCGGCAATGTCATGTTTCATACGAACAGCTTCAACTCCCAACAGAATCCAATTCAGGTCCACATCGAATTTTCGGTGCATCTCGACCAACGCCTCGACCGGGATCGAGCGCTTGCCCAGCTCATAGCTCTGGTAGGCGCGTAGCGAGATTCCGAGCGCTTCAGCCAGTTTCGCCTGCGACATACCCAACTCGTTGCGCGCAATCGCGATGCGCGCGCCGAGGGCACGCAGATAGTCATAGGGACGATCCACCATTTTCTATAGCAATCCACTTGCGGTTGCGTTCATATGAGTGCTATACGCACAAATGAACGTTATTCATTGTGTTTCGTTATCGGACCACCGGACGCGAGCACTTTCAACCCGATTCGCACTACCTTATGAAAGGGAGAGGGTTTTGGCACAGGAAAAACTGCTTTCACCGAAAGAGCTGGGTGATCTCGTTGGATTAAGCGCCGCGCAAGTTCGCGCGTTGATGAACGATGGGCGGCTGGAGTTCGTTGAGATTTCCGCGAAAACCAAGCTTCTAACCATGAGCGGCTGGGAGCGGTTCCAGAAGAACGCGACCAGGGTGAAACGCCCCGAAGACGACCAGCCGCGCTTGCCCCTGGGCGATCCGCAGCATCACAGCCTTTGACGGAAAGGGACACCCTATGGCCATGCCCCGCGCGTCGCTGACGCAGACAGAGCTGACACGATACCTCAAGGCATACAGGGACGCAGGCATTCCGGTCGTGCGGTCAGAGATCAGCCGTGACGGCAAGGTCGTGATCTACAGCACCGAGAGGCAGACCGACGAGGTCAACAACCCGTGGGATCGCCCATGAAACGCCGAAAGCAGTTTCCCGGCGCGACGGCCTATTTCGACCGGCACGGGAAGCGGCGGTGGCGGTTTCGGAAGGGTAGGTTTTCGGCGGAGTTGGGGAGTGATTACGGGTCCGAGGATTTCGTTCGCCGGTATGAAGACCCGGTCAACGGCCACAAGACGCGCGGGCTGATCGGGGCGGACCGGACCAAACCCTACAGTGTCAGTCAGCTTGTGGCGCTCTGGTATCGGTCGCCCGAGTTCCTCGATCTCGCGCCGAGCACGCAGAAGGTTTATCGCGGGATTGTGGAAAAGTTTCGGGAAGAACACGGAGACAAGCCGGTGCGGCTGATGCAGCGGCGGCATGTGCAGACAATCCTGGCCGAGAAGGCCGAGACCCCGACAGCGGCGAACAACCTGCGCAAGCGACTGATCCAGTTGATGGATTTCGCGATCACGCTGGACTGGCGAGGCGACAACCCTGCACGCGCAACGAAGCCGTTTCGTGTGGGCGGGGACGGCTTCCATACCTGGGACGAGGACGAGCTGGCGCAGTTCTTCAAGGTCCACAAGCCCGGCACGCTGGCACATACGGCGGTGACGCTGATGCTCTACACCGGCGCGGCGCGGGTCGATGCAGTGAAGCTGGGGCCGAAGAACGTCCACAACGGCAAGATCGAGTATCGGCGGCAGAAGACGCAACGGTCTGGCGGTGTTCTTGTGTCCGTGCCGATCCACCCGGATTTGGCGGAGGTTCTGGACAAGTTGCCGAAGGACCGGCCCTTCCTAGCGACCCAGAAAGGCACGATGCGATCTGCCGGTGGGCTGGGCAATCTCATGCAGCGTTGGACCGAAGAGGCCGAGCTGCCTCAGTGTTCCGCCCACGGGCTGCGCAAGGCTTGCGCGCGACGTCTGGCCGAGGCCGGAGCCACCGCGCACGAGATCGGCGCAGTCACGGGCCACAAAGCGCTGGCTCTTGTGCAGCGCTACACCGAGGCCGCAGGCCGCGAAGGCATGGCCGATTCCGCGATTGAGAAACTGGTCGCCCGCCCAAATGGCGAGCGCAATTTGGCGAACCTTCCCAAGAGGTTCGTCAAATCCAACACCAAACCCAAACAGGGAAAGGAAAATTTATGAGAAGTGGTGAGCCGTGCAGGATTCGAACCTGCGACCCACTGATTAAAAGTCAGTTGCTCTACCAACTGAGCTAACGGCCCACTCTCTCATTTGATCCGGCAGTGTTTCGCCGTCTCTGTGGGGCGGCTTTTACGAACACTATTGGGGGGCGTCAACCGCCTTTTTCATAAAAAATCACATGACTGGAAAAAACTTTGAAGCAGGCGTATATCGCAGGCATGAAAGATCTGATCGATATACGCTCCGGGCTGGCCTTTATGAAGATGCATGGGCTTGGCAATGATTTCGTTGTGATTGACGCCCGCCAGGGTGCCGATCCGGTGACGCCTGCCTTGGCGCAGGCGCTGGCCGATCGCCATCGTGGGGTGGGCTTTGACCAGCTTGCGGTGGTGAGTGGATCACAAGGCGCTGATTTTCATTTGAAATTTTACAATTCAGATGGGTCTGAGGCAGGAGCCTGCGGGAATGCGACACGTTGTGTCAGTGATTGGATGATGGGGCAATTGGGGCAAACTAATGTGTCTTTGACCACCACGCGTGGCGTTTTGGCCGCGGTTCGGCGGGCAGATGGGCTGGTGTCGGTTAATATGGGCGCGCCGATTTTGGACGCGGCGCTGATTCCCTTTGTTGGGGATCCGGTGGCAACGGGGCTGGATGGCGACCCGGTGGCTGTGGGGATGGGCAATCCGCATTGCGTGTTTTTCGTTGAAGATGCCGAGGCGGTTGACCTGAGCACACTTGGCCCAAGATACGAAACACATGCGCGTTTTCCCGAGAAGACCAATGTTGAATTTGCGTCGGTAATTGGGCCGGATCACCTGCGGATGCGGGTTTGGGAACGCGGTGCCGGTGTGACGCTGGCCTGCGGGTCTGGCACCTGTGCGACGGCTGTGGCAAGTGCGCTGCGTGGGCTGACCGGTCGGCGTGTGATTGTGGATGTGGACGGCGGGCAGATGGAAATTGATTGGCGCGATGATGGTGTTTGGATGACGGCCCCGACCACATATGTTTTTGAGGGGCGTTTGACCCCCGATTTTATGGCCGCGCTATGAAACCGCCTGTGTTTGCTACGCTTGGCTGCCGGCTGAATGCCTATGAAACAGAGGCGATGAAAGAGCTGGCAGGCGCCGCCGGTGTTGAAGGGGCCGTGGTGGTCAACACCTGCGCGGTGACCGCCGAGGCTGTACGCAAGGCCAAGCAGGAGATCCGGCGTTTGAAGCGCGAGAACCCGGACGCGCCGGTGATTGTCACGGGATGTGCGGCACAGACGGAGCCTGAGACTTTTGCTGCCATGGCGGAAGTGTCGAAGGTAATTGGCAATCATGAGAAGATGCTGCCGGAGACATGGGCAGGGTTGCGCGCTGGGCCAGACTTCATTGGTCTGACCGAGAAGGTGCAGGTTGACGACATCATGTCCGTCAAAGAAACGGCGGGGCATCTGATTGATGGGTTCGGGCGGCACCGGGCTTATGTGCAGGTTCAAAATGGCTGCGATCATCGGTGCACATTTTGCATTATTCCCTATGGCCGTGGAAATTCGCGCAGCGTGCCTGCTGGCGTAGTGGTGGAACAGATAAAGCGGCTGCGCGATCGTGGGTTCAATGAGGTGGTGCTGACGGGGGTGGATTTGACCTCTTGGGGGGCGGATCTGCCGGGGAAGCCGCGCCTTGGGGATCTGGTGATGCGGATCTTGAAGCTGGTGCCGGATCTGCCGCGTCTGCGCATTTCGTCGATCGACTCCATTGAAGCTGATGATAATTTGATGTTGGCGATCGCCTCTGAGCCTCGGTTGATGCCGCATTTGCATCTGTCGTTGCAACATGGCGATGATATGATCTTAAAGCGGATGAAGCGCCGTCATTTGCGCGATGATGCGATTGCCTTTTGTGAAGAGGCGCGGAAACTTCGGCCCGGCATCGTGTTCGGGGCCGATATTATCGCAGGCTTCCCGACCGAGACGGAAGACATGTTTGGCAATTCCCTGAAGCTGGTAGAGGATTGCCATCTGACATTTCTGCATGTCTTTCCCTATTCCGCGCGCAAGGGAACGCCTGCGGCGCGGATGCCTGCAGTAAATGGTGCCGCGATCAAGGATCGTGCGCGCCGGTTGCGTGGCGCGGGGCAAGCGGCATTGGAGCGGCATTTGACGGCACAAGTTGGGCATAAGCATCGGGTTCTGACCGAAGGTGCGCGCGTGGCGCGGACCGAGGGGTTTGCAGAGGTGTCCTTTGATCGTGATATGCCAGAAGGGTCTTTGATGGATGTGACCATTCTTGGCCATGATGGCGGAAAGCTGATCGCCTGAGGTTGCGCTGGGCTGAGGGTGCCGGTTGGGGAGGGGCGCTGCCCCTTTTGGGGCTATGCCCCAATTCACCCCGGGATATTTGGCGCAAGCTGAAAGACGCTGAATAATTGTCGACAATTTTTGAAGTTGGGTCTTTCGCTTTTGGCGTCAGGCGCTAATCTGCGGCGCATGTTGCGTATTACCGACTCTATCATCATTGCCGATTGGGAGCTGACAGAGAGCTTCACCCGGGCTCAGGGGCCTGGCGGGCAAAATGTGAACAAGGTTTCGACTGCGGTTGAGTTGCGCTTTGAGGCGGAGCGCTCGCCACATTTGTCGCCGGCTGTGAAGGCGAAGTTGAAGCGGCTGGCTGGGCGGCGCTGGACCAATGATGGGGCGCTGATCATCCGGGCAGAGGAAACGCGGTCGCAGGTGCGAAACCGTGAGATGGCGCGTGAGCGTCTTGCGGCCCTGATTTTGGAAGCGACGCATAAGCCCAAGCGGCGGATTGCGACCAAGCCCACCAAAGGATCGCAGCGGCGGCGATTGCAGGCCAAGACCCAGCGCGGTGAAGTTAAGTCTTTACGAGGAAAGGTATCCCGAGATGAGTGATCTTTTGGCGCGTCGTGAGGCTTTGTTGGGGCCGAATGTGCCCGTGTTTTATGAAGAGCCTGTACATATTGTGCGCGGAGAAGGCGTTTGGCTTTGGGATGCAGCGGGGCGCAAATATCTGGATTGCTATAATAATGTCGCGCATCTGGGGCATTGCCATCCCAAGGTGGTGGAAGCGATTTCTACCCAGGCGGCGACGTTGAATACGCATACGCGTTATCTGCACGAGGGTATTTTGCAATATGGTGAGGCGCTGACGGCGAAATTTGGTCATGATCTGACGCAGCTGATCATGGTGTGCACCGGGTCTGAGGCCAATGATGTCGCGCTGCGCATGGCGCAGGCGGTAACGGGTAAGACCGGGATAATTGCCACTGACAATACCTATCACGGTAATACCACGGCTGTTGCGCATTTGTCGACGCGCCGGCCACCGATCGGGGGCTATCCTGATCATGTCAAGCGTGTGCCGGCCCCGGATAGTTTGACGCCGCTGGGAGGGTCATTAGAGGCCCAGGCCGATGCATTTGCGGCGAATGTTCAGGCCGCGATTGATGAGCTGAACGCGGCAGGCCATGGGTTTGCCGGCTTCATGCTATGTCCGATTTTTGCCAATGAGGGCACGCCAGGCGTTGCGCCGGGCTTTTTGGATAAGACGGTTGAGGTGGTGCGCCGTGCCGGTGGGCTAATCCTTTGTGATGAGGTTCAACCAGGGTTTGGCCGCGTAGGGCGGGCCTGGTGGGGGCATGAGCTGATGGGCTTTGCCCCTGATGTTGTCACGCTTGGCAAGCCAATGGCCAATGGCCATCCGGTGGCTGCGGTTGTCACGCGGCCCGATATCATGGCGGCCTTTCGGAATGCATTTGGCTATTTCAACACTTTTGGTGGCAACCCGGTGTCTTGTGCTGCGGCGCTGGCGACGTTGCAGGTGATAGAAGAAGACGGATTGATCGATAACGCGCGCGATGTTGGGGCGTATGCCTTGGCCAGCTTGCGGGAGTTGCGCCACCCGTTGATTGCGGATGTGCGCGGATTTGGTCTGTTTTTCGGTGTGGAATTTGCACAAGATGGCGTTCCGGCCACTGAATTTTGCGGTAAAGTTGTTGAACGGATGAAACATCACGGGGTTTTGCTGGGTCGAGTCGGGCGTGCCCAGCATATCTTGAAACTGCGTCCACCCATGCCGTTCTCACGACAAAATGCGGCAACTGTTGTTGAAATGCTGTCGGAAACCTTGCTGGAGCTGGATCTATGCTAAGCGATGCGCAGGCGGGCGATCTTGCGCGACTGGCGCTACAGCAGTGGGGCGGTGGTGCGGCTCCCAAATTGGTAAAAAACCGCGAAAATATCGTGTTTGACGCGGCTTTGGCCAATGGCCAGCGGGTGGCTTTGCGGCTGCATCGACCTGGGTATCAAGATGTGCAAGGCATTGAGACAGAGCTGGACTGGTGCGAGCAACTGGCTGCTAAGGGTTTTCCGGTGCCACAGCCTGTGCGCAATGCGACCGGGGCGTTGGTGGGGCAGATTGACGATCGGCTGGTCAGCTGTGTTAGCTGGTTGCGCGGTGATCCCATAGGTGCCGCGGAACGTTCCTTGGGCGAAGACCGGGATAAGATTGCGCAATTGGGGTACGATCAGGGGGTGCTGTTGGCGCAGCTGCACAATCTGACAGATGCCGGGGCATGTCCGGCGCGTTTTGATCGGCAACGCTGGGACAGTGATGGATTGTTGGGTGAGGAGCCGAATTGGGGGCGTTTTTGGGAAAATCCGGCACTCACAGCTGAGGACACCGCGCTGCTACAGCGCGCGCGCGCGCGCGCCAAGACTGTGGTCAGGCAAGCGCATGATATCGGTCCGATCCATGCCGATGTATTGCGCGAAAATGTGATGCGTAGCGCAGGTGGGCTATCCCTGATTGATTTTGATGATTCGGGTATAGGCTTTAGGTTGTATGATCTGGCGACGGCTGTGGTCCAGTCTTTACATGAGCCGGCGCTGGCGGATTTGGTCGGCGGTATTATCTTAGGCTATCGCAGCCTGCGTGAATTGCCACAGAACCAGGCTGATTTATTGCCGGTTTTTGTTGCCCTGCGCACGTTTGCCTCTGCTGGATGGGCCATAAGCAGGATCCCTGCCGACCACCCGAATATGCGCACCTATGCGCAACGCGCCGTATTTATGGCGCAGCATGTTCTGGACGGAACGTCCCCGTGGCCCTAAATGACAGCTATGAGCTGGATTGGGAAAATCATGTCTGGGATGGTAGGGCGTCGTCCACCGGAAATGCAGGTTGCAGCTGTCTGCCTGCGTCAGCACAATGGTGAAAAGCAGGTTTTGCTGATCACTTCACGCGGGACCGGGCGCTGGGTAATCCCCAAGGGATGGCCAATGCGGGGGCGCTCGCTTTCAGGCGCGGCGGAGCAGGAATCCTGGGAAGAGGCGGGCGTCAAAGGTAAGATCACCACGAAAGCTTGTGGCACCTATACCTATGACAAGGTCCTGGAGTCTGGCTTGGCGATCCCGGTTGAAGTCAAGGTGTTCAAGCTGGATGTCAAAGCCGTGCATGACGATTTCCCTGAGGCGCAAGAGCGCACCCGGGAATGGTTTGCGCCCAAGCACGCGGCCGAAAAAGTTGATGAACCGGGATTACAGAAACTAATTCGTAGCTTGTAGTGGGCTAAACATTGCGCAGATGCCTGCAAGAGGGTAGGGCAACGCGAAATGTGACAGTTTCATTGCAGGTTTGTGACAATGGTCGAAGGTCCGGACGGAACGCCCGTCAACCAATGGAAGACGCTGGATAAAGATTTGCAGCGCATTGGCCGTGTCGAAGACGGCGCCCAATTCGTATCGCGGCCGATGGTTGCGCCAGGGCTGGCGCTGGCCTTCGTTGTTCTGGCGGGGGTTGGCGCGGCGATTTTGGTACAGGGCGAACCGGGAAACTGGGTGATTGTCGCCGCGGCTGTGATCGGGGCCTATATGGCGCTGAACATCGGTGCCAACGATGTTGCCAATAACATGGGACCGGCGGTGGGGGCCAAGGCGCTGCCGTTGCTGGGGGCCCTGTGTATTGCTGCGATTTTTGAAAGTGCCGGCGCCTTGGTTGCGGGCGGCGACGTGGTAAACACTGTTGCAAAAGGGATCATCGATCCGACCGCGCTGCCAGATCCGGCGCATTTCGTCTGGGCGATGATGGCGGCCTTGTTGTCAGCCGCGCTTTGGTTGAACCTTGCGACGTGGTTTGGCGCCCCCGTATCCACCACGCATTCCATCGTTGGTGGTGTCGTGGGGGCGGGAATTGTTGCGGCTGGATTTGGCGCCATCGACTGGTCCTCTATGGGGATGATCGCTGCAAGCTGGGTGATCTCTCCGATGATGGGGGGGGTGATTGCGGCCTGTTTCCTGGCATTTATCAAAGCCAAAGTGCTGTATGTCGAAGATAAAATAGCGGCCGCGCGGGTGTGGGTGCCTGTTTTGATGGGTGTCATGGCGGGGGCATTTGCCACCTATCTTGCGCTTAAGGGGTTGAAACATGTCCTGCAAATCGGGTTGGTTTCGGCGCTGGGCATTGGTGGTATGGTGGGAATCTTGTGCTGGGCGTTTGCGGTTCCTTTCGTGCGGTTGAAATCCAAAGGTCTGGAAAACCGTAAGAAGTCGCTTAAGAAATTGTTCGGCCTGCCGCTTGTCGTATCCGCGGCGTTGCTGTCTTTTGCTCATGGTGCCAATGATGTGGCCAATGCGGTCGGCCCGCTGGCTGCGATTGTCCACACGCTTCAGGCTGGGGCAATTGCGCAAGAGGTGTCCTTGCCAATCTGGGTGCTGACGGTGGGTGCCCTGGGGATTTCTGTTGGTCTGTTGCTATTTGGCCCGCGTTTGATCCGTCTGGTCGGATCTGAAATCACAAAGCTGAATACGGTGCGTGCTTTTTGTGTGGCTTTGTCTGCCGCTATTACGGTTATTTTCGCGTCATGGCTGGGTCTGCCCGTGTCCTCTACCCATATTGCTGTGGGCGGGATTTTCGGTGTTGGGTTTTATCGCGAATATGATGCCGAGAAACGCGCGCGCCGGCTGGGCATCCAAAAAGGCAAGCCGGTGCCGCCAGAGGAACGCAAACGCAGGTTATTGGTGCGCCGCTCGCATATGATGACGGTGGCCGCGGCCTGGGTCGTGACGGTTCCTGCCTCTGCCGGGCTGTCCGCGGTGATCTATCTGGTGTTGGACGCGCTGACGTAAGCCTGCCTATCGGCTTGCGCTTGTCGTCATGGCACGACAGTATCGCGCCGCAAAATGGAGAGCGACATGACATTCACCCTGGCCACTTGGAACATCAACTCGGTCCGCTTGCGCGAGGAACTTGTCTGCAAATTGATGCGCGAAGAAGCGCCCGATGTGCTGTGCTTGCAAGAATGCAAAAGCCCGGTGGATAAGATCCCGCTGGAGCAGTTTCGCGCCTTGGGCTATGGCCATATGGTGGCGCGGGGCCAGAAAGGGTATAACGGCGTCGCAATCTTGTCCAAATTGCCGATCAAAGAGGTCGGCGCGACAGATTATGCAAATCTGGATCACGCTCGCCATATCGCGGGGCAGTTGGAAAATGGCGTTACCATCCATAATTTCTATGTGCCTGCTGGGGGCGATACGCCCGACCGTTTGGTGAATGAGAAGTTTGGCCAGAAATTGGATTTCCTAACCCAAATGCGCGATGATTTCGCGGCCACCAAGCCGCAAAAATCCATTCTGGTTGGGGATTTGAACATTGCGCCGCGCGAAGATGATGTTTGGAATCACAAGCAGCTGTTGAAAATCGTGTCGCACACCCCGATCGAAGTTGAGCATCTGCAAGATGTGATGACAGCAGGCGACTGGGTCGATGTAACGCGGCAAGATATTCCAGATGGGCTGCTCTATAGCTGGTGGAGCTACCGTGCAAAGGATTGGGACGCCGCTGATAAGGGTCGGCGGCTGGATCATATCTGGGCGACCTCGGACATTTCTGCCACGGCGCGCGGCTCGCGGATTGTGCGCGCGGCACGCGGCTGGGAGAAACCCTCTGACCATGCGCCGGTGTTTGCAACATTCGATCTGTAACCCTTGGCGCGGCCCGATCGCGGGCGCATATAGGGGCAAAAGGAATTCCGGAAGGAGACTGACATGCAAGGCAACGATCTTTTGGGTGCGGTGCAGCCACCTGCGGCTGAACTGATTTTCGACGTCACCGAAGCCAATTTCATGACCGATGTGATTGAAAAATCGCAAACGGTTCCAGTGATTGTCGATTTCTGGGCCACATGGTGCGGCCCGTGTAAACAGCTAACGCCAGCATTGGAAGCTGCCGTGACCAAAGCGGGCGGTAAAGTTGTGCTGGCCAAGGTCGATGTCGATAAGAACCAGATGATTGCGGGCCAGATGCGTGTGCAATCGGTGCCGACGGTCTATGCGTTCTGGCAGGGGCAGCCTGTCGATGGGTTCCAAGGGGCGCAGCCAGCATCCGAAATTTCCGCTTTCATTGACAAGCTGGCCGCGCTGTCGGGTGATGATGGCGGTCTGGAAGAGGCGATTGCTGCCGCCGAAGAAATGTTGGCGGAAGGCGCGGCAGAAGATGCGGTGGAAACCTTTGCAGCCATTTTGGACGAAGATCCCGAAAATGCCGCAGCTTTTGGTGGGTTGATCCGCGCCCATCTGGCCACTGGTGATTTGGCCAAGGCTGAGGGCAATCTGCAAACCGCGCCCAGTGCGATCATGAATTCCGCCCCGATAGAGGCCGCACGCGCGCAGCTGGAACTGGCCAAGCAGTCGGCCAATGCCGGACCATTGGATGATCTGGAGGCCGCAGTGGCCGCCAATCCTGATGATCATCAGGCGCGGTTTGATTATGCGTTGGCTTTGCAAGCGGCGGACCGGACAGAGGATGCGATTGACCAGCTGCTAGAGCTGTTCCGCCGTGACCGGGAATGGAATGACGCGGCCGCAAAAACCCAGTTGTTCACGATCTTCGATGCTTTGCCCGCAAAAGATCCGCTGGTTGGAAAAGGTCGTCGCAAATTAACGTCGATGATATTTGCCTGAGGCGTTTGTTGACCTAGCTTACGGATATGATGAGACACGGCGATCTTCCACAGACACTTTCGCTTTTCCCGCTGCCTGGGGCGCTTTTGCTGCCCCGGGGACGCTTGCCGCTGCATATTTTTGAGCCGCGTTACCTGCAAATGATTGATGATGTCCTGAAAACGCCAGATCGGTTGATGGGAATGATCCAGCCATCGACAGGGCCGGGCAAAACCGGCAGTCTGTCGCAGATCGGCTGTGCGGGGCGTCTGACCGGATTTTCGGAAACCGAGGATGGTCGCTATATGATCACATTGTCCGGGGTTTCGCGTTTTCGCGTGACGGAGGAATTGGACAGCGATACGCCTTATCTGCGTGCCAAGGTCACTTGGTCTTCCTTTGAGAAGGATCTTGGCAAACCGGAGCATGATCCGGATTTGGACCGCGACACATTTTTTGAGCTGCTGGCGCGGTTTTTCCATGCTGAGGGGATGGATACGGATTGGGAATCGCTGAGAGAGGCCGAGGATGAGCTTCTGCTCAACTCTCTGTCCATGCTGTTGCCACTGGGGCCAGAGGATAAACAAGCGCTGCTAGAAGCACCTTGCTTGCAAACCCGGCGCGAAACTTTAGTGACGCTTTTGGAATTCGCTTTGCGCAGCGGCGGTGAGGAGCATCTGCAATGACTGACACGAAACCCCTGTTTGATCGCCGGATGTTAGAGGCGCTGGTCTGTCCGGTGACCCAATCGGTGCTTAGCTATGACGTGGATGCGCAAGAGTTGGTGTCAAAGCCTGCCGGTCTGGCCTTTCCCATTCGCGGCGGCATTCCAATTATGTTGGTAGACGAAGCCCGAACACTGGACTGATACACTATGGATAAATGGGCGGTAAGCGGTTGGGTGTCAGCCCGCGGCATCCATTTATGAAGTGTTTTTGGTTACAGTGGTTTCCCAGACATGAGCCGGGGCAGGGGGCCTGACAGGCCCGCGGCCTGACGCATTAAGCCACGGCGCATTGGTCCGATCTTATTGACCAACCCCATCCCCAGATCACGTCCCAATCGTAGCAATGGGTTGGTGTTTGAAAACAACGTGTTGACAGTGTCCATCCCGAGTGCCAGCGATGTCGCATCGAACCGACGCCATCCCTGATAGCGTTCTAACACGTTCAGGGCCCCAATATCTTCGCCACGGCGCAGCGCGTCCGCGATTACCTCGGCCAAGGCACCCACATCGCGCAGCCCAAGGTTCAACCCTTGACCGGCAATCGGGTGTACCCCATGTGCGGCATCGCCCACAAGCGCAAGACGCGGCTTTACATAAGACGTGGCCAGTGTCAGCGACAGCGGATAGCTGAACCGTGGCCCAGCCAATTCGATCTGGCCCAGAAAATCGCCAAAGCGCGGGCGTAAGATGCCAAGGAAGTCACCGTCATCTAGCGCAGCGATGGTGTGTGCGTTGTTGTCTGTTTCGCTCCACACGATCGAGGAACGATTGCCTGTAAGGGGCAAGATGGCCAACGGCCCGGTGGGCATAAAGAACTGATGCGCGATACCGTCATGCGGCAGCTCATGCGCGATGGCGGCAACCAATGCGGTCTGACCATACCCCCAACCCTCGCGCTTGATCGCGGCGCGCGCACCCACACCAGAAGCGCGGCCATCGGCACCGATCAGCATACGTGCCGTTAACCGGCGGTCATCCGACAGCGTAACGCTGACATGGCTGGCTTCGATGTCTTGGGCAATGACGCGTGTATCACTGATCAGCGTGATATTGTCATGGGCCAACATGGCATCGCACAGTGCGCGCGACAAAAAGCGATCTTCCAACATCCAGCCAACTGGTGGGGTGTCTAGCTCATGTGCGTCGAAATGCAAAAAGAGCGGCGAAGCCCCTTCGCCGGGATGTCCGTCGGAGGCTTTGACCCCCATCATCGGCTGCGCCTTGTCAGCCAGCTGCGGCCACAGACCAATCGCACTGAGCAGGTTCTTTGAGGCGGCTGCCAAAGCATAGGCCCGCCCATCAAACGCATGCTCACCGCGCGCCTGCGCAGGGGCGGCGTCTACAACGGTGACCGACAGGCCAATCCCTGCCACGGCCAATGCCAACGCTGGCCCATTCAGCCCGCCGCCCACGATGATGATGTCGCATTCTGTTTTCATGCTGCCAATATGGGCTTATTTCGGGAATTGTCCATGCACTGTGCGCAGCATTGCGGGTGCAGCATAGACAGCCCAACGTCAGCCATTTAGCGTGGCGCGAAGCGAAGTAAGGGGTGGCCGATGAACAAGCGTTTTCTTCCTGCGGCAGAACAGGGCCGTTTGATTGCGGATTGCAAACTTGATCCTGTTGATCAGGTCGAAACCTACCTGGAGGCGGCCAATACTGCAGATGGGCGTTTGACCTATGCGCGGTTGACCCCGGACCGGGCACGGGCCGAGGCAATGGCGGCCCGCACACGCGCCAAGCGGGGGCTGTTGCTGGGTCCGCTGGATGGGGTCGTTCTAAGCTGGAAGGATCTGTTCGATACGGCCGGGGTGGCCACCGAGGCGGGCACACGGCTGCTGAAAGGTCGGGTGCCAAAGAAAGATGCGCAGGTTCTGGAGCGCGCGACGGCCAACGGCACGATCTGTCTGGGCAAAACCCATATGACAGAGCTGGCCTTTTCTGGCCTTGGGGTGAACCCGATGACAGCGACACCGCCCAATGTGCATGATCCGCGGCTTGCGCCGGGGGGGTCAAGCTCGGGTGCGGCGGTGTCTGTGGGGTTGGGGATGGCGGCGGCGGCTGTTGGATCTGACACAGGGGGGTCTGTGCGGGTGCCAAGCGCATGGAATGATCTGGTTGGTTTGAAAACCACGCATGGCCGGATTGGTAAACGCGGGGTTGTGCCCTTGTGTGAGGGGTTCGATACAATCGGTCCTTTGTGTCGCACGGTGGAAGATTGCGCTCATGTGTTGGCCGTGATGGAGAACCGCCGCGCGCCGGATTTGCAAGACTGTTCACTGAAGGGCACTCGGCTGATGGTGCTTGAAGGCCTGCCGTTTCAAGATGCCCGCAGCGCCCCAATTGAAGGGTTTGAATTGGCGGTTGACCGGTTGGCGGCGGCCGGAGCCGCGATTGAGCGCTGCGCCCTGCCAATGGTGGATATGGCGATGGATTTGTCGGGTGTGTTGTTTGCGCCCGAAGCATATGGCGCATGGAAGCACCTGATTGAGGCCCGCCCGGATGACATGTATCCGTTGATCCGTGACAGATTTCGTAGTGGACGCGATATTTCCGCAGCGGATTATACAAAGGGCTGGGCAGATTTGCGCCAGTGGCGTGCGCAATATCTGGAGGCGACGGCGGATTTCGATGCTGTCTTATTGCCCACCGCGCCGATTATGCCGCCCGATGCAGAACGGTTGCTGATTGATCCTGCCTATTTCGCGACGGAGAACCTGCTCGCGCTGCGCAATACGCGGATTGGCAATATTTTAAACCTATGCGTTTTAACCCTGCCAACGGGACACCCGGCGACGGGGATCAGCATGATGGCCGCCCCGATGCAAGAGGATCGCTTGTTGCGGCTGGGCATGGCGGCCGAGCACGCGCTTGGCTGAAATGCCACAATTTTGGGGCGAATCGTCTTGGACCGGCCGCACGGCTGGACAAAACCTGTGCCTTTTCGGTAACGTGTTTGCAAACAGGGCGCTAAAATGACCCTGATACATGAGGCGATGATGGATTTTCCCGAGCGGTTCTCGAACCTGCCCGAATACGCGTTTCCGCGTTTGCGCACGCTGCTGGACTCGCATGCGCCGGGCGGCGATACGATTGCGATGACGATTGGCGAGCCACGTCATCCGATGCCTGCGTTTGTGGGCGATGTTTTGGCAGCGCATATTGCTGAATTTGGGCGTTACCCGGCCAATCACGGAACCGACGCATTGCTTGGCGCCATTACGGATTGGATCGACCGCCGCTATGGTGTGCGCATCGACACAGATCGTGTGATGACATTGAATGGCACTCGTGAGGGGCTGTTTAATGCTGCCATCGCCCTGTGCCCCGAGCAGAAAAACGGCCAAAAGCCGATCGTTTTGATGCCGAACCCGTTTTATCAGGTCTATGCGATTGCCGCATTGACGGCGGCCGCGCAGCCCGTGTTTGTGCCAGCCACGGCGGCGACCGGGTTTATGCCCGATTACGCCAGCCTGCCTGCCGAAGTGTTGGACCGGACCGCGATCCTTTACATTTGCTCCCCCGCTAATCCGCAGGGTGCCGTGGCATCGAAGGAGTATTTGGCGCAGCTGCTACGGCTTGCACAAAAGCATGATTTCCGCATTTTTGCAGATGAATGCTACTCTGAGCTGTATCGCTTTGATCCGCCGCCAGGATTATTGCAGGTGGCACATGAGATTGGCGCAGATCCTGAACGTGTGGTGATCTTCCATTCCCTGTCGAAACGGTCAAACCTGCCGGGGTTGCGCTCTGGCTTCGTGGCGGCTGGGACTGCAGCTATGGGGCAGATCCGGCAGTTACGGGCCTATGCCGGTGCGCCGATTGCGCAACCATTGCAACATGTTGCGCAGAAAGTCTGGGAAGACGAAGACCATGTCGTGGTCAACCGTGCACTATATGCTGAGAAATTCCTTGATGCGGAAGAAATCTTTGCGGGTATCCCCGATATCACCATGCCAGAGGCCGGGTTTTTCCTGTGGTTGCCGGTAAAGGATGGTGAGGCCGCAGCCTTGCGGTTGTGGCAGCAAACCGGTGTGCGGGTGCTGCCCGGCGCGTATCTGTCGCGCGATGTGAACGGGGAAAACCCCGGTGCAGGCTATATTCGGGTGGCTTTGGTTGCCCCAAAAGAAGAAACGCAGCGCGGGTTGGTCAAGCTCCGCGACTGCCTCTACGGTTGAGGACGGGACAAGATGGCATCATTTCCGATGAGACAACGCGATCCGCTGTTCGACAGCAATACCCAAGCCGCCCTAGAACGTCGCGGTAAAGAATTGATGGGGGCGGCACTGGTTTTTGCTGCTTTGCTGTTTGCCATGTTGTTGGGCAGCTATTCGCCTGAAGATCCCAGTTGGATGGCGTCATCGGATCAGCCTGTGGCGAATTGGCTGGGGCGGATCGGGGCTGGGATCGCCTCTCCTTTGATGTTCATCATCGGCCACGGTGCATGGCTGCTGCCTGCGGGTGCCTGTGCATGGGGGCTGCGGTTTATCTTGCACCGTGGGGAAGAACGCGTGATGTCGCGCGCAATTTTCCTGCCATTGGCCATTGCGCTTGTGTCTGTGCATGCGGCCTTTTTGGAACCGGATGCCGAATGGGGTGTCATCTACGGGATGGGTGGCAATTTCGGTGATATGATTGCCGGGTCTGTGATTGAAATCCTGGGTGTGTCATCTGGTTTTGGGCTTAAATTCCTATCTGCACTGTTCACGGTGCTTAGCGTCGGCATGGCGGTGTTCGTGTTGGGCTTCACCAAGCCAGAGCTGAAAACCATCGGTCGTTTTCTGTATCTTGGTTCCGCGGCGGTCTATGCGGGGTTGATGACCTTGTTGGGACGTGGGGCGTCGGCATCGGTGCTGGCGGCACGCCACGCGGCAGAACGTGCGCGCGATCGTCGTGAGGCCGCACGGGCGCGTGCCGCAGAACAGGCCGTGTGGGATGAGCAGCAGGCATTGCTGCAGGCTAATTATGACAATGAAACCTATGCGGATGACAACTATGCGCCGCAGCCTGTTGCGAAGTCTGGCCTGTTGTCGCGGATCATCCGCCCTGAAACGCAGTATGCCGAACCGGACTATGCAGACCTGGCGCCCGAATTGGTCGAGGCAGATTACGACAGCTATCATCCTGTACCAGCGGCTGCGCCGACCGAAGATCGCATCAAGGCGCGCATTGCAGAGGCCGTGCATCAACGTCGCGCGCAGCCACAATTGCGGGCCGAACCCGCGCTGTATGCACCGGCCGATAACGAGATCTATGACGAGGTTTATCGCGGCCAGGAAGCGCCAATGGCATGGGCGGACCCAGAGCGTGAACCAGTGGCCTATGCCCCTGTTTCCGCGCCTGTCGCAGCGCCAGAACCAGAGCCTGCTGCGCCTGCTTCGGTGATGGCTGCGGTGGCACGCCGTCTGGCACGCGGGCCCAAGCTTGCGCCGGCTGCCCGTGTTGAACCGCGCATCGAACCCACCTTGAAGGTTGAACCACCGCTGAAGGCGACACCACGCTTTATGCCGGGCACCGCGCCGCGGGTGGCGACGGCCCCTCCGGCACCGCGTCCGGCGGCTGTGCCCCCCATGGCGCAAGAGACGGCGCTGGGCATGCAAGACGCGCATTGGGCCGATCAGGGCTATCATATGGATGAGATCGAGCCGATGCCGACCGAATTCGATAGCTTCGAGGTCGACGCATTCGCCCCATTGGGGGAAGAATTCGGCACCGTGTCAGCCCGCGCCGCTGCACCAGACACATCTGCCGAAGCGCCTGTTGCCGAAGCTGCGGGCTATCAGCCGCTGCAGCGCCGTGCTGTCAACGATATGCCTGCGGCGATTGAACCGGAATTTGATCCCAGCGCCGATGATGACGGTGACGACCACGGTGATATGGCGCAATTTGGCATGCCAGATGAGGATAATGATATCCCGTCTCTGCCGGCCTCGGTTCGCCCTGTCGGGCTGGATCGCAAGGTAATCCCTGAAGCCCCTGCGCGCCGCGTGATGGCTCCGGTGAAAAAGCCAATCGCCCCGTCAAAACAGGCGATTGAAGAACAACAGCCGAAGCTGGCATTTGAACCAAAGCCGAAACTGGCTTATGAAATGCCGCCGCTGAACTTATTGACCAACCCCGCATCGATCACACGCCACCAATTGGCCGATGAGGCATTGGAAGAAAATGCGCGGATGTTGGAAAATGTTCTAGATGATTACGGCGTTAAGGGTGAAATCGTCTCGGTGCGTCCTGGCCCCGTTGTCACCATGTATGAGCTGGAGCCAGCGCCGGGCCTGAAAGCCAGCCGTGTGATCGGTTTGGCCGATGATATCGCGCGGTCCATGTCGGCGCTGTCGGCGCGCGTGTCGACCGTGCCGGGGCGCACCGTAATCGGTATCGAATTGCCAAATGATCATCGCGAAAAGGTGGTGCTGCGCGAGATTCTGTCAGCACGCGATTTTGGCGACAGCAATATGCGTTTGCCTTTGGCGTTGGGCAAAGATATTGGCGGCGACCCGATTGTTGCCAACCTTGCCAAGATGCCGCATTTGCTGATTGCAGGGACCACCGGCTCGGGTAAATCCGTCGCAATCAACACGATGATTTTGTCGCTGCTGTATAAGCTGTCGCCAGAAGAATGCCGGATGATCATGATTGACCCGAAGATGTTGGAACTGTCGGTCTATGACGGTATCCCGCATCTGTTATCCCCGGTTGTGACCGACCCCAAAAAGGCGGTTGTCGCGTTGAAATGGGTCGTGGGTGAAATGGAAGACCGGTATCGCAAAATGTCCAAAATGGGCGTGCGCAATATCGAAGGGTATAACGGCCGCGTGAAAGAAACCCTTGCGAAGGGAGAGATGTTCAAGCGCACCGTGCAGACCGGCTTTGATGAAGAAACCGGCGAGCCCGTGTTTGAAACCGATGAATTCCAGCCAGAGCCTTTCCCCTATATTGTCGTGATCGTTGACGAAATGGCCGACCTGATGATGGTTGCGGGCAAAGAGATTGAAGCTTGCATTCAGCGTCTTGCGCAGATGGCACGGGCATCGGGGATTCACCTGATCATGGCGACACAGCGACCGTCGGTGGACGTGATCACCGGAACGATCAAGGCGAACTTCCCAACCCGGATCTCTTTCCAGGTTACGTCGAAAATTGATAGCCGCACGATTTTGGGCGAACAAGGCGCAGAACAGCTGCTTGGCATGGGCGACATGCTGTATATGGGCACCGGTTCACGCCTGACCCGTATTCACGGCCCGTTCGTATCGGATGAAGAGGTTGAGGAAATCGTCAACCATCTGAAATCTTTCGGTCCGCCAAGCTATATGTCTGGCGTGGTTGAAGGCCCCGAGGATGAAAAAGCCAGCGATATCGACGCAGTTCTGGGCCTGAACACCGGGGGGAACACCGGCGGCGAAGATGCGCTGTATGATCAGGCCGTGGCGATTGTGGCGAAGGACCGCAAATGCTCAACCTCTTATATCCAGAGAAAACTAGGCATCGGCTATAACAAAGCTGCCCGTTTGGTGGAGCAGATGGAAGCAGAGCATGTCGTGTCCAGCGCCAATCATGTCGGCAAACGAGAGATCTTGATCCCTGAAACGTAACATTCTTGGATCTTATGTGATCAAAGCCCCGCCGGAGTTGATCTGGTGGGGCTTTTTATTTCCGAAAATCTACCTAGCTTAGGCTGTATGAAACAGATTTTTCGCATCGCGCTTGCGCCCGTTTTCGCCCTTGCCCTGGCCGTACCCGCAGTTGCGGATGCGATCCCGCTGGGACAAATTTCAAATTATCTGAACGGCTTGACGACCGTGCAATCGAAATTCACCCAGGTGAATGCCGATGGCTCGATCTCAACCGGGACTGTCTATATCAAACGCCCCGGTCGGGCGCGGTTTGAATATGACAATGACAACACATTGGTGATTGCTGGCGGTAGTCAGGTCGGGATTTTCGATGGAAAGTCGAACCTGTCGCGGCCTGAACAATATCCGCTGTCCAAGACGCCGTTGAAGCTGATCTTGGATCGGAATGTAAATTTGGCGCAATCGGGGATGGTCACCAACCACCGTGAGGATGGCGCCAAGACTATCGTCACGGCGCAAGATCCGGCGCATCCGGAATATGGTAATATTCAGATGGTGTTCACCGCCCAACCGACAGAATTGCGCCAATGGGTCGTGACCGATGATACCGGCGCGAAAACCACTGTGATTCTGGGGGATTTACAAAAAGGCGGCACGATGGGCGCTTCGCTATTTTCGATCAAGACAGAACAAATTAAGCGCGGGGGCTAAACCTGCCTCAATTCGGGAAAGCTGTAACCGCCCTGCGCCAATATGGTGCGGGGCGGTTTTTTATGCCTTGGGCAGGAGCTGGCGCAGATCATACAGCGCTTGCAACGCTTCGCGCGGGCTTAGGTCATCTGGGTTGAGATCGCGCAGTTGCGCCTCCACATCTGAGGGTGCGGCAGGGGCGGTAGGGGGTGGTGGTGGCGCAGCCGAAAATAGCGGCAGATCATCAATCACCATCTGTTTGCGTGATCCGCTTTCACGGTCGCCTTGTTCCAGCGCATCCAACACCACGCGGGCACGGTCCACCACCGTTTGCGGCAACCCGGCCAGCCGGGCGACCTGCACACCATAAGACCGATCTGCCGCACCCTTTTTTACCTCATGCAAGAAGATCACATCGCCCATATGTTCCTTGACCGAAACGGTGGCATTTTCTACGCCATCCAGCTTGGCCGATAGGGCCGTCATCTCATGGTAATGGGTGGCGAAAAGCGCACGGCAGCGGTTGGTCTGATGCAGGTGCTCCATTACGGCCCAGGCGATCGACAGCCCGTCATAGGTTGCTGTGCCACGGCCGATTTCATCCAAGATCACCAGGGCGCGGTCATCGGCCTGATTCAAAATTGCAGCGGTTTCGACCATTTCCACCATAAAAGTCGACCGCCCGCGCGCCAGATCATCTGCGGCACCTACGCGCGAGAACAGTTGGCTGACCAGACCGATATGCGCCCGGGTTGCAGGCACGAAACTGCCAGCTTGTGCCAGCAGCGCAATAATTGCGTTCTGGCGCAGGAATGTGGATTTACCTGCCATGTTTGGGCCGGTCAGCAACCAGATAGCAGGGGTGCTGTCATCGGTCAGTGCGCAATCATTGGCGATGAAAGGCTCTCCCGAGCGTTTAAGCGCGGCTTCGACCACCGGATGGCGCCCGCCTGTGATGTCGAACGCACGGGAGCCATCGACGCGCGGCTCGGTCCAATCTGCGCCCAGTGCCAGATCTGCGAAAGCGCTGGTCAGATCCACCTCTGCCAATGCGCGCGATGCGTCGCCTATCGGCCCCGCCTGCGCCAAGATCGCCTGTTTCAGGCTGTCATATAGCCGTTTTTCAATTTCCAGCGCACGCGACCCGGCGTTGTGGATTTTGGTTTCCAGCTCGCTTAATTCGACGGTTGTGAAACGGACCTGATTGGCCGTGGTTTGGCGATGGATGAACCGTTCTGACAGCGGCGCGCTAAGCATTTTTTCTGCGTGGGTGGCCGTGCATTCGATGAAATATCCCAGCACGTTGTTATGCTTGATTTTCAGTGCGGAAATGCCTGTGTCTTGGGCATATTGTGCCTGCATTCCAGCGATTACGCCGCGGCCCTCATCGCGCAGTTTGCGGGTTTGGTCCAGATCCTCGTCATAGCTTGGCGCGATAAATCCGCCATCGCGGTTTAACAAAGGTGGCTCTGCAATCAGGGCAGCATCCAGCAGGGCAACAAGGTTATCATGGCCCAACAGGGCATTGGCTGCAGATTTCAAAAGCTCTGGCGCGTCAGAGCGCAGGATTTGTTCTGCAATGATCCCGGATTGCGCCAGCGCGTTCCGGATGGCCGCCATGTCGCGCGGGCCGCCCCGGTCCAGCGCCAGCCGCGACAGGGCCCGATCCATATCCGCACAGCGTTTCAAATTATTACGCAGATCTTCAGAAAAGCGACCGTCATTGAGCATGAAACGCACCGCACCGTGGCGCGCATGGATTTGTGCCAAATCGCGTGAAGGGGCAGCGATCCTGCGTTCCAAAAGTCGCGCGCCACCGGCGGTCACCGTGCGGTCGATTGCATGTAGCAGCGATCCGTCACGCCCCCCTGACAGCGCCTGTGTCAATTCCAGATTGCGTCGGGTCGCGGCGTCGATCTGAACGATTTGTCCGGCCTCTTCACGGGTGGGATGGCGCAGCAATGGCAATTTGCCGCGCTGGGTCATATTCAGATAATCGACGATGGCCCCCATGGCGGACACTTCCGCCCGGGAGAAGTTGCCAAAAGCGTCCAACGCCCCCACGGCATAAAGGTCGCATAACCGGTTTTGCGCGGCACCAGAGTCGAATGACGCGCGCGGCTGCACCGTCAGGGCCGCCTGCATATCCTGTGCGATTGGCGCGACATCCGGTTCGATCATATCACTGATCAACAGCTCTCGTGGGCTTAGCCGGGCCAGCTCGGGGCCAAGCCGTGGCAGGGGGCAGGCCATAACGCGAAACTCGCCCGTTGAAATATCGACCCAGGCCAATGCGCCCTCATCTCGCATGCACGAATACGCGGCCAGAAAATTATGGCGCCGCGCTTCCAGCAAGGATTCCTCGGTCAAGGTGCCCGGCGTGACCAGACGCACCACATCGCGTTTCACGACCGCCTTATAGCCGCGCTTTTTTGCCTCTGCCGGGTCTTCCAGCTGCTCTGCGACGGCCACGCGAAACCCTTTGCGGATCAATGTTAGCAAATAGCCCTCGGCGGCATGGACGGGCACGCCACACATGGCGATATCCTTGCCCTCATGCGTGCCGCGTTTGGTCAGCGCGATATCCAGCGCTGCGGCTGCGGCCACCGCATCGTCAAAGAACATCTCATAGAAATCGCCCATTCGGTAGAACAGCAACGCGCCCGGATTGGCGGCTTTGATCCCCAAATATTGCTCCATCATAGGTGTGACGGTCGGCTTTGCCATGAGATCCCCTTTGAAAACGCACGCGTTCAATCCGTCGCGCACCCTACAAAAGCAGTGCCGATACCGCAATTCCATTGAGCGCGCGGCACCGCTTGGTTAAGACAGGTCGTCTGCAGGAGGAATGGCCCTATGTCCAGCAAAACCAAGATCACGCGCGAAGATGCGCTTAGTTACCACCTTGAACCGCGTGCGGGAAAATTCGACATCACGCCGTCGACCCCGATGACCACGCAACGTGACCTTTCGCTGGCCTATAGCCCCGGCGTTGCGGTTCCGGTTGAAGAAATCGCTAAAGACCCTGAGCGCGCGTATGATTACACCGTCAAAGGCAATATGGTTGGCGTGATTTCCAATGGCTCTGCGATCCTTGGTCTGGGCAATCTGGGCGCTTTGGCGTCCAAGCCCGTGATGGAAGGTAAGGCGGTACTGTTCAAAAAATTCGCCGATGTGAACGCGGTTGATATCGAGCTGGACACACAAGACCCTGATGAGATCATCCGCGCCGTCAAATTGATGGAGCCGACATTTGGCGGCATCAATCTGGAAGACATCAAAGCACCGGAATGTTTCATCATTGAGCAGACGCTGAAGGAACAGATGGATATTCCCGTGTTCCATGATGATCAGCATGGAACGGCGGTCATCTGCGCCGCTGGGCTTTTGAATGCGTTGGAAATCTCCGGTAAGAAGATCGAAGATTGTAAGATTGTTTTGAACGGGGCTGGCGCTGCGGGGATCGCCTGCCTAGAGCTGGTCAAGGCGATGGGTGCGCAGCATGACAATTGCATCATGTGCGACACCAAAGGTGTGATCTATCAAGGTCGCACCGAAAATATGAACCAATGGAAATCCGCCCATGCCGCCAATACCGACGCGCGTACCTTGGAAGAGGCGATGTCGGGCGCCGATGTCTTTTTGGGCGTTTCGGCCAAGGGCGCGGTGACCCAGGCAATGGTTGCTTCGATGGCGGACAACCCGGTGATCTTTGCGATGGCGAACCCCGATCCAGAGATCACACCCGAAGAGGCACATGAGGTCCGTGAGGATGCGATTGTCGCCACAGGGCGTTCAGATTACCCCAATCAGGTGAATAACGTTCTTGGCTTCCCCTATCTGTTCCGTGGGGCTTTGGATATTCATGCCCGCGCGATCAACGATGAGATGAAGATTGCCTGCGCACAGGCCTTGGCGGAATTGGCACGCGAGGATGTTCCGGATGAGGTTGCCGTGGCCTATGGCCGGAAGCTGACCTTCGGGCGTGATTATATCATTCCAACCCCGTTCGATCCGCGTTTGATTCATGTGATCCCACCAGCGGTGGCAAAGGCGGGTATGGACACTGGCGTGGCGCGGCGCCCGATCATTGATATGGATGGCTATGCCCAAAGTCTGAAGGCGCGTATGGATCCGACGGCGTCCATCCTTGAGGGGATCCATAACCGGGCGCGGGCAAAACAGGCACGGATGATCTGGGCCGAGGGTGATGACCCGCGTGTGCTGCGTGCTGCAGTGGCGTGGCAGCGCTCTGGTATGGGCCGTTCGGTCGTTGTGGGCCGTGAGGCAGAGGTGCGTGAAAAGCTCGAAGCGGCCGGGATGGGCGATGCCTACCGCGAGCTGCAGGTCGTCAACGCTGCCAATTCCAAACATTTGGATGATTACCGCGATTATCTATATCAGCGGTTGCAGCGCAAAGGCGTTGACCAAGAAGATGCCCATAAAATGGCCACGCGTGACCGCCATATTTTTGCGGCGCTTAAATTGGTGCGTGGACATGGCGATGCGATGATTACCGGCGCCACACGGAAATCTGCACATGTGCTGGAGCGGATCAATAAGGTTGTCGATGCCGATGTCGATGGCGGTGCCGTTGGCATTTCTGCCCTGCTATACAAGGGTAAAATCGTCCTGATTGGCGATACGCTGGCCCATGAATGGCCTGATGAAAACGATTTGGCTGATATCGCGATCCGTGGGGCGCATGTTGCGCGCAGCCTTGGGCTTGAGCCGCGAGTGGCCTTCTGCTCATTCTCGACATTTGGCTATCCGGTGTCAGAACGCGCGACCAAGATGCATCTTGCGCCGCAGGTTTTGGACTCGCGCGGCGTTGATTTTGAATATGACGGCGAAATGGCCGTGGATGTCGCATTGAACCCCGAGGTGATGAAGCAGTATGAATTCTGCCGTCTGTCGGGGCCGGCCAATGTTTTGGTGGTGCCGGCGCGACATTCGGCCTCTATCTCGGTCAAGTTGCTGCAGGAAATGGCTGGGGCAACCGTGATTGGCCCGATGTTGACGGGCATCAGCCATCCGATTCAGATCTGCTCCAGCACCTCAACGGTGAATGATATCTTGAACCTCGCAGCGATTGCCGCGTGCAATATCGGGCATTAATCGCCACTTGGTCCTGAAATCCTTCAAAAGCGGCTGCGCCTATGCGTGGCCGCTTTTTTGATGCTGTGATCTGTGCGCGCGGTTCAAAACCAAAAAGACCCCGCCATAAAAATGGCGGGGCAAGTTCGTGCCCACGAGGCGGACCCTCGGGCACTGGCGGTCACATACCCCACAGCAAGCCGCGCGCGGGGTTATCCGTGTGACTGTAAGAATGGATTAGTTCAGGCGTTCGCCCATTTCGGCGCGGATTTGGGCACGCAAACTGTCGATCGACACCATTTTGCCGTCGCGTTTGTAATGCCAATAGGTCCAGCCGTTGCAGCTTGGGGCGCCTTCCAGCTGCGCACCCACTTGATGGATGGAGCCGCTGACATCGTCGCCGATCAAGGTGCCGTCTGCACGGACCTTGGCTTTGAACCGATTGCCTGCCGAAAACAGCTCTTCGCCCGGGCGCAGCATGCCACGTTCGACCAGCTGGCCAAAGGGAACACGCGGTTGGGCCCGTTTTGAGCTGGTAACTTGCAGAACCTCTTTATCCAGCTTGCGCACACGCGATAGACGCTCTTGTGCGACCTGACGATAGGTTTCTTCGCGCTCGATCCCGATGTAATTGCGGCCCAGCATCTTGGCGACTGCACCTGATGTGCCTGTGCCAAAGAATGGGTCCAGCACAACATCGCCGGGATTGGTGGTGCCGATGATTACACGGTGCAGCAGGGCTTCTGGCTTTTGCGTCGGATGGGCCTTGTTGCCCATATGGTCTTTCAGACGTTCGCCACCGTTGCAAATTGGAATGACCCAGTCAGAGCGCATCTGCACGCCTTCGTTAAGCGCCTTCAGCGCCTCATAGTTGAAGGTGGGCTTCGCGATTTCGGATTTTGAGGCCCAGATGAGCGTTTCATGCGCATTGGTGAACCGTTTGCCACGGAAATTCGGCATTGGGTTCGATTTGCGCCAAACCACATCATTCAGGATCCAGAACCCCTGATTTTGCAGCTCTGCGCCCATACGGAACACGTTGTGATAGGATCCGATGGCCCAAATCGCCCCGTTTGGCTTTAGGATGCGGCGTGCCGCTGCCAGCCATGCGCGGGTGAATTCATCATAAGCCTGAAAGGATTGGAACTGATCCCAATCATTATCCACCGCATCCACGCGTGAATTGTCGGGACGGTGCAATTCGCCACGCAATTGCAAGTTATAGGGTGGGTCGGCAAAGATCAGATCGACACTGCTTTCAGGCAGTGCGTTCATATGTTCAATGCAATCGCCAGCCAAAATCTGGTTGAGCGGAAGATCGGCCTGCGCCGTCCGCGTCTTCGCTTTGGTCATTCTTGCCTCGTATACTGCCCGTCGCCAAAAGGACAACCGCCGGGTTTTCCCGGTCAATTTCTTGTATTGGTCTGCTTGCTCGATAGTTGCCGGGATTTTTCCCGATCTTGTGCCCTAATGATGCGGCTTTGCGTTCAGAGGGTCAATTTCTTTATTAAATCAGCGGCTTAGATTTTGGGCTTGCACAATATATTGTGGACTGGCTTGAACGAACGTCTATGAACAGGGGTGACGCCGTTTTTTTGCAACGCTTTTAGATGGGCGGCCGTAGGGTAACCGGCGTTTTGCTCCCAGCCATAGCCAGGATACTGTTGCGCCAAATCCACCATCAAGGCATCGCGCGCCTCTTTCGCGAGGATTGAAGCGGCTGCAATCGACGCTGACCTTGCGTCACCTTTTACGATGGCCTCTGCCGATTGGGTCAAAGCAGCCGGAATACGGTTGCCATCGACCAATATATGGTCGGGTTGCGTCGACAGGCCGGCCACCGCCCGTACCATTGCCAGGTGCGACGCGTGATAGATATTAAGTGTGTCGATCTCTTCCACGCTGGCTTCGGCAATGCACCATATCGCGTGGTCTTTGATCTGATCGACCAATGCCGCCCGGCGTTTCGCGCTGAGCTTTTTCGAATCGTTCAGCCCGTCTGGCAGGTGATCGGGGTGCAAGATCACGGCAGCAGCGGTGACGGGGCCACATAAGGGGCCACGGCCGACTTCATCTACGCCTGCAATATGATGAAAGCCGCGCAAAATTGCGGCCTGTTCGAAACTGAAATCTGGGACGGTTTTGCTCATGTCTTTCCCTGCCGTGGCGCGGCGGGCAGGTCAAGCCATCCGCGCCCATCTTTCGGGGCAGGGGGCATCGCAAAAGGCAGGGCACATTGGCCCTGCCTTTCGTCCTTGGCCACGGTGGAGTGCATCAAAAGACCGGGCCGCAGGGCTTAGCGGCGACTGATGCGGATCCCGCGATCTTGCAGACAACCAGTGCCGTAAACTGCGCGAGTGCGGCCCTGGTCACGAATATCAAAGGCACAGGCTTGGGGCAGGCGGGTGTCTGTGCGACGATCAGCGCAGCGTTTGCCGACGACAGTGGTGGTGCCGTGGCGTGCCTGCACGTTACGAAGACAGGCGGCAGGAACAGGGTCACGACGATCAAAGCGCGTCGTATGCCGGCGTTCGGCATCGCGGCGGGCCTGTGCTTCTGCGCGGCGGCGTGCATCGCGCTGGGCGGCGGCATCTTGCAGGGCCTGTTGGCGGCGGATTTCGGCGGGGCTTGGGCCGCGCTGGGACTGGGCATGGGCGCGGACACGTTTCTTGTCTTTGTCGTCGTCCATCTTGTCGACCAGCACAGCCACGGCACCTATGCCCAGCAAAACACCCAAGGCTTGCTTTTCTTTCGCGCTAAGGGCCGCTGCGGGACTGGCTGCGGCGCAGGCCAGTGCGATACAGGTCACAGCGGTGGTCAGTTGTTTAAGGCGGATCATAGCAGGATCTCCTGTCAGGCGGGCCAGTTGCATGGCGCCGCAGTTTCGATACGCCCACCGTCGTGCGTTCTTGCCAAGACAGGCAATCACAGCGCCTTGTTATCTGATGACAACCCGTGCAAAGCCTTTGCTATTGAATGACAATTGGCAAAAGCGCAGGGTTGGGCGCATGAAACATCTTTTGATCCTTCTTGCGGCTGTCATGGCCTTGTCTGCCCCGGCGCAGGCTGCTTGCTATGCCGATTATAAGGCAAAGCAGGACAATCCCTTGCGGCTGCATTATGGGGTGGCGCAGCTCCCTGATGAGGCCTGTACAAAACCAGCAGCGGCCCGCGTATTGACGCCGCGCTTACAGGCGGCGGGCTGGCATCTTTTGACAATCTTGTCCACATTTGGCGAAGATGGTCTTGCAGAAAGGAAAGCCAGTGCCGGGCCCTATTACCTCCGTTACTGATAGCTTACGGGCAGGCCAGCGGGCGGTGGTCTGGGGGGTGGTGGCGATCGCCGTGATTTTGGCACTGGCGGCAGGCTTTCTGTTTTTGTCATTGCCCGATGCCGATGTGTTCAACGCACGGGTAGAGCGGATCTTTGTTGCCAATGACGCGCTGACTGCGCCCACGGAATTGCGGCTGTTGGAGGTTTTGGCACAATCGGGCACTGCATTTTCCGAAGTGTTGCAAAGCTACCGGGTGATCATTTTCATTCTGCTGATCTTTGCCAGCGCGCTGTTGATCGCGGCGCTGGTGCTGCTGATGCTGATCGTGGTGCTGAATCGCCGTATGAGCGAGATCCAAAAGCAGGGGATCGAGGTGCAATTTTTGCGCATCTTGCGTGCGCAAAATGCCGTCATGTTGAATGATATGAGCTTTACCCTAACCCCTGCCGCAATCGAAACACTGGCCGTTCTGGCCGAGGCGCGATTGGATGATGAAATCCTGTCTGGCAGCCAGATCGAATCGGTTATTTCGGGCAAGCCCGAGGTGGATTGTGACGAATCTGCGGGGGCGACGCGGATCAAACGATTGCGCGACGCGCTGGGCAATCAATTGGTCGCAGAGCTGTTGGTGCGCAACATCGCCCGCAAGGGCTATACGTTGACAGTGGCCCCGGGGCGGCTGAAGGTAGAGTAAGCCGCTTTTTTGGGCAAGTGTCACAGAGCTGTCGCTTGCCCCTGACAAGGCACTTGCCTATATGGCGCAATACACGCTGAACCGGGGGACGCCAATGCAGACGCCTTTTTACCTGCTCGACAGGGCCCGCCTGATCCAGAATATGGAAAAAGTCGCAACATTGCGCGAGCTGTCCGGCGCCAAGGCGCTGTTGGCTTTGAAATGTTTTGCGACCTGGTCGGTTTTTGACACGATGCGCGATTACATGGACGGGACGACATCATCGTCACTGTTTGAATTGCGCTTGGGGGCCGAAAAATTTGGCCGCGAAACACATGGGTATTCCGTTGCCTGGGCCGATCATGAGATCGACGAGGCGATCACCCATGCGGATAAGATCATCTTTAATTCGCTTAGTCAGCTGGAACGTTTTGCCGAAAAATCCGCGCATATCGAACGCGGGCTTCGGTTGAATCCACGGTTTTCCACCTCTGGCTTTGATCTGGCCGATCCGGCGCGGCCGTTTTCGCGTTTGGGTGAATGGGATCTGGCGCGGCTGGAACAGGCGCTACCGATGATTTCCGGCGTGATGATCCACTACAATTGTGAAAACAGCGATTTCGATCTGTTTGACACGCAGCTGACCCGGATCGAGACGGATTTTGGCGCGATCTTGCAGCAATTGGAATGGGTCAGCCTGGGTGGTGGGATCCATTTCACCGGTGAGGGATACCCGCTGGAGAAACTCGCCGCGCGGCTGAAAGCATTTTCTCAAAAGCTTGGTGTCCAAGTCTATCTGGAACCGGGGGAGGCGTCGATTACACAGGCTGCCAGCCTTGAGGTTTCGGTGCTGGATATTTTGGATAACGGTAAGAAAATCGCTATCGTCGACAGCTCGACCGAGGCGCATATGTTGGATCTTTTGATCTACCGCGAAACCGCGAAATTGCCCAAAAACGGTCCATATGAATATGAAATCGCCGGTAAAACCTGTCTGGCGGGGGATATTTTCGGCGATGCAGGTTTTGCGTCGCCTTTGGCGATTGGCGACCGTGTCAGTATTGCGGATGCCGCCGGCTATACGATGGTTAAGAAAAACTGGTTCAATGGCGTGGCCATGCCCGCAATTGCAATCCGCGAGTTGGATGGCACGATTACGCCGGTCCGCGAATTCACCTATGAGGATTACGCATCCTCATTGTCCTGAGGGTTAAAAGCCCCCTTCCCCTGTCGCAAACAACAAGGAGACAGCCGAAGTGAAGAAGAACGTGCTGATTATCGGTGCCGGTGGCGTGGCGCAGGTCGTGGCGCATAAATGTGCCCAAAATAACGATCGTTTCGGCGATCTTCATATTGCCTCGCGCACGAAGTCGAAATGTGATGCGATCATCGCCAGCGTTCACGATAAAGGCGCGATGAAGGTCAAGGGAACGTTTGACGCGCATGAGGTCAATGCGCGTGACACCGCCGCTGTGGTTGAAGTGATCCGCAAGACCAATGCGCAGATCGTTATCAATGTTGGTTCGGCTTTTGTAAATATGTATGTGCTTGATGCCTGTATCGAAACAGGCGCGGCCTATATCGACACGGCGATCCACGAAGAGCCTGATAAGATCTGCGAAGCGCCGCCGTGGTATGCCAATTACGAGTGGAAGAAGCGCGATCTATGCGCCCAAAAAGGGGTCACGGCGATCCTTGGCGCTGGGTTTGATCCGGGCGTTGTGAATGCGTTTGCCCGGTTTGCGATTGACCAGATGGACGAGGTGAAATCCATCGATATCGTTGACATCAATGCCGGCTCGCATGGCAAGTATTTCGCCACGAATTTCGACCCGGAGATCAATTTCCGCGAATTTACCGGGACAGTTTATTACTGGGAAGATCAGCAGTGGAAAGAGACGTCGATGTTCGCATCGGGCAAGTCTTGGGATCTGCCGGTTGTTGGTCCGTCGCAGGCCTATCAATCGGGTCACGACGAGGTGCATTCGCTGGCAACCAACTACCCGCAGGCCGACGTGCGCTTCTGGATGGGCTTTGGTGAGCATTATATCAATGTGTTTACCGTTTTGAAAAATATCGGTTTGTTGTCTGAGCAGCCCGTCACCTTGGCCGAGGGACAAGAGGTTGTGCCGTTGAAGCTGGTTAAGGCATGTTTGCCTGATCCGGCGTCTTTGGCGCCCGATTATACGGGTAAGACCTGCATCGGGGATTTGGTGAAAGGTACCAAAGACGGCAAGGATATTGAGCTGTTCGTCTATAACGTTGCCGATCACAAGGAAGCCTATGAAGAGGTTGGCAGTCAGGGTATTTCCTATACTGCGGGTGTGCCTCCGGTTGCGGCCGCGCTGCTTGTCGCAAGCGGAGAATGGGATGCCAAGACGATGAAAAATGTCGAAGAATTGGACCCTAAACCCTTCTTCACCGAGCTGGACCGCATAGGTCTGCCGACACGGGTTCAGGTTGGTGGCCTGGGTGGTGAGGACAAGGCCTGGAACGCCTAAGGCAGACGGGGGCTGCCCCGTCAGGGGTCTTGGTGGTCTGTTGAATGAGTATGATACTGCCGGTTTGCGAACCGGCAGTATTTTTTTGGCCAATCAGGGCATCTGTGGTGTTGTAAACTTTGGGGAAACACCTGTGAAGCCGTTCAGGCTGTACCGTGACGAAATTAGGGCGGCGCAAGGAAAGATCCGATGCGCCGCCCCTGCATTTAGGGGAGGATGTCTTTCGACCCCCCAAATATGCGGGGAAGTTGGTTAAGAATGTGTAAACAATGCCCTGACGAGGCCATCGGCTTGCCGCTTTTGGCATGGATAATACTCCGAAGAAGATGATTCCGGAGGCAACTATGAGAAATTGGCGGACATTGATGCTTCTCGGGGCGACATTCGCTTTGGCGGCGACCACCGGGCATGTCATGCAAACAGTTCAGGCCCCGAATGCGCCACGTCAACATGCGCTGAAGGTGCAGAATATCGTCCAAACGTCTGCCGTTTTTCGTTCTGGAACGGATGTGTTCCAAACCTATGCCACTGATTTTCCGGTATTGCCGCAGCGTGTGGCAGCCAATGATATTGGTGTGCCCGCATTGACCCATTCTGAAGTGATCGGCGGCTTTATGCAGGGCGATGAAGGATGCGACGCGCCGCTGTTTACCCTGACCGCGGATGCGCAAGCGATGGTCTCAATCGGGGTGATTGCGCCGTGCTATGCGGATCAATCCGCGCAAGTGGATGTGGCAGGATTGCGCCTGGATGTGGCGTTGGATTCTTCGGGTTTGTGGATTGGTCAGGTGCCCGCGATGGCGCGCGAAATCGACGCAAGCCTGATCTTGGCCGATGCGACCTATCTTGGTACGATCCAAGTGCCGCAGTTGCAAAACTGGAACCGGCTGGGTGTTATCAGCCAAGGCCGTGATGGGCTGCGATTGAACGCGTTTGAACACGGGGCCGCATGGGGAGCCGCAGGCCATTTGAGCGCAGCCAGCATGCAAGAGGCGCAGGCGCAATCAGGCGGCTTCATGACAATATTGCAAACGGCAGACGGACATGCGCAGATTTATTCCGCCCCGGTGGAATTGACCGATGTCCGGCTGGAGCTTGATGCGGATGTCACGGCGCAAACCTGCGATCAGCGACTGACAGCGGATGTCATCCGCGCCAATTCAGCGGTGCAAGGACCACCATTACAGCTGCGCCTTGAGATGCCAGACTGTGACGAGGTCGGCGGTAGTGTGGTGCTGCCACTTGACCCGTTTTCAACGCAGCTTGCACGCTTGCAATAGCGCCGCGAGTGGCGATCACAGGCCCCCACATAAATAGCCGAAACTTCAAAGGTGGCGGTTGATCGTCACCGAGAATTGAGCCGGTATTATCGACGCATCTCTGACTGAACCGCGCCTTATTTGCCGGAGGCCCAGAAGTAAGGATTGTTGATTGTCACTGAGAACTGACCCGGTAGCCCCATAAATTGTCACTGAGAATTGACCCATGTGAACACACTTCCCCGACGGTTTTGGTTGGGGTGATTTGGAGTGATCGACATGGGATTTTTGAGTGTCATTCGACGCTGGGCATTGCGTGACAAAATGCCGATACGCGAGATTGCCCGGCGGACGGGTTTGTCTCGGAATACTATCAAGAAGTATCTGCGGGAAGGCGCGGTTGAGCCGCAGTTCAAGACGCCCAAGCGTCCAAGCAAGCTGGATCCCTACGCGGATCGGCTGGCAGCTTGGCTTTTAATCCAGACGCGGAAGTCACGCAAAGAGCGGCGGACAGTGAAGCAAATGCATGCTGATCTGGTGAAGCTGGGATATGACGGCTCCTATGAACGCGTGGCAGCTTTCGCCCGGGCATGGCGTGAAGATCGGCATCGAGCGGAACAGACGACGGGGCGCGGCACCTTTGTACCTTTGGTATTCCAACCCGGCGAAGCGTTCCAATTCGACTGGAGCGAGGACTGGGCAAACATCGGTGGTGAGCGGGTCAAACTGCAGGTCGCACATGTCAAACTGTCACACAGCCGCGCGTTCTTGGTACGCGCTTATCCGTTGCAAACGCATGAGATGCTGTTCGACGCTCATTGGCATGCGTTCAGGGTTTTTGGCGGCGTCCCCGGACGTGGCATCTATGACAATATGAAGACGGCAGTTGACCGCGTTGGCAAAGGCAAGCAGCGAGACGTCAATGCACGCTTCAAAGCTATGGCCAGCCACTATGTGTTTGAGCCCGAGTTCTGCAATCCGGCGGCCGGTTGGGGGAAGGGTCAGGTTGAGAAGAATGTGCAGGATGCGCGCAACCGTATGTGGCAGGTCATGCCGGTCTGCGCCGATCTGGCAGAGCTGAACCAATGGCTTGAAGATCGCTGTATCGCCCTTTGGACGGAGACACCGCACAAGGCTCTACCGGGGTCCATCGCTGACGTGTGGGAGGCCGAGAAGCCCACGCTAATGGCACTTCCGCTGGCATTCGATGGCTTTATCGAACACAGTAAGCGTGTGTCACCCACATGCCTGATCACGTTCGAACGCAATCGCTACAGCGTTCCCGCCAGCTTTGCGAACCGCCGGATCAGCCTGCATGTCTACCCTGATCGGCTGGTCGTGGTCGCTGAAGGGCAAACGGTGTGCGAGCATGCGCGGATCATTGAGCGTTCTCATCGCAAACCCGGCAAGGTCATCTATGGCTGGCGCCACTATCTCGCGCTCGTCCATTGTCCTCGGACCAATGGCGGACAAGGCCTCGCTCCAACGCAAACCGGGCGCACTTCGGAATGGTGCGCCGTTCACGCAGATGCCCGATGCCTTCCGTCAATTGCAGGATCACATGGCTCGCGTAAAGAAGGTGGCGACCGAGAGATGGTCGACATCCTGTCACTGGTGCTCCAGCACAACGAAGAAGATGTCCTCTGCGCGGTGGAGCT
>NZ_MDHA01000079.1 GCF_001705665.1 Thioclava sp. SK-1 | reverse complement strand
ATGGCCGTCGCCGATGGCGATGTCGTCTGCGTCCCGCGCGGACACCACCCCTGCGGTGCACCACATGGCTTTGAGATGTATTACCTAAACGTCATGGCAGGACCACGCAGAAACTGGAAATTCCAACCCGCACCAGAAGTCAAACACCTCATGTGAAAAGAGGTCCGGAGACCGAATGATGACACATAGATTTACCCTTGCCGCCTGTGCTGAGATGTTATGGCCCGATAAGCCGATTGAATGGCGTTGTGCGCGTTTGGCGGAACGTGGCTTGCAGGTTGGGCTGTGGGATTGGCCCGCGCATGATCTGCAGAAGTTGCAGGCCAGTGGCGCTGAATTTTCGATTATGAACGGCTATCTACAGGGCCGTTTGGCGGATGATGACGGGGCGGATCTGCTGCTTGCCTCTGCGCGGGAGACGGCGCAGGTTGGAAAACAGTTGGGCGTGGCGCGGCTGAATTTGCATGGCACGGGGTTGGGTGACGGCGGGTTGCCGGTGCTGCCGAGCGAGGTGACGACCGGGGCGATGTGGCTGAAAGCGCGCGATACGCTGTGCCGGATCGCGGATCTAGCGGATCAAGAAGAGGTCGTCTTTACATTGGAAAACCTGAATCTGCCGGTGGATCATCCTGGAGTGCCCTTCGCACGTGCAGAAGAGACGCTGGCCTTAGTGCGTGCGGTGGACCATCCGCGTGTGCGGCTGAACCTTGACCTGTATCACGCGCAAATCGGTGAGGGGAACCTGATTGAACTGTGTCAGGCCTGTCAGCCGTGGATCGGTGAAATTCAGGTGGCGGATGTGCCGGGCCGGTGCGAGCCGGGCACGGGTGAAATCAATTACCCCGCTGTGGCGCGGGCGCTGCGCGATATGGGATATGATGGCCCCGTTGCAATGGAGGCCTTTGCCAAGGGCGATGCCGATCTGGCGCTGGATGCGTTTGTTGCCGCCTTCACGCTGTAACCTGCTGGTTTTGCGGTGAAGTGCTTGGAGATTTCCGCGTGGCATGCAACAACTGGATGGGCGCTGAATGCGCCTGTCTGTTTAGGGAAGCCCAAGAATGACCAAACCTTGCATGATTTGCGTTGCGATCACCGGATCGCTGCCGAAGACAAGCGACAATCCGGCCGTGCCGGTCACGGTTGCGCAGCAAATTGAAAGCACGCATGAGGCCTATGAAGCGGGCGCGGTCATTTGCCACGCGCATGTGCGCAACCCGGATGAGACACCCAGTTCCGACCCCGAGCTGTTTGCGCAGCTAATTGAGGGAGTGCGCAAACATTGCCCGGATATGATTTTTCAGGCCTCAACCGGGGGGCGTTCGGGCGCAGGCGAAACGCGTGGCGGCATGTTAAGCCTAAAGCCCGATATGGCGTCTTTGTCGGTGGGATCGAATAATTTCCCGACGCGGGTTTATGAAAACCCGCCGCAGCTGGTGGATTGGCTGGCGTCGGAAATGAAAACCTATGGCGTGAAGCCCGAAATCGAAGCCTTTGATCTGTCGCATATTTTTAAAGCGGCGGAGATGAATCGCGATGGCCGCATTCCCGGCAAGCTGTATGTGCAGTTTGTTATGGGGGTGAAAAATGCGATGCCCGTCGACCGCGAGGTATTCGACTTCTATATTCAAACGGTCAAGCGGTTGGTGCCCGATGCGGAATGGTGTGCGGCCGGGATTGGTCCGCATCAGCTGACGATCAATGAATGGTCGATTTCCAGCGGTGGGCATGCGCGCACTGGCCTGGAAGACAATATCCGGCTGGATCGCGACCACCTGGCCCCGTCAAATGCGGCGCTGGTCAAACGGGCGACCGATCTATGCGAGAAATATGAACGCCCCGTGGCTACCCCGGCGCAGGCGCGCGCCCTTTTGGGGCTGTAACCGATGCGCATTGCGGTCTTGGATGATTGGGCAGGAGTGGCGGCGGATCTGGCCGATTGGGACAGTCTGGCCGCCGAGGTCGTGGTGTTCAACGACCCCATTCCCACCGCGCAACAGGCCGCGATGTTGCAAGAGTTTGAGGCCATCTGCGTCATGCGAGAGCGGATGCCGATGACCGCCGCGCTGATCCGGGCCTTGCCGCGTTTGCAGTTGATCGTGACCTCCGGGCCGCGCAACCTGTCGATTGATCTGGACGCGGCACGGGCCTGCGGTGTGACTGTCTGTGGCACGCAATCGCGCAAAACCACCACATCCGAGCTGACCCTGGCGATGATATTGGCGCAGGGGCGTGGGTTGATCGCGTCGGCGCAGGGGCTGGCGGCTGGCGGGTTCCAGACGGGTATTGGGCGGGACATGGCAGGGTTGCGGATTGGGCTGGTCGGGCTTGGAAATGTCGGTGGGCAAGTCGCGACCCTGTGTCAGGCATTTGGATCGCAGGTTAGCGCGTGGTCACCGAATTTGACGCAAGAACGCGCGCAAGAGATTGGCGTGCAACGTGCCCCTTCGTTGCGGGATCTGGCGGCGGGCGCGGATGTGCTGTCATTGCATATGGTGTTGTCGCCGCGCAGTGCTGGCTTGATTGACGCGCATGTTTTGTCGGCATTGCCCAAGGATGCGCTGGTTGTGAATACATCGCGCGCAGGCCTGTTGGAGCGGGATGCGCTGTGCGATTGGCTGGCGAACAATCCTAAGGCCCAAGCCGCGATTGATGTCTTTGAGGTGGAGCCGCTGCCTGCGGATGATCCCTGGCGCGCGGCGCAGGCAAAATTTGGTGCCCGACTTTTGATGACGCCGCATCTGGGGTATGTCAGCCAGGGGACATGGCACCTGTTTTACAACCAGACCTTGGAGGCGGTGCGCGCCTACCTCGCGGGCCAGCCGATCCGTGTGCTAAGCTAAGTTAGCCCGCCTTCAGGCTCAGCACTTTTTCAGTATCTGCCCAAATCGCAGCAAGCTGTTCCAAACCTTCACGAATTTTTTCAGTCTTGCCTTCGGTCGCCAGCGTCTCATGTTGTTTCAAGATGCGGTGTAATCCGCAGATCCCAATAATTGCAGAGGACCCGGCAAAGCGATGCGCCAGCTGGGCATATTGCGTCATGTCTTCGGCATCGACCAATTGGCGCAACAAGGCCAGACGCATCCGACCTTCGGTCAGGAAGTCTTGTTGCAACTCACTAAAGGCTTTCTCACCAAAAGTGCTTTGTAAATCCGCACGCACGGCACTGTCCAAAAGCTGGACTGTATTCGGGTCGGGGGCGGTTGATCCGGGCATTCGTGTGCCATCAAAAACGGTGGAGAGCGCCGCGCGCGTGATGGGTTTTGAAATGACCTTGTCACAGCCCGCTTGCAGCAGATTTTCAACCGCCTCTGGCAGCACATTTGCGGTAACGGCAATGATCTTGGTGTATTGATTGGCGCCGGGATTTCCGCGGATATGCCTTGTGGCTTCTAGGCCATTCATAACGGGCATATTCAGGTCCATTAAGATCACGTCATAAACGCGTTCCTGCGCCATATCGACGCCGGCTTGTCCGTCCTTTGCCTCCCAAACAGAATGCCCGGCCCGAATAAGCATTTCGCGCATCACCACGCGATTCAGCGGATTGTCTTCCACTACCAAAATATCATGGCTGGGGATATCTTTCGGCGGTTGGCGCAGTTGCACAACGGAAGATGCGGCACCCTGCAGTTTGCGCGCGGGTTTCGCGGGCAGGGTAACCCAGAAAACAGATCCCTCCCCCAATTCGCTTTCGGCGCCATATGTGCCGCCCATCGCCTCAATCAGGCGGCGTACAATGCCCAGCCCCAGACCGGTGCCGGCAATCTCATCTGAAACAGTGGCATTGGCAGCGAAAAAGTCGTCGAAAATACGGTTTAGATCATCGCGAGCGATCCCGATTCCGGTATCGATCACCCGAATTTCCAAAGAATTTTGAACCCGGTCGTGCTGCAGCTCTACACGGACTAGGCCATCTTTGGTGAATTTAATCGCATTGCCGATCAAGTTGACCATCAGTTGTCGGACGCGCGTTGGGTCGCCCATCAACAGGCCGATTTCTGGGCCGACGACCTCCAGTTCCAGCTTGTTCCGCTGTGCCGTGGCAGCGTTTTCTTGCGCGACGAAAATCTTATGCACAATATCCGTAGGCGCATAGGCGACATTTTCAAACTTCAGCTTTCCGGCATCCAGTCGCTCGACATCCAGCACGTCATTGACATGATGCAACAAAATTTGACCGGATTGGTCCATCGCTTCAATATAGCGGGCCTGTCGCGCGTCTAGATCGGTGTCGCGGATCAGTTCAAGCGTACCCAGCAACCCGTTTAGCGGCGTGCGCAGCTCATGGCTCATCACCGCAACAAAATGTGCCTTAGCGCGTTCGCCCGCCATCGCGGTATCGCGCGCGGCGATAAGTTCGCGCCTTGCAGCTTCGCGCGCCGAGATATCGCGTAGGAATGTCACATAGCTTCGTGCGGCGCTGATTTCCGTGGCCGCGATGGACAGCTCGGCTGGAAAAACGGTGCCATCGTCACGCTTGGCAAGGAGTTTCACAAGACCTTGGCCAAACGGATAAGGGTTCGTGCTGTCATCGGGGTCAGGGGTGATAAGGCGTGACAATTGCAAGCCGATCGCCTCGTCACGGGCATAGCCGAAAATCTTTTCGGCGGCGCCGTTAAATTCGGTGATATGCAACGTGTCATCGGTTACAATGACGGCGTCTAGAGACGTGCCGATCATCGCCTCCAACCGGTTCTTTGCCCGGCCGAGTGACTGTGCGGCGCGGCTGCCAAAGCGCCACAGGAACCAAAGCGCGACAAGGCCCGCACTGATGGCAAGAATAAGTGCGGCTGTCAGCAGAGCCAGCTTTACCAAAGAGTGGAACACCTGTTCCCGCTGCAGCTTGACCTGATCGGAAAACACTTTCAGGCCCATCAGGGTCATCGCGCGCACATCTTGTTCCAAGCTGCCCATTTGCGCCAGAAGATTGCTGCGTTCGCGCGGCAGATCAGCCCGGTTTTCGTCAATTAAATTCGCAGTTTGCGCAAGGAACGCTTGTACGTTCTTCAAATCTTCGCGCGCCCCTGCATCTACAAATATGGGCTGAAAGCTTTGCCCCTCTCCGACGATTGCCACACGGCTGTAGAAGATATCGAACCGTTTCAGGAACGCGTCAATCGTGTCGGGTTGCTGTGGGTCCAGCCGCAGCAAAGCGCGCTCCATCTGACCGAATTCCACATCCAGCTGTACGAGCGACCATTGTTGACTGTCCGCATTGGCGTAGGAGAGGGCGTCAATTTGATGTTTGACCTGAACGCCGTGCCGATAGATTGCATTCAGGGCAAAGATCAATAGGCATAGGGCTACGGCAGCAGAAACCTGCTTCAAAATTGAGGATCTGAAGGAGGGCGCGCCGAACAGCCGCATCTGAATGTCGCTTACTCGTCGACGGTCAGCTTGGCGACCTGCCAAACGCTGCGTGTATAAATGACCTCTGTCCGAAGCTCCTCGCTGGAATCATACGGATAGACGACCCATAACGGGCCTTTGTCGCGTACAGACATTGGTTTGCCGTTGCGTTCATAGGCCAATAGCGCTTCGCTATTGAGGATCTCTGATACGGGGATCGAGACCGCGTAATCATTGATCGCGGTTACAACCAATGTGCCACTATCAATGCCAAACTGCTCCAGCAGGTCACGCAGTGGGATGCCGCGAAAATCTTGCGGTCCGTCGGTCCAGATTGTCGTTGTCGTGAAATTATTCCCAGGCAGCGCGGATAGCGCATCCAGGTCGAATTCATGGGTTTGATGGCCTGACGCGAACTCGCCTTCAAGCGTCAATATCGTTTCACCCGCGACTGAGGGTCGCGCGCTTACGAAAGGGAGTGCGATGGCCAATGTTAGGCAGACAAGAATGGCGCGCATGGGATCCTCGAATCATCATTGTTCACGAAATATACTCGCATAATTGCAGGGTTTTCCGGGGCGCATTCGGGTTAACTGGTTAAAATATGTTAGGAATTTAACATATTTTAATTTCATGCGACCTTGGCCGAATGGCTTGCGTGCTGTGTGCGCTTGCGACTAGATCAAGCGCAAGCAGGGTGGCGGGGGCGTGGTTGAATGCAATCGGGCGGAATTGATCTGGGCGGCACAAAGATCGAGGCGCGGCTGTTTGATGCCGGGTTCAATACCTGTGTGACACGGCGAATTGCGACCCCATCTGAGGGTTACGACAGGCTGTGTGCTGCGCTGGCAGAGCAGATCGGATGGTTGCATGAACAGGCGGGTGGCACGCTGCCGATTGGGATTGGTTTCCCTGGGATTATGGCGCCGCAAACGCAGCAAATATATGCCGCAAATCTGCCGCTTTCTGGCTCTAATTTAGTCAATGATATTAAAACCTTGACAGGGTGCTCTTTGGCGTTGGTCAACGACAGTCTGGCCTTCGCTTTATCTGAGGCGACGCTGGGTGCCGGGCAGGGATATGACAGCGTTCTGGGGCTGATTATTGGCACCGGTGTTGGGGCAGGGCTGGCAATTGACGGGCGTCTGATACCCCGCTGTACGGGGCTCGCGCTGGAGGTGGGGCATCTGGGCGTGCCGGCCAGGTGGCTGGCGCAATCGGGCCTGCCCTTGCGCCAATGCGGCTGCAAAAAGCTGGGATGCTATGAGGCCTATTTGGCCGGTCCCGGGCTGTCATGGATGGCTGCGCAGGCCTTGTCGAGGGACATCGCGGTGCCCGATCTGGTGGTTTTGGCAGAAACAGATTTCGTGGCAAAGCAGGTTTTGAACACCTGGTCAGATCTGGCTGGAGAGCTGCTTTTGGACCTTCATCTTAACCATGATCCGGGCGTGATTGTCCTAGGCGGCGGGCTTTCCAAGATTCCGGGGGTGCTGAATCGGCTGCAAAGCGGATTGGAACGGTGCCGCCTTGGCACCAGCCCTTTGCCGCAGATCGCTTTGGCGGAACATGGCGACAGCTCTGGCGCAAGGGGCGCAGCGATCTTTGCAACACAACAGCTGCGAGGGGGATGACATGGTGGCGATATTGGCACGCCAGCTGTGGCGGGACGGCGCTATGTGCGCCGATCAGCTTGTGCATATGGATGCGACTTCGATCCGCGCAATCCAGCCCTTTCGGAAACAGCCCTATGATCAGGAGGTGGCACTGGTCGCGCCCGCGCTGACAGATTTGCAGGTGAATGGCAGCGGCGGGGTTATGTTGAACTCCAATCCGGATATCAGCGCGATCCGCCATATCGTGGCGACACAGCGGGCGCGGGGCACAGGTTGGGTGATGCCGACATTGATCACCTGCGAGGCCGCGAAAATGCACCGGGCTGCCGATGCCGCGTTGGCGGCGCAGGGGCTGCCAGGATTTGTCGGACTGCATCTGGAAGGGCCACATCTGAACCCGTCACGGCGCGGCACGCATAGCGCGGACCATATCCGGGCCTTTGACCGCGATACATTGGATATCGTGGCAAAACTGCGGGCGCGGGATTTGCCGGTAAAGGTCACGCTTGCGCCGGAATGCGTTGCCGGGGACGATATTCGCACGCTTGTGAAGCTGGGGGCGGTCGTGTCCGCTGGCCATAGTGCGGCGAGTGCCGAGCAGGCCCGGACCGGGTTTGCATTGGGGATTGGCTGCGTGACGCATCTGTATAATGCAATGCCGCAGATGGGCTCACGTGCGCCGGGCCTGCTGGCGGCGGCGATTTTGTCAGACGCTTACAGTGGCATTATCATCGACGGGCATCATGTCGCCTGGGATATGGTGGCGCTGGCCTGCCGGGCCCGGCCAAAGGATCGGATGTTCATGGTATCAGATGCGATGGCGACGATTGGCGGCCCTGATCAATTTGAACTTTATGGCGAGCAGATTTTGGTCCGGGACGGTGCTTTGGTCAATGCGCAGGGGGCGCTGGCCGGGGCGCATGTTGATCTGGTGACATGTCTGCGCAATGCGGTGGTGAACGTTGGATTGGACTTGCACGACGCCTATCAGATGGCGGCCATCACCCCGCGCGATGTGATGGGATTGGACCATCCACAGATCGCGCCAGGCACCCCGCTGGAGGAGGTGCTGATTTTGGATGCGGACTTGCATCGTTGCGACCCAGACAGGTTTTTGTAAGCCGCCAAAACACCGCGAAAACGGGGTGCGTGATTCTGTGAAGCAGTGCTTTTCGCGCGCTTTGGTAAACGCCGCTCCGTCCCGCGTGAGGTCAGGCCGCGGTGAGTGAGTGCGGCTCATGCCGTCCGGCACCGGCCGTATACCTGCCGTAAAACATCATGTTTTCAACAGGAAGAAACGTAGGACAAGGGAATTTGTTCCCGACCATTTGCAAAAATTTGGCAAGTTTCCGCCGGTGAAAAATACGCCCTCTTTGTTTTAACCACAAAATCCTTCAAACGCTCGTCAACAGCCCGGAGCACATGGGCATAGCAAAAACTATTCGGGACAGATGAGCGTGAAATTCGCGATGACCTCTTTTCGTGGGCTGCTGCTTGCATGCGCCACTATGTTGACCCTGACGGCCTGTTCCAAGGCGCCCGATGGACGTATGGGTTCTATGAGCTTTGCGCCCGAACATGCGCGGCCTGCAGGTCTGGACAATGAGCGTAAACAATACGCCATCCGCACCGCGCTAGAAATGGATGCCCGGGGCCAGCGTGTGTGGTGCGTGCCTTTTGCCCGCAATGCCAGTGGCGTTGAAATCCGTGGCAATGCGCGCACCTGGTGGCGCAGCGCACAAGGGGTTTACCCGCAGCGCAACACGCCCGCCGAAGGGGCCGTGATGGTCTTCCAAGGAACGCGGAAAATGCCGATGGGGCATGTGGCCGTTGTGTCCAAAGTGGTGTCAGAGCGGATCATCCAAATTGACCATGCCAATTGGAAGCGCAACAAGGTGTCGCTTGGCATGGAAGTCATGGATGTGTCGGAAAACAACGACTGGTCTGCCGTCCGTGTCAAAAGCAACGCGCAATCATATGGCAGCACTTATCCAATCTATGGGTTCATCCTGCCGCTTGCACAGGGGTAATCCGCCTTTCGCAGGTAATTCAGGCGGGTCGTTCCCAACGGAGCTCTAAGCCGGGTCGTACCGAAACAGATGCGGCCCGGCTTTATATCACAATAGGCTTTCTTCAAAATCGCTTGCCGTGATGCCTTGAAACACAAAGCGATCGCCGCCGATCAGGTCATCCACGACCGTGTCGCCATTGACCTGGGTGATCGTGGCCGTGCCAGCGGCGACAGCGTCGTTAAGCCACTCGCCACCCATGGTGCCATCAATGCGGAACTGGTCTACGCCCAGCTCAAAGTCAGTGATTGTGACCGATCCGGTACGGGCCCCTGCCGTATTGTCAAATTGGAACATATCTGCATCTGCGCCGCCTGTGCCAATATGGTCTGCGCCGCGTGCCAAATCAAAAACCAAGACATCTGATCCGGTGCCGCCGTCCAGGCTGGACCCGTGAAGCCCGCTTTGGATCAGGTCATCGCCATGATCCCCGATAAGAACATTTGCGCCTTTATTGCCTGTCAGGGTGTCATTCCCGGTGCCCCCGGCCAGCGTGTCATCGCCAGCACTGCCCGTCAGCAAATCGTTGCCGCTGCCGCCGAACACCTGATCATCCCCGCGTCCGGCATGGATCACATCATCGCCGCTGCCTGCGACAATGATATCCTGCACATCGGTGCCCGTCAGCAAATCCGCACCCTGTGTGGCGGCGATCCCCTTGGCATCGACCCAACCGTCGATCAGGGTGTCTTCAACGGAAAGCGTCGTCACCTGTGTCGGGCCCAATCCTAAGGTGCTCATCAGTGCATCGGCCTGCATGTCACTTAATGTCAGGCTTTGGGTGGGGCTGAATGTGATCACCACATCGGTCCCGTCTTGCAGCAGGCTAGCGGAGCCATCGGCAAGCCCGGTGGCCAAGCGCGTGGCCAAATCCACACCGTCAATCATGATGCTATCTTCGGCTGCGGTAAAATCGGTAATCGTCGTTTTAGCGATTTTACTGCCAGAGGTGCCAAGGATGCGAAACACATCTGCGCCTTCGCCGCCGCTGGCGATATGGGTGCCGCCTTTTGATGCGATCAACAACAGCTCATCATTGCCGGCGCCACCTTCGAGCTGCGCGCCGTATTTGCCCGAATGCAAATAGTCGTCACCGGCCCCGCCTTGCAATGTATCATTGCCCGCTCCGGCCAAAAGCGTGTCATCGCCGGCGCCCGCAATGATCACGTCGTCTTCTGCGGTGCCTGACAAGGTGTCTGCCGCGCCCGTTCCATGTACCGCACTGCCTGCTGCCGCAATATCTGCGGCATTCAACACGGTGAAATTATACAGCGTCACCTGTCCGCTGTCGGTCGTGATCACAAGGTCGGTCTGTGATCCGTTCCCGTTCGCATCCGTCACGGTGCCCAACGACAAAAGGGTTGCAAATTCCAGCGCGCCCTGGCCCAGATCCAGTCGATCACCCTCGGCGTGACGGTAATCGGTGATGTCATCGGACCCGCCTGTATGCACAAATAGATCAGCGCCATCGCCGCCGTTCAGCTGGTCATTGTCCAGGCCGCCGGCCAGCACGTCATCACCATCGCCGCCAAACAGATGGTCATGACCGTCACCGCCGGACAAACTGTCTGCACCATATTGGCCATAAAGATGGTCATCGGCGCCAAGCCCGGCAATCACATCATCGCCTGTGCCGCCATAGGCGAAATCGGCAATCCGGTCATGGCCTGTAATAGTGTCATTGCCGCCGTAGCCATAACCAAAGCCGACGCCATCCACATCGTCAAAGCCCAATGGATTTTCCTGATAGGCCTCGTTGCGCAGTCGCGCGGCGACGATATCCGTCGTGATCGCCTCGTCATTCTCGTGGTCCGCCGGGGCCTCGCCCAGCGAAAACAGGTTCAAGCCGTGGCCAAGGGAATTTGCATGCAGATAGCGCAGGCTTCCATTCGCGTCGATGACGACAAAATTCGATCCACCTGTTTCCACACCGGGGAACCATGCGGCGCCAATACCTGCCTCGGCGAACCATTCGTGGCTGCGGGAGAACAGGAAGATGGCGCTGTCGATTTCCGCAACATTATCTGCGAATGCGCCATTCGCGTTTGTTTCGGTCAAGATGATGTCATCATCACCCAAGATGGCGTAATGCGCTTCCAGCATCGCGTCCAATTCGGCCGTGGTTGTGGCCTGGTCCGTGTCACCCCAGCCCGGATAAAGATGCGACGCCCACACCAGATCCTCCCCCAGTGAGACACGCAAATATTCCAGCGCGCTAAGCCCGCCCAGATCGCCCTTGGCCAGATCGTCAAACCCGGCAGAGTAGCTCCAGCCTCCGACCAGAAATTTCCCCCCAAGTGAGGCGCCGATCAGGTCGGACAATTCCGCCATATGGGTCGCATAAAGTTCCACGAAACGGTGTGACGTTGCAAGATCATCCAGGCCTGCCCCACGCGCATAGGTGGCGGGTTCATTTGCCAGTTCAAAACCATAGACCGCGCTGGCGACATCGGTATGGGCTTCCAGCCAGGCGGTTAAATTGGACCAACCCTGCTCCATACCGTCATAAATATGCCCATCGAGCGCAGTATAAATCGCATCCGCATCCCCCGAGCCACCATCGTCAAAGCGTTGTGCATCGCCACCGGCATAGGTGAAGATAATCTGAAATCCTTCGGCCGCAGCGGCGGTCAGAAAGCGCTCATATTGCTCATGCAGGGTGCCATCGGCATTAAAGCTGAATTCATTAAAGGGCAGGCGCAGGGTATTCACGCCGGGCAACGCTTCGCTGATCTTGGCTGCGAATTGTTCGGGATTGCCATCCATCCCAATCGGAATCGTCTGCAGGCTGCTTTGCCAGAAATAGTATTTCGCGTCAGAGGCGACATTGGCGGCATAGCTGCCATCGGCTTTATCCGCCGTCATCTGATCTTCAGCGACAACCTGCAGATTGATGATATTGAGCGCGGATGTATTCGACATGTGCCAACTCTTCCCAAGATACCTATTTCGTTCACGGTTATCCGGGCGGATTTGGGCAGGAATTTGACGTGTAAAATTCTAAATATAGCAGAGAATGATATTTTTAAGGCAATTCATTGCTAAGCCTATGGTGGCGCAAGGAAATAAAACTTTAGGGTGATTAATATGTGCCATGCATGCGCAATGCGTGTGCGTGCCGCAGGCGGGCAGGCGACGCATTTACGCCGATGGGTGCCGCCGTGAAAGTGGGAGTGGCCTAGTCGAAGCTGGAATATTTCGCACCGTAATTTAGTGATTTATCGCCGCATTGCACCACGACCTCGCGGATCCACTCGCGCTCTCGCCCCTGGATTTTTTGCAAATCACGGCCAAGTGCGGCACGGCCAGAAACAGCGGATTTAGAAAAGTCGCTGTCAAAGCTGCCCAATCGTTTGATCCAAAATTGTTGCCCCTCCGAGATAAAATTACCTGCGCCGGACACACCGGTTTGCACCTGCTGAAACGCGGCAAGGCAGTAGCCTGCTTCGACCTCTTGTGTTGGGGTGTTGAACAGATAGGCGGCCGGGGCGGCGAATTGATTGTTCCATACCAGATAGAAAAGGCCGATGACCGTTACGATTGCCCCCGGGCCAAGCCCCCAGACCACCCAGTTAGGCAAGACGGGCTCATTTCGATGCAGGGTGGCGGCCATGGTATTATGCTCCTTAAATTTTGGGCATCCAACCATGGTTGGGTTAATGTTTTGCCAAAATCGCCGCAATGTTCCGGTGTTGCGCACCCTTGGGCAATTTGCGCGGATCTGCCAACGGATTGCAGTGGTAACTCAAAGGTTAATCGTAGTATTCTTTGTTCATAGGATCATATTTCGGACGTGAAGATGGATAGTGACCTGTTTCTGGTATTTGGCCTGATCGTCGCGGCTTTCGCGATTCCAGCTGTCATTTCGGCGTTTTCGGACAGCCGCCCTCCGCGCGCAGCGGCAATTGCGGTGATGGTCGGCGGTGGCATGATCTTGATGGCCGTGATGTCCAAACCCGGCGGCTATTCGGCACAGCAGGTGCCCGAAGTCTTTGCGCGTGTGCTGGCGAATTTTCTGAATTGACCACGGTGGACATCAATTCTGCCATGACCGCGCGTTTTTCCCTTGCCATAAGGCGCAATCCTTCCTAGAAGCCGCGCTCTAAGCCCGTGCGGCCGGCCTCAGTGGCATGCCGAGTCGCGCGTAAACCCCCTGCAAAGGAGACGGAAATGCCCAAGATGAAGACAAAATCCGCAGCCAAAAAGCGGTTCAAATTTACCGCGAGTGGCAAGGTCAAAGTCGGTCACGCTGGCAAACGCCACGGCATGATCAAACGTTCGACGAAATTCATTCGCGACACTGCTGGCACCATGGTGCTGTGCGATGCCGACGAGAAGATCGTCAAAAAATACATGCCGTATAACCGCTGATCGGGGAGACTGAACTATGTCACGCGTTAAATCAGGTAAAGTCACCCACGCCCGCCATAAGAAAATTCTTAAGGCCGCCAAAGGTTACTACAGCTCGCGTTCGCGCAACTTCCGCACAGCCACTCAGGCTGTCGACAAAGCGAACCAATATGCGACCCGCGACCGTAAACAGCGTAAGCGTAATTTCCGCTCGCTGTGGATCCAGCGTATCAACGCTGCAGTGCGCAATGTCGATGCCGAATTGAGCTATTCGAAGTTCATCAACCTGCTCACCAAAGCCGGTATCGAAGTGGACCGTAAGGTTCTTGCAGATCTGGCCGTGCATGAGCCCGAAGCGTTCAACGCGATTGTTGCACAGGCGAAAGCTGCAGCATAATCGTCCTTGACGTAAGACTATCAAGAACCCCGCGCCGGAAACGGAGCGGGGTTTTTCGTTTTGGTAGGGTCAGTGGTGCCGGTTATAGGATGCTATGGCGCGATAATGCAGCTGTCCAGAACAGTCTGACCAAACACATCGACCAACCCGACATCGCTGAGCCGCGGCCCGGCATTGCATACCAATGACGCCCCAAACAGCGCCTTGAACACCAGATAGGGCGGTTGCCAGTCGACCAACGCATCCAAGGCGCTGCGCAGGGCTGCGAAGTCACCGGCAATTTGATCCAGTGGTGCATCACTGATCAACCCGGCAAGGGGCAATGGCAGGCAGGCGATAACCTGTCCTTGGGTCGCCACGGCCACGCCGCCGCCTGCCTGGCGCACGGCATTGGCTGCGGCGGCCATGTCAGAGGGATCTCGGCCGAAAACCGTCAGGTTGTGGCTATCATGTGAAATGCTACTGGCAAATGCGCCGCGCCATTGGCCCCAATTTTCCAAAAAGGCAACGCGTGCAGGCGTGTTGGCACCGTGCCGATTGATCACCGCCATGCGGATCATATCGTTGGGTAGGCATAGCACGCCATTGTGCACCGCGACGTCGCGCTGTCCCCATTCGGGGAAGCGGGGTTTCGACAAGGTGGCGATACGCGCCGATGCGCCGGTGGCCGGCACCTGAAAATCATGCGGGGACAGGAGCGCAAGACGCATCGTATCGCACAACGCAAGCGGGACGGGTTTGGCGACAGGCGTTTGGCACAGCGTGCCATCTGTGGCGGTGATTTGGCCGTTCGTGATTACAACGCGGGCTTGCACATTCTCCAGATCCGACAAGATAACCATATCTGCACGCCGCCCCGGCGCGATCAGTCCCAGATCAGGCCGCCCGATCCGGTTGGCTGCGTTGAACGTTGCCGCGCGATAGGCCCAAAGGGGGGGGAGGCCACAGGTGATCAGCTTGCGCACCACCGCATCCAGCCCGCCATCGTTTAGCAAATCATCGGGGAATACATCATCGGTGCAAAGCGTCACAGTCTGCGGCAGCGCGCCCAGATCCGATATTGCGCGGCAAAATTCAGGCAGCAAATGCGCGTGGGATCCGCGAAGCTCAATCGTAAATCCGGCTTCCAGCTTAGCCAGAAGATCGTCTGCGCTGGTCAGTTCATGATCAGTTTCGACCCCGGCGGCTGCGAACGCGGCAAGATCGCCGCCTGTAAGACCCCGACCATGGCCGCAGACGCGCTTGCCGCTCGTCAGCCCTGCGGTGACAATTCCGGTTACACGGGGATTGCCATCCAGAAGCGGTTGCATGGTCATCAGCTCGGCTGCGCCATAGGTATCATCGCGGGCCAGCCATTTGGCCACGGTTTGGGCAGTGAAATTACCCCCGCTGGCCTCATATCCGGGGGCAGAGGGCACACAGGTTGGCACCAATGGCAGCAACCGTAGCGGCAGATCCTGAGCAACATCACAGGCATAGGCCATGCCGGCTTCACCTGCGACATTGGCCAGTTCATGTGGATCCCACATGGCCGTGGTCACGCCACGCGGCACAACGGCGGCAGCATATTGCGCCGCTGTGACCATTGAACTTTCGACATGCATATGGGTGTCGATCAGCCCTGGAACGACGGTTTCCCCCAATGCATCAACCTCTTGTGCGGCTTTGCGCATGGGGTCATGCGGGTGAACGCTGGCAATCAGCGGACCAACCACGCCGATATCCACGGCACGCAGCCGGCCCGTTACCATATCCATTATCTGCGCATTTCGTACCAACAGGTCGAATTCGGCCTGGCCTCGGGCGGCTTTGACCGCATGTGCGCGCAGGGCCGGATCGTTCATGTCAGTGGGAAAGGCCATGGTGTTTTTCCGTTCTTAGGGCGTCCAGACAGCTGCGCGCGCATATGGGCGAGGGCAGGGTTGCAAGCCGCACAGGGCCTGCAGGATCGGCGAGGAATGTTGTCGCGCCGTAGCTGTCATCGACGCGCAGCGAAACCTTCATCCGGTAACGTTCAAACCGCATCAGCTGCGGCGCGGTGATCGCCAGCGCGGCAAGCGGATCATAGATCGCCATGCCATCGCGCCCGCGTGACAGACCAATATCCAAATACCCCCCCAGAAGATCGGCGGTCAGCGGATCGCATATGGGCATATCGGCCGGTCCAAAGCGCACCTGCCTGCAAAAGCTGAGGTCTACGATATCCAAGGGCACCGCCGCGCGCACGACCTGATCCAGCGCCTCTGGGTCGGCCAGCGCGTTGAACTCCGCCATGGCCGAGTGATTGCCCGGCCCGTTACTGCCCCCCATCCATACCAGACGTGTGATCCGGGCAGCGGCTTGTGGAAAGCGTTGCACCAAAAGCGCGATATTCGTCAGGGGGCCTAACGCAAGCACCTGACGTGTGGCGGTCGGGGCCATCAACCATTGCGCCAATGCCGCCACCCCATCACGGGGGGGGGGCGCGTCGTTGGACCGGGGCAAAAAACGGCCACGGCTGGTCATCCCTTGTGGCCCAAGGATCCGTTCTGCGGTCTCTTGATCCCGGCGAAGTGGTGTGGCCGCACCCGCATAAAGCGGCGCGTCAATGCCATAGGCCAACGCCGCGCCCTGTGCATTGGCAATCACCCGATCCAACGTCGCATTGCCCGCCACCAAAGAAATTCCAGCAACCGCGCATTTTGCATGGCGCAGCAACAGCAGCGCCCACAGATCGTCAAACCCGTAGTCTGTATCGACCCACAGGCTCATGCGCGCAGCGGCCGTGCAGTTGCCTGGGGCAAATCAAATGAAAGGCTGTCGCCGATCTGCGCTTCGGGCAGGGCGATATCAGCATTGGCTTTCACCGGACCAAGCGCGCTGTCGATGACATATTCCCGATGTCCACCGGCGAAACTGCATGCGGTCACCCGGCCTTGATGCGGCCCTTGGCCCACTCTCACGCCATCTGGGCGCCACGCCAGTATCGCACTGTCCGGGCGATAGCCCAGCGGCAGGCTGCCATGATCATTTTGTACGCTATCGCCGGCCACTTTGAAGATATTCTCAAACCCCATGAATTCGGCGGCGAAGGCGGTTTCAGGCTGAGCATATAGCTGCGCGGGTGTGCCAAGCTGCTCGATTTTTCCTTGCTGCATCAAAACAATCCGATCCGCGAGCGCCAGGGCTTCGGCCTGATCATGGGTGACAAAGACCATCGTCACGCCGGTTTCTTTTTGAACGCGCTGCAATTCGGTGCGCATTTCCAACCGCAGCCGCGCATCAAGGTTCGACAATGGCTCATCAAGCAACAGCACTTTGGGGCGCATCACCAGGGATCTGGCTAAGGCCAGACGCTGTTGTTGTCCGCCCGACATCTCGGCAGGTTTGCGGCCCTCAAACCCGGACAGTCCGACGGTTGCCATGCCCTGTTCCGTGCGCGATTTGATCTCCGCTTCGGGCAATTTTTGCAACCGCAGCCCAAAAGCCACATTTTCAAACGCGTTCAGATGCGGAAACAATGCATAGGATTGGAACACCAGCCCGATGCCGCGTTTATTGGCGGCAAGGCGAGTGACATCGCGCCCATCGATATGAATGCTGCCAGAGGCGGGTGCCAACAGCCCGGCAATGGCGCGCATCGTGGTGGTTTTGCCGCAGCCCGACGGACCCAAAAGCGCGATTAGCTCCCCTTCCCGGATCGACAGGTTCAACGCAGGCACCGCGATGTTTTTGCCATATGTCAGCGTCAGATCAGTAAGTTGCACAAAGGTGTCAGACATAACGAGAAAATCCCAACAGGCGTTCAGCGACAAAAACAATAGCGAGCGACATAAAGGCCAGAAGCGCCGAAAGCGCGGCAATAGAGGGATCGAAGGTGATCTCCATATAGGCCAGCATATCAATTGGCAGGGTGCGCACGCCTGGCCCCGATAGGAACAGCGACACAGGCACCTGATTGAACGAGGTTACAAACCCAAGGATAAAGGCGGCCAGAACTCCGCCGCGGATATTGGGCAGCACGACCTTGGTAAAGGCCTGCATTCGGCTACAGCCCAGCAACACCGCCGCCTCTTCCATATCGGCCCGCAGGTTATGCATAGAGGAGGACACAACACGCACTGCATAGGGCAGCACCAGCGCGGTATGTGCCATGAACAGCGCCACGGTTACGGTCACATTCATCGGCACCACGACATAGCGCAGCAGGGCTAGGCCGACGATGATGCCGGGCACGATGATCGGGGCGGCCACGATGGTGCGGATCGTTTCTGCCCCGGGCAGGTCATACCGATTAAGTGCATAGGCGGCGGGAATACCCAACACCAGCGCGGTGATTGTGCCAAAGACCGCCAGCGCCATCGACAGCACAAAACTGGCGCGGAAGCTTTCGATGGTGAAGACCTTGGCATACCATTTCAACGACAGGCCTTCGGGCGGGAAGGCCAGGTTCGGCCCGGCAGAGGCCCCGGCCAGAATGATGATGACAAACGGGCCGATCAAGAAGATCAAGGTCAGGCCCAGGATGCCCCAATTTGCAAAATGTCGCATGATGTTAGCTCCGGGCCGTGGCGATGCGTTTCAACACCAGATTGGCGGCGAATGACATTGCGATCAGGATCATAGCGATGACACTGGCCGAGACGAAATCATTGGAAACATTTACCTTCTGATACAGCAAGGTTTCCAGCATCAGCACTTTGGACCCGCCAAGGATCGCCGGGGTGATATAGGCGGTCAACGCGCCTGTGAAGACAAGGGTGCCGCCAATCACCAGCCCCTCTTTGGTCAGCGGTAAGATCACTTTGAAAAACACGTTCAGCCAGCTTGCGCCCAAAACCCGCGCCGCAGGGATGACATCGCGGGGGATGTTTTCCATCGCAGAGACAAGGCTGATGATCATCAACGGCAGAAACAGTTGCAACAGACCAAGGAACACGGCGGTTTCGGTGAAAAGCAACCGGATCGGAGAGGCAGATAGCCCAAGCCCCACGATGGCATCATTGACGATCCCAGTGCGGCCCAGAATTACGATCCACGCATAGGTGCGCGCCACGGGTGAAATCATCAATGGTAAGACCACCATACCAAACACCGTGCCGCGTGCTTTTCCTGGCAGGTTCACAATGCAAAAAGCAGCTGCATAGCCAATGATCGCGGCCGAGCCTGCAACCAGGACGCCCAGTTTCAACGTGCGCAAAAAGACACTGCGATTGAGCGGAGAGGCGAAGAAATCAACATAGCCTTGCAGCGAAAACCCGGTGTCAGAGCGGAAGGCTTCTGACAGTAGGATTGCGACAGGGACAAGGAACAAAAGCGTTGAGAAAATCGCAGCGGGCAGCGCCAGCGCTAGCCCTTCGCGCCTATTGCGGAACATAGTGAAAGCCCCCGTTTGGGATCGGATAAAAGGCACATCTGGCGCGTTCTGGGGGGGCGGGACACCAGCCCCCGAACGCGCCAAAGGTTGTCGCTGTTACTGGATCACCTCGGTGTTCCATTGTTCGACCCATGCGGCGCGGTTATCGACAATCTCGGCTGCGGGCATGATATTGAGCGCGTTGATGACATCGGCGCCGTATGTCAGGTTTTTTGCAATCTCATCGCTGACAACCACGTCCTTATTGGCGGGGCTGTCGACCAGCATCTGTGCAACCTTGGTCTGAACCTCGGTGGACAGCCAGTAATCCATGAACTGATAGGCCAGATCTTCATTGCCGTTGTTCTTGGTCATCACCATGACATTCATACCGCCGGCCTGGCCCTCTTTGGGGGTGGCCCATGCGAAGGGCAGCGATGATTTTTCAAAACTGCCCCAAGCGAACCGGCCAACGGGTGCGGCGATGACTTCTTCTTGGTTCATCAGCTGCACCAGCTCGGATGAGCGAGAGTAGAATGTAACGATATCATCGGCATGTGCGCCGATTTCGGTGATGACGGGGGCAAGATCGGTGCCCGCGTCGAGGGCTTTGCCCAGCATCATCACGGTCAGCGGGCCTTGGGTCCCGGTGATATTGGGCAGCGCAACCTGACCAGCCAGTTCCTCACCCAGCAGATCGCCCCAGCTGTCAATTTCCACCAAGTCGGAGCGATAGACGATCGAGCTCGCGTAATAGGTGTAGCCAACCGCCATGTGATCGCCGATCGGGTCTTTGGCTGTGTCATACAGCTTGTCAAAATTTGTCAGCTTGGCCGGGTCCAACGGCGCGATCAGATCCTTACGGGCCAATGTCAGCGCGTCTTGCGTTGAAATCACGGCCATGTCGATCACCGGATCAGCGGCATTGGCTTCAATCTTTGCCATTCTTTCAACGCTATTGCCGGTTTCAACGACGACATCGCAGCCGCAGATTGCCTCAAACGGGTCATACAGCGCTTCTTTATATTCATCTTGTGCAAAGGAATAAACCGAGATGGTCAGCGTTCTATCCGCTGCCATCGCGGCAGAGCCCATAGCGCAGCTTACGGCCAGAATGGAAAGGGTGGATTTCATCGTTCAGCTCCTTGTTGGGTCGTTTTTTATCAGTCAGCGTAAGAGTGAATTGCCCGGAGGCGCCGTGGACTGGCGCTCGATCAATTGCATGGGCACAGAGAGACCATGCGGCGGCAGCTCGTGTTGGGCGATCATCTTGGTCAGCACATTCAGCGCATGTTCGGCAATGGTTGCGACATCTTGGGCGACGGTGGTCAGTGCCGGATACATCGCCAGGCCCAGGGGCAAATCGTCAAAACCAGATAGGCTGACATCGCCCGGCACAGACAGCCCCGCGCGTGTCAGGCACGAATGCGCGCTCAGCGCGAGAAGATCAGAGGTGGCCAAAACAGCCGTCGCGCCTTTGGCCACAAGCGCGGGCAGGGTGGCGATGCCTGCCTCGCCCCATGCGATATGTGGACAGATCGTATTGCCCAGCCCATCAATCATGCCACGAATACGATCACGCTGCACATCTGATACGGCATCCCCGCCCAGCAAAATCGCCTGACGGTGGCCAAGGGCTGCGATATGCGCGCCCAGCTGGCGCCCGCCGCCGATATGATCGGCCGAAACCGTGGTGCGCGGGTCAGAGGCGGTGTTGATAATAATGGTTGGTATGCTTGGCGCAGCCGGGGATGTGCCTTTTTGCGGCACGATCATCACGCCATCCACACCGCGATCCACCAAACGAGAGATCGCTTCATCTTGCCTATCGGCATCCCCGCGAGAATCCCCGATCAAAATGCCCAAGCCCCTTGCCTCGGCGGCGATGGACAGGTTTTGCGCGATGCGCGGAAACAGCGGATTGGTCAGATCAGGCATTACCAACCCCAAAATACCGCTTTGACCGGATTTCAAGGCACGCGCGGCCGTGCTGGGACGGTAGCCAAGGGCAGCCGCATGCGCGCGGATACGTGTCACCAGCTCTTGCGAGACGCGGCCCTTTCCCGTCAGCGCATTTGACACGGTGGCAATGGACACACCCATGTCATTGGCGATTTTTTGCAAACTGGCCATGTGACACTCCTTGATGGTGAAACGATTAACCTGCGCATTTTTATGCCGTCAATGACGAATTAAACGATTAATCACCGAATTCTATCTGGAATGTTTGATTGCCTGTATTTTGGGCGTCTTGGCAGTGGGGATCTGTGTCTGCACGAGAAATCAACAAACTGGCATGGTGTGGGGTGTTGGTTTTCAGGTGGCGCAGAAAATCTGACTGCCCGGTAAAATGGCAGGTCGCGGTTTCGTGATGGCGCTGACGCCGCGTTGCCTTGCGCTGCGCCATGCGGCTGTCGCCATTGTGCGAAACAGTTCCATGCGTGACGGGCTATGGCGTGACAGGCGATGCATCAGGCATCAAGAGCAAAGGAAGAAAATATGATGGGGCGATCAGATCAGGGCATGAAAATGTCACGGCGTTTCTTTTTGAATGCGTCGGCGGCTGTCGGGTTGGTGGCGGCACATCCGTTCAAAGCGCATGCCAGCGCCGGGCAGATTCATCTGCGACTGATTGAAACCACGGATCTGCATGTTGCGATTGATCCCTATGATTATTACGGCGACCGCCCGGATGACACGCAAGGCCTTGCGCGCACGGCGACCTTGATCGCAGATATTCGCGCCCAAGCTGGAAACGCCATCCTGTTGGACAATGGTGACCTGCTACAGGGCAATCCGCTGGGCGATTACATCGCGCTGCAAAAGGGTGTTGAAAGCGACGCGCATCCGATGTTTCGGGCGATGAACCTGTTAGGCTATGATTGCGCGACATTGGGCAATCACGAATTCAACTATGGTTTGGACTTTCTTCAGGCCTCGTTGAAAGGGGCGAATTTCCCATTCGTCAATGCCAATGTGGTGAAAGGCAACGCGCTGGGCGCGGATCCGTTGGACGATGACACGTTGATCGCGCCCTATTTGATTGTGGAAAAGACGCTGCTGGATGGCGCTGGCACAGAGCATTTGCTCAAGATCGGCTATATTGGCTTTGTGCCGCCGCAGATTGTGCAATGGGACGAGGCGCATCTGGCCGGTAAGGTCGTCACCCGCGACATCGTGGAAGCCGCGCAGGCCTATGTTCCGAAGATGAAATCCGAAGGGGCGGATCTGATCATTGCCCTGGCCCATACCGGGATTGATGGCGCTGAATATACACCGGGCATGGAGAACGCGGCGCTGCATGTCGCCGGGGTTGACGGGATCGACGTGGTGCTGACCGGGCATCATCACCGGGTTCTGCCCGGCCCCGACTATGCTGATATCGAAGGCGTGGACGCCAAGGCCGGCACGCTGATGGGTAAGCCTGCCGTTATGGCCGGGTTCTGGGGGTCGCATATGGGGTTGATCGACCTGATGCTGGAAAAGCGCGCTCAGGGCTGGACAATTACGCGCCACACCAGCGAAGCGCGCCCGATTTATGACCGCATTGACCGTAAGGCAGTTCCTATCGTCGATAGCACAGCTGCCGTGGTGGATGCGATTGCCGCCGATCACGCCGCAACCTTGGCCTATGTGCGCGAGGCGGTGGGCGAAACTTCGGCCCCACTTTACAGCTATTTCGCATTGGTTGCGGATGATCCTTCGGTGCAAATCGTGTCACAGGCGCAATCGTGGTATGCCGCTCAGATGTTGAAGGAAACCGCCTTTGCAGATCTGCCAATCCTGTCGGCTGCCGCACCTTTTAAATGCGGTGGCCGCGGTGGTCCGGACTATTACACCAATGTGGACACCGGCCCGGTTGCCATCAAAAACGTCGCGGATCTGTATCTGTACCCAAATACATTCCGCGCGGTAAAAGTTACCGGGGCGACGGTGCGTGAATGGTTGGAGCGCTCGGCAGGGGCGTTCAATCAGATCACGCCAGGCGCACAGGATGCGCCGCTACTAAATCCGGATTTTCCATCGTATAATTTTGATGTGATTGATGGCGTGACCTATCAGATCGATCTTAGCCAGAGCGCGAAATATGATAATGACGGCCAGATCATCAGCGACGGCGCCCGGATCGTGGATTTGATGTATCAGGGCAAACCGATTAACCCCGATCAGGAGTTCATCGTGGCATCAAATAATTACCGGGCGGGGGGCGGTGGTCACTTCCCCGGTATCGACAGTTCCAAGATTGTCTTTGAAGGACCTGACACCAATCGCGACATCATCGTGCGATTTATCCAAGATCAAGGCACGATCAACCCATCGGCAGATGGCAATTGGCGGTTCCGGCCATTGCCAGATACCAGCGTCACATTTGCGTCTGGCCCGGCGGGGCGGGATTTTATCGGCGATGTTGCGGGGGTGCAGATCAGCGATGCAGGTGATGCCGAAGACGGGTTCGCCCTATATCGGATCTCATTGTAACGTCGCGGTGGTCCGGAAGGAAGGCTTGGACGATGAAACAGGCTGTCACCCGCTATGGCAGGTGACAGCCCAGATCAGATATCAAATGCTGCCATCGGTGAATTGCAGCTTGGCCAATTCGGCATAAAGTCCGCCTTGGGCCACCAATTGGTCATGGCTGCCCTGTGCGGCAATGCGCCCATCTTCTAATACAATGATCCGGTCTGCTTTTTTCACCGTTGCCAGACGATGCGCGACGATGATCGTTGTGCGGTTGCGCGACAGTTGATCTACCGCCGCCTGCACCGCCTGTTCCGAGGCCGCATCAAGCGCCGAGGTCGCCTCATCCAGCAACAGGATCGGAGCGTCGCGCAAAATCGCGCGCGCGATTGCCACACGTTGCTTTTGCCCGCCAGATAACATCACACCGCGTTCCCCGACATAGCTGTCCATACCATCGGGCAGGGCATTCAAGAAATCCCACGCATGGGCGGCGCGGGCCGCGGCCTCGACGTCGGCATCTGTGGCGCCGGGACGGCCAAAGCGGATGTTGTCGCGGGCTGAGGCTGCGAAAATCACCGGATCTTGTGGCACCAACGCGACGGCCTTGCGGAAATCGGCACGGGCCATTGCCTTCAGATCCAGACCGTCAATCAACACGCGGCCGGTTTCAGGATCCCAAAACCGCTGAATCATCTGGATGATCGTGGTTTTGCCAGAGCCTGACGGGCCAACAATCGCCACGGTTTCGCCGGCGGCAATATCCAATGACACATGGTTCAATGCCGAGGTCTGCGGCCGCGACGGATAGTGGAATGTCACATCCTCAAATGTGATCGCGCCAAGGGCAGGATTTGGCAGTGGCATCGGATGCGCGGGGTCTGTCACCGTATCTTCGGTTTGTAGAAGTTCCACCAGACGTTCGGTGGCGCCTGCGGCCCGTTGCAGTTCCCCCCAGATTTCTGACAGCGCCCCGACAGAGCCCGCAACCATTACCGCGTAGATGACGAATTGCACCAGCTCTCCGACGGACATCATACCCATGCGAACATCGCGCGCGCCTACCCACAACACGCCAACCACACCAGAAAAGATCAAAAAGATCACGATCACGGTCATGATCGCGCGGGTTGTGATCCGGCGGCGCGCCGCGTCAAAGCTTTTCTCGGTCACGTCAGAGAAGCGCGCCTGTGTGGGGTGTTCATGGGTGAAGGCCTGAATGGTCTGCGCCGAAAGCAATGCTTCGGAGGCAGAGCCAGAGGAAGAGGCAATCCAATCCTGGTTTTCGCGCGACAGCCCCCGCAAGCGCCGCCCCAAAACAACAATCGGGACGATAACCGCAGGCACGATCAGTAGCACCAGCCCCGTCAATTTGGCAGAGGTGAACAGCAACATCGCCAATCCGCCTAGGAAGATCAGCATATTGCGCAGTGCCACCGATACGGATGACCCGATCACCGATAGGATCAAGGTTGTGTCCGTGGTGATGCGTGAGATGATTTCGCCGGTCAGGATTTTCTCGTAAAAGGCAGGGGACATCGCGATGACACGGTCAAAAACTGCCTTGCGGATATCGGCCACCACACGTTCTCCGAAGCGTGTCACCAGCGCATAGCGCGCGCCCGTTCCAACCGCCAAAAGCGCGGTAATCACCAAAGCTGCGCCAAAATATTGGTCCAGCAATTCGGCCCCTTGTTGGAACCCATCGACCACACGGCGCACTGCCAGCGGCAAGATCAATGAGATGGACGCGGTCAGCACAAGCGCCATGATCGCGGCAATGGCCAGCCCTTTATAGGGGGCCACAAAAGGCGCCAACCCTCGTAGCGCCCCGATTTTTTTCGTCGTGGGTCGGTCTTCCAACTGCGATTGCGGTCTGCGGGCCATAGGTCCCCCTTTGGAATTCTCTTCCCGTTTAGGGGCGCGCCTTATGTGGGGCAAGCCAAGATTGCATCAAAAATTGCGGCGCTTGGTCGCGTATTGGGGGACTTTAGTGCTATAGCCCGGGGACTGGGAACGGCACAAACCACTGCATCAGGGGCAGATACGGTAGAAATAACCTTGGCCGGTGATGCATAGTGGGGGCAGGCAAGGCCCAGGTGCGACCTGCGGTGACGGATGACAAAGGCAATGAAATGATGTCGAATATGCAGGGCGGTAAGGCGCACAGCAGCGCGGGCGGCGCAAGCCATTATGAACAGACGATGCCGTCAGAGGCGCTGGCCCGCCACGATGCCTTTATGAACCGCGAAGCCCCTGCCACCCATAGCGATTGGTTGCAGGTGGATAGCTACAAGGCGCGGATCGAACCGGTCGACGCGTCCAAGGTCGCCTTGTTGCACGAGCTGACCGTCAGCGTGTTCTGGCCGCATCGGGTGCATGATCTGGAGCTGATCGTCGAACAGGGACGAGGGTTTGTGGCGCTGGATGAGATTAATCGCCCGCTGAGTTCCGTGATGCAATTCCCCCATGGTGATGATTTTGCCATGCTGGGAATGATGGTCACGACGCCGCGATTGCAAAGCTATGGCTCGGGTAGCCGGTTGCTGCGCCGCGTGATGCAAGACAATCTGGGCAAAGACATGCGGCTGAGCGCGACGCGCTCTGGCTATCGTCTGTATGAAAGCGCGGGTTTCGTGCCGGTTGGCCGGGTGTGGCAGCATCAGGGACTTGTGCGACCGATACGCCCGCCAACCGCGGCTGAAAATGTGGTCGTGCGCCCCATGCAAGCGGCAGATCGCGCTGCGATACATGGGTTGGATCTGGGGGCCTATGGTGCCGCACGCACGGGTCTGCTGGACCGGTTGATCGCGCTTTCTGAATGTGTGGTGGCCGAACGTGACGGGGTGATCTGTGGCTTTGCAATGCTGCGGCAATTTGGCAAAGGGCAGGTGATCGGGCCGCTGGTGGCCGATGATGACGCTTTGGCGATGCAGCTGTGCGCGCCGTTCTTGCAGCAAAGCGAGGGGCGCTTTGTGCGCTTTGACCTTGCGGTGCAAAGCGAGCGTTTCGCAGCCTTTCTCGCAGCAGCGGGTTTGGGCAGCTATGACACCGTCACGGAAATGCGCTTTGGCCGGTTGCGCCGCGCCATGTCGGGGGCGCAAACTTATGGTTTGGCGTCACAATCCTTGGGATAGGTGGTTGCCGGGATGGGCCGTTGGATGACAGGGGTTTATCCCCCCTGTCATCGGCTTGGGTATTGGTATCTTTTTCGCGTCTGCGTCAGGAAATCCGATCCTTTAGCCCGAACCACAGACCCACCATCGGCAAGAACCAGGGCTTGCCGCTGAATAAGGGCACGGCGGGCCAGTCCATATCGGCAAGTGGGTTTGTATCCGTGCGACCCATCGCCAGATCGGCAAGCACCTGCCCGATCAAGGTCGACATTTGTGCCCCATGGCCGGAATAGCCCATGCCATGGATCATGCCATCTGCCTCGCCCGCGCGGGGGAAACGGTCTTTGGTCATCCCTACCAATCCGCCCCAGCAATAGTCGATTTCTACCTTCGCCAGATGTGGGAACATCTGTATCAAAGAGGCGCGTAGGATCTCACCGGATTTCGCATCCGAGCGTTGATCAGATGTTGCAGAAAACCGCGCCCGCCCGCCGAAAATCAACCGCCGATCTGGCGACAGCCGGAAATAATTCCCGATATTCATTGAGGTGACATAGGTGCGATTGCCCGGCACCGCGGCCGCGATTTCGGCATCGGTCAACGGGCGGGTGGCAATGATAAATGACCCGACCGAGATGATGCGGCGGCGAAAATACCCCAAGGGGGCCGATTTCACCTGTGAGGAATAGGCGCCGGTAGCCACGATAACGCGGTCCGCTTGCACGGTGCCACGGGGGGTGTCGATGCGCCAACCCATACCATTGCGGCTGCGCCCCGTTACAGGCGCTTGTTCCCAAATGGTCGCGCCGTGGCGCACCGCAGCGCAGGCCAGCCCATGCACATATCGGCCCATATGCATCATCGCGGATTTGCGATACAACATGCCGCCGTAGAACGTATCGGACCCGATTTCGCCTGACAGTTCATCGGCCTTTAGGAACTGCGTATCGGAGTCAACCTCTGCGTGGATGAGTTCAAAATTGGCGCGAAGCCCGGCAACATGGCCGGGCTTCATCGCCAGCTTGAGCTTGCCAGAGCGGCGGAAATCGCATGCAATCCCTTCTTCGGCGATGACATCTTCGATCATATCGATTGATCGGTCATAGGCTTTATACAGCTGATATGCGCGCTGGGCGCCCAGATGGGCTTTGGCATCGGCATAGCCATGCGCGATCCCATTGTTCAGATGCCCGCCATTGCGCCCCGATCCGCCCGCGCCGATATGCGCCGCCTCTAGGACTGCGACGCGCACGCCGTCACGGGCCAGTTTACGCGCAGCGTTCAGACCGGTGAACCCCGCGCCAATGACAACCACATCAAATGTGCCCGACACAGGCTGCGTTTGCGCAAGGTCGAATACGGGGGCGGTGTCATGCCAGTAGGAAAGATATTGCATCGCAGTTTCCGTTCGTTACAGCCCGACCACGCCTGCCAAACCAGATATATCGGCAATTTCGGTATAGCCGTAATAGGGGTTGGCAGGTTCATGACCGCGGTTGACCCAGACCTTATTTTTGATTCCCAGATCATGCGCCGTCATCAGGTCATAGCGGAAGCTTGATGAGACATGCAGAACGTCTTCAGGGCCGCAGCCCAGCGTATCAAACATATACTCAAATGCGCGCATCTGGGGTTTGTAGGCGCCAGCACTTTCTGCTGTTAGCACATGGGCGATTGGCGCGCCGAGTTTGGCGATATTATGTTTGATCTGGTCATTCATCGAATTGGTCAGGGCGACCAGTGGAATGTCAGACGCGACCTTGGCCAAACCGGCTGGCACATCGGCATGTGGTCCCCATGTTGGGACACGGTTGTAAATATCCATGGCAACATCAGGATCGAAGGCCACGCCGTTGCGTTTGCAGGTGCGTTCCAGCGCATTATGGACGATCTGCGCATAGGGTTTCCACGCACCAAGGACCTCATCCAGGCGATAGGCCGAAAAATCCTTGATAAAGCTATCCATTTGAGCGGGCGACAGTTGGCCGGCGTAATGGTGACGCGCGGCGCCCGCCATATCAAATAGGATCATCGTGCCATGGCAGTCAAAGGTGATAAATTTCGGACGGAATGTCATCTGCGTCTCCGGTGGGTCTGTTACAGGGACATCGTCGCGCCGAAGCGGCGACACAGCTTGCCGCATCTGGGGATTTTGGCGCAGGAAATTGCGAAAGCTGCGCGGTGGGCAGCAGGGCATGCCGTGGTGGCAGTATCTTCGGTGCCGATGACTGCGCCGGGTGGGGAAGGATTGGTGCAGATCATTTGATTGCAAAGGAACCGCCCTGATGACCTGCCTGAAACCTGTTGATACCGCGCCCAGTTTTCCCCCTGTGACGGCGGTTGCCGCGCCAGATCGCCTGATTGCGGGCGCGCCTGAATTTCAAACATGGGAGCTGGACACAGCGCTTGCACAGGCCGCGCAATGGGGCAAAATTCGTACCGGGATATGGGAGGCAACACCAGGCACCACACGGTCAATCAAAGGCGATACCTTTGAATTTTGCCATATCTTGTCCGGTGTTTGCGAGATATCGGAAGAGGGCGGCGCCACCCATCGTTTTGTCTCAGGCGATAGTTTTGTGATGAAGCCGGGCTTTGTCGGACAATGGAAAACGCTGCAGACCTTGCGCAAAATCTTTGTCATCGCGTCCTGAAAGGGGGGGATCATGACCCAGACATATACAGCAGCGCAAATGTTAGATCGTCTGGTAGGGTTTGCCAGTGTGGTCGGCCAGCCTAATGGCCATATCGTCGACTTCATCCGCGAATATCTGACCGGTCATGACATAACCTGTCATGTGATTGCAGGTCCTGAGGGTGACCGATCTAATCTATTTGCAACGATTGGGGATGGGGCGCGTTCGGGATATGTGCTGTCCGGCCATTTGGATGTGGTCCCGGCGGGCGAGCCCGAATGGCAGGCCGATCCGTTCGTGCTGCGCCAGTCCGGTGATCGGCTGATCGGGCGCGGCGCATGTGATATGAAAGGATTCGTGGCCGCAGTTCTGGCGATGGCGCCCCGGCTTGCGGCATTGGATCTGCGCGCCCCGATCCATATTGCGCTGTCGTATGACGAAGAGGCCGGATGTATCGGCGTGCCGCATCTGCTATCGGCCCTGCCTGATCTATGCGCCCCGCCATTGGGGGCCATTATCGGAGAGCCCTCGGGCATGGTCCCGGTCTTGGCGCATAAGGGCAAAGCTGCGCTGCAATTGGTGGCGCGCGGTCAGTCCGGCCACAGCTCTCGACCTGATCTGGGGGCGAATGCGATTCATGCGCTTTTGCCGGCCCTGTCGGCGGCGGCGGCACAGGCGCAAGACCTGATGTCCGGGCCAAATGATGACCGTTTTGCGCCGCCATGGTCCTCGGTGCAGATTGGAACGGTCAGCGGGGGACAGGCGGTCAATATTATCCCCGACCGGGTCTGCGCGCAGCTGGAAGCCCGCGCGATTGCAGGCGTGGATCCGCGCGACCTGATGGCACCGATTTTGGGGGCATGTGGCGTGACAGTGCAGGCGCAGTGGCTGTCGACCTATCCGGCCCTGGCGCTGGATCCGACGCATCCTTTGGCTGATCTGACCGCGCGATTGTCGTGCAACGCGCCTTTGGGGGCGGTCAGCTATGGCACCGAGGCGGGGTTGTTCCAGCAGGCGGGCGTGCCTGCGATCATCTGCGGCCCCGGGGATATTGCCCGTGCCCATCGGCCCGAGGAATATCTGACCCTAGCCGAGCTGGAGGCTGCCGCGCAAATGGTATTGGCGCTGGGCGCGCATTTGCAGAATTAACGCGGCAGATCCTGCTTCGACCTGCCGTAGATGCAACGCAAACTGCTGCGCGGTGAGGCGAACAAAATGATCCTGCTGTGCTGTCATGCCTAACGTGGGGCACAACCGGAATGGATATAATAATGACTGCTGATGTTTCCCGCCCTCCGTCCCCGTCCACACAGACCTCCCCCGAGACGCTGTCACTGGTGGCGTTTACCGCTGATCATATTTCGGGGGCGCACAGGCTGAGCCAGGCTGCGGGCTGGCCGCACCGTCCGCAGGATTGGGAGCTGTTGCTGGGCACCTCTGTCGGGGTGGTCGCCTTATCGCGGGGTCAGGTGGTGGGCACCGCCCTTTGTTCTCTGTTTGGGGATGTGGCGGCGTTGAACATGATCATTGTCGATGAGCAGATGCGCGGGCGCGGTTTGGGGCGGCGCCTGATGACTGAGGTGATTGCTTTGGCGCAATCGCGTGAGATGCGGCTATGTGCAACCACCGACGGGCTGCCGTTATATCAAAAGCTTGGCTTCGTTAAGACAGGGACGGTTATGCAGTTTCAAGGCATAGCCAAGGCGGGCACGCCCGCGCATCGCATAGAACTTGGTACCGCTGCGGATATCGCAAAACTGGCCCAGATGGATCACGACAGCAACGGTATGGACCGCCACGGGCTGTTGATGCAAATCGCGCAAGATGCCCGGATCTTGCTGGCCCAGAACGGGTTCGCTTTGGTGCGCCCCTTTGGCCGGGGCTATGTGGTCGGGCCAATCGTCGCGTCCGATTGCACTGTGGCGCTGTCGCTGTTGGCGCAGGCCGGCACGCTGTGCGCGGGGCAGTTTTTGCGCGTGGATATGGCACCCAATGCCGCAATGGAACAACAGGCCGTGGGGCTGGGTCTGGACTATGTGGGCGGTGGCACAACGATGGTCCATTCGGCCAGGCCGCGCCCGGTCAGCGCCTTTACAACCTATGCCATTGCCGCGCAGGCGTTGGGCTGAATGACGGAGAAGACGATGCAAAATTCCCTTATTGAGCTGGATCGCCAGCACTTAATTCATCCGGTATCCTCGTTCCAAGGGCACGAGGCGCGCGGCGTGCGGGTTTTGACCTCGGCCAAGGGCGCGACGGTGACAGATGCCGAAGGTCGCCAGCTGTTGGATGGTTTTGCCGGGCTTTGGTGTGTGAATGCCGGATATGGTCATGAAAGCGTGGTGCAAGCCGCGGCCGCGCAAATGCGGACCCTTCCCTATGCCACGGGCTATTTCGATCTGGGCGCAGAAGCGCCGATCAAGCTGGCTGCCGCGCTGGCAGAGCGGTCGCCGGGGGATCTGAACCATATCTATTTCTCATTAGGGGGGTCGGATGCGGTCGACAGCACGATCCGTTTTATCCGCTACTATTGGCATTCCAAAGGGCAGCCGGGTCGGGATCAGTTCATCTCGGTCGCGCAGGGGTATCATGGCTCGACCACAATGGGCGCGGGGCTGACCGCATTACCGGGCTTTCACGAAGGTTTCGGCGTGCCCTATGATTGGCAGCATAAAATTTCGTCGCATTATACCTATCGCAACCCCGTGCAGGGAGATCAGGCGATCATTGATGCCTCGGTCGCTGAGCTGCGCGCCAAGATCGCCCAAATTGGCGAGGACCGTGTTGCCGCCTTCTATGTGGAGCCGATCCAGGGCTCAGGCGGCGTATTGGTGCCGCCGAAAGGCTGGATCAAAGCGATGCGTGACACTTGCGCGGAATTTGACATCCTATTTGTGGCCGATGAGGTGATCACCGGGTTTGGCCGCACGGGCCCGATCTTCGCCTGCGAAGACGAAGGGATCGTGCCTGACCTGATGACTACGGCGAAGGGCCTGACCTCGGGCTATGTGCCGATGGGGGCGGTGTTCATGCGCGACCATGTCTATGAAACCATTGCCGAAGGGGCAGGGGCCAAGGCGGTGGGTCATGGGTTTACCTATTCGGCGCATCCGGTTTCGGCGGCCGTCGCGATAGAGGTGCTGTCGCTATATGAGGGCGGATTGTTTGAAAACGGCGTGAAGGCGGGCAAGCGGTTGATGGACGGGCTGAATGAACTGCGCGATCATCCGTTGGTGGGTGATGTGCGCGGGCGTGGTATGTTGGCTGCGGTTGAATTGGTGACGGATAAGGAGAAAAAGACCCCGCTTCCGGCCTCGGTTCAGCCGGCGACGCGGCTGTTTGACCGCGCCTGGGAGCAGGGGTTGATCATCCGATCCTTTGCGCAGGGGATCTTTGGCTATGCACCGCCACTGTGTTGCACGCAGGCCGAGATTGACCAGATCGTCGCGCGCACGCGCAAGGTGCTGGACCTAACATTGGAAGATGCGGATGTGCGCAAGGTGTTGGCATAATGGCGTTATTATTCATGTCTTTGGCGGAACGCGGCGCGGTTTGGGCGCGTGTTTTTGAACAGGCCAATGAACGTTTCATTCTGGGCGAGGACGCCGTGACTGATCCTGCCGAGGTGACACATCTGGCCTGTTGGCAGCCACCGGCCGATCTGACGGTCTATCCGAATTTGCAGGCGGTGATCAGCGTCGGCGCGGGGGTCGATCAGATGCCCGCCATGCCACCCGGTGTTACCCTGTCGCGCACCATCGCACCAGGAATTGAGGAAATGGTGCGTGATTGGGTCGTGATGGCCAGCCTGATGTTGCACCGCGATATGCCGCAATATCTGGAACAGGCCGGGCGCGGCGAATGGTCGGCCAAGGGCGTGACCTTGGCACGCAAACGCCGGGTTGGGATCATGGGTATGGGCCGGATCGGGCGTTTGGCGGCAGCCAGCCTGTCGGCAATGGGTTTCAATGTTGTGGGATACAGCCGCTCTGGGACGCCGGTGGATGGGTTGAACGTTTTTGGCGCCGATCAACTTGGCGACTTTCTGGCCCAAAGCGATCTTCTGGTGTGCCTGCTGCCACTGACCCCCCAAACCGAGGGGATGATGGATGCGGCATTTTTTGCGCAATTGCCGCAAGGCGCGCTTTTGGTCCACGCGGGCCGGGGTAAGCAGCTGGATATGGCGGCATTGCGCACAGCATTAGATGCCGGGCAGATCGGCGCGGCGATGCTGGATGTGACCGAACCAGAGCCTTTGCCCAACGATCATTGGGCGTGGTCAGACCCGCGCGTGGTGATTACGCCGCATGTCGGATCCTCCACCGATCATGAGGAAGGGGCACGCCACGCCCTTGCTGTATTGGCTGCAAGCCGATCTGGCCTGCCAATCCCTGGCGAAGTCGACCAACAGCGCGGCTACTGAAACGCGGCGGGTTTTGGGCACGGTTAGATATGCCGCAAAGCCGGCTGAAATTAAGAATAATCTGCCGTAGCAGTGCCAGATTTGGCGTTTCGCAAGCCGTTTTTGGCGTCAAGCTGACAGACATAAGGGCGATATGGCGCGCTAAGGGAGCAATCCCCAAGGTCCCAAGTACCGCCAAATATTTCGCTGCACATGGGTGTGGCCCGGATGAAAGGACGGTCGCAATGGCGACGAAGACTGCTGTGAAACCCCTGACCGCATTTACCTATGTCAGTTTTGATGTGGTCGGCACGTTGATTGATTTTGAAGGTGCAATCAAAGAGGGGCTGGCCACGATTGCAGCCCAAGCCGGGGTGGCACTGGATGGTGAGGCCGCATTGGCCGTGTATCGTGACGCGCGGTATGAACCTGACGCCGGGCTGTTTCCCGATGATTTGGGGCGCTGTTATGGGCGCATTGCGGCGGCGTTGGGCTTGCCTGACACCGAAGACAATCGGCAGTTCATGATCACAACCGTGGGCGAGGCCAAGCCATTCCCCGACAGTGTGGAGGCAATGGCGCGCCTGAAAACCCATTACAAGCTGATCGCAATGACCAATGCGCAGCGCTGGGCCTTCGACAAATTCGCCGCCAAGCTGGGCAATCCGTTTTGGGCGGGGTTCACCACAGATGATACGAAATGCGAAAAGCCTAATCCGGACTATTTCCAACAGGTCTTTGCCTATGTCGAGGCCAATGGCGGTACGAAGGCGGATATATTGCACACCGCCCAAAGCCAATATCACGACATCGGGATTTCGCGCGCCCTGGGTATGACCAATGCCTGGATCCAACGCCGCCATGCTCAGGCGGGTTACGGTGGCACGATTGCCCCGAAGGAATTCACCCAGCCCGACTATCATTTCCACGCGTTGATTGAGCTGGCAGAGGCCGCCGACGCTGAATTTACCAAATAATGCCATGCGCTTAGGCGGCTTAAGACCGCCAGGCGCATTTTTCACCAACACGGGAGACAGACAATGACCAAAACACCGAATAATTGGACAGGTCGCGATGACGCGATGGTCGAGACCATGATCCGCGGCGGTGCATCGCGCCGGGATCTTTTGAAAATGCTGATGGCCTCTGGCGTGGGTGCGGTGGCGGGGGGCTCTGTCTTTATGCGCGCGGGTGCGGCTGTGGCAGCCACGCCGGTCAGCGGCGGCAGCCTGCGTGCGGCAGGGTGGTCTTCGTCCACCGCAGATACGCTGGACCCGGCCAAGGCATCACTGTCAACCGACTACGTCCGCTGCTGTGCATTCTATAACCGCCTGACATTCCTGGATGAACATGGGCAGGTGCAGATGGAGCTGGCGCAAAGTGTCAGCTCGGATGATGCGCAGACGTGGGAAGTGGCGTTGAAGCCGGGCGTGCTGTTCCATGACGGTCATACGCTGAATGCAGATGATGTTGTTTATTCGCTTAAGCGCCACCTGGATGAGTCTGTCGGGTCAAAGGCCAATTCCATCGCCAAACAAATGACCGAGATTTCCAAGCTGGACGATCTGACGGTGAAAATCGTTTTGGAGACACCGAATGCGGATTTGCCAACCATCTTGGCGCTGCATCATTTTATGATCCTTGTTGATGGCACGACAGATTTCTCCAAGGCCAATGGCACCGGTGCGTTCATCTGCGAAGTGTTTGAACCCGGTGTGCGGTCAATCGCGGTGAAAAATCCGAACTATTTCAAAGATCAAGGCGCCTATCTGGACAGTTTTGAATTCATCGCTATCACCGATAACAATGCCCGTGTGAACGCACTTTTGTCCAATGACATTCAATTGGCGGCGGCGGTCAACCCGCGCTCGGTTCGGATGTTGGACGGCCAAGACCATGTGCGCACCTCGGTTTCCACCTCCGGTAATTACACCAATTTAAACATCCGTTTGGATATGGAGCCGGGCGCGAAATTTGATTTTGTCGAGGGGATGAAATCACTGATCAACCGTGAGATGATCCAGAAATCCGTTCTGCGTGGGTTTGCTGAAATTGGGAATGATCAACCGGTGTCTTCGGCCAACCGCTATCACAACCCAAACCTTGCGCCACGTGCCTTTGATCCTGAGAAAGCGAAATACCATTTTGAAAAGGCAGGGCTGTTGGGGGCTGAGATCCCGATGGTGGCATCGGATGCAGCCGGCAGTTCGATTGATATGGCAACGGTGATGCAACAGGCGGGCCGTGACATTGGGATGAACCTGTCAGTGGATCGTGTGCCATCGGACGGTTATTGGTCGAATTACTGGCTGAAAGCGCCGGTGCATTTCGGTAATATCAACCCACGACCAACGCCCGATATCTTGTTCTCATTGCTGTATTCTTCCGATGCGCCGTGGAATGAAAGCCACTATAAATCCGACAAGTTCGACAAGATGATGCTCGAAGCCCGTGGTGCGCTGGACGAAGACAAGCGCACAGCAATGTATTGGGATATGCAAGAGATGATCGCGAATGAGGCGGGCACGATTATCCCGGCCTATATTTCGAATGTTGATGCGGTCAGTGCCAAATTGGGCGGGCTGCGGCCAAACCCATTGGGCGGCATGATGGGCTATGCCTTTGCAGAATATGTCTGGTTGAACGCCTGATATATCGGTTTGGGCGGGTCGTTCGGACCCGCCCACAGTCCTGTTTTCTAACCCTGTCAGAGGTGTTCATTGATCCTATCGCGCATGCCATGGTTCCTTATCGCGCAGCGTCTGGGCATTGCCCTGCTTACGCTGATTGTTGTGTCCTTCGCAGTATTTTTCGCGACCGAATTGCTGCCCGGTGACGTTGCCGAAATCCTGTTGGGTCAGGCGGCCACACCCGAGGCGGTGGCGGGGTTACGCGATGCGATGGGGTTGGATCAACCCGCGCTTAGTCGGTTTATCGGCTGGCTGATAGGGTTGCTGGGCGGCGATTTTGGCACCTCGTATGTCAATAATATGCCTGTGGCAGAGCTGATAGGCGGGCGTTTGGTCAATTCGTTAAAGCTTGCGGGGTTGACGACGCTATTGGCAGTGCCGGTCGCGCTGACGCTTGGGATCAGTGCCGCGATGTGGCGCAATTCCATTTTCGACCGGATCATATCGATGCTGACCATTTCGGTGATTTCCGTGCCAGAATTCATGGTGGCCACCCTATCCGTGCTGATTTTTGCCGTGTGGCTGGATTGGTTGCCCGCGCTGAGCTTTGGGGTGAATGTGGACTCTTGGTCCGCAATTTTACGCGCCTATGCGATGCCAGTGATCACTTTGGGCTTTGTTGTGTCGGCGCAGATGATCCGCATGACCCGCGCTGCTGTGATCGAAACGATCAACACCCCCTATGTGGAGATGGCTTTGTTAAAGGGCGCATCGCGGTCGCGTATGGTACTGCGCCATGCATTGCCCAATGCGCTGGGACCGATTGCCAATGCGGTGGCCTTGTCGTTGTCCTATCTGGTGGGCGGCGTGATCATCGTCGAGACGATCTTCAATTATCCCGGCGTGGCCAAGTTGATGTTGGATGCCGTGTCCACACGCGATCTGCCATTGATCCAATCTTGTGCAATGATTTTCTGTGTCAGCTATCTGTTGTTGATCACCTTGGCGGATCTGGTCGCCATTCTATCAAACCCGAGGTTGCGCTGATGTTGAAAACGCTCTCATTCCCGCTGCGGATCGTGTCGCCAAAAACCTACGGGTATCGTTTTAGCTGGGTCGGTCGGATTGGTCTTGGCGTGATCTTGCTTTGGGCGGGTTTGGCAATCTTTGGGCCGGCATTGCAGCCCTATCCGCCAGGTGAAATCGTTGACTGGGATTATTTCGGGCCGATGTCGGATCAATTCTGGCTGGGAACGGATTATCTGGGGCGTGACATCTTATCGCGGATCTTGATGGGCGCGCGCTATACACTGGGCATCGCGCTGGCGTCGGTGTTCTTGGCCTGTGCGGCCGGTGTGATCTTGGGGATGGTTGCCGCCGTGATCGGCGGATGGTTCGATACGATTTTGTCGCGCCTGTTGGATGCGTTTAACGGTATTCCTTCATTACTGTTTGGTTTGGTTGTCGTGGCCGCGATCGGGTCCTCTATCCCGGTGTTGATCATGACATTGGCTGCGATTTACCTGCCGGGGTCTTATCGGTTTGCGCGTGCGCTTGCCGTGAATGTGAACACGATGGATTTCGTTACCGTGGCCCGCGCACGCGGCGAGGGCACGCCCTATCTGATTGCCCGTGAAATCTTTCCGAATATCCTTGGGCCGGTTTTGGCCGATCTGGGATTGCGGTTTGTTTTCATCGTGTTGGTATTGTCTGGCCTGTCCTTTCTGGGGTTGGGCGTGCAGCCGCCCTATGCCGATTGGGGCGCCCTGGTGCGTGAGAATATCGAAGGGCTAAGCCTGGGTGCGCCTGCGGTTGTATTTCCATCGCTGGCTATCGCATCGCTGACAATTTCGGTGAATATGTTCATCGACAATCTTCCAACCAAAATCCGTGACAGGAGCTGAGCTATGACAAAGCCATTGGTATCGGTGTGTGATCTGAAGATCGGCGCTGTCTCGGATGCGGGTCGTAAAATTGAGATCATCAAAGGCGTCAGCTTTGATATCGCGCCCGGAGAGATCGTGGCCCTGATTGGTGAAAGCGGGTCGGGAAAAACCACGATTGCGCTGTCCCTGATGGGGCACACGCGGACAGGCTGTGCGATCAATGGCGGCACGATCCGTCTGGGCGATCATGATGTGACCGCGATGTCCGAGGGGCAGCGTGCGCAAATCCGCGGCACCGAAGTCTCTTATGTGCCGCAATCGGCTGCTGCCGCGTTCAATCCCAGCCAAAAAATTATGGATCAGGTGATTGAGATTGCGGCGATTCACCAATTGATGCCGCGTGCGCAGGCCGAAGACAAAGCCATTGAGCTGTTCCGCGCTCTGGCCCTACCTGATGCACAGACGATTGGATCGCGCTACCCGCATCAGGTGTCGGGCGGACAGCTGCAACGGCTTTCGGCGGCGATGGCGCTGATTGGGGATCCAAAATTGGTTATCTTTGACGAACCTACGACGGCATTGGATGTGACGACACAAATTGAGGTTCTGCGCGCCTTTCGCTCGGTCATGCAAAAAGGTGCGATTGCGGGCGTTTATGTCAGCCATGATTTGGCTGTTGTGGCGCAGATTGCTGACCGGATCGTAGTGCTGAAAGGTGGAGAAATCCAAGAGGTCGGCACGGCAGAACAGATCCTGAAATCTCCCAGTCATCCCTATACGCAACAATTGCTGCAGGCGTTTGATCCGGTCCCGCATGTCCCGGTCAGCTTTGCCAAATCTGAACGGTTCCCGCCGATTTTGCAGGTCAGTGATCTATGCGCGGGCTATGGGCCGGTGAAGAATAGCGCGCCCGCAGCGAAAATTCTGAAAAATGTGAATTTTACATTGGAGCGTGGGAAAAACCTTGGGGTGATCGGGGAGTCTGGGTCGGGAAAATCGACACTGGCACGCGCGATCTCTGGGATTTTGCCGCCCTATCGGGGCCATGTAATGGTCGATGGGTATGAGCAGCCCGGTGCCTTGGCGCAGCGTACAAAGGAGCAGCTGCGACGGGCGCAGATTGTGTTTCAGTTGGCAGATACCGCGCTGAACCCGGCGCAATCGGTCGGTGCGATCCTTGGGAGGCCTCTGACATTTTACCACGGGATGACCGGACGGGCGCGTGAGGCACGGGTGATTGAGCTGCTGGATATGGTGCGTCTGCCAGCGGCGATTCGACATCGCTTGCCTTCAGAGCTGTCAGGGGGGCAAAAACAGCGGATCAACCTGGCCCGGGCGCTGGCTGCCGACCCGGTGCTGATTTTATGCGATGAAATCACTTCAGCTTTGGATACGGTGGTGGCGGCCGCGATTATTGACCTGCTTAAAGAATTACAGCGTGAATTGCAGCTGAGCTATCTGTTCATCAGCCATGATTTATCGACCGTAGAAGCCATCTGTGACGATGTCTTGGTGATGTATAAAGGCGAAGTGGTCGAAGCCCTGCCAGCGCATCAAATGAGCCGTGATGCGACGCATCCCTATTCCCGGTTGCTGGTGTCTTCGGTGCCGAAACTGGATACCGGCTGGTTAAGCGGGTTGGAACAAGATCCCGAATTGGTGGCCCGGTTTGCCAATCGGTAAGACGAAGTGATCTAACGGAAAAGCCCCGGGTTGCCCCGGGGCTTTGTTGTTTTTGTTCGGCTGCGCCTGCCCCGTTCGTGCCTAGACCCGATCCGCGAATAAGCGTGTCAGGGGGACTTGGGTCTTCATGAAGGGTGTTTTCATTACGACAAAGCTGAAATATTTGTCGATGCCGACGTCGTCTCGGTCAATTAAAGCCTCAAGGATGTTTTGATAATCGGCGATGGAGGCGGTCACGAATTTGACCAGATAATCATAGCCGCCCGACACCAAATGACATTCCACACAGCTGTCAATTTTTTCCAAGGCCTCTTGGAAGCGCGCAAAATCGATCTGGCGATGGTTTTTTAGGGTGAATTCCGTGAAGACGGTCAATGTCTCGCCCAGTTTCGCGACATCAATTTGCGCGGTATATCCGGTGATATACCCTGCTTGCTGTAGCTTTTTTACCCGCATCAGGCACGGTGAGGGCGAAAGCGCAACCAGATCAGCCAGTTCGACATTGGTGATCCGCCCATTGCGTTGCAATTCAACAAGAATTTTGATGTCGATCCGGTCGAGCTTATAGCGGGCAGTCATGACGCGGTCCTTTGGGTCCATCGCGGGTGGTGTCTTCTGTCAAAGGCAGCGTGGCTGACAAGTCAACCGCATTCGACACGATATGCTGCGATGGGCGGTGATTTGGCAGATGTGGCTGCCGCGCTGGCGGTAGCGTGATCGAAACGACTGGAGAGTGCCATGACCGCCCCGCTACTGAAATTTGAATTTGCGAAAACACCGCCGCAATCTGCGGATTGCGTTATCATCGGGGCGGGGATTGTTGGGGTCAGTGCGGCCTATTGGCTGGCGAGGGCCGGGATGAACGTGGTGCTGTTGGAAAAAGGCGTGGTTGGGGCTGAGCAATCCAGCCGAAACTGGGGCTGGTGCCGGCAGCAAAATCGCGATGCACGAGAATTGCCTCTGTCCACCCGCAGCTTGTCCCTGTGGGAGGAGATGACACGCGATATCGGTGCGGATATGGGGTTTCGTCGTTGCGGTTTGTTATATCTTTCCAATTCCGAAGCAGAGATTGAGGGCTGGGCCACATGGGGACGGTATGCACGGGGGGAGGGCGTCGATACCCGCATGTTGACCGCGCAAGAGGCCGCGATACGCGGTTCGGCCACGGGGCAATCATGGCGCGGCGGTGTGTGGTCGCCCAGCGACGGCACTGCCGATCCATCGCGGGCCGCGCCTTTGATCGCGCGCGGTGTTGTCAAACATGGTGGCACCGTGGTGCAGCATTGCGCCGCGCGGGGCATTGAAACCGAGGCAGGGACGGTCAGTGCCGTTGTCACCGAGGCGGGTGTGATCCGCACGCGGCAGGTTGTGCTGTCAGGTGGGGCATGGGCGGCCAGTTTCCTTCATCAGCTTGGAATTTCCTTCCCGCAATCCAGCGTGCGCAGTTCCATCTTGTCGGTCGCGCCGGGCGCCGAGCAGGTGCCGGCGGCGCTGCATACCAAGGATGTCTCGGTCACGCGCAGGTTGGACGGGTCCTATACTTTGGCGATTTCGGGGCGCTCTCATGTGGATCTTACGCCGGGAATGTTGCACGGGGCTGGGAAATTCCTGCCGATGTTTTTGAAACGCTGGCGGGCGCTATCGGTCGGGGGGGCGCAAGCCTGGCGTGCGGGCTTTGACAGCCGCGGTCATTGGGCCTTGGATCAGATCACACCTATGGAGCGCATGCGCGTGTTGGACCCACGGCCCAGTGCCAAGCTGATTGCGCAGACGCTGGAGCGTGCGCGTGCCCTTTTGCCCGGTTTGCGTGATCGCCCGGTTCAGGCGCAATGGGCGGGATATATTGACAGCACACCCGATGGTGTGCCGGTGATTGATGCGGATATTGGTCTTCCGGGATTGGCCCTGGCGGCGGGCTTGTCTGGGCATGGGTTTGGGATTGGCCCCGGTGTTGGGCATCTGATGGCAGATTTTGTTTTAGGGCGTCCGCCGATCACCTCTGCCGAGCAATACCGGTTGTCGCGGTTCAAGGACAGCCAATGGGGCAAAGTATCGAAATTCTGATCCTGGTTGTGCAACGCGCATTGGCTGCACGCAATCTTCTGCGCCGGGTTTGGGGTGCACTCAGTCGATTGTGCTGTGGCCCCAAGCGGATAAGGCGGATTGCTTTGGCGATCTGCATTAGGCTTGTGCAAGAGGCGCATGCGCCCGCGAAACCGAACGCCGTGAGTGAAAGGCCCCATGAATGAAAGGCCCTGTGAATGTCTGATATGACGACGATATGTCCCGCCCTGCCCGAAGGGCATTTTATTGGTGGGCGCTATGTCACGGATACGGCGGCGATCGATGTGATCTCACCGTCAACCGGACAGCGGATTGGGGCGATTCCGCGGGCAGATGCGCAGATCGTGGACCAGGCGGTTCAGGCAGCGCGCAAGGCATTGGCTACATCAAACTGGGGCGGGTTGGCCCCGCGAGAGCGGCTAAAGGCGCTTCACAAATGGGCCGACCTGATCGAACAGCAGGCCCCGGCCCTTGCTGCATTAGAGGCGGTGTGTTCGTCGCGCCCGGTGTCGCACGCATTGACCGGGGATGTTATGGTCACCGCGGAGCAGATCCGTTTTTTTGCAGAATTCGCGGATAAAGAAGGCGGTGCGCTGATCCCGGTGGCGGATCAGCAATTTGGCTATATCGCAGATGCACCCTATGGGGTTGTGGGGGCGATTACCCCATGGAATTTTCCAATTTCAATGGCGGGGTGGAAGCTGGGCCCGGCCTTGGCTGCAGGAAATGCCGTGGTGCTGAAACCGTCAGAGATGACGCCGTGGTCCACGCTGTATCTGGCAGAATTGTCGGTGCAGGCCGGCGTGCCCGCCGGGTTGATCAATGTCGTGCTTGGGGACGGCCCTGTGACAGGAACGGCGATCACGGGACATCCGGGCATCGACAAACTGTCCTTTACCGGTTCTACCCGGGCCGGGGCTGCCATCATGCAAAATATCGCCGCAACCGGGATCAAGCCGATGACGCTGGAATTGGGCGGCAAAAGCCCGATGATCGTGTTTGCAGATGCGGATCTGGATCTGGCAGCACAGTGTCTGGAGCGTGGCATTATGCCAAATGCCGGACAGTTTTGTGTTGCCGGTTCGCGGATTTTGGTCGCCAAAGAGATTGCACAACCGCTGTGTCAGAAGCTGATGCAGCGATTTGCCACCTATCAACCGGCAGATACGCTGGCGGCGCAGGCTGGGTTTTCTCCGATTATTTCGACGGGGCAGATGGGGCGGATTGATGCCATTGTGCAGGCCAGTGTGAAGGCGGGGGGGCAGATCCTTTGTGGCGGGCAAGCCTTTGACCATCCTGGAAGTTTTTACCGACCCACGTTGATTGGCGATGTGGATCAGGGCAACCCAGCCGTAACGGAAGAAATCTTTGGACCCGTTGCTACTTTCCAAAGCTTCGATACCGAAGAGGAGGCGATGGCGCTTGCCGATCACGCGACATATGGGCTGGCGGCCGGGTTGTTCACCCGCGATCTGTCGCGTGCGCTTAGGCTGACACAGCGGCTGCAGGCGGGCACCGTTTGGGTCAACCGCTATGGCCGTTCGCGTGATCATATTTTGCCAACCGGAGGGTGGAAAGCCTCTGGTCTGGGTAAGGATCTGGGCCGTGAAGCCTATCTTGCCAACCGTCGGATGAAATCCGTTCTGATCGACCTGTAATTCACCCATCATTTTGGCGCTGCATCGCCAAGGAGAGACCGATGACCTGTTATAAGCTTGCCTTGATCCCGGGCGATGGAATTGGCGTTGATGTGACCGACGCCACAATGGAGGTTCTGACTGCCGCCGCCAAAGGGGTGTTTTCATTAGAAGCGACGACCTTCCCGTGGTCTTGCGCCTATTACCTGAAACACGGCGCAATGATGCCCCAGGATGGGATCGAAACGTTGCGCGGCTTTGATGCGATTTATCTGGGTGCGGTGGGTTGGCCCAACACTGTGCCCGATTCCGTGTCCTTGCACGGATTGTTATTGCCGATCCGCAAGGCCTTTACCCAATATGCCAATATCCGCCCGCACCGATTGTTGCCGGGGGTGGAGGGGCCCCTGCGGGCGGGCGCCTTTGACATCCTTTGTATCCGTGAGAATACCGAGGGCGAATATTCCGGCGCGGGCGGGCGCGTGCATCAGGGTCAGGACAATGAGGTCGCCACCGAAACCGCCATTTTCACCCGCAAAGGCGTTGAGCGGATCTTGCGCTTTGCCTTTGATCAAGCCCGCGCGCGGCGTAGGCATCTGACCTCGGTTACCAAATCCAATGCGCAGAAATACTCTATGGTGTTTTGGGATGAGATTACCGATCTGGTCGCACAGGACTATCCCGATGTGACGGTCAGCCACATGCATATTGATGCGATGGCCGCAAAGATGGTGATGGCACCGCAGGATCTGGATGTGATCGTGGCATCTAATTTGTTCGGGGACATTTTGACCGACCTTGGCGCGGCCATCCAAGGTGGGCTTGGCTTTGCGGCTTCGGCCAATATCTGCCCCGACTGCTCTGGTCCGTCGATGTTTGAACCTGTGCACGGATCTGCGCCCGATATTGCGGGCCAGGGGCTGGCCAATCCGATTGCCGCGATTTGGTCGGGGGCGATGATGTTGGATCATCTGGGCGAACGCGAGACCGCGGCGCGCATCCTTACCGCGATTGAGGGTGTAACGGCGCAGGGGATCGGATGCCGCCCGGGCAGCCATTCCACATCACAGATTACTGCAGCCATTCTTGCGGCATTGGAGGCCTGACATGACAGAACACATCACATTCCCGGGTGATATCCGCACCCGGTTGCAAGATCCCGATCTGTTCCGCGAAGCTGCGCTGATCGATGGCACATGGGTTACGCGCGCCGATATGGCCGTAATTAACCCGGCCACCAATGCGCCATTGGGCCATATGCCAGACTGCACGGCAGATGAGGCGCAGGCCGCGATCACCGCTGCCGCTGTTGCAATGGTTGAATGGAAGGCGCTGACCCATGCGCAGCGGGCGGATATTTTGTTGGTGTGGTATCAGCTGATGCTTGATCACGCGGACGATCTGGCTCTGATTTTGACCGCCGAGCAAGGCAAGCCGCTGGCCGAAGCGCGCGGCGAGATCCTATATGGTGCCTCTTTCGTGCGCTGGTTCGCAGAAGAGGCCCGCCGGGTTAATGGCGCGATCATTCCAAGCCCGGTGCCGGGCAAAAAGATCTTTGCAATGAAAGAGCCGGTGGGCGTTTGCGCGATTATCACGCCGTGGAATTTTCCCAATGCGATGATCACGCGAAAGGTCGCGCCGGGTTTGGCAGCGGGCTGCACGATGGTTATCAAACCCTCGGATTTTACGCCCTATTCTGCCTTGGCGCTGGGTGTTCTGGCCGAACGCGCGGGTATTCCCAAAGGGGTGTTGAACATATTGACCGGGCGCCCAGAAAAGATTGGGTCTGCGCTGACCTCCAGCCCGGTGGTGCGCAAACTGTCCTTTACCGGCTCTACGCGTGTGGGTGCGCTTTTGGCAGAGCAATGCGCGCCGACGTTGAAGAAGATGTCGTTGGAATTGGGCGGCAATGCCCCGTTTATTGTCTTTGATGATGCCGATCTGGATGCGGCGGTCGAAGGGGCGATGGCGTCAAAATTTCGCAATGGCGGGCAGACATGTGTCTGTGCCAATCGGATTTTGGTGCAATCGGGCATTCATGATGCCTTTGTTGCTGCGCTGGCGGATAGGGTGAACGCGCTGCATGTTGGTCCAGGGCTGGATCCAAATGCTGCGATCGGGCCGATGATCAACGCAGCGGCGATCGCCAAGATTACCGCGCATGTTGAGGACGCATTGGCCAAAGGCGCCGTCAGGGCAACGGCACCGCGTGACCTTCCCGATGGTTATGCTGATCCGGTCGTATTAACCGGGGCGACGCCGCAGATGCGTCTGGCATCCGAGGAAACCTTTGGCCCGGTTGCACCAATTTTCAAATTTGAAACCGAGGCACAGGCGCTGTCGATTGCCAATGGCACACCGTTCGGATTGGCGGCCTATTTCTTCACCACGGATATGGCGCGGGCGTTCCGCTTTGGCGAGGCACTGGAGGTCGGTCTGGTCGGGCTGAACACCGGTGCGGTCAGCCATGCCGAGGCCCCGTTTGGCGGTGTGAAATCTTCCGGTCTTGGGCGCGAAGGCGCCCAAGAAGGTATTGAAGAATATCTGGAAACCAAAGCGTTCCACTTCGGCGGCCTGTAAGCCGAAGATGGCCCACAGCCCCTGTATTTCAAAGGCTGTGGGCCATCTGTCTCAGGCTTCGCCGCGCGGGTCGATCAGCTTGGCAATCACCCCTTCGCGGGTGATCTTGCGCCCGTCTGTCAGAGCAACCGCCGGGACATGTTTAAGCTGCTCCATCACGGCGCGCACGGGTGTGTTAGGCGGCAGTGGCGTGCCGTCGGCGCTGCCCGGTTCGGCCAGATCGGTTGCGGTCAGCACGCCCAGCGGGTTCATATGCGCGACGAAATCGGCCACATAATCATTTACCGGATTGGCGATAATATCGCGCGCACTGCCGACCTGAATGATCCGCCCGCCTTCCATCAGCGCAATACGGTTGCCCAGCTTGAAGGCCTCGTCCAGGTCGTGGCTTACGAAGATAATCGTCCGTTTCAGCTTTTGCTGAAGTTCCAGAAGCTCATCTTGCAGCTTGGCGCGGATCAGCGGGTCAAGCGCTGAAAATGGTTCATCCATCAGCAGGATCGGGGCTTCGGTGGCAAAGGCGCGGGCCAGACCAACGCGCTGTTGCATCCCGCCGGACAGCTCTCCGACGCGGACATCGGCCCATTGCGACAGGCTGACCAGAGCAAGCTGTTCTTCGACCTTTTCGCGGCGCTCTTGCTTCGACATTCCAGCCAATTCCAGCCCAAGCCCGACGTTTTCACGCACGGTGCGCCAAGGCAGCAGGCCAAATTGCTGAAACACCATCGCGATATGATGACGACGCACCCGCAAAAGATCCGCCTTTGAAGCATGGGTAACATCGACGCGGCCCTCGGGCGTATTCACCCACACGGCACCGCGGCACACCGGGTTCAACGCATTCACACCGCGCAAAAGCGTAGATTTGCCAGAGCCGGACAGGCCCATCAGCACCAGGATTTCGCCCTCATCAACGGACAAAGAACAGTCGTGAACGCCCAAGACCTGATCTGTTTGGGCCTTTACCTGCGCGCGTGACTGACCCTGATCCATGATCGGCAGGGCCGATGTAGGGTCATCCCCGAACACAATCGAGACGTTTTCAAATTCAATCGCTGGCTGGCTCATTGTGTTGACTCCTTGCGCACTTCAAGCATGACGCGCAGCACAGTCGCCAATGCTACAATCACAAACCCGGATTCAAAGCCCAGATCCGGTTTCATGCGGTTCAACCCATTCAAAACCGGGGTGCCCAGACCGCCGGCGCCGACCAATGTTGCGATGACCACCATAGACAGCGACAGCATGATCGTTTGGTTCAGCCCGACCATGATTTGCGGAAAGGCCGACGGCAATTCAACCTTCCACAACCGCTGCATCGGGGTTGCGCCGAAGGCGGTTGCCGCCTCTGACAGTGCGGTCGGGGTGGAGGCAATCCCCAGATAGGTCAGGCGGATCGATGCTGGCAGTGCGAAAATCACCGTTGCAATCAGGCCCGGCACAGCACCCAGACCAAAGAAGATCACAGCGGGGATCAGATAGACAAATGTCGGTAAGGTCTGCATCAGATCCAACACCGGTTCCAGCCCGGAATAAACCCAGCGTTTGCGGGCGGCCAAGATTCCCAGCGGCACGCCAATGCCCATGCAGACGATACAAGAAACCAATATCAACGATAGCGTTTCGGTCGTATCTTCCCAATAATCCTGATTCAGGATGAACAGCATTCCCAACGCTACGATCAGGCATTTCTTCCAACTTTTTTGCAGCGCCCATGTCAGCGCAACGAAAATTACGATCAGCACAATGGGGGGCGGCGATTGCAGCAACCAAAGGACAGCATCAATCAGCGTATCCAATGCGCTGGCGAGCGAATCGAAAAAGCCGGCGCCATTGGTTTTCAGCCAGTCGACGATTGCTTCAGCGCTGTCGCCGATGGGTAGTTTATAGGCGGTAAGCCATTCCATTCGTACAGTTCCCTCGTATGTATAGGAGGGCCGGTCCGATCGCGGCAGATCAGTCCGACGTTCCGTTTGGGCATGTGGTCTTATGCACCGTGCAAGGTTTCGCACGCATGCAGTGATTTCTTAACGGCGCAGGTGCGAAAACGGTGCCGAAGGCGGCAGACCAATGGGTCCGTCCGGCGCTTGGGCCAGCATATGTCATCCCGAAGGAAGGATATGGCAATTTCGTCTCCAGCAAGGCGCGTTTTTTCTTGATTGACGAGTCAATAAAAAACAGTATAGCCCAAGAATGCAAGCAGTTTCCCAAGAAAAGGGGCAAGTCATGCCAAAAATTGGGGCAGAGCCTATTCGGCGGGCAGCTTTGGTAAAGGCGACGATCGAAACCATTGGTGAGGCCGGAACCCTTGAGGTGACGGTGGCGCAAATCGCACGTCGGGCGGGGATGTCTTCGGCCTTGGCGCATCATTATTTCGGGTCCAAAGAGCAGATCTTCCTGGCCGCGATGCGCGCGATCCTTAGTCAATATGGTGCAGAGGTGCGCGTGGCTTTGGCGCAGGTTGCTACGGATGGGCCAGAGGCGCGGCTGCGCGCGATCACCATTGCCAATTTCGCCCCTGCCAGTTTCAAACGCGAAGCGATATCGGCATGGCTGAACTTTTATGTTTTGGCGCAGAAAAGCGCGCCTGCGCGGCGCTTGCTATCGGTGTATCAGCGCCGGCTGCGGTCAAACCTGCTGTATGAATTACGCCCCTTGGTTGGGTCGCGGGCGCTGGCCGTGGCCGAAGGTTTGGGCGCGATAATCGACGGTGTCTATATTCGCGCCGCCCTGACAGATGGTCCGGCGGATGCGAAATATGCTACTGAAATTGTTATGGAATATCTGAACAGAGAGCTAAGGGGCACAGCATGAAGGCACAGCCAAAAGCAAGCCATTTCGTCAATGGCGCCTATCTGGAAGACACCGCAGGTGATGTGATCGAAGTGACCTATCCCGGAACGGGAGAGGTGATCGCGATGCTTCATGCGGCCACGGATGCGGTGATTGATACGGCAATTTCTTCGGCGGTTGCGGCGCAAAAATCATGGGCTGCGATGGCGCCGATTGAACGCGCACGCATATTGACCCGCGCTGTTGCCATCATCCGCGAGCGCGCAGAAGAGCTCGCGCAGCTTGAGACATTGGACACCGGCAAGCCGATTCAGGAAACTCGTGCCGCTGATTGGCCTTCGGGGGCGGATGCGCTGGAATATTTTGCCGGGCTGGCGCCGACATTGACCGGTGAAACCATGCCGCTTGGGGGGGATTTTGCCTATACGCTTCGCGAACCTTTGGGCGTATGCGCGGGGATCGGTGCGTGGAACTATCCAAGCCAGATCGCCTGCTGGAAATCTGCGCCTGCGCTGTCGACCGGTAATGCAATGGTGTTCAAACCGTCTGAGGTCACGCCGCTTGGCGCGCTGAAACTGGCAGAGATCTTCATCGAAGCAGGAATGCCGCCGGGAATTTTCAACGTGGTGCAGGGATATGGCCCTGTGGGCGCCGCGCTGTCGATTGATCCGCGAATTGCCAAAGTGTCTTTGACAGGTTCGGTTCCGACCGGATCGAAGGTGAATGCGGCCGCCGCGCCGTCGATGAAACATGTTACGATGGAGTTGGGCGGGAAATCTCCGCTGATCGTGTTTGATGACGCGTCGCTTGAGGATGCGATCGGAGCGGCGATGCTGGGGAATTTCTACTCTTCCGGTCAGATCTGCTCAAACGGAACGCGTGTTTTCGTGCAGCGTGGGATCTATGAGGCATTCTTGACCCGTCTGGCCGAACGCACGGGGGCAATTATCTCCGGCGATCCACTGGCGGAGGAGACACAATTTGGTCCGCTGATCTCGAAGGCGCAGTTCGATAAGGTCATGGGCTATGTCCAAACCGCGAAGGACGAAGGTGCAAGACTGATCTGCGGCGGCAGCGGTAAGGGGCTGTTTGTGGCGCCGACAGTCTTTGCCGATGTGACCGATGACATGACCATTGCGCGCGAAGAAATCTTTGGCCCGGTGATGTCGGTTCTGCCCTTTGATGCCGAAGACGAGGCATTGACCCGTGCGAATGATACGCAATTTGGTTTGGCTGCTGGTGTGTTTACGGCCGATTTGACCCGCGCGCACCGGGTTGTGGCAGCGTTGCAGGCCGGGACCACATGGATCAACGCCTATAATCTGACGCCGGTCGAAATGCCGTTCGGCGCGGTCAAAGCCTCTGGTTTTGGGCGAGAAAACTCGCGCCACGCTGTGGAGCATTACACGCAGATGAAGTCGGTTTATGTCGGCATGCAGCCGGTCGACAGCCCTTACTAAGCGAAGGCGAAGGCAGGGGCGCGGCCGTGCCCCTGTCCGCAGGTAATACAGCCTGTGCGAATGATTTGGAGCCAGTATCAAAATGAGTATGAAAGCGGAATATATTGTGGTCGGCGCCGGATCTGGTGGTGCAGCACTGGCCTATCGTCTGGCACAGGCGGGCAAGCGCGTTCAGGTCATTGAATTTGGTGGCTCTGATATTGGGCCGTTCATACAGATGCCTGCCGCGCTGAGCTACCCGATGAATATGCCAATGTATGATTGGGGATTTGCATCCGAGCCAGAGCCGGGCCTGAACGGGCGGTCCCTTGCGACGCCGCGCGGCAAGGTGATTGGCGGATCGTCCTCGATTAACGGGATGGTCTATGTGCGTGGTCACGCCTGTGACTATGATCATTGGGCCGATCAGGGCGCGGACGGCTGGTCCTATGCCGATGTGCTGCCCTATTTCAAACGGGCGGAGCATTGGCACGGTGGCGCCGACGGCGGTGACGCCGATTGGCGTGGACATGATGGCCCGCTGCATATCAGCCGGGGCCCGCGCAAGAATCCGCTGTTTGATGCGTTCATTCAGGCCGGTCAACAGGCGGGCTATGGCTATACCGCAGATTACAACGGCGAACGCCAAGAGGGTTTCGGCCCGATGGAGGCGACGATCTATAAGGGACGGCGCTGGTCTGTGGCCAATGCCTATTTGCGGCCTGCGTTGAAAGCCTGGCCGGACCGGATTGAGGTTATTCGCGCAATGGCCCGTAAGGTGGTGTTTGAAGATGGCCGCGCGGTGGGCGTGGAGGTTTCGCGCGGCGGAAAGATCGAGGTTCTTCGTGCCTCATCCGAAGTTGTCCTGGCCGCCAGCTCTATCAACACACCGAAATTATTGATGCTTTCGGGAATTGGCCCGGCGGATCATTTGGCCCAACATGGCATTGATATCTTGGCGGATCGCCCTGGCGTGGGTGGCAATTTGCAAGATCACCTAGAGGTCTATCTGCAATTCGCAGCCAAAGAGCCGATCACGTTGTACAAGCACTGGAACCTTCTGGGGAAGGGGATGATCGGCGCGCAGTGGCTGTTAACGAAATCAGGCTTGGGCGGGTCGAACCAATTTGAGGCCTGCGGGTTTATTCGTTCTGATAAAGGGATCGAATACCCTGATATTCAGTATCATTTCTTGCCGATTGCGGTGCGTTATGATGGCAAGGCCTCGGCTGAAGGGCATGGTTTTCAGGTGCATTGTGGGCCGATGCGATCCAAATCTCGCGGACGTGTCAGCCTGAACAGCGCCGACCCGATGGACAAGCCCAAGATCTTTTTCAATTACATGAACCACCCCGATGATTGGACCGAATGGCGCAAAGTGATCCGCCTGACGCGTGAGGTCTTTGCGCAGCCTGCGATGGATGCCCATGTGAAACATGAAATTCAGCCCGGCGCGGCGTGTCAATCGGATGCGCAGATTGATGCCTTTGTGCGCGAACATGCCGAAAGCGCCTATCACCCATGCGGCACCGCGCGGATGGGGCGTGCGGATGATCCCGATGCGGTGGTTGATCCTGATGGACGTGTGATCGGCGTTAATGGGCTTCGGGTTGCTGATAGCTCGATTTTCCCGCGTGTGACCAATGGCAACCTCAATGGCCCGTCGATCATGGTCGGTGAAAAAATTGCCGATCACATTCTGGGCCGCAGCCTGCCGGCGGAAAACGCACAGCCTTGGATCCACCCGCAGTGGCAGGCGCAGCAAAGATAATCGCGGTTAACCGCAATATATCTTGACCAATCGCGCATGCCCCACGATATGTGGGGTATGTTTACTTTCCGTTCTTTTTTCTTAATGTTCGTGCTGCTGGCGTCTTCTGCGGGGGCGCAGGTGGTGCAGGGGCGGGCGCGTATTGTCGATGGCGATACGTTGGAACTGCGCGGTCAGATGGTGCGGTTGCACGGGATTGATGCGCCCGAAACCACGCAGACTTGCCGGACTGCGGCAGGGGCGCAATGGGATTGCGGGCACGCCGCCACCGCCCATTTACGCCGCCTAACAGCGGGTGATATCCGCTGCAACGGGGATCAGCATGACCGCTATGGCCGGTTGGTTGCGAAATGTTTTCGCGGTCAAACCGATCTGGGGGCGCAAATGGTCAGCGATGGGTTTGCCTTTGCTTATCGGGCTTATGCGTTGGATTATGTCGCACAGGAAAAACAGGCATTGGTGGCGGGCCGTGGGATTTGGGCAGGCGATGTGCAAAACCCGGCGGATTGGCGGCGCACAGGTGCGGTGCCTGCGGCAGCCCAGGCCAGCGGTTGCGTGATCAAGGGCAATATCTCGGGCAAGGGAAAAATCTACCACATGCCCGGCACGCGGTCTTACGGTGTCACTAAAATCTCGCCAGATAAAGGAGAGCGCTGGTTTTGCACTGAGGCACAGGCCCGTGCTGCCGGTTGGCGTGTACGTAACTGATCATGCAATGTCATAGGGCAATAGCCCGCGTCGATCGGGATCGATTTTCAAGCGCCGCTCCAACGGCGGAACCGAGCGTTGATGGCAGTCTTTGCGTTCACAAATCCGGCATGAAATTCCAATCGGTTGATAGGCGCGTGGTGTGTTCAGATCCATCCCATCCGCATAGATCAGCCCCTTGGCATGGCTGACCTCGCAGCCCAGACAGACCGCATATCTGCGCACCGGGGCGGTAAAACTGCCGCCGGGCTTGGACACGTCACGCGCGATGCACAGATAACGCGCCCCATCTGGCGTTTCGGCCAATTGCCGCAAAAATCGCGTCGGCGTTTCAAAAGCCTGATGCACGTTCCACAGCGGACAGGCACCGCCAAACCGGGCAAATTGCAACCGGGTGGCAGAGTGGCGTTTGGTGATCGTGCCGGCCTGATCAACCCGCACAAAGAAAAACGGAATACCCTTTGCGCCAGGGCGCTGCAGCGTCGATAGCCGATGTCCGATCTGTTCAATCGACGCGCCGAATTGCTCTGCCAGGCGCTCCAGATCATGGCGGGTTGTCTGCGCAGCCTCTAAAAATGCGCGATAGGGCATAACCGCGGCGCCAGCGAAATAATTGGCCAATCCGATTTTGGCGATCTTGCGGGCGGTATCGGATTGAAACCGGGCCAGATCCAAAGTGGCCTCCAGTAATTCATTATGCGCAATCAGCGCGACCTGATGCATCAGTTGAAACGCCTGCGTGGATTTACTGGCATGTGCGGATAAGGTGATCGTGTCCCCAATGCGCTGGCGCAGGGTGTCCGTGTTGGTAATCGCCACCTGGATGCCGCGCGCGGTCAGCGCCTGCGTCGCATGGCTGACCGGGTCCAGGCGAATGCCATCCGGGCAGGAAAACCGTTCTGCTGCTCGGTCCACCGCATCAATGTAATTGTCGCAGTAATGGAAGAAATCCCGAACCTCATCCCAGGGGCTGACGGCGGCTTGTGCCCCCTCGCGGCCCAATGCCTCATCCAGCGATGCAAGACGTTCATGTGATTGGCGATAAGCGCTGTGCAATTCCAAAAATGCCCGGGCCAGCGCAGGCGCATTGGAGGCCGCCAGCCGTAAATCGGCCAAAGGGGGTGTGGTGTCTGAAAACACCGGATCGGCCAAAGCCTCGCGCATGTCGGACACGATACGTTCGGCATCCCCCGCCGACAGTTCGGTCACATCCAGCCCGAATTCCGAGGCGAGGGCCAAAACAACCTGTGCCGAAACGGGACGGTGATTGTTTTCCATTTGATTGAGATAGGGCAAGGACACGCCAAGGCGGTCGGCAAACCGTTTTTGCGTCAGGCCAAGGCGCGTTCTGGTTTCACGCAGTTTCATCCCGGCATAGAGTTTTTGTGTTGCCATCCCGTCGCCCCATGTTTGCAAATGTGAAATTATCTTTGCAAACAGACGGGGTCAATCGGCAAGAGGTCGCATGAAAAAACCGCCGCACCCAAGGGGCACGGCGGTATGATCTGACGTTCGGCTGCGATCAGGCGCTTTTGGATCCGTAGAACCGCGACTGTTCGGTGATCGCATATTGGCCACGCTTGATCTTGGTGATCTTGCCCTGGCGTAGCAATTTGCCAAAGCTGCGCATCCGGTCTTCGCGTGAAAATGCAGTGCCGTCATCCATCGCCGCCACCTTTTTCATGATCTGAGGAGGTGAGAAATGCGGGCGACCTTCAACCTGCGAGGTATAAGCCGCAGCCGCCTCCAACAGTTCTGACAGGCCTTGTGTGCCAAGCGCATCTGCGAATTCGCTAAAGCTTGTGGCTTCTTCGGCAGACAGCGGTGGCGCCGCGGCTTCGGCCTCGGCCTCGGTTTGTGCGATCTGTGCGGTGGTGATCCGACGTGGGCGGATTGCAACGGCGAGCGGTGCTGCCGGGGCCTCGTCTTCAGTGGTGGCGACACGCTGTTCGGATACCAATACCAACGGGGCCGGCCGGCCCGCTTTCGCGGCTTCTTCTGGTTCCTCTGACCGGATCGCGCGGGTTTGGGCGCCGGCCGGGCGCCGCGGGCGGACCACATTGGTCAAATCTTCCCGATAGGGCTTTGTGTCATCCTTAGATTCGCCCGCACCGCCTTTGGCGCGGCGATCTGCGACGGTTGCAGCAACGGCGGCCTTCAGATGTGCGATCGCAGAAAGACGGCGCTTGTTGTCCTGACCGGCAAGCTTTTCATCCGCCTGGCGCATCAACCGCGAGATGTCGGTGTTGGCCTCGGCCTGCTGGCGTGATGCCGATGCCGGTGCTGGGGGCGGTGTCAATGCTGCGGCGTCTTGTGCCTCGCTTTCGGACGCGGTGTCTTCTTCGGGTGCTTCAGGGACATCCTCCAGATCCAGATTCGATAGATCAAACTCATCACCTTGCGCAGCGGCGGTAAGATCTTGTTGAACGGCGGAAGGGGCCTCTTCGTCGCTGTCTAAATCGAGGCCGGACAGGTCGATATCAAAATCATCTTCGACCGTCTGATCAGCCGGCGCCGATGTTTCCGCAATATCCGAAACATCGGGATTTGCTTCAGCGAGCGTTGCACCATCGTCGTTAAGCAAGGCGAGTTCGGCCATCAAATCGGCCTCATCCTCATCGCTGAGCAACGTCTTTGAAGTTTGATGTTGAGTTTCTGCGGGTTGTAAAATCGCGGCGGCGGCTGCGGTTGCTGTCGCTTCTGGCAAAACTGGCGGTTCCGCGCGGCGCACTTTGATTACGCGCGCGCGAATGCGTGGGCGGGCAGCAGGCAGTTCCTGTGCGGGGTCGGCGGCGGGCTGCGACTCGGCTTGGGATGGCGCATCGTCCTGCGCGGTCTCTGTCGCAGTCAGTGCGTCATTCTCTTCGCTTGGGTCTGCGGGTGTCGGCGCGTCTTGGAGGGCGGCTGAAATCGAGTCAAACAGTGCGCTGTCTTCCGCGGCTTCGGTTTCGGGTGTTGGGGCGTGGGGGGCCACGCCCTCGGCCTCTAGCTGCGCTTCGCTTTCTTGTGCAACTGCCTGTGCTGCGGTGGATGCGTCTTGGTCTTGGTCTTGGTCTTGGTCTGGTGTCTCAGTTTCGGCGGAATGCAGGCGTATGCGGGCTTCTTCCAGCCGTGCTAGTCGCGCGGTGCGTCGGGCTTCGCGGCGCGTGGCGCGGCGTTCTGCAAGGGCGCGCAGGACGGCTTCTTCGTCAGGGTCCAAGCCGAGAGGATGGCTGCCTTGAGGCGCAATATCAGCGTCGGTTTCTACGGTTTCTTTGTTGACGGGCGTTGCGGTTTCATTAGGAGCAGCCTCAGCAGCCTCAGCAGCCTCAGCAGCCTCAGCAGCCTCAGCAGCCTCAGCAGCCTCAGCAGCCTCAGCAGCCTCAGCAGCCTCAGCAGCCTCAGCAGCCTCAGCAGCCTCAGCAGCCTCAGCAGCCTCAGCAGCCTCAGCAGCCTCAGCAGCCTCAGCAGCCTCAGAAGTGGCGGGCAAGGATTCTTCTTGCGAAATTACCATCTCACCGTCCGCATCGTCACTTGTGACAGCG
>NZ_MDHA01000078.1 GCF_001705665.1 Thioclava sp. SK-1 | reverse complement strand
GCCCAAGCTGAGCCGATGTTGTTCGCGGATATATGCCAGAAGGATCATGTCACGACGCTGGCGATGTGAGGGCGGCCTGCGACGCCACGCCCGTAGCCCACGATCTGAAACCTGCATCAGGCGGCACAGATACGCACGTGAAAGATCTCCGCGATACCCCGCAATGAATTGAAATCTCATTGCTTTTGGATCGCGAAGAAGATTGCAGCTTTTTTAACACCTCCCTCTCCTCCCGCAGAATACGGTTCTCTTTACGCAAGCGCTCGTTCTCGCGGCGCAACTCCGCGTCCTCAGCTGCTGTTGGATCGGTCGAGTAATCCCGCATCCACTTGCCCAAGGTCGAAAAACCAACCCCAAGGTCCGACGCAACCTGTCGCCGTGTCAGGCCGCTGTGCGCCGCGATCCGAACCGCTTCGCGCTTGAAATCTTCACTATGCTTGGCTGCCATATCCAGTCTCCTTCAAAGCGAGCATTGCTCACAGAAAACCGGAACGGAAGTGATGCAAGTCCAGTCTGATGCGGAAGAGTTGGTTTTGGCCGCGCTGCGGAATGAGTTGTTGAAGGACGAAGCGTATGAACACTTCAAATCGGCTTTTGAGAAGCAACTTAATTCTCAATCCAACGAACAGCGAAGCCGTGTCGTAGAAATCGACAAGGAATCGCGTGACCTGACTGCACGGCTGGAGAAACTGATTGCGACTATTGAGGCCGGTGGTCACAGCGCGCCCATCATAGCGCGTATCAAAGAGATTGAGCAGCGGCAGCAGGAACTAACGAAAGCACGGAATGCCTTGACGGCGAACCACATCAGTCTTCCACGTAAGCTGCCAAGCTTATATCGCTCATATGTGGACCAGCTGGCAAAAACGCTGTCGAATGAGGAAGTCGTTGGCAGGGCAGCAAACGAGCTTCGAGATTTGATTGAGAAGCTGACAGTTCAGTATGATGACGACCGCGATGAGCATACAATCGAGGTTTCTGGCAACTTGACAGCGATGCTTGGGGGAGCAACTCCTCAGATGCCGATGATTACCAGCAATCTGAGAGTTCGCTAAAGTTGGTTGCGGGAGTAGGATTTGAACCTACGACCTTCAGGTTATGAGCCTGACGAGCTACCGGGCTGCTCCATCCCGCGCTATATTTTGTGATTGGTTTTTTTTGTTATCGTTTAGAGATGATTTCGCTGCTTTCTAGGTTTGGCGGTGACCTACTC
>NZ_MDHA01000077.1 GCF_001705665.1 Thioclava sp. SK-1 | reverse complement strand
GCGTCGGTCGCCTGATGCGCGAAAACGGGATCACCGTTGAAAGAACGCGCAAATTCAAGGCGACCACAGACAGCGATCATACGTTCAACATCGCGCCAAACCTGCTGGACCGTGACTTCACGGCGGAGCGGCCCAACCAGAAATGGGCGGGCGATATCAGCTACATCTGGACCCGTGAAGGGTGGTTGTATTTGGCGGTCATCCTCGATCTGCATTCACGCCGTGTGATTGGCTGGGCTGTCAGCAACCGCATGAAACGCGACCTGGCGATCCGGGCGCTGAAGATGGCCATCACCCTGCGGTCACCGCCCAGGGGCTGCATCTTCCACAGCGATCGCGGCAGCCAATACTGTTCGCATGACTACCAGAAGGTCCTGCGCGAGCATGGGTTCAAGATGTCGATGAGTGGCAAGGGCAATTGCTACGACAACGCCGCCGTCGAAACCTTCTTCAAGACCATCAAGGCCGAGCTGATCTGGCGCCGCACGTGGGAGACCCGACGCCAGGCCGAAACCGCCATCTTCCAATACATCAACGGCTTCTATAACCCGCGCCGTCGGCACTCAGCATTGGGAGGCAAAAGCCCCTTGGCCTTCGAACGCCAAGGGGCTTAAACGAGCACTGGGGGCGGCACAAATACGCGACAGGTCCAGTCCTTGCCCATGCGCTGGACCGCCTGAGCCGTAATCAGGCCGATATCGCAAGCCTCTACCAGCAGCTACAGTTTGCCCGCGTGAGTATCGAGACGGTCAGCGAGGGCCAGATCAGTGAACTGCATATCGGGCTGAAGGGCACGATGAACGCGATGTTCCTGAGCGATCTGTCGAAGAAGACCCGCGAAGGCCTGCGCGGCCGGGCGCTGGCCGGCAAAAGCGCGGGCGGGCAGACCTTTGGCTATCGGGCTGTCCGGGCCTTCGACGAGACTGGCGAGCGCCTTCGCGGAGATCTCGACATTCACCCAGAAGAAGCAGCCGTGGTGCGTCGGATCATGGAAGATTATGCCGGAGGCCTGTCACCAAAGAAGATCGCCGAGGCGCTGAACCTGGAACGCATCCCTGGACCACGCGGCGGCAGCTGGGGGGGCCTCGACCATTCATGGCAATCGCGAACGCGGCACGGGGCTCCTGAACAACGAGCTCTATATCGGCACGTCTATCTGGAATCGGCTGACCTATGACAAGGACCCGATGACCGGCAAACGCGTCAGCCGTCTCAATCCAAAGCAGGACTGGGTGATCAGGGACGTGCCAGAGTTGCGGATTATCGACGATGCGCTCTGGGCGGCCGTACGGCAACGACAAGGCGCACTGGTGTCGAAAGGCACCACGGTTCCGGTCTGGGACCGCAGGCGGCCGCACAGGCCGGGCGCAGCACCCTCGAGAAGGAGCTCGCACGCGTGATCGCCGATCACGGCAAGCTGGTCGATGCGATCGTGGCGGGCGTGCCCGCGGCGCAGGTGAAGGACCGGATGAACACGCTGGATGCCCGGCGGGCAGAAATCCAGGCGCAGCTGTCCACCGCGTCCGCCCCTCCCCCGCTGCGCTACCATCCCGGCATGGCACGGAGGTATCGCGAGCGTGTCGGGGCGTTGATCCGTGGCCTGAGCGATGCGGACGCGATGTGCGCGACGAAGGAGGCGCTACGTGAGTTGGTCGATCGGATCGTGCTGACGCCGGATGTGTCTGGGGCGGGTCTGACGATCGAGCTTCACGGGGCGCTTGGGGGTTTGTTGCGTCTGGCGACGGCGCGTGGATCCCAAACGCAAACATCCGCGCAGTCATGCGACGCGCGGTTGGAAGGGTATGATATTGTTGAGGGCTTAGTGTTGGTTGCGGGAGTAGGATTTGAACCTACGACCTTCAGGTTATGAGCCTGACGAGCTACCGGGCTGCTCCATCCCGCGCTATATTTTGTGATTGGTTTTTTTTGTTATCGTTTAGAGATGATTTCGCTGCTTTCTAGGTTTGGCGGTGACCTACTC
>NZ_MDHA01000076.1 GCF_001705665.1 Thioclava sp. SK-1 | reverse complement strand
AGACTCCTATGACAACGCCCTCGCGGAGACGATAAACGGTCTCTACAAAACCGAACTGGTCCATCGCCAGGGTCCATGGCGCAACATGCAGGATCTGGAAATGGCGACGCTCGGCTGGGTCGATTGGTTTAATCACCGGCGCTTGCTCGGCCCTATCTGGACTTGTCGCGGTTTGGTGCCGCTCCTTTGATGACGTAATGTGCAGCAAAGGAGATAAACCATGGGCACAGGCAGAACGGATGAATTTCGCAAGGATGCGGTGCGGATTGCGCTGACCAGCGGGCTTTCGCGTCGTCAGGTCGCGGATGATCTGG
>NZ_MDHA01000075.1 GCF_001705665.1 Thioclava sp. SK-1 | reverse complement strand
AAGTTGGCCCGCGCCGCGTCGCCCGGATCATGCGTGACAACGGCATTCAGGTTCTGCGCAGCCGTAAATTCAAGCGCACGACCGACAGCGACCACAGCTTCAACATCGCCCCGAACCGTCTGAACCAGGACTTCACGGCGACGGCGCCAAACCAGAAATGGGCCGGGGACATCACTTATATCTGGACCCGCGAGGGTTGGTCCTATTTGTCTGTTATTATTGATCTATATTCGCGGCGTGTGATCGGTTGGGCGATCAGTAACCGCATGAAGCAGGACTTGGCGCTACGTGCCTTGGACATGGCAATCGCGCTACGCCGACCACCGCCTGGCTGCATTCATCACACCGATCGTGGTGCGCAATATTGTGCCCACGAGTACCAGAAGCGTCTTCGTCGTCACAAACTCTTGCCTTCGATGAGCGGCAAAGGAAATTGCTTTGATAATTCGGCTGTCGAAAGCTTCTTCAAATCCCTCAAGGCCGAGCTGATCTGGCGAAACACATGGCAAACACGCCGGGATGTCGAGGTCGCGGTGTTCGAATACATCAACGGCTTCTACAACCCGCGCAGGCGCCATTCAGCCTTGGACGGAAAATCACCCGTGGCCTTCGAAAAACTCGCCGCCTAAGATGAGCAACACACCGGAACAGAAACGGTGCAGGTCCAATTCAGCCACCTATCCAGCTGGAGCCAGGAGAGAGCCAATTTCTTGAACTTGAGTATTCAAGCTTTGTGCCTCGCCACACACAGTGGACAACGTCCGGCGATCTTAATGAACCATTCACCTTGAACTTTCTCTACGGAGCAGCGGCTTTGGGTAACAATCTGCATTGTCAGGTTGATGTCTATTATACTTCGCGGAGATACTTTCCCTCCAACCTTGAAGGGTCAATTGGAGCGGTAAATGGGGCGTGTTCTTCCGCGATGAAATGGTATGCGGAACACGTTGGGCCACTTAGTGCGGACGTGACGTCCGAATGAACTCCGCGAAGCCTTGCGGACCAAGCACCTGCGATAGCGCTGCCGTTCGATGAGTGTCCAGCAAATGCCCGGTTTGGGCCGCTTGTTACTCAACCGGTCCTGCCGCCATCCCAGCATAGCATAGGCGCTTTCTGTGAAACGTCGTCTTAAAGATCTAGCTAAGCATCACATTGAAAAGGAGGGGAACGAACCGGATACTCGCGGTTCATCCACAATCATCCGGTTCGCGGTGATTGGGTCAGTTTATGACGTAAAAGTCAATTTCGTCTGACGTTCTACATTTGGTGTCGAACGTCACAGCTTTCTGGCCCAATCCTCGAAATTTCATGAGTCTTATCAACGGGGCGCATCATTCAATTCTGGCCCAAACGTCAAGCATTTCTGACCCAGAGCCGCTGGAGAGAAGCGCAACTTGCAACACCATAATATCGCTTGAATATTTTTGATATCCTGGAACACTTCGTTCGGACGATACGGCACTCTGATAGAGAGAAGAGACTATGATGAGCCTGCGGCGAATGGATGATGACGAGCCGACGCTTGCGTTTTCGCCTTTGTTGCGTGGGGCGGTTCTGACGCTAAGCCGTGCCGCTGAAACGCCGATCGGGCTTACCGCGACCAAAGCGTTCAAGCGTGACTATGTGCATTGGGCGCTTACACATTTTGATTGGCCCGGACGTGCCGCCGAAGACATTCTCGCGGTATCAAAGGTGGTCAATGAGGCAGATTTTCCGCCTTTGGAGCTCATCCATTTTCTTCTGATCCATTGCAAGCTGGGCCGCCATTTCAAGGGGACTTTTCGCGCAACGAAAGAAGGGGTGCGACTTGCATCCAGCCCCGCTAGTCTGTTTGCGGAGTTGATCCCGCTGTATCTCTTTGAGGTCGATCACAGTGCATTTTCCCGAACGGGCGAAGCGGTCTTTGGAAATTGGGATACGTGGCTCAACGTGATGAACGTAGAACTCGAAGGCGGCAAAACTGAAAGCGATCTCTATCGACTGTTTTATGGAGAACTGCCCGATGAGCCCTTTGCCTGGCGCAAGCCCTATGCCTTTGGCAGCTGTGTCTTGCGCCCGTTGGAATGGGCAGGGCTGGTTTCAATTACATCGATACGCGATCACGATGGCAAGCTTGATTATGTCGTGACCAAGACACCGTTGTGGCAGGCCGCACTACAGTTAGAAACAGACGATATGGTGCCTAAGTTTCAGCGACATTAGGTCATGTTCACGAATGGTGCAGCCTTTGCCTGATGGGGACGATACCGACGAACTCGGGGAAACTATTTGTGGTCTTGTCGTCGCGTGCAACTTGCAGGTGGCTACGTCGAGTTTGTGATCGCGGTCATTCACACGCCCCGCCGCGAGACACTAACTTTTGTCCATCAGCACAATTTTCCAGAAGCCCAAGCGCAGCTGAGCTTACAACCCGACTACATGGGAATGTAAAACCACCCGGCGTCGGGGAATACTAATTAAGAAGGCGCGTTTCAAAAAAGCCCAGATCATGTATTTGCTGCGCCAAATGGAGGACGAGTGCCTATAGTCATTTGGCAGTTAGCCGTCGGGCGGCACCTACCCTCCTCCGCATCTCAAGTGGGATAAAATGCTTAAAGTATGGCCTTCGTTCGCTCACCTTTTGGGTCCGGCAAAGCGGAGGGTGCTACGTTGCCCGCTAATTCATTGGACAGCGACAAATGTGCATAACGCTGGCGAACGGCGGTTTCTGTTTCGGCGGAGACCTCTTCATTGACCAGCTGGTTATAATAATCCGAGAGTAAATCCGACAGCCCGACATCCGCGCCCCGGATGTTGTCTGGCACCTGTTCCGGAAAGGGCAGGTGATTAGCTAATGCATGCTGATGCATCAGTCTCAGCGCAACGAACTGCAAGCCGTGCTCAGCGGTTACCGTAAATAGGTCGGCCTTATTGCGGCCCGCGCCTGTCCGGCGGTAGCTGTCATCGGTCTCGGGGGCGGCACCCCAGCGTGCCTCATACCAGGCTTTCAAAGCCGAATCATTCATGCGCGTAGACCGAAACGTCCGCGTTTCGCGGCCCGGCAAATAACCGCCGCCGACATCGGAATGCGCGCCTACCATTTCGATCGTTGGACCCGAGGTCGCGAGCGTCAGCGGAAAATACTCTCGCAACTCGTCCTTGGCAGTCAGATGCACGATCTTCTCGGCTATATTGCCCGAGGTTTTGAGCGAAACGCCTTCGTAACCACCTGTATTCCCGGCATTTCCCACAGATGAAACCGTATCAAATAGCCCAAGGAATTTCACCCTCAGCTTAGACTCTTTATAAGGAAACTCGTCGTCCTTGATCCCGTTCGCAAAATCGCGCGCCGCCGTCGCACCACGCGAAAACCCGAAGGTATCGAACCAGATATCGCAGGGCGCACCATCCCAAAGGGCATCGCGCACATCTTGCGCCAAATCGCTCAGCGCTTGCCGGACCCGGTTTTCGACCCCTTCCGCGCCGGTGCCCCAAGCGAGCCCCCGCATGGTCGTGCCACCGTCTTCCTCGACCCCGATGCCGCGCATATAGCGTTTGAGGTATTTGGCCTCGCGTATTTCTCCATTGACTTCGACCGGTTGAGGCTTCGCTGCCCCTGGCCTATCTTCCCCCTCATAGATCCCTTCTAGATGATCGACATTGGTGTGCCAGGAATCCATGTCCTTGCCCTTGCCGACATGATCACGGCTGTTGTTGGTGCCGTCGAAAAACACGCCGATCCGGATTAGGGTGCAACGGGCGGTTGTCGTATCACTGGCCCCGTTGCCCGATTGGGCCGCCGCGCCCCCGGCGACGACATTTACCGGATGCTGTGACGGTGGTGTTGGGTCGGTCTCGGCCATCTGTTACTCCTTTGTGCAGCGCGAGGTTACGATGCCACGCTGCTCAATCAGTGCTTTTCTATTCTCCATTGCCCGATTGAACGACCAGTCTTCGACTGTTCCCGCAAGGATTTTCACGACCGGATCGTCAAGCGGCACCTCGGTTGCGCATAATTCTCGCAGCACGACCGGTGGTTGCTGCGGCAGGGCTGCCAGTTCTTTACTGAGTTTCAGTCCGATCAGCCGCATTTCTTCGGGGTCAGGGGTTTGCACCGTGACATCGGCGCCTGGTCCCAGCTCGACGGACACCCTCGCATGATCGCGCACATCCCCGAAGGTCGACAACTCTTTCGCGCGTATGGTGAAGGAGATGCCGTAGGCCTTTTTCGCGAGGATATCATACCAGGTCAGCTCGAAATTCATCTTGTCGCTGAACGCATCGGCATAGGGGAACCCGCCGGTGGCCGATTGCCCACCGGTTGTGCGGTCTAGAAGGTACATCCCATTTAGGGTGGCGCGGATGACCGAAGGGGTCATGTAATTGTTGCCGATGCTCGAGCCCAATCCCGAAGGCCGCTGCCAGATCGTCATACGCGCGAGCGTGAAGCCCCCCCCCAGAAGCACGAGTACAAGCGCGATCCAACCAATAATCTTCATTTCAACGCGTCCAATTCTTCTTCGGTATACCCAAGCTCAAGCGCATATTCGCGGTCGAGATATCGCTCGATCGCATCAATCGTCTCATGCGGCGCGCCGCCCCGCGCCACGATGGCCCGGATCGCTCCTGCCGCGTAATTTTCCAAAAAATTCGGGCCCAGAAGCAACTCCCAGACGCAAAGCTTCACAAAGTGGTCGCGCCGCCAGAATCCCAGCGCGTACCAAGGCTCACGCCGTGCCCGCAAATGCGCCCTCATATGCATAGGGTCGCGCCCCGCCGCTCCGCTAGGGATACTGTGTTCGATGGCGATTCCGATCAGCTCCTCGAATTCCTCGGCAAGACGCAACAGCCGCACCGTCTCGCGGATCTCGGGGGTCATGACCATATTAGGGCGGACCGCGGGGCCATCAGGACGCCGCCGGGCCTCAAGGCACAGGGTTTGATTATAGCGAAGGATCGCTTCAACGGGCGCTTCGGGACCTTCGGGAAGCAGCGCCGACAAAAGCGGACGCAGCTCTGCGCGATTTCCGCAGGCTAGGAACCAGCTCATCACCGGTTCCGTCCAGAACCGAAAGAACAGCCATTTCCCGTCTGGTTCGCGTAATCGCGTGAATTTACGCAGATGCGCCCAAAGCACATCCAGATCGACCCGACTGCGCACGAAGAAGCCGGGCCCCGCATCAAAGAGGCCGCTAGATCGACCGGTGGAGGTAAAGAGCTTGCGGGTAAAGCTGTTGCCATCTTGCAATTCGACCAGCCAAGGCGCGGCCGCCGACAGCTCTTCTTGCGCGGCGCCCTTGAACAGTGCGCGATATCTAAGGCCCGACGTCTCGAGCCGCTCTTCAAGGAGCGGCAAGGCTGCCGCATCGAGCACGGCAAACAGCCGCAATGGCGGGAGGACCGGATTCGCGTCACCAGCCGGATCACCAAAGAAGGCCGCCTGAAGCGCCTCGGGAACGGTTCGCCGCGAAACGGCTCCTATCTGTGCGTCAAGCGGGGCGACGCCATCCCAGAACCGCAGATCCAGCCAATGGGGATGGCAGACGCGATGCGTGGCCTCGCCTGCCGCGCGCAGTCGCCCGAAGGCGAGGGTCTCGCCCCCCTTGATCGTCAGCAGCAGTGCCGCGACCTCCCCATCAAGATGATAGTCGCCCAGTGCCTCATCCGCCCGCATCACGTCATGGAAGGTCACCTGCGGCCAGCCCCGTCCGAGAAACGCAGTCCGCAACGTATCCATGAAGGTAATGGAAGTCGCCGCGGTGCCGGCGACGCAGGCTTCGAAACGGCGCCCATCGGCTGAAGTGGCTTCAGCAATCGCCAGCCATGTCTCTTGAGATGGCTCGTTCATCTTTTTGTCGATCTGTAGAAGGCTAAGAGGATTGTTCCGTCATCAGGCGGATTGACGTCGCCGCACAGAAAGTACGGTCTTCGACTGCATAAACGCAGCATTGCTGACAATGGTGTCATGGCCTAATCGGCCCTCTCAAGAACTTTCTCGGGATCAGCCCGGTTTAAACACCTGATTTGTTAGACCCTGCAAGGTGAGGTAGCAACCGAAAAGCGAGCCTCTGCGGCACCTGAATATGAGATCAACTGCGAGGGCGGCGGTGTAACTGCGATCTGGGCTCTGATACGGACTGACCGTCGAAAAGTCTCTATGCCGGCTACGCAAAGACTCCGACGCCCGAATGGCTGCGCACCCGTCGAATGACCGGTGTTGGGAGCGCAGTATCCGTCAGAGTCGAGCAACCGCTAGGGGCGCGATTACCAGCACTCCCTTTCTGCACCTGCGATATGCTGCGCGGCAGCATCGGTCGAAAAGGGCGAATGTTGTTGAAAAAGTCAGGCGGCGCCAAAATCGCATACTAAATGCGCTACCTAGGATCAGGATTCATAACCAATAGATGACGGTCGCGGCTAGAGCGATGGCTGAAAGGAAGACCTTTGGACAGCGATCATAGCGTGTCGCCACACGCCGCCAGTCCTTGAGCCTACCGAACATGATCTCGATGCGGTTGCGTCGCTTGTATCGGCGCTTGTCGTATTTGACCGGGGTCTTGCGTTGCTTTCTGCCGGGGATGCAGGCGCGTATCCCTTTGTCTTTCAACGCATCCCTGAACCAATCGGCGTCGTAGCCACGATCCCCGAGCAGCCAGTCGACCTTTGGCAGGCTACTGAGCAGCGCCCGCGCGCCGATGTAGTCGCTGACCTGTCCTGCGGAGACAAAGAAGTTGATCGGGCGGCCTTTACTATCGCAGATGGCGTGCAGCTTGGTGTTCATGCCACCCTTCGTGCGACCGATCAGGCGGCCACGCCCCCTTTTTTGACGACCATGCTGGTCGCCGTTCTGTGGGCTTTGAGATATGTCGCGTCAATCATCACGGTCTTCTCTTCGCCATGCTCGGCTGCCAAGCCGACCATCATCTGCGCGAAGATGCCTTTCTCGCTCCAACGCTTCCATCGGCTGTACAACGTCTTGTGTGGACCATATTCCCGCGGCGCGTCGCGCCATCGCAACCCATTGCGATTGATGAAGATAATCCCACTCAGCACCCTTCTGTCATCGACCCGTGGCTTACCGTGTGGCTTCGGGAAGAAAGGGGAGAGTTTGGCCATCTGTTCGTCGGTCAGCCAGTAAAGGTCGCTCATGTCACCGCTCCGTTTTCCGAGCCGTGAATCACGCAGCGCGTTGAAAAACAATGCATCCTGACCCTAAATTAAGGTCTTCGTTGCTGCCCAAAGTTTTCTGCATCACAAACACAGACGGATTGAGCGCGTGATCAGCGATCACACCCAATTTTCGGAGTATGCCCCAGTTTGCAAACTTTTCACTGATCTGATCTTTGAGCTCAATGCTGGGGACCACTACGAGTGTTCTCTTCGCTTGGTCCGCGATGGATGCGGCGAGCATTGTTTCGGTCTTGCCAGTTCCAGTGGGCAATACAACCGTCGCGACCTCTTGCGAAAGCGACCAGTGCGACAGGAGCGCATATAGCGCACCAACTTGCGCTGGCCTCAGGCGCTCTCCGTCCTTGTTTTCACCATTGATTTTAAAGCTGTCATATACGGCAGTTGGCGAAATGTCCGTTCGCCGCACGTCACCAATTATCTGAAACTTCCCTTTGTTCTTGCCCTTGAGCTTACGAGCTGATGCCGAGAACTTTACGCCGGAAGGGCTCTCCAGATCATACGTATTGTCACCCTTGTCAACCGCAGCAAAGACTAAATCCGACGGCCCAAGGGCGAGCTGCGTAAGTAGCCCAGATTTTGTTTTCTCGTATCGATAAAAAAGTGGATCGACCAATTCGAACCGAACCGGCTTCGTCTGAGCTTCCATCCCAGGAAGGCTGCTCTGTCTCGCATCCTTTTTCATGAAAAAACAATACCCCACACCCACCCAAACACAATACTATTAGAAGCTCGAATAATTAACCTATAACAGTTTGATGCCCCCTCAGAACAACCCAAGTATTGCCCAAGAGATCGGTTGAGTAGGTGGGGTGAAACCAACCGGGACAGCCGACTTAGGTCGAAATGAATCGAGCAACCGATCTTCCGCTTGGCTCCAAGCAGGCTGTAGTTAGCCCAACAATCATCCGGGCGTGAACGACGGCATTTCATCAGTTAGCTATGATCGCAATGGTCGTCCTCTCCCCACTGATCATCCATGAAGGCCTTTAGGTCAGCCCCAGACAACGTTTCAGTGAGGCCGAGTGCCTTCACCCTGTTTTGCAGCATCGCAACACGTTCCGAAAGTGTGCCACGCTCACTTTCGCCCTGATCGTCGAGTCCTTTGCTCTGCTCATCTGGGGTCGTCACGACTGTGCCTCCTGCGCCAACACCTGCCCATGTTATCAAGAAATGCCGAACGTGCCAAAACTCACGAAGGCTGGCGTGTTGGAAGTGCGCCCCATCGACCTCAGCCTGTTCACACGTGCGTTCCTTACAGGCGGGAACCTCTGCGATAGTTGAGCCCACCGCGCTTTCCGCTTTGCTTTTCTCAACCGAACCATCAAAATCCGCCGATGCTGTTGAAAAAGACTTTGTTGCGGCGCAGCAAGTCGTTTTGATTCACTCAATTATGAGGGAATTGGAGGATTTTGCCATGATGGGCACCCAGGACGCACCGGCGCAGTTGTTTTATGATTTCGATCTGGAGCGGCACGTGCCTGCGGGCCACATGCTCCGCGAGATCGACCGCTTCCTCGACATGGATGGAATGCGAGAGGCTCTGCGCCCGTTCTACAGCTCCCTTGGGCGTCCCTCGATCGACCCGGAGCTGATCATCCGAATGTTAGTCATTGGCTATGTCATGGGGATCCGTTCCGAGCGCCGACTTTGCGATGAGGTCCATCTGAACCTGGCCTACCGCTGGTTCTGTCGTCTCGGCCTCGAAGGCAAGGTCCCGGATCACTCGACCTTTTCCCGCCATCGCCACGGCAAATTCCGCGACAGCGATCTGCTTCGGAAGGTGTTCGAAGCGACCGTTGAGCGCTGCCTGAAAGAGGACCTGGTGTCGGGCGAGGGCTTTGCCGTCGATGCCAGCCTGATCCCGGCGGACGCGAATAAGACCCGGTCGATTGCCGCAAGCGATTGGAACGCAGATGTTGCGCGCAAGGCAGGCAACAGGGCAGCGCAAGAATACCTCGAAACCCTCGATAACGCGGCCTTCGGAGCGGCCTCCCCTGTCCAGCCGAAGTTCGTCGCCAAGTCCGATCCTGCGGCGCAATGGACCCGCGCGGATGAAAGTCGCCCCTATTTCGCCTATGCCACCAACTACCTGATCGACACCAAAAGCTCGGTGATCATGGATGTCGAAGCCACGCGCGCCATTCGGCAAGCCGAGGTGGGTGCATCGCGCACGATGCTTGATCGGACCGAGAAACGGTTCGGCATTCGGCCGGAGTGGTTGGCTGCTGACACAGCTTACGGCAATGCCGAGAACCTCGGCTGGCTGGTCGAAAGGCGCAGCATCATTCCGTTCATCCCTGTCATCGATAAGTCGGAGCGCACCGATGGCACCTTCTCCAGATCCGACTTCGAATGGGACGAAAAGAATGACCAGTACATCTGTCCCGAGGGCCAGGCGCTGAAACAATTCAGACGCAACTATTCCGATCCAAACCGAGGTAAGGCTACCGGTGGAAGAAAGAAATACCGCGCTCTGAAGGCCACCTGTCAGACCTGCCCATCCAAGGACATCTGCTGTCCGAAAGCCGAAGCGCGATACGTAACCCGTGAGCCGCACGAGGAAGCACGCGAGTTCGCCCGTGCATGCCGCAAGACCAAAGCCTACAAGATCTCACGGGACAAAAGGAAAAAGGTCGAGATGCTATTCGCTCACCTGAAGCGCATCCTGAACCTCACGCGGCTCAGGCTTCGAGGACCGAACGGCGCAAAGGACGAATTCCTTCTCGCCGCCATCGCCCAGAACCTCCGAAAACTCGCCAAGCTCCGCCCGCAGTGCGTCCAAAAGGAGGTCAGCGCATGACCTGAAAGGTCAAAATGGCCGGTCTTCGGCAAACCAACTGGCGAAAGCCGGGACCAAACGGCTGCTATGTCTCCAGCAGCGTGAAAATCCCACAAAACAAACCGACTTTTTCAACAGTATCCGCCTGCTATCGACAATGGCGCCGGTATACTCGCCCACGCGGTGCCGTCTCTCGCGGGATAAATTACTGGAAACCCTTTGTAATCCGACTCAATCAGGATCGGAAAAACGGTCATAGGTGTCTTTCAGGATGATCACAAAGGCCCGGCCGCCCCCCAGCTCGAAAGTGGACAGGACCCTGAGCGACGTTATCCAATATCGCATCCGCGTTTTCACGTAAGAATTCGACGGACACTTCCATTTTTCGGTCTTGGCTCGAGGTATCGGAATACGCTTCGATGAGCAGCGCGGCCTGCTCCTCCGGCGTGATGCCATTCTTGTTTGCTAGGTCGCACAGCGCGTTGAATTCAACATCTGGGAACTCAACTCTGAGTTTTTCAACCATGATTACATCCACCGTCCAGAACGTCGATTGCATAAACCCTTACCGGTCCAGCACTGCAATTTATGGGCGCAACGCCGTCACGGTCGAGCCTTTGGGCAAGGTGGATGGGCCTAATACCTTGACCATTCGCCATCCGCCCGAGGGTGACATATTGCTGCTCGAACGCTGCGATGCTTTGCTTGGTGATGTATCGCTTGCTGTGGTTGGTATCCGGGTTCCTGCGGGATATTTCTTCCAGATATCCGGCGTCTCTCAAGCGCCTGATCCCAGCGACGTTGACCTTGAGATATCTGGCCGTTTCTTCTGCGGTGAGGTCACCGATCAGGTCGATCAAGGTCCTCTGAGAGAGAAAATCCCAATCAACTTCAATGGATTGCAGACCTATACCTTCGCCTCGACAGAGCCGACCCTCAAGCTTACCCCGCACCCACAGGTCAATGATTTGTACAATAGAGACCTGCTTCAAATGGCAAAATTCCCGAAGTGGGACAACTGACCGGTCCGGTAGCGAAGGCGGTAAAGCATCCAACTTCTCAAGCAGCTCCGTCACTTGGCTACGTAATACATACCGAAGCGAAGATGTGATTTTGATCATGTCGATCGCACCAAGGGCCTGCAGCGACTTTATCTGAGGCCCGGAAAGACCCAACATCCAGGTCGCATCCTTGAGATTGATCAGCTTGTCCCAATAGGCCTTTGCCTTGGCCAGTTCATCCACATGGACATCGGTTCGCAGAAGGGATTCCGCCTCATCGACGCCATTCATGTGGCCCAGGAGCTTTTTCAGGAATGTGACGCCGAAACCTGATCTCTTCCGCGCCTCATTCATGGTCAGCAAAGTTTGTTCCGGAGCAACCCGGTCAAAAATCTCCCTGCCCGTGGGCGTCGGGTATGTTTCGAATATGTGAGAGCAGGTCAGGTCAACCAGGGGTGTCAGGGCCGGTTCATCATAAAACTCTCTGAGCCATTGGTAAAATGGCCCCATATCCGAGCTGAAGTAGGGCCGCTCTGTGGAGCTTTGTTGGTGCATGCGTTCGAGAGCCGCCTTGAAGCCGTCCGGACCGATCGCGACGTATTCGAAACCCAGTTGGCACAATGAACGCTCACGCTCGCTATGCAGCGACATCATGGCTTTCACTTTCAAACCTTCGATTGCGGCACCCAAGTTGAGGCACACGCGGTGTATCTGGGTAAGGTCGAAGTCCTTCAACCAATCGTCCTTCGGACCCTGCCAAATGCGCTCGCGTATGTAGTTCTCGAATGGCGCTGGCGAAACAGTCCTGGGTGATCTGCTCGCCTGTAGGACCTCATCCATGTGATCTGTTATCCGAGTAACAAAGTCATAAGCAGTATGAGCGTGCTGACTAGCCGGTAACGTCATCAGAAGACAACGATGATGTGGACAGGAATATAGAGAGGTCACGGCCCATTCCTGCATCTGACAGATGCCATGCAGCCCGGTCCTTGCAAGCGCATCGGCCACGCACCTTGGACAGAACCTCGCTGCTGTCCGGCGCAGCGCTCCAAACGTCGCCATCGTTTTTCCAAACCGGAAGCGCCCGATTTCAACTTTGCCGGAGGTGAATGCTCTCAGATTCTCAGGTCGCTTGCCGATTAGCCAGGCAAGGCGTTCAATTTGGTCATCATGACCGCTGCATAGATACGGCCAGCGCATCCCGAGATCAGAGCAGAAATCGCGCACCGTGGTCTCGTAGAGCTTCGCTGATCGGCTAACGTATCCAGTAAGCGTCTCCCCCTCCTTGAGGGGGAGAGAGGGCAGAAGAGGCGAAGTCATGTGTTCTCTCCATCAAACTCAAAGACCTGCCGCGGATCAATTCGGGCAAAGTCTTCGGCGACAAAAGGGTTCATGACATCGATTGCGGCACTGCGGTCAAAGAACACATCTGCGAAATGTTGGAGCTCGAGCCGGGCCTCAGTTCCGTCGCTAAACAGCGCCTTTGATAGAGCTTGAACCGTGATTTCCGCCATGAGGCCAAACTCGTAATCGGCCGCGTGCATGAGCCGCTGTGCGAAACCTTCGCTGCATACACATGGTTCGGTCTCAACATTCGCCCGCGCGGCATATTTCTGCACGATATCCAGCACCGGCGTCACATCCCGCAGGGCATTTAACCTGCCGATTTCAATCGGATACAGACGGCGTGCCAGTTGCGGATCCTGGTTCACGATTTTTTTGAGGTCTGGCATGCCAGACAGAATGAGACCAGTTGGCCAGAACGAGTTCTCCATGACGGACTTGAGTGTATTCACGACCGATTGTCGCTCTTTGTCCGTTTGATAGCGGGCCAAATCCTGGGCTTCATCGAGATGCAGGAAACTAGTCTGCCGCAACTTGAGCTGAACCTTGACCTGGTCCCAAATGGCGGGTCCCTGCTTATCGCCGGAATAGGGATATCCCAGCGCGCGGAGTGTCGCCGCGCCAACAAACTTCATGGTCGCCGGACTTGGAACCTGAAGGCTGATGAACTCGCAAATGTCCTTGGTCGGGTCGGTCTTTAATAGGGACTTATTCTGGCGGATCAGCTCACGGATGGCAGTGGTTTTCCCACTGCCAGACTGCCCTACCAGCACGATCCCGCGCGCATTGTTGACGATGCCGTCGGCCACGTCCGCCCTTCGCTGCTCAAGCAGCGTTCGGAAATGGGCTTCAAGTTTCGCATATGATGGCGTCGGCACAAATGCCGAGCGCAGATCCTGCACAATCCTGCGAATTTTTTTGTTGGAATCAGTCATCGCTTTCATCCTCCGCAGGAACTTCGTTGCGGTCATCGCTGAATGACCACAGCACCGTCGTGGGAGCACGCTCATCGCGCAGAACAGGACGAGCAGAGGCAGCCGGTGCAAGATCATTTTTGATTTCATTGGACAGCAGGCCCGGCGCATCACTGCCATGTTCTGCCTGCGGAACAGGCAACAACTCCGGATCACGACCCAAAGAAAGGCCCCAGAAGGTCTCTTTCTGAGCCCTTTTGATCTGCTCATGGGTATCACCAATCGAGCCAAGCTGCCGCAGAGCGCATTGGTTGGCATCGATCTCCTTGATGCGTTTGATGGCGCGATCAATCACATCCTGCGTCAACGCGGCGGCATTACGATTGTTCTGCCGAAGCTCGAACACCGTGCGTTCCCAAGCGGCAAAAGACACGCCTTCCAGCCCGTCGATTTGGGATTTCAACGTCGACCAACCGCTGTCTTTCCCTCTCTCCAGCCAAACGGAAATTTGCCCCATATCTTCAGGGTCAATTCGAATATCAACATGCTGCTTACCAAACTTCTGGAAGTGCTTTGCCAGCCGCTCGGAATGGTAGTTAACCCCATTCACGAGAACGCCATGACGCCCGGTGTCCCGTGTGATGGCGATGCCCAAAATGTGCCGCAGAGTGTGATTGTTCATGGGTGGCGACCACCCAAATTCCTTGATGAGCCGATCCCAAACGATGTTGGGTGTCGCGTACTCCAGCCCCCTATGCTTGCGGTTGTGGTACACATCGACAGTGAAACGCACCAAGAGTTCAACGATGCTTTCGGCGGTATGGACGGCGTACTTCTGGGACGGATAATCACCACGTTCTAGCGGGTTGGAAAATGTGCGCCCCGTGAGATGTGGTATCAATAGGGTAATGATTGAACGAAACACGCGCTCAATGCGGCCGCGCAGTTTCGGGACCCCAGCAGGAAGAACCGAATAGTCGATGCACAGGTCTGAAAGCGCGGCTTTGAATTCTGTATTCACGAAAGCGGGGCCGTTGTCGACAACGACATGGCCAATATGACCATATTGCTTCCAGTCCGTTTCACACCCCAGTTGTCGAGCCAGCTCAGCCTTGTCGCGCATTGCCATCCAAAGGACCGCTTTTGCGTCTTCGGAAGTCGGGCTGCGAGAAAGCTTTAGTCCAAGTATGCTTCGGCTGGCTGTATCGAACGCGACGCATACCCAGTATCGACCAGTTTCGAGATCCCGAACGTTGTCCTGGCTGATATCGTATCCACTCTTGTTGAGGAGAGCGATGAGATCGATTTCCCATTCGTCCATCTCGATGCGATGGAGTGGCACATCAAGCTTCAATCCGCCCCCGTGAGCGCCCAACTTGTTCTTGGCGACAGCTAGGCCCTTCCTAGCAGCCAGCACCTCGAACTTATCAATATCTTTGATCCGACGTTCAATGGTGCTCTTGGATACCTCTTCGAGAGGCAGGTCGCCGCTCGCAATCCGGACGGAATTGCGCCGTCGGATCTCGGCATTCACGTCATCATGGATGTGGCCTGGGAGAAGCTGATTTGGATGTAGATAGCTTTCAAGCGTCCCTTGAATGATGGCTTCACGTTCGGCATCAATACGCCTTGCGTTGCTGCCGTTAAAAATAGATTTTTTCACAAAAACCATGGGATCTTTGGATGGTTCCCACTCCTTCAACCAAGCCATCACGGATGTCCGACCTGGTGCTCTTCGCAGTTCGATGCTGTCGAAGCTGGCCCCGGCTGTTGCAGCCTTCAGCCCCTGTTTCAGCTTTTCGGTAACGCGGTGCTCAAGCTCTGGCAAAAATTCCGCCCAGCGATTGGCCGACCGATTAGATTTCCCTTCATCTTCCAGTTCAAGAAATGTGGTACACCAACACTCCTTCCAGAATGCATCCAGCTGGGCCTTCGTCGATATCCTCGACATCAGTGCACGGCCAGCCATCGCCCGCCGGGCGACCTGACGACTTTCGAAATATCCGTACTGAACAGAAAACTGACCGGAGTTGATGAGCTCTGAAAGCTCAGCATGGGTCAACGAGATTGGCCCTGCGTCCCCACGCAGGGGTTTCATTTCAATGAATAGGTCGGTCGCCTTGGTGATAACTTGGATGTCTCCATTGGCGACAATGGCGTCGCACGGGGTTACGCCAAGACGGATCGCTTCATGTTTCATGCCTTGCCCTTTCTCGGTGCGACGATGGAGTTGGTGGAAATCGTTTCTCGCGTGTTTGCATCGAGCCTGCCCGCGTAGATCGCACGGAATGCCGCTCGAAACGCTCGGGCACCCAAACCAGATTTGTGAACCAGATCACTGATCGAGACCTCGCCGAAAAGCCCGTCAATCAGTTCCGCAACGACGTTGTCAGCCTCCGGATCAGGGCAACGCCGGAAGAAGTTCAGAAGCTCAGCGTTGCGCACCTCGATCTTGTGCCGCTCACGCTCCGTGACCAACGCCACCCGATCAGCAAAACCCAACGGCAAGTCGCGCTTGATGGCTTGCAGCGTGGCTTTGAAATTCAAACGCTCGACGCGCTCCGCGGGCTTGACGGCAATGGCCACCCGGAGGCCATTTTTGAACTCTGCCAGATAGTCGAACCTGTGGGTTCTCTGCCTGCCATCCACATCAACGAAGCTCACCGGTTTGGGTTGGTCGATGAGGTTCCAGAGATCCGGCATCGCCAGCGACAAGAGGCAGGTCTCCCGTTCCCCTTGGCTTGCGCTGATGATCTGGCGCCAGCGCTGTTCCGCCGGCGTCATCGCGAGCGTGAAACCACGCACGGTCAGTTTTGACCGCGCCGGGAACATCAGCCCCGCTACGGTCGGCAAGGGTGGACGATATAGATCGTCGTTTTCAAGGTTTGTCATAGTCTTTGCCACGGCCACCGGTTCCACCAGCGCCAGATGGCACTCCTTTATGTCGGGGTGAACGAAACCCGCCCGCAGAAACGCTCTGCGCGGTTGACGGATTTCGAAATTTGGGTCATGAAGGAGATGCAAAGGGCTCAAACTTTTGCATCTCAGGCCTTGTTGGAAGTCGCTAGCTTCCTTCGAGGCCTTTGCTTTTATGGGCTCATTGTTTTTTCCTCCCGATGCTGCGGTCCGGAAATAGTTCTTTCGGCGTCGTCTCAAGCGCTTCGGCAAGAGCGTGTTCGACACGCCTCGAACGCCTGTGTCCCTGGCTGACGGCAGTAACGCTGCCAGCAGAAATCCCTAAATCCCGCGCGATCTGGACCAAGGATAGGCCTCGCTGTCTCAGACGGTACTTTATCTTTTCATGTCGATCGCGGTTGAGGGTCATCAGACTATCAAACTGTTTTGCTTGTTAGCCCAACTTCCGCTCAGCCAGAGCCAGGTCAAGGATTTCCACTTTATGGGGCTTTGAATCTCTTTTTTGCCATGGCGATCATTATACAAAATGAGATCTCGTCTTGGCCAAAGCAACGCAAACTGTGACCATGTCGCAAACAAGGAATCACACGCAGGGAACCAGATATGGGCTTGAACACTGATGCGCGGCCCAGTCGTCATGGGACGACAGACGAAGAAAGCCGAATGTTTCATCAAGCCGAAGAGAACTTGCGGCAAGCAAAAGAAGCTCTTCGATTAGCCCAAGAAGCCTACGACAGGCTTGCCTCCCGACGACCGATTAGGATCCCTGCGCGGAAGCGGAAACAGATTCATAATCGCAAATCGTTGACTGATGAAGAAAGACGTGCGCGGTGTCGAGAAGCTGAACGTCTCGCCACGGAGCGACGTCTCGAACTCCGAGAGCAGGCTCAAAAGCGTGCATTTATCTACAGCTTTGGGGCCGACAACAGCATTGTGCAGCCGACCGATGAACTTGTGTCGCTTTTTCAGGAAGCCGGGTCCCTTGATGAGTTCGCCAAAAGGTTGGCGATCACACGCCGCGATGCCCTTCACGCTCTGAAAGCGGCTGGGTTTGACGTTGTGGAGGACATTGCGAAGGCGTGGGAATGCGGGAAGTCTCTTCGTGCCCTGAGCCAAGAGCACGGGCCGACGCCCCAGACCATATCCAAGTGGATCAAGTCGACCGGACGCGTCATCAAGCCACGAAATTCAAACCAAAAATATGATCGCGCCCGCATGTATGAGCTGTTTAATGATGGATGGACAACAAACAAGATCGCGACGACCATGAAGTTCAGCTGGGCGACAGTACAAAGGTGCAAGGCGAATTGGTGGGAAGCAAAGAACACGCAGGTTTAGTTGATGATTATTCCATCGCCCCTTTCTGACTTCGGCCCCGGCATCCGGTGAGATCGGCGGGGAGCCGACCTTCGCTGCTGATTGCATGAACGGCAGCATTGCGCAGCTACCGGATCTGAAACCATCAGGTCTGCGAAACCAACGAGATTGTTAATGGCGATTGCTTGGTTGGCATCGAGGTAAGCGGTCCAAGCAAATCCGGCTGGCTCTTCTGCGTGGGCGCAGTAGAGTGAGAACATGTCTCCGAAAGGCGATGTGATTTTATTTCCGAAAGAAAGTCATCGTACGTGCCAGATTACAGTCAACAAGGTGGTGACGCCGAATATGCACTTGGTGCTGAATTCTGGGAGAAGGGGCAAGCGCTTGGCTTTCCGATCCAGTTTGATCTCGTGCTCAAGCATCTGCGACAGGACATGAGGGACGACTGGTACTTCGACTGCCTACAATATGACGATATATTTAGGAATCCGGACGAGGCCAAACGTATCGTCCTTTCTCTATTGCAAAAATGGAATGGTGTGTACCTCGGCACCCGTAGCGTTGTCCGCAACATTCCTAAGAAGGGTTATGGGGAACGCTACGGTTTGGAAACCGACTTCTTTGATCGGTTCGTCTACCAGGCGATCTGCACATTCCTTATTCCTTACTATGACAGTCTTCTCAGCCACCGAGTGCTAAGCTACCGTCATGACTCTGCGCCGCAGAACTCTAAATACTTGTTCAAGAACAAGATCGATCGATGGTTCACATTTGAGGGGGTAACTCTTACGTTCGCTCGTTCAAACCAGCATCTTCTGGTGACCGATCTCAGCAACTTTTTCGAGAACATCTCGCGAGAGCAGCTCATCGCTGCATTGGAGAAGTCTATACCTGACATAGTGGCGACGGGCCCTGAAAAGCTCCAAATTCGCAATGCTATCCGTACGTTGGACAGGTTGCTCGGAGAATGGACGTTCAGCGGTGACCATGGGCTGCCTCAGAATCGGGACGCATCTTCTTTTCTATCCAACATCCTACTCTCGTCCGTTGACCTCAAAATGGTCAAGAAGGGTTACGATTACTACAGATACGTGGACGACATCCGCGTTTTGGCGGACACGGAGACTCAAGCACGCCGCGCGCTCCAGGACATCATCAGGGAGCTTCGGAAAGTCGGCCTTAACATCAACGCGAGTAAGACCGAGATATTGCCGCCTGACGCTTCATCAGAGAAGTTGGTCGCCTACTTCCCTTCGCAAGACAGCGCAACCACCGCCATTAATCAGATGTGGCAATCTCGGAGCCGCAGAATTGTGACTCGTTCTGTCGAATACATCTTCGGTATCCTGACCAGCTGCATTGAAGCTGGTGACACTCAAACACGACAGTTCCGCTTCGCGGTGAACCGCGTGGCCCAGATTGTAGAATCTGGCCTCTTCGACGTCGGCGACGCACTATCAGCTACACTGCTCGATACGCTTTCCCGTTCGCTGTCGGAGCATGCTGTATCTACAGATCAATATTGCCGGCTTATTTCCACTCTGGACCGAGGTGGCCAATGCCTTCCGGCGCTGGAGAAGTTTCTGCTGGCGGAGGACCGAGCCATCCACGATTGGCAGAACTACAATATTTGGATGCTGCTCGGGTCGAAGAGACACCGATCGGATAGGTTGGTTGATCTCGCCGCTCGCAAGCTCCACGAGGACATCAGGTCCGGTGAGGCTGCTGCAATCTTAATCTGGCTGCGGTGTATCGGTGAGACGGCACTTATCCGCGGATGCATCGAAAAATTTGGCGAACTACCATATCAGAACGCCCGCTATCTCCTGATTGCCTCCTCGGTGCTTCACGAAGATGACCTCAAGCCGCTCTACGGCAATGTGCCTATCTGCCTCAAAGGCACAGGGCCAAGAGCCGAGCGTTATACGAGTGAGGAAGGTCTTCCCTTTGCAAAACGGGAAGCGCCCGATCTATTGAACCTTGTCGACGAGGTCAGTGAGTATGATTGACCAAGCTTGGAAATTACTCCTATTCATGAAGGACTTTACCGGGCGGGGCGCAGACTGCTTCTACTGGTTTGACGAGGGACGGCTGCTCGAAACAAACGCCCAAGACGTTGTCAGGTTTGCCGGCGCCGTAGTCTGCCATGATTTCTGGATGATACGTGATGCATTGTTCGATGCGACGAAGACGCTGCCCAATACGATCATTGATCTCGACGAATTCAGGATATCCACCAGTGGAAACCCTGAAGACCGTTTGGCTCGCGAGAAGCACGACGTAACCGCTGTTCTCGAACAGTACGGTGCCGAGCAGGAGGTATGCGCTGCTTACAAGCGGATGTTCAATAAGGGCCTACCGTTCGAGGCGGGTGTTGCGTCCAAAGCCGCAGCAGCGCTTACGAAAATGTATCTTGCCCTGCTTGACCGTGCGAAGCTTACAGGCGAAGCAGAACGTTTCCTTACAGTCGAAGTGCCGGCCTATCGGTTACTTCAAAGCGCAATGGCCGTTGGTATCATGGTCGACAAGAGGCGATTGTCGGAGATGCGCGCCGAGGCAGAGCATGATTACTTCACGTGCCTCAAGAATTACTCTGCGAAACACGATATGCCGTTGGAAACTCCGAGCAGATCGGCGCTGGAGGTAAAACTGCGTGCGGATGGGTTTGAGCCGGACGGTGTTTCGATCGAGTATCTTCTTGAGTACGTGCCGCACCAACGGGACTTCGGGAGCGACACCATAGCCCTGCAGGCGGCGGACACCGCACGGCGGGTGTTGGGTTCGCTAACCCTGTCGACCACAATCATGCGGCCAGTATTGGATGTATTTGGCTCCCGCACCTCGCGCATCCATTTGCGCAGCCCCAGTCTGCAGAATATTTCAAAAAAATATCGCGGCATCATTGGCGCTCGCGAGGGTGCTGAGTTGAGCTACGTGGATTTCGATCAGTTTGAGGTCGGGATAATGGCCGCGCTCTCAAAGGATTGCGAACTGATGAAGCTCTACGCCGCAGGTGATATGTATGACCTGTTCGCCACCACGCACCTTGGGCTTTTGGGGAACAGAAAGGCTGCTAAGCAGCTCTTTCTGTCCTACGCCTACGGGATGAGTAAGAAGGCCTTGATCGATGCAGCAGTTTCGCTTGGCGTAGATCGGCTTCGGGCCAAGAATGCGTTCGGACTATTCGTGCAGTATGAGAACTGGAAGAGGTCTGTATGGGGCGATTTCCAAACCAATGGCCGTGTGGAGACATTGCTTGGCAACCACTATTTACGCAAGCGCGACGGTTCACTGACCGCTAAAGAACAGCGATCTGCTGTGAGCCAAGTCGTTCAGGGGACGGCTTCCCTTATCTTCAAAAGGGCGCTGCTGGAGGTCGGCAAATTGGACGACGTTACCATAGTCCTTCCGATGCACGACGCGCTACTCTTCGAACATAGGTCGGCAGATACGCCCAACAAAGTTGTTACGGCATTTGAAAACACAATGACGACCACACTGGGAGGCGGAGTGAGGGGCAAGGCGTCTGTTGGCGCTTTCGCATTGGACTGAGCGAGCACTAGTCTCGCGTCAGCTTCGGATAGTTAACTCTTTGCGAGAGCCGTAGGCCAAGACCCGATCTTAGATGTCGTAAACTGAGACCGGTCATCCGCTGCGCATGGCTCGAACGTCCGTTCAGGGCCGATTGTGTTGAAAAAACCCCCTCGCCGCGCAACCACAAGGCTCCGACGAGAATTTCGTTCTGATGGAGGTCAGATCTTCCTCGCTGGCGCGGCATCTTAGCCCCACGTTAGAACAGGCGTTCTGGAATTCCGTGCCGTGTTGAAGCCGCCCGAGTTTTTCAACACAATGGGCCGAACACGTCGATAGGGTAGCGCGTGCAAAATTCCAACCCTTTGGGCACGCAAGTCTCATGCGATTACGCGCCCGATCTCAATAAGATTGCCGCGCACGCCACAACTTTGTGCCGATCTGATTTTCTAGGAAGGTCCGCATTGCGGGACGGAGCTGCCGTTGACCTGAGCAGATCGAACGGCAGCTTTCCTAACCGGCAACGGGAAGGTATGATGCTCAGATGGCTACGCACATAGCACTACTTCGCGCCGTAAACGTCGGCGGCACCGGCAAGCTGGCAATGGCCGACCTTCGTTCAATGGCGGAACAGGTCGGGTTGTCAAACGTGCGAACCTATATTCAATCTGGCAACCTTGTCTTTTCGTCTGATGATGCAGTCGGAGCGAAGGCGGCGCTCGAAAAGAGCCTTGAAGATTATGCAGGTAAGGCCGTGGGCGTTGTGCTTCGAACAGCCGGGGAAATGCGGGACGTGTTAGATGCGAACCCCTTCCCAAAATCGGAGCCGAGCAAGGTTGGTATCCTATTCCTAGACGACACTCCTCCGCCTGACTCTATTCGGGCTGCCAAAGGTCAAGCTGACGAAGAAATCGTGCTGGGAACACGTGAAGTCTATATTCATTTTCCGTCAGGGATGGGTCGAACAAAGCTACGTTTGCCGGTGATGTCAGAAGGCACCGTGCGGAACGTCAATACTATCGGGAAACTCGTGAAAATGGCGACCGAGGGATAGAGCCCGCAGCCACTAGGCCGCCATTCGCTACATCGCAACAGTACGGTAAGTTTGGGATCATACCCGACCTTTAGGTTTTCGTGAAGCGGCGCACCCGCGCGGCGGGTGCAGATAAGGTGTTTGCCCTCTAGCGGCGGGCAAACCGAGCCAGGGCGCAGCGGCAACCAAAGTGCCCTTTTTCGTCACTGGTTTTGTCCGGGGCAGGCACAGCCCGAAGGGGCAGCTACGCGGACAAACGGTGCATTCGCTGCGGTTGCGCCAAGGTCTGCTTCACCAATAGACATTAAGAACCCCACGTGTCACTAATGATGTATGAAAACCTTCGTTCATAACTTTGGTCGTCAGGGCCAAAATCGCATTACCTTCCCGGTCTGAAAAAACGGGCCGGGTAAACTCTTATTTGAACGTCAACCGCGCGCGCCGCGCTGAACAAAGTTATTCATATGCCCTCGACAACACCAACTCTGCATTTGTTGTGCGGAAAAATTGCTTCTGGAAAATCCACTCTGACTGCCCAACTTAGTCGCACGGCAGGGACTATTGTGATTGCTGAAGATGAGTGGCTAAATGGTCTCTATTCTGAAGAAATGTCGTCGATTTCGGACTACATGCGGTGCATGTCAAAGTTTCGCAAGGTCGTGGGACCACACGTCGTCTCATTGTTAAATGAGGGAAATTCGGTCGTTTTGGACTTCCAAGCAAACACGGTTGCGTCGCGTGATTGGATGCGGGGCATCTTAGAACAGACAAAGGCTGCCCACAAACTTCACGTTTTAGATGTCCCTGACGAAGTCTGTATCGCACGTCTTCGTGCCCGCAATGCGCAAGGTGATCATCCATTTGCGGCAACAGAAGAGCAATTTCGGCAGATTTCAAAACACTTCGTCGCTCCTTCACCTGAGGAAGGATTCAATATGGTGATGCATCATTTTGACACGAAACTCTGAGTTAACCGGACCTTCATTGATAGCGCCGCACTCGGCAAAGTTGGGCTCAAACCTGATGGAGTGGATGGCTCCTGCTCCCGGCGTCGCAATGCGCCATACTGTAGATGTCATCGTCTGCTGCAAAAGGAGCCATCCGCATGAAGGTTACAACAGTCGGCCTGGATTTAGCCAAGAATGTCTTTCAGGTTCATGGGATCACCGATGAAGGCCATGTCGTCTTCAACAAGCCGCTGCGCCGGGCTCAGCTGCTTGCCTTTTTCGAGCGCCTGGCCCCTTGCCTGATCGGCATGGAAGCCTGTTCGGCGAGTCACTACTGGGCTCGGGAACTGTCTAGGCTCGGTCACGAGGTGCGGCTGATCCCACCGATCTACGTCAAACCCTACGTGAAACGGGGCAAGTCGGATGCTGTCGATGCAGAAGCGATCTGCGAAGCCGTTACCCGCCCGACCATGCGATTCGTTCAGGTCAAATCCGTAGAGCAGCAGGCCATGCTGAGCCTGCACCGAACGCGTGAGCTTGTCGTGCGGCAGAGGACGCAGCTGGTGAACATGCTCCGCGGACTTCTGGCGGAATTCGGGGTCGTCCTGCCGCAAGGTCTCGACAAGGCGACCGGCTTTGCGAGGGGCGTCTTGGAAGGAGCTGTCCCGGATATTCCCGAGATCGGGCAAGACGTTATTCGCGTTCTTTGTCGGCAGCTCCTGTCGACCGACTGTCTCGTGCGTTGGCATGATCTTCGGTTGCAGGTCGTGGCGCGGGCCGACCCTCGGATGAAGCTGCTGCGGACCATTCCCGGCGTCGGACCGGTTACAGCCTCGGCGATCGTCGCGACCATCGGCAGCGGTCGTCAGTTCCGCAATGGACGTGAATTTGCCGCATGGCTGGGACTGACACCAAGGAACAATTCCAGCGGAGGCAAGGAAAGGCTGGGCAGTATCACGAAGATGGGGGATCAGTATCTTCGAAAACTCCTCGTGGCCGGCATGACTTCCCGCGCCATCCAGGTGAAGGTCCGACCTGACAAGGGGGACCCGTGGTTGAGACAACTGCTGGAGAGAAAGCCGTTCCGACTGGCAACTATAGCCATGGCCAACAAGACCGCCAGGATCATCTGGGCCGTCCTTACACGGGGGGAGACCTGGACGCCAAGACATGCCTGATGCGGCAAGCCCCGCATATAGAATAGCAAGACCGAAGAGATGATGGAGACACCCACAGCCGTAAAACCGGGAGACCCCGCCGCAAGTCCGGGGCATCATCGCCCGCAAACCCGAGAGGGACCCGGTACGCGGAAGTCATCAGGGCCAGCGGTCGAAACGCCGCGCAAACAGGCCGGACACACGACCGCTTCTGAATGGGTGAATTAAAGTCATTTCCCGCTTGCTATGCAGGAGCCATCCACACAGGACTTGCGGCGGCGCGACAGCCCGATACGCGGGCCGCGCTGCATATTCTCAGCTCGTTGCCACATGAATCCCGTTAAGAGTGCCGCTAAATCCCGCTAGGATTATGCGGCAATGCCACATGGCCGGTTTGAGCCCAAAATCACTGATGCTGCGCGACGCGCCAAGGGCAGCTATGTTATACCAACCCGGACCAGTCAAAGAGCACAGAAATGACCGATAACGCAAAACGAGATGCGGCTAGGGGCGAGTTGCTTCGGCTTTTGAAGGGGTTAGAGTTCTATCGCGCTTGGCGGATTGCTGACATCAAATCCGCAAACGGAGAAGTGCGCCAAGAAGACCTAAACGAGATTGTTGAGCCAAGCACGGCCTTCCTTAAGTATTTCGACGATGCAGGCGGCCGATACGGCCAAATTCTTCAGTTCGTACGCGAGTGGTATTCGCACGCCTATTCTGATTTTTGCATTATGGCGAATACTGGCGGCGAGGCGGTGTCAACTGAAATCCGAAAATTCCTGAGTGATTTTCAAAACGAAGTAGGTTTTGAGTTCCATTCTGAGGCAGGCTTAGTTGCGAAGACGGTCAAAAAAGTTCTCAAGAACGGCAAAATCACTCGAGAAAATGATTACTACATTCTCAGAGAGCTGGAGGATGGTATAGGTCAGACCTTTGTAACGGGTAATGAACTTGCTGCCGTTTCCGACTTACTTCGCCAGTTTGAGAGTCGTTGACAAAATGGTTGACCCTGCGTGCCGGGTGTACACGCCCTGTTGTCACCTTTTCTGCGGTCAGTTGACCATCATCCCTTCGAGGTTCGGTCATCGCCCTGCAAAGCCGACATTGGCGCAACCGCAGCGGACGGCGGCTCCGTCCGCACTGCCGACCTCGGACCGTTCAAAATGCTGCAGGCTGCATGAATGGCCGCTTTGGTGAAACGGCGGATCGGCTCGGCGACGACCGGTTAGGGCCGTTCGTGTCGAGCGGCCCCGCTGTGGTGATCTCGCAGCCCGCCGCAACGCCGCGCGTCGGGAATGAGCCCATATTGACGGATGCGCCTGCGCGACAAATTGCATGTGCAGCGTCGTGGCATCCCCAGGCGCGGCCCCGTTGCCGCCGCTTGGATCCAGGTTCGTGCGGTGGCATGGCTTTCCCAGTCGGGTCACAAATACCCCCGCAGCTTTTTTACGTGTGTCTATTATCCGTTGGTCCGTTGCTCACGACGCTTGCTTCTGTGGTAGTTCAACGCCCTGCGAAGACAGAAACTCACTGCGTTTTCAGGCAGGAGCCGCTCATGGGGAATAATGACAGCACGGTCTTTTTCAAACCGAAATATATTTGCAAACTGCATGCGAAACTCTTCTACGAGTGATGTCTGGCAGTTGAAGAAGATGGCGGCATCCTTCGGTGCTGATCTTGATTGACCCAGTCGAATTGTCGTGCCGCTCTTGGTGACTTGCGTCAGATAGGCGGGCTCTCCCCATTTGAGGGTCTCGGCAATCGGCCCAATTGTTTCCATTCCTTCCGATTTCTCGAAAATCATGCATCGTATGCGAAGGAGGCGTGCCCTTGCGGGCTCAGGAACCTTCGCAAACGCTTGCGCCACAGTGTGCGGCATGTCGGGCATGTTCATTTCAGGACATGCAACGGAAGATGGATATCAGTGCGCAATTCATTCTGGGGAACCTGGCTCGGGTCATTGAGATATGCTTCGAAAATCGGCGCATCGCCGGGTTCATACCCAGAAGCGGGGAGCCATGTGCCAAGAAGCCACCGGTAGGCATGACGCATGGCGGCATAGGGGCCGGTGTAGTTTAGCTGAGCATAGTGCCCACCTTTCAGTGTTGTCTCTCCCAGAGGCTCGCCAATTGCGATATCGTTGCCGATAGGCATACAGGCCCTTGACCGAAGCTCAGATTCCTCGCCCGCGTCCGGGTCGTCGAAGAAAACGCCGATCATTGACGGGGTCTCGGGCAAGCCGCCTTGTTTCGCAAGCTCGGCAAACAATCTTCCGATCGCATGATCTATCTGCATATAAGAGCCGACATGGTCGATGCTTGCGCAGCGTTGTTCGGGCAATGTAACGACTGACACCGGGAAGCTTTGCGCATCACATGTGCTGACAGCTTTCTTGAAGGCGGCATGCTTCCCGGCTGCTCTGAACTGCGCGGGGGTGTCTCCGAGCACATCACGAAAGGCGCGCCCAAACGTATCCGTCGAGCCGTATCCCGCCAACATCGAAATTTTGTCCATTGCAATATCGGTGTTAGCCAGACGATCCGCTGCTCGCTGTAGCCTTAACCGACGGATTCTCGCGGCAACAGTTTCCCCACGCATCGCGGCGTAAATTCGGCTCCAATGATATGGCGACAGGCATGCCACCTCGGCCAAACTCTCCAACGAAAGATCACCTTCGAGATGAGCGTGGATATGATCATCAACGCGGTTCAAGCGATCAAGATAGCTTTGGTGGGTGGCAGGTTTGGGCATGAGTTCACTTTCGGTCATTGCGTTGCCCTATCAAGCTTGCACAAACCGAACCGACAAATCCTGCGGATTTGCTTGGAAGGCCTTGGAACCCCCACCTGTCCATCAAGAGCTGTCGCAGGTTTCGCATAGATTACACACCTGCAGCGAACGGCAGTTCTGTCCGCTCAGCGGACGATGGACGGTATTGGATAGCTGCAGGCGCGGCGAATGGCGGTTCCTCTTGTCGCTTGTGCAGCGTGGGACCGCCGCCCAACAGGCCAAAACCAAGACTTTGCAAATGGTGATTTGCTGCGCACTGCTGCCGTTCGTGAAAAGCGCGGCGAATGTCGGCTCACCGTGCATCGTTGTCTGAAAGGCATAGCGAAGCATCACTTAAGGGGGGCGAACCGGATACTCGCGGCTCACCCACAATCATCCGGTTCGCGGTGATTGGGTCAGTTTGTGACGTAAAAGCCAATTTCGTCTGACGTCTTACATTTGGCAAGTGGCGGACCCGGAGCGATTCGAACGCCCGACCCCTTGATTCGTAGTCAAGTGCTCTATCCAGCTGAGCTACGGGTCCGTTGAGGGGGCTTCTAATGGGGGGCGCTCATGGGCGCAACCCTAAAATTCATTTTTTTAGAAATTAGTTCGAAGTCATTAATTCGGCGGGCAAATTCGTCGGACGGATTGAAAGATCCTGCGGCAGATGAATCATGAATTGCGTACCGTTCTCATCGCTGCGGACAAGTTCAAGGCGGCCGCCATGTCCGCGGACCAACTCTGCCGAAATTGCCAGTCCTAAGCCGGTGCCGCCCTTGCGGGTGCCGCCGGTGAAGGGTTGGAAAAGGTGATCTTTGGTTTTTGTTGGCAGGCCCGGTCCGGTGTCTTGCACGCGCACCCACCATCCTTCAGCCTCTTCTCCGGCGCCGATTTCGATGGTGCCGGGGGCCCCGGTTGCTTCCAACGCCTGACGTGCATTACGTACCAGATTGGAAATCACCCGATATAGCTGTTCGTGATCGCCGCGGATTGTCAGATTGGGTGCGATATCGATGACAAAATCGATATTCGCGGCCTCGGCCGGTGGCTGCTCGCTATCGGTGACTTCAGCCACCAGCTTGCCCAGCATGAAACGCGACATCGTGGGGGGGGGTTCTTCGGCCTTTCCGAAGGCGAGTGTGGTCTCGCATAGGTTCACGGCGCGGCCAATGGAGTTCATCAGTTTTGGCGCGGCGCGTTTGACCATCGGATCGTCCGAGCTTTCCATGCGGTCCGCAAACAATTGTGCCGTGGTCAGAATATTGCGCAGGTCATGGCTGATCTTGGCGACCGCCTGGCCCAGCTGCGCCAGGCGCTCTTTTTGGCGCAGGGCGGAGGTCAGCTCGGTTTGCATCTCTGCCAGCGCCTCTTCTGCCACGCGCAGTTCTTGGATGCGGGCGCGGGGTTCGATGATGCGGCGGGCATCTTCGGGCGCCTGCGCATAAGAGGCCATATGTGCGACGACCCGTTGGATCGGTGTAACCATCAGGCGTTTCACCAAAGCGAAGAGCAGCAGCGCCGTCACGGCCGAAATGGCGGCGGATAATGTTAGCATTTGCAACCCGGCTTCCATCATTTCATGTCGCATGGGAGCGGTATCCATCGTGACCTCAATTACCTGACCGCCTTTTTGCACCGGATCACCGACGACACGAATCACATGGTTGCCCGGATCCACCAACAGTGCCAGCGCATCACGGATGCGCGTCGCCAAGGTCGCGTCGCGGATGTCATATGTTGCTGCAATCGGCTCTGGGATCGGGGATGAGAGTACAAGCTGGCGCACGGCATCGCGGCGCAGGACAACGTTATAGACGCCGGCATTTTGTAAGAGTTCTGTTTCAAGGTCTGGCTCGATCGTCTGGTCCGAGGCCAAAAGCGCCAAGGATGCGATCTGCGCGCGCTCCAAACGGGTTAAGAGGTAGTTTTCACGAAAGCCTGCGATGCCGGGAAGGACGATCAATACTTCTGCCAAGACGACAAAGAGTGTCGTCAATACAAGAAAACGGCCTGAAAGTGTGTTGATCGTCATGTCTCTTCTCATGCCCGTTGGGGATTGCCAGTCACGGGGATGTCATCCAGATAGCATTTGCGCCGCAGGATTAAATAGCCAGCTGGTATTTTTGGCGAAACATCGCCCATTGGGGGGATATGACTGTGCCGCCTGTATTGCAACCAAGCGGGTTTGCGTATCAATCTTGCGATATAACGATAAAAGCGGCGGGAAACGAATTGACACAAGGGCGCACCGCCACTAAAGACCGGGCTTCAAATATGTGCGGCAGCCGAATCCTTACTGGCTCCGTGTTGCCCAACCGTATCAGATTTTTGGAGTGAAGCGATGAAACGCACCTTCCAGCCGTCGAACCTCGTTCGTGCCCGTCGTCATGGTTTCCGTGCCCGCATGGCAACCAAAGGTGGCCGCCGCGTGCTGAACGCGCGCCGTGCAAAAGGCCGCAAGTCCCTTTCGGCATAAGCCGTAGTTTAGGGCTTGGTTCAAGCTATGACACCGCCGGAGGCGTCCGTGAGTGATCCACTGGATCAGGATACGGGTAGCATCCCGGCGGTTTCTGCATGTGATGCCAGCGAAACTGCTGCGCAGGTGGCAATCCTGCGCAATCGTTCGGATTTTCTGTTGGCCGCACAGGCGCGCCGTCAGGGAACGCCTGGTTTTTTGCTGCAAGCGCGTAAGCGTGTCACGGATACAGTGCCAGCCCATTTGGTACGGATTGGCTTTACCTGCTCTAAAAAAGTAGGAAATGCAGTGCAGCGCAATCGTGCGAAGCGCCGGTTGCGTGCTTTGGCGCGGGCTGTTTTCCCGATGAACGCGCGGGCAGGGTGGGATTTTGTCCTGGTGGGGCGGGCGGATGCCACGGCGAATCGCAATTTCGCGCAAATGACGGATGATCTGCGGATCGCGCTGATGTCCATTCAGTCGGACAATTATCGTGCGCCCAAACCTCGGGCGCCGAAACGCAAATCCACGGGGCCGCGGAAGTGACGCCTTTGGCGCATGTATTGGCTCTGCCAGTGCGTGCCTATCGGCTGTTGCTCAGCCCTTGGGTTGGCCACGGCTGCCGGTTTCAGCCCACCTGTTCCGCATATGCGCTGGAGGCTTTGGCCCGGCACGGTGCGTTAAAGGGCGGTTGGCTTGCGCTAAAACGCGTGGCACATTGCCACCCTTGGGGTGGGCACGGATATCACCCGGTTCCCGGCGTGGACCCTGAATATGACGCTGCACATACTGCACGCACCACGGAGAAGCACGATGCTTGACGATGAACAAAATCCGATCCATCCGCTTTTTGATGGCGCCCCTTCTTCGACAGAATTTAAGAAGCTGCGAAAACGGGTGGTCCGCCAGGCGCGTGAAGCGATTGAACAATTTGGAATGGTCGAGCGTGGCGCGCGATGGCTGGTTTGCTTGTCGGGCGGCAAGGACAGCTACACGCTGCTTGCGGTTCTGCATGAGCTAAAATGGCGCGGCCTTTTACCGGTTGAGATTTTGGCCTGCAATCTGGATCAGGGACAGCCCAATTTTCCAGCCACGGTATTGCCGGAATTTTTGGAAAAGATGGGCGTGCCGCACCGGATCGAATATCAGGATACGTATTCGGTGGTCATGGATAAGGTCCCTGCAGGGCGCACCTATTGCGCCCTGTGTTCGCGTCTGCGCCGTGGCAATCTGTATCGAATCGCGCGTGAAGAAGGTTGCTCAGCGGTGGTTTTGGGCCATCATCGCGATGACATCTTGGAAACATTCTTTATGAACCTGTTCCACGGCGGGCGTCTGGCGACGATGCCGCCCAAGCTGGTGAATGAAGAAGGGGATCTGTTCGTTTATCGCCCGCTTGCCTTCGTAGCCGAAACAGATTGCGAAAAATTCGCCAATGCCATGCAATACCCGATCATCCCTTGTGATCTGTGTGGGTCGCAAGATGGACTGCAGCGGCAGCAGGTTAAGCAGATCCTGGACGGTTGGGAAAAGAACGCACCGGGCCGTCGGCAGGTGATGTTCCGGTCGTTGATGAATGCGCGGCCATCGCATTTGCTGGACAGCGGGTTGTTTGATTTTGCTGGGCTTATGCGCTCAGCCCCGCAGGATAGTTCGAATTTTAACGAAACGCCCCCGGTTTTGCGTAGCACAGATTAACGGATTGCTGAGAAACACCACCTAATGTCGACCTGAAATGATGCCCTTTGGGCGCCGTCGGGTTTTGAGGTTGGTGAATGTTTAAATCTGGAATGCAAAAACGTCTGCCTACGAGCGGGCCTATCCTGTGTCGGCGGGAAATGATCGCCTTTGTTCCAGCGATAACATTGGCTTGGCTGTGGGTCGGGGTCGAGGCCATGATCCTACTGGGCATAACGGCCTTGATCGTTGCCTATATGACCCGCCCTATCCTGCCCGCCCTTGATCAGCCTGGCCGTGAAACCGATCATGCCACAGGTTTGCCACTGCGCGAGGAAGGCGCGGGATTGATGCAGGACATGATCGAGGAGGCTGCGCGCAGCGTGCGCTCCACCGCCTGTCTGGTTGTCGGGATCGATGATGCGACACGGTTAGAGCGTCAGCTTCCCGGGGCAGAGTTCGATGAGATAATGCGCCGAACGTCCGAGCGGCTGGCGGGCGCCCTGCGTGACAGTGATATGGTCGCCCGATTAGAGGGGGCGCGCTTTGCCGTTATGCTTAAACCCACGCCACATCCTGATTTAGAAAGCATGATCCAGCTGTCGGTTCGGCTGCAATCCGCCACCGAAGAGCCTTTGTCGATTGCCGGGCGCGAGTTGAGCATTACCACATATGCTGGCTTTTGCCTGTTGAAGCGTTGCCCCAATGCAACGGGCGATAAGATGATTTCGGCGGCGGAAACCGCAGCCGAAGAAGCCGCGCGCAACGGTCCCTCGGCCATTCGCGCTTTCTCTCCTGAGATCCGCCGCACAGCGGAAATCCGGTCCTCGTTATCTACGGATGCGGGGGAGGGGTTGGAAAATGGCGATATCGTCGCGTATTTTCAGCCACAGTTGTCAACGGATACGGGGCAGGTTACAGGTATGCAGGCCGTACCGCGCTGGCTCCACCGCGATCGTGGGATCCTGACGGAAGAAGATATTTTGCCCGCCGTAGCGGCTGCCGGAATGCGCAAACGCTTCTACGAAGTGATGATGTATCAAATTTTCAGTGCGCTACGGACATGGCAACGCAAAGGCGAGATCTGTGGGCCTGTGTCCATCCCTGTGAATGATGAGCTGATGGCAAACCCCAAGATGGCCGAACGTTTGCAATGGGAGCTGGACCGGTTCGATCTTGATCCAAGCCTTATCCGGCTGATTTTGCAGCAAAACGTGATAGGTCAGCTGAAAGAAGACATCGTCGCGCATAACTTGGCATCGTGCCGCAAGTTGGGCTGTCATGTGGAATTGGCGGGTTTTGGGAATGGCCCCGCCTCGGTCAGTTCAATCAAAACCGCGAATGCACAGCGGTTGCGAATCCACCGCAGCTTTGTCACTCAAGTTGATCGGAACCCCGAAAAACAACAATTGGTCGCAGCGATCATCTCATTGGCAGAGGGTATGGGTGTAGCCACCCTTGCGGAGGGGGTCACAACCATCGGCGAACATTCTATGTTGGCGCAGCTGGGCTGTAATCATGTGCAAGGTCGGGCAATTTCGGCGCCCATGCCGCTGGATGAAACCCATGAATGGTTAAAGCGCCATCAGGCACGCTTGGCGAAAACACCCCAGATCGACACCAAACGCGGGGCGTGATCATGGGCCAAATGCAGGTGTGGCGCGACATTCGGTCCATTAACTTGCCCGAACTGAGCCTTGTGCCAATCAAATATGGCAAATTCGCTTGACCTTTGCCCCCCCCTTCTGTTGAACCAGCCACAATCCCGGATCTGCAGACGGAACTTTTCCCAATGGAAGACAAGAACCAGAACAAGAACCTCATCCTTGCGATCGTGCTTTCCGCCATCGTGATGATTGTATGGACGGTGTTCTTTCCCCCCGAGCAGGTGACAAACCCGCCGGAAGGTGAGACCGTTGCAGATGTGGTGGCCTCGCCTACGGCACCCTCTATCGCTCCGACGCCACAGGCGCTTGCCACGGCAACGGGTGATGCGCTTTCAACAGAGGCTGCAACGCAAAACCAGATCGCGGACACACCCCGTATCGCGGTTGAGACACCGGACGTGGTTGGGTCCATCTCCTTGATGGGCGGTCGCCTAGATGATTTGTCGTTGAAACAATATAAGGAAACGCTGGCCGAAGATTCTCCCTTGGTGCGGCTGCTGGCCCCGATTGGTGGCACGGACTTGAATTCGGCAGCACCCTATTACGTGGTCTATGGTTGGCTTCCCGCAGGCGGATATTCCGCCGATCAGGTGCCCGGACCGAACACAATCTGGAGCGCGCCTTCGGATGCGGCTTTGACGCCCGATACGCCCGTTACCTTGACATGGGATAATGGGGCAGGCCTGATCTTTCACCGCGAAATTTCGGTAGATGATCAATATCTGTTCACCATCCGCCAATCGGTTGAGAACACCACCGATGCGGCCGTGCGCCTGGCGCCTTATGGTATTATTGCGCGCCATGGCATCCCCGAGACGCGCCGCGTCTATGTGTTGCACGAAGGTGCGGTGCGGATGTCCGACGGCAAGTTGCAGGAAATCAAATACAAAAACATCCCTGATATGGACACGACGCCAAGCGAAGGTCAGGCCGATATCGTGTCGGTTCAAGACAGCGGTTGGACAGGGTTCACCGATAAATATTGGATGACCACACTTGCGCCGCTGGCGGGTCCGTTTACCTCTGTTGTGAAATATTCCGGTGAGACGTCGAATATCTATCAGACCGAAACGCGTATGCCCGTCATGGATATCGCCCCCGGGTCCAGCGCATCGGTCGACACGCGTTTGTTTGCCGGGGCGAAAGAATGGGAAGCCATTCGCCATTATCAAGACGATCTGGGGATCGCTAAATTCGTCGACAGTATCGACTGGGGCTGGTTCTATTTCCTGACCAAACCAATGTTCCGCCTGCTGCACTGGCTGCATGCTGTGATCGGCAACATGGGTTGGGCGATCATCGCGTTGACGGTGATTATCAAGACAGTCGTTTTCCCGCTGGCCCGAAAATCCTACATCTCGATGGCGAAGATGAAGGAATTGCAGCCTGAGATGGAGGCGATGAAAGAGCGTGCTGGCGATGACCGCCAGAAGCTTCAGCAAGGTATGATGGAGCTGTATAAGAAGAATAAGGTCAATCCGGCGGCAGGGTGTCTTCCTATCTTGCTGCAGATCCCAATCTTCTTCTCGTTGTATAAGGTGATTTACGTTACGATCGAACTGTATCACGCGCCCTGGGTGGGGTGGATTCACGATCTGTCAGCGCCGGATCCGACCTCAATCTTGAACCTGTTTGGCCTGTTGCCAAATGCTGTGCCTGAACCTGGTTCAATGCTCTTCATGCTGTCGCTTGGTGTGCTGCCGATTTTGTTGGGTGTGTCGATGTGGTTCCAGCAAAAGCTGAACCCGGCACCGACCGATCCGACACAGGCGCAGATCTTTGCCTTCATGCCGTGGATCTTCATGTTTATGTTGGGCAGCTTCGCATCGGGTCTGGTGCTGTACTGGATTGCGAACAACACGATCACATTCCTGCAGCAATATACGATCATGTCGATGCACGGAAAACGCCCGGATCTGTTCGGCAATATCAAAGCCAGCTTTAAACGTAAGAAGCCGGCCGAGAAAAAGAAATGATCGCCCGGCTTGACCGGATCCTGCGCCACCCGATCAAGTCGATCGGTGTGGAGCAGATCGAAAGCGCGTCCCTCAGTGAGGGGCGCGCTTTGCCCTTTGACCGGGTTTGGGCTGTGACCCATGCCAAGACCAAAACTGTCGCCGGGCAATGGGGCGCAAAGATCAACTATGTCATCGGGCGGTCTGGACCTGCGCTGATGCAGGTGAAAGCCGCGCAGCAAAAAGACGGGACTTGGCGGCTAACGCACCCAGATCACAACGATCTTATTGTCGACCCTGATCACGGCGCGGATCAGCTGCGATTGCTGGATTGGCTTCGCGCGCTTTGGCCCGAAACATTGCCGCAGCCAACCGGGGTGGTGCGCGCCGCAGCGCAGCCGCTTGCGGATCAAGAGACAGAGTATCTGTCCCTAATTGGGGAGGGGTCTTTACAGGATGTGTCGGATAGGGCCGGCATGGCGTTGGACCGTGATCGTTTCCGGGCGAATCTTTGGGTGTCGGGCTGGGAGGCCTTTGCCGAATTTGATCTGATCGGCCGCGATATTCGTATCGGGCAGGCGATTTTGCGGCCGGAAAAACGTATTGGGCGCTGCCGCGCGACCGACGCGGATCCGCAGACAGGGCGTCGCGACATCGATATGCTGAAAACATTGAACGGCCTATATGGTCACACCGACCTTGGCGTATTTTGCACCGTAATCCGGGCTGGCCAGATCACCCGCAACGACCAAGTGGAGATCATGTAATGGAACTGCAATTCACCCTTGCCCCAGAGCCCGACCAGCGTAGCGCAGAACGCGGACGGCTGTTATTTGCGGCCCCTGTGGAGTTTTTGAAAGGCGTGGTGGCCATGTCGGGCCTGCCCGAGCCAGACCGGCTGGAAGTATGCTTTGCTGGGCGGTCGAATGTTGGGAAATCATCGCTGATCAATGCGTTGACCAATCGCAAGAACCTTGCGCGGGCGTCCAATACACCGGGCCGGACGCAAGAGATCAACTATTTCACCACACAGGATGGGCCGTTCTTGGTCGATCTTCCCGGTTATGGTTTCGCGCAAGCCCCGGTGCCGGTTGTGAAAAAATGGCAAGAGCTGTTGAAAAGCTACCTTGCCGGGCGGGCCACGTTACGCAGGGTCTTTGTTTTGGTCGATGCGCGCCATGGGGTGAAAGCGGTCGATGAAGAGATTTTGACGCTGCTGGACCGTTCTGCGGTGACATTTCAGGTGGTGCTGACGAAGATCGACAAGATCAGTAAGGCCGAACAGGAGAAGGTCGTCGCACAGGTGCAAACCGCGCTGAAGACTCATCCGGCGGCCTATCCTGAGATCGTGATGACATCGTCTGAAAAAGGGATCGGGATTCCGACGCTGCGCGCGATTATCAGCGGACTGGAATAACATCAGATGGTTTGGGCGGGCCAACCGATCCGCCCAAACTCGATTAGACGTGCTGGCCGCCGTTTACCTCGATTTCGGTACCGGTGATATAGGTCGATCCGGCGTTGCACAGATACCAGATCAGGTCGGCCACCTCTGAGGGTTGTCCCAATCGGCGCATCGGTAGTTTCTCGACAATTTTTTCGGTGCCCGGTGACAGGATCGATGTTTCAATCTCGCCGGGTGCAATCGCATTGACTCGCACGCCCATCGGGCCGAAATCATGTGCCATTTCCCGGGTCAGCGCCTTCAATGCGGCCTTGGATGTGGCATAGGCTGCGCCGGCGAAGGGATGCACGCGTGATCCCACGATCGAGGTCACATTCACCACCGATCCTTTTGTCTCCTTCAGTTCGGCTTGCAGCCCGCGCGCCAAGACGATCGAGGCAAAAAAGTTCACATGGAACACTTGTCCCCAGGTGCGTAGATCCGTGTCCAATGTCGACAGGCGGCCACCATCTTCGGCTTTGGGCGAGATCCCGGCATTATTGACCAATGCATGCAGCTTGCCGTCCAGGCGGTCACGAATATCTTGGATCGCTTCCATCGTTTGGCTTGGATCTGCCAGATCCAGTTGGATGTGGTCCTCTTCTCCGCCCCAGGGGCAGCGCGGGTCAAAGGCCTGGCGCGAACAGGTCAATACCCGCCATCCTTCGGCATCGAACCGCTTTACCGTTGCATGCCCAATCCCACGGCTTGCCCCGGTCAAAAGAATTACCTTGCGGTCGTCCATAGCGGATGCCTTTCATATCTTGTTCGGCCAAACCTTAGCGGGCTGCTCAGGATCTGCAATGGGCTGCCCCTTCACTCTTGGCACAAGAACGCTTAATACTGGCATTTGATTTCCCGAGGATCGAAGATGAGACCGCAGAAGATGAACCAGGACTGGCCTGCCGCCGCCCGGACACTGTCCGAGGCGCTTCCCTACCTCCAGCGCTATTCCGGCGCGGTTGTCGTTGTCAAATTTGGCGGAAACGCTATGGGCGATGATGATCAAATGGCGGATTTCGCCCGTGACATCGTGTTGATGCGCCAAGTGGGGCTGAACCCCGTTGTGGTTCACGGCGGTGGCCCGATGATCAACGAAACGCTCAAGAAGCTGGGCATTGTGTCCGAATGGGTGCGTGGCAAACGCGTGACGGATAAGGCCACAGTTGAAGTGGTTGAGATGGTCCTGTCAGGTCTGGTCAATAAGCGGATTGTTCAGGCGATCAACGATCAAGGCGGGCGTGCCGTAGGGATCTCGGGCAAGGATGATGATCTGATGGTCTGCGAGGCCGACGATCCAGAGCTTGGCTTTGTTGGCCGCCCCGTTGAGATGAACGTGCAGGTGATCCGCGATCTGTATAATGCGGGGATCGTGCCGGTGGTTGCACCTGTGGCCACAGGAATGGCCGATAATGAGACCTTCAACGTGAACGGCGATACCGCCGCAGGCGCAATTGCCGGGGCGTTGCAGGCCGATCGCCTGCTGCTGTTGACTGATGTTGCAGGCGTAAAGAATAAAGAGGGCAACGTTGTCACCCAGATGACGCCCGAAGATGTGCATGCGATGATCGAAGATGGCACTATTGCTGGCGGGATGATTCCAAAGGTGGAAACCGCGTTGAAGGCGGTTGGTGAAGGCGTGCGCGCTGTGGTGATCTTGGATGGACGGGTGCCCAATGCCTGTTTGCTGGAGCTGTTCACCGAACATGGGGCTGGCTCTATGATCCGGTCCACCGCGCCACGCGTGCGGCCACATTCGTAAGTTCGCTCAGCGCGGATAGATGTGTCGGGGGGGGCGATCGGCTGTCTTTGCGTCGCCCTTTCACGAATCGGTTACTGATTAACGCCAAGGGGGCTTGCCCTGCGCAGCCCCTCTTGGCACAGTCATTCCATTCCCACCAAACAGGACTGCATGATGACCACGCCTTCCGGCCACCGCCGCCTGATTTTGACCCGCCACGCGAAATCCAGTTGGGATGATCCGACGGTTGAAGACGCGGCGCGTCCATTGAACCACCGGGGTCGTCATGCGGCGCGCGAATTGGGTGATTTTCTGGCATCACGCGGGTTAGAACCCGAAGAGGTGCTGTGCTCTACCGCTGCGCGCACACAAGAAACCTGGGAGCAAATCAAGGGGGCGGTCATCGCCACCCGGCCTGAAGTCAGATATCTGGATGATCTGTATCACGCATCCCCTGACGTTATGTTAAACGCGTTGAAAACCGCATCGGCACAGTCGGTGATGATGATCGGGCATAATCCGGGGATTGCGGAATTTGCTGCAATGTTGCCAGCCATTCCGCCGGTCTCTGCCGATTTTCGCCGCTATGTTACCTGCGCGACATTGATCGTGGATTTCCAGATTGAAGATTGGTCGCAGCTGCGTCCCGGCGATGGGTCGGTAATGGATTTCTTTACCCCCACACGGCGCGGCTAATCTGCCACGGTTTTTGGTATCATGTCGGAAGCTAAAATGGCGAAGGGGCGGGAAAATCCCGCCCCCTTTGGTATGTTAGTGCAATGCGATGGGTTGAACCGGGTCATTATGCACGGCAGTGACATGATCGCCCACAATCAATCCATCCGGCCCTGCCGTGACGGGAATGGATGCGCCGTCTAGAACGTCACCTGCTAAAATCGCCTCCGCCAGCGGATCTTGCAAATGGCGCTGAATGACGCGTTTCAAAGGCCGGGCACCATAGACCGGGTCATAGCCCTTATCCGCCAGCCAGACCCGCGCAGAAGCATCCAGATCCAAATGGATCTTGCGACCGGCCAAGCGTTTCTCCAGCCGTGCAAGCTGCACGGATACAATACCATCCATATTGTCGCGTGTAAGGCGATCAAAGATCACCATCTCGTCCAGACGGTTCAGGAATTCGGGGCGGAAATGTGATCGCACCGCATCCATCACCTGTGCTTTGGCTTGCGAAGGGTCGGTTCCATCAGGAATGACCGACAGCGCTTGCGACCCAAGGTTAGAGGTCAGAATGATCAGCGTTTGCTTAAAGTCCACGGTGCGGCCTTGACCATCGGTCAAAACACCATCGTCAAGCACCTGAAGGAGCACGTTGAACACATCAGGGTGGGCCTTCTCGACCTCGTCAAACAGCACAACCTGATAGGGGCGTCGCCGCACCGCCTCGGTCAGGACACCACCCTCATCATAGCCGACATAGCCCGGAGGTGCGCCGATCAGCCGGGCCACAGAATGTTTCTCCATGAATTCCGACATATCAACCCGCACCATCGCCTGATCATCATCGAACAGGTAATCGGCCACAGCCTTGGTTAGCTCGGTCTTGCCGACGCCGGTCGGCCCCAGGAACAGGAACGAACCCAGCGGCCGGTTTTCATCATTCAGACCGGCCCGCGCGCGGCGCACTGCATTGGACACCGCCTTGATCGCGGAGTGCTGTCCGATGACGCGTTTGTGCAGCTCATCTTCCATTTTGAGCAGCTTTTCACGCTCACCTTCCAGCATCTTGGACATCGGAATGCCCGTCCAGCGTTCTACGACCTCGGCAATCTGTTCGGGACGGACGGCTTCTTCTACCATCACATCCTCGGCGTTTTCTGCCTCATGAAGCTGCTTTTCCAGATCCGGGATGCGGCCGTATTGCAGCTCCCCTGCCTTGGCGAAGTTCCCGATCCGCTTGGCGTGATCCAGCTCCAGCCGGGCTTGATCCAGCTGTTCCTTGATCACACGGCCAGATTCCAGCTTGTCGCGCTCTGCCTGCCATTTGGCCGTCATCTCGGCGGAATGTTCTTGCAGATCGGCAAGCTCTTTTTCCAACCGTTCAAGACGATCTTTCGACGCGACATCATCCTCTTTCTTCAACGCCTCTGCTTCAATTTGCAGCTGCAGGATCTGCCGGTCCAACGCGTCCAATTCTTCTGGCTTGCTGTCGACCTCCATCCGCAGGCGCGAAGCGGCCTCATCCACAAGATCGATCGCCTTATCGGGTAAAAAACGGTCGGTGATATAGCGATGGGACAATGTTGCTGCCGCAACCAAGGCCGAATCCGAGATCCGCACACCGTGGTGCATCTCATATTTTTCTTTGATGCCGCGCAGGATCGATACGGTGTCTTCAACCGTTGGCTCTTCCACCAGAACGGGTTGGAAGCGCCGGGCCAAAGCCGCATCTTTTTCAACATACTTGCGATATTCGTCCAATGTGGTGGCGCCGATGCAATGCAGCTCGCCTCGTGCCAAAGCCGGTTTGATCAGATTGGCTGCATCCATCGCACCGTCGGATTTTCCGGCGCCCACAAGGGTGTGCATCTCATCGATGAACAAAACGATTTCACCGGCGGCGGCTTCGATTTCCTTCAAGATGGATTTCAGCCGCTCTTCAAATTCGCCGCGATATTTCGCGCCTGCAATCAATGCGCCCATATCCAGCGCAAGCAGCTTTTTGTCGCGCAGGGACTCGGGAACGTCACCGCTGATAATCCGCAGCGCCAGCCCTTCGGCAATTGCCGTTTTCCCGACGCCGGGCTCACCAATCAAAACAGGGTTGTTTTTGGTCCGGCGTGACAAAACCTGCATCGTACGGCGAATTTCGTCGTCACGGCCGATGATGGGGTCAATTTTGCCCGCATCGGCGGCCTCTGTCAGGTCGCGTGCGTATTTTTTAAGCGCTTCATAGCCATCTTCGGCTGACGCACTGTCTGCCGTGCGCCCTTTGCGCAGGTCATTGATCGCGGTGTTCAGCTTTTGCGCCGTCACGGCGCCGGCACCCAATGCATCTTTGGCGCGGGTGTTGACCATCGCCAATGCCATTAAAATACGTTCAACAGGCACGAAACTATCGCCGGCTTTTTTGGCCAGCTTCTCGGCCTCATCCAACACACGGACAAGCGATTGATCTACATAGACCTGATCCGATCCCCCCGAGACTTTGGCCTGTTTCTTTACAACCAAATCAACGGCTTCGACGACGCGGGTTGCATCTCCGCCGGCGCGGTTGATCAAGTTGGCTGCAAGGCCTTGGTCGTCATCCATGAGTGCTTTTAGCAAATGCTCGGGCACCACACGCTGGTGGCTTTCCCGCATCGCAATGGTTTGGGCCGCCTGCAAGAAGCCGCGCGACCGCTCCGTGAACTTTTCCATGTCCATCGGCATCTCTCCTTTTGATAAAGCCCCCGGTCGATTTACGCCCATAATGGCACGTGTGGTTCCGGGTCTTGGAAAGAAAATGGTGTTAGGACGAGCCGGCTTCAAGGGGTGAAATGGCGTGGTGCTTGTTTTTTGTGCGTGGAATCGTGGCGTGGGCCGGGCAGGGCGATAACCCGTAGCATTCAGCAAAATGTGAAAGGGTTTCGCAAGCATTTGGCCGCACAATACGGAAATCGATCAGTGAGGACCTCGTGATGAACCATGCTACGGCCATCCATATCGCACGTCTGTTTTACAATGCTGCCAAGCACCGATTTGAGGCAATTGTAGAATTCTTCGCGCCGGGAATGCCCGTGCCGTTGCGGGTCCCGGTGCGTGTTCATGCCGATCAGGGGATCGCCCATCGACAGCTTACCCGGGCCTTGACACAAGAGGCGCAGCGACGTGGAATTGGCCGGCTCTAGGGCGGAAACACGGCGGCAGTCGCGAACTGGACCTTGACGCAGAAGGGGCACGCGCGCGATAGAAGGCCAACCGATAGGAGCCTTCATAAATGACCAATAGCCTTGCAGATGACCGCCTGATCGTGGCGATGGATGTCCCAAATGCAGTCGCCGGTTTAGCCTTGGCAGAGCGGTTGGGCGACAGCGTGTCGTTTTATAAGATCGGCCTTGGAATGTTGACAGGTGGTGGCCTTGCGCTGGCCAATGAACTTAAGCAAGAGCAAGGTAAGCGCATCTTTCTGGACATGAAATTTTTCGATATCGGTAAGACGGTAGAAAATGCTGTGCGCGGGATCGCGCAATTTGATTTGGATTTCCTGACGGTGCATGGTGATCCCCATGTCGTGCGCGCGGCCAAAGAAGGTGCTTCCGGGTCGAACCTGAAAATTCTCGCAGTGACGATTTTGACATCGCTCGACCGCGCGGATCTGGATGCATCGTTGATCAAAGACGGTGACATTGGTGATCTTGTGTCAGAGCGGGCGGGCCGTGCATTGGAAGCCGGAGCGGATGGCGTGATCGCCTCACCGCGCGAAGCGGCGTTGATCCGGGCATTGCCGCAATCGGCGGGCAAATTGATCGTGACGCCGGGCGTGCGCCCGGTAGGTGCGGCTTTGGGCGATCAAAAGCGCGTCGAAACACCGGCTTCTGCGATTGCCGCTGGGGCAGATCACATCGTTGTCGGCCGCCCGATTTGGACCGCCGATAATCCACGTGCCGCGACCGAGGCAATTTTGGCCGAATTGCCGAAGTAAACCCATTCAATATAATAAGACGCCCGGGAATACCCACGGGCGTCTTATTAAGCTGCAACAGAACAGCGACCTTAGTTTTCGTTCGTTTTTGCACCATCTGCCGAAGGCGCGACAGTGACCTCTGCTGGCTCCTCTGGTGCGGCGTCATTGCTGGGCGCATCCACCTGATTGGTGATCGACACCGAACTTGTATCCGGGCTGGCAGTCCCTGTCGGTTCCCCCATCACCATCCAGATTAATACGCCCAATGCGACGACAATCGCACCAAGGATAAAATATAGGCCGCCATCGTGGCGTTCGCGCGGACCATCAGACATAACGTTCTCCTCTCATTATGAGATTTGAGAACATAACGTTACTTATGGTTTTCCGTTCCATCGGGCGTAAACGCTGAGCGATTTTCCGCGTTTAAAGTGACGCGTCTTTGATGTTTCGCTTACAGTCGGGGGGGCCGTCATACTGGGTGCTGAAGGCGGTGACATTGCAATATTTGCAGGTGAACTCCTTTAATTCTCCATGTCCGCCGGTGCGTTCCCATTTGCAGGGCTTTCGGCGTTTATGCAGCACAATCCCAATGAAAAGAACGATAAATAGGATAAGCAGAATTGGCATGGCTCAGTCCTCGTTTATGTCGCGGTCCCAGATTTTGACCTGCCCGGCGCGTCTAGGAAAGGCTTTGCGCAAGCCCACCCATGCCAGCAATGACGTGACCGCGAAGATCAACACTAACAATGGAAGCGATGCCCCCAATAGGCCGACCCATGTCAACGCCGCAACGATCAGTGCGCCAATGGCGAACCCCAACAGGAAGAAACCCGGCAGCAAAAGTTCCGCTATGGCAAGACCTATGCCAAGAAGCGCCCAGATCCACCCCTCTTGCCATATCGATGTTAACACCATCGCGTTACTTCCCCTTTAGCAATGTAAAGGCATCGGTAAACGCATCCAATACCGACGCGGGAAGGATAACCGTTTGATTGCCTTCTGATTTGCCGACTGTGGCGATGGCTTCCACCTGCTTTAGGGCCACTTGATACTGCGCGGCCTCCAGCCCGTGTTTAGAAATCGCTACCGCGACGACTTCGGTTGCATAGGCCTCTGCATCGGCTTGCACGCGGCGGGCTTCGGCCTGCTTTTGTGCCTGATACAGCTCTGCGTCTGCGTTCAGCTCGACGGCGCGTTTGCTGCCTTCGGCCTCGGTCACGGCAGCACGGCGCGCACGTTCGGCGTTTAGCTGCTGCAACATCGCGGCACGGGTGGCGTCATCCAGGTTCACATCCAAAATCTCGGCGCGGGTGACTTCGATCCCCCAGTCATCCACCACCTGTGCCAAACTGTCCTGGATTGTTGCAATCAACCCGCCGCGGTTGGATTGTACCGTGTCCAGCTCCATTTTCCCGATCTCAGACCGGACGATCCCGGCCACAGTCGTCGCAATTGCACCGTCGATATCACGGATCCTGTAAACCGTCTTTTCAGGTTCTGTGATGCGATAAAAGACCGAGGTATCCACCTGCACCAAGACGTTATCGGCAGTGATTGCATCTTGGCTGGTTGTTGGCAGCTGCCGTTCCAAAATTGAGATTTTGTGCGGAACCCGGTCCAAAAACGGGATGATTAAATTGATCCCCGGCCCCAGAACCGAATGCAGCCTGCCGAACCGTTCGACAACATATTTTTCAGATTGCGGCACGATGCGCACACCCAAAAATACGCATAGGATCACAAATGCGGCCAGCGCCAATAGAACAGAGTTTCCACCCAGAAGATCGTTTAACGGCAAGGGAAAATCCTTTGAAATTAGATTAATATTATAATGCGATGGGCGCGGGCGGTGGGGAAGGCAGCATTTTGACCAATACCAGCACCAGAACCACCAGAACGGCCCAGCCGCCCGGACGTGTCAGCAGCCAGATTGCCAGCGCCACGCTAAGCCCCGCGACACGCGTTGATACGAAACTAAGCGATGATAGCAAAATTCCGATCATGGTGGCTCCGGTAGGGTTAAATCAGCCGCTTTGGCAGGGTTAGGCTGCGTAAAATGTCAGCAGCGGGCAGCGGTTTTTTTCCCGCGCGTTGGGCGTGCAAAACCGAAATTGCATCGGTGCCGCAGGCAATGGTGAAACCTGCAAGTGTCTGGCCCGGCGCCCCGGTTGCGTGCTGCGGTTCTGCTTGCAGCAGTTTGACGCGTTCGCCATTGATGTCACACCATGCACCGGGAAATGGCGATAACCCGTTGATATTTTGCGATACTTGCTGTGCAGGCAGGGACCAATCCACGCGTGCTTCGGCTTTGTCGATTTTATGGGCATAGGTGACGCCGATGTCGGGTTGTACCTGCGGTGTCAGCTCTGATAGGCGCGCCAATGTCGTGACGATCAGCGCGGCGCCCATCTGTGACAGGCGGTCATGCAGGCGTCCAGTGGTTTCAAGTGCCGCAATTGGTGTTGATTGGCGTGCCAATACGGGGCCGGTGTCCAGCCCGGCTTCCATCTGCATAATACATACGCCGGTTTCCGCGTCGCCCGCCATAATCGCGCGGTGAATTGGCGCAGCCCCCCGCCAGCGTGGTAATAACGACGCGTGGATATTTAGGCAGCCGCTGCGCGGCGCATCCAAAATCGCCTGCGGCAAGATCAGACCATAGGCTACCACAACCGCGACATCTGCATCCAAGGCGGCGAAGGCGTGGCGGTCGGTTTCGTCCTTGAAGTTCAGCGGTGTGTGGACCGGAATGCCCAGTTCATCGGCTTTTGCATGCACGGCAGAGGGGCGCAATTTCTTGCCACGACCCGCAGGGCGGGGCGGTTGAGAATAGACCGCGATCACGTCATGGGCCGCGGCCAAAGCCTCTAACACCGGGACAGAAAAATCTGGCGTGCCCATGAAAACGATACGCATCAGGCCCTCTGCATTTTCTTGGATTTTTGGATCAGCATCTTGCGGCGCAACGGGGTCAGGTAATCGACATAGGTCTTGCCATTCAAATGGTCGATCTGATGCTGAACCGAGGTTGCCCAAAGCCCCACAAAATCCTGTTCCTCAATCTGATTGTCGGCGTTCAAAAATCGCACGGTTACGGCGCGTGGGCGTTCAATTCCCGCAAAAACCCCAGGAAGGTTTGGCGAGGCCTCGTCATGTTTGCGCAGCTTCACGCTGGCGTGCAAAATTTCGGGATTAGCCATGCGGATCGCTTCGCCGCGCTTGTCCGAGGCGTCAACAACCGCAAGGCGCATCATGATGCCGATCTGCGGCGCGGCCAGCCCGACCCCGGGCATCGCATCCATCGTTTCGATCATGTCATCCCAGATCATGCGGACGGTTTCGGTTACGCCGCTTACAGGATCTGCGGCGGTGCGTAGACGTTTGTCGCTAAAGGGGATGAAGGGACGGATGGTCATTACAGGATCGGATCCTTTGTCGCGGCAGTGCGTGCGCGCTCTCGTTTCAGCTTTTGCATCTTGCTGGTGATCAGCTTGCGTTTCATCGGCCCCAAATAGTCAATGAACAGCTTGCCGTTCAGGTGGTCGAATTCATGCTGTGCGCAGGTAGCCCATAGCCCGTCGAATTGCTCTTCGCGGGTTTGGCCGTCCAAATCCAACCACCGCAGGCGGACTTCGCTTGGGCGCGTGACTTCTGCGTATTGCTCTGGGATCGACAAGCAGCCTTCTTCATACACGCTGGTGTCTTCCGACGACCATGTGATCTGCGGGTTGATAAACACCATCGGGTCGGCGGCGGCGTTTTCATCCTTCACGCAATCCATCACGAAGACACGCGACATCACGCCGATTTGCGGCGCGGCCAGCCCGATGCCGGGCGCGTCATACATCGTCGCCAGCATGTCATCAGCAAGTTTGCGAATGTCTGAAGTGACCTCAGCGACAGGGTCGCAGGTCTTTTTCAAACGCGGGTCGGGATGTATCAGGATCTGTCGCAGGGTCATGCGCCCGATTTAGGCGATGGTGCATCGTTTCGCAATGGGCAAGGCGTTTGTGGTGGTCCTATGCGGTGGGTTTTGTGTTGGTGACAATTGGCCGATTGCGTCACCGGGCGCTTGGTGTTTCGATGTGCGGGTCACAGAAAAGGACCCTGACGATGACCCAATCCCCCGATTTTGATGAGCTGATCGACCGCACAGGCACGCATTCTGCCAAATGGGATGCGATGGAATCGATCTATGGCGTGTCGGCGGAAGATGGGATTGCGATGTGGGTCGCAGATATGGATTTTCGTCCACCTGCCTGTGTCCAGCAGGCGTTAGAGGGCATGGCCCAGCATGGGGTCTACGGCTATTGGGGGGATAACACCGCCTATCATGATGCGATTGTGTGGTGGATGAAACACCGTCACAATTGGGTCATTGATCCAGAGTGGATCTTTACCACGCATGGTTTGGTGAACGGCACCGCCATGTGTGTCGACACCTGGACCGACCCGGGTGATGGCGTGATGCTGATGACCCCGGTGTATCATGCGTTTGCCCGTGTCGTGCGCAGCAATGGTCGGCGTGTTGTGGAATGCCCGCTGAAGTTGGTTGATGGTCAATATCAAATGGATTTTGACCTCTGGGACGGGCTGATTGACGACCGTACCAAGATGCTGATCCTGTGTAGCCCGCACAATCCCGGCGGCCGTGTCTGGACCACGCAGGAATTGCGCGATGTCGCAGCATTCGCCAAGAAACATGATTTGGTTTTGGTCAGCGATGAAATCCACCATGATTTGGTGCTGCCCGGCGCCCAGCACACGGCCTTTCCGGTTGCTTGTCCCGATCATCCGGTCGTGATGCTTACGGCGACGACAAAAACCTTCAACATTGCGGGATGCCATTCGGGAAATGTCATCATCCGTGATCTTAAACTGCGCAAGTCCTTTGGCGCAAAAATGGCGGCGTTGGGGATTTCACCCAATTCCTTTGGCCTTGCAATGGCGACAGCGGCTTACTCACCCGAAGGGGCGACTTGGGTTGATGCGCTTGTCGCCTATCTGGATGAAAATCGGCGGATTTTTGACGCAGCGGTCAATGCTTTGCCGGGCCTGAAAAGCATGCCAATGCAGGCGACCTATCTGGCATGGGTTGATTTTTCCGGCACGGGTATGGCGCCAGAGGAGTTTACGCGCAGGGTTGAACAAGGTGCCAAAATCGCGGCCAATCATGGCGACACATTCGGCCTGGGCGGTGAGACCTTCATGAGGTTTAACATTGCAACGCCGCGAGCGCGTATCCATGATGCCGTTGCGCGACTGCAAGCTGCCTTTGCGGATCTGCAATAAGCGATTGTGCCAGACCGATCGCAGGATCTGCGTCTGGCACTTACGTCTGGGGCGCGTCAACTATGCGCTGGGCAGATATCCTGCAGGGGCATTGTCATCGCGGACAAAATCAAGCGGGGCCTGGGTGCTGACAGCCGTTTCTCGTTTAAGCTGACAGATTAACTCCTGTCCCTCAATCTCCGAGGCGACAATCAACGCGGTCGCTACATGTGTTCCCGCACGATAAATATCGACATGTCCGCGCAGCTGTTTGATTTGGTCCGCATTCAGCGCCAAACCCCCATGCCATTTGCGCAATATCGGCCAGACTTGTCCGCCTGCGTGCAAAGTCAGTTTGACTTGCCGACGCATGGCCTTGGTTTGCGCATCGCGAAGCGCAGCGGCGACCTCATTTGGCAAAAATTCCATGTCCGTTTCCTCCATCCGCCTTTCAGCCCATGATGAAATCTTATGCGTTAATAGCAAGTGAAAATTTGGCTTTCTTGGCGGTAACGCAACGATGTTGTGCCCATGATATGGCCCAAGCAAGGGCTTGTTCGACCTAGGTCGCGGATGTAGCGTCCGGTGAAATTGTATGTAGGATTTTCAGGATGCGTATGCGGTCAGTATTGCTGTCATTTGGGTTAAGTTATCTGGTGGGTATTGGCAGTGCGCAGGCGCATTGCGGCGGCCGGTTTGCCGATTTTATTGCTGGGCTTGACCAGGAATTGCAACAGCAGGGGCTAAGCGCGTCACAGTCGCGCGCATTCTTGGCCGGCGCGCGATCTGATCCCAAGGTGTTGAAAGCGGATCGCAGCCAAGGCGTCTTTCGGATGGAGTTCGATAGTTTCGCCCAACGTGTAATCAGCCAGAACAGGCTGCAAAACGGGGCGAAATATGCGGCGCGGTTCAAACCTGTCTTCGACCGGGTCGAAGCGCAATATGGTGTGCCGCGGGGCATACTTTTGGCGTTTTGGGCGCTGGAAACCGATTTTGGTCAGGTGCAGGGCGGCTTCAATACGCGCGATGCATTGATAACATTGGCGCATGATTGCCGCAGGCCTGATCTGTTCCGGCCACAGGTTTTGGCCGCGGCAGAGCTGTATCGGCGCGGCGATTTTGATCCGCAACGCACCACGGGCGCTTGGGCGGGTGAAATCGGTCAGGTTCAGATGCTGCCCGAGGATATTTTGCGTAACGGTGTGGATGGCGATGGCGATGGCCATGTGGATCTGAAAGGCTCTTCTGCGGATGCGTTGATGTCGGCGGGGAAAATGTTGGCGGGCTTGGGCTGGCGCCCGAATGAGCCGTGGCTGCAAGAAGTCGTCGTGCCTGACACGCTCGATTGGACAAAGACGGGCTTGGATATTCGTTTATCTGGGGCGCAGTGGGCACAGATGGGCGTGCGTGCCCGGTCAGGGACGCTGGCATCGTTGCCTGGTTCAATTTTATTACCGATGGGGCGCAAGGGCCCGGCCTTTATTGCCTATCCAAATTTTACCACTTTGTTTGAATGGAACCAAAGCTTCGTCTATGTGACGTCAGCCGGGTATTTTGCCACCCGGTTGGAAGGGGCGCCGCGATATCGTCTGGGCACACCAGATGCCGGGTTGAACACGTCGCAAATGAAGTCATTGCAACAGAAACTGGCGGCCAAGGGCTATGACGTTGGTGATGTGGATGGCATTCTGGGTGCACGAACCCGTGCCGCCGTGCAAGCAGAACAAGCCCGGCTGGGTCTGCCAGCCGACGCCTGGCCGACGACCGCATTCCTCGGCCGGCTGTGATTAGCTTTCCCGAAACGCCAACCGAAAATAGCCGATCAGCGGTGCCGCCAGATAGCTAAGCGGCGTTCGGTCTTGTGTGCGCAAATAGACCTCCACCGGCATGCCGGGTATCAGGCTATGCTCTGCCAATTGCCCCAAGGATTCTTCCGACGGGATTATTTCTGCCCGATAATAAGGTTGGCCGGTGCGAATATCGCGCAGTGCGTCGGGCGATATCCGCGCGACTTGGCCGACCAGCTCTGGCGCATTGCGGCCCGAAAATGCTGATACGCGCAAACGTGCGGTTTGCCCGGCGCTGACCTCATCCACATCATTCGGTGAGATGCGGGCATTCACCAAGAAGGGACGATCCTGAGGAATAAGATAGAGGATCGGATCCGCCGGACGGATAACCGCCTGTGGTGTATTAAATGCCATTTCATGAATAACGCCAGACACAGGTGCCCGGATCGACAGGCGTTCTATCCGGGCCCGCAAAATGCGCTGCCGTTCGGTCAGCTCAAGCGTTCTTGTGTCCAGCGACCGCAGCAGTGTTTCTACCGTATCGCGCTCCTGCACCTCTTGACGGATATGTTCGATTTCGATCTGCGTCATTTGTTCGGCCAGCTGCGCTTGCTGCGCCTGAAGCGCGGCGATCTGCCCATCTATCATAACGCTTGTTCTGTTGATGGTTTCTGACGGCGCCTGGCCTACATTTTGCAACATTTCTTGTTGCTGCCGCAGCGAATTCAATTGCGCCATCAAAGCGGTGCTTTGCTGTGTCAGCTGATCTTGGCGGCGCGCATTCTGCACGCTCCACTGCGCGCGCGACAGTCTGCGCGACCGCAGCAATGCCATCTGTCCTGCCATGATTTGTGATATCTCTGGCTGCGACCTTGCGGCCAATTGCAGTGCCTCAGGAAAGGAAATCGCTGCGCCGGGTGTCATTTCGGCAATCAGTCGCGCGCGTAGCGCTTGCATCGTCAGTGCCTGCATTTCCACATTGGCAAGCGTCGGGGCCAGCTCGCTATCGCTAAGTTGGATCAAGATCTCTCCGGCCCGCACCTGATCGCCGTCAGAGACCAAAATTTTTGCAATCACTCCACCATCGGGATGTTGGACGGCTTGTCGGTTGTGCTCTACCTCCACTGTGCCCTGTGCGACAATCGCGCCCTCAATCTGCGTCAGGGCGGCCCAGACCCCAAAGCCAAGCGTCAGGCTAATCACGGCTAGATACCCGACCAGCAAAAACCGTCCGACGCGCGCGATCGAAGGCCTGTGTGGCGGTGCGGCTGCGGGATGATCCTTATGCGATAGGTCCTGCCCCATTATCCGGTCGCGCTCCGTATACGGTGTGGGCCGATATTGGCCAGTGCGGGATCCTGGCGTGAGGCCCGAACGGTTTTCGCCAGAACCTCATCGCGTGGGCCGGATGCCCGGCATAATCCGCGGTCCAACATGATCAGCTGTTCGCATTCCATTATGCCTGACGGACGATGCGCCATGACAATAACCGCGTGTTCTTGTGCCTTCATATGTCGGATGGCGCTGTTCAGCGCTTCGGTCCCTTCTGCATCCAGATTGGAGTTGGGCTCGTCCAGAACCAGCAGTATGGGATTGTTATATAGCGCCCGCGCCAATCCTATTCGTTGAACCTGACCGCCCGACAATTGCCCGCCCAGCAAAGAGACGCGCGTTTCATAGCCGTCGGGCATATCCAAAATCATCTGATGCGCCGCGGCCCGTTTTGCGGCATCGATAATGCCTTCCATGGTCGCTGCGGGGTCCAGCCGGGCGATATTCTCGGCAATCGTGCCGTCAAACAGTGTTACATTTTGCGGCAAATATCCAATATATGTCCCCAGCTGATCGGCGCCATAACGGTCCAATTTGGCACCATCCAGCCGGATTTGCCCTGTGGTTGGCGGCCAAAGCCCACATAGCGCGCGTGCCAACGATGTTTTGCCTGCACCAGAGGGGCCGATCACGCCCAGTGCCTGGCCCGGCGCCAGATCAAAACTGACAAGCCGCAGCACCGGGGCCTGTCCTTTGGGCGGCACCAAAGACAGTTCTTTTACGCTTAGGTCGGCCCGTGGCTGGGGCAGGGGCAGCATGGGTTTTGCGGTGCATGTTCTTAGCAGCGGAGCGATGCGTTGCCATGCCTGATAGCCGCGCGTGATTTGGTTCCAATTGCCGATAATCATCTCGATCGGACTTAACGCGCGTCCCATCAGGATTGATCCGGCGATCATCGCGCCGGCCGTCATTTCACCGCGCAAAACCACCAATGCGCCCAATGCCAAGATGGCGGCTTGCAGCAAATGCCGCAAGGATCGCCCCGTAACCGATAGGACGGCGGAGCGGTCTTGCGTGCTTAACTCCGCTTGCAATGCCTCTGTTCGGGCCGAATGCCAGCGGTGAAACCCATTGCCCTGCATCCCCAACGCACGGATCAGCTCTGCTTCGGTTTGCAGGCTGGAGGAGACATGTTGCGCGCGGGTTTGGGCTTTATTCGCTATCGCCTGGCTTTTCTTGGTCAGCGGGCGCGCCAGAAGCGCCAGCCCGATCAGCACGCCAGTGCCGGCCAGCGCAAGCACGCCCAGATACGGGTGAAACAGAAACATCGCAGCAAAAAACAGTGGCGACCAGGGCAGGTCAAAAATCGCCAAAGCCGCGCGGGAAGATAGCAATCCCTGAACCTGATCCAGATCGTTCAATGCCACGCTGCCCCCTTCATGGGCGAGTGCGGCGCGAAAAACGGTCTCTTCATTGCGCATCCGAAACCGTGCGGCCAATCGTGCCATCAAACGGCTGCGAGAATATTCCAACAGTCCCAGTATCGCAAACATGAATACGACGATCAAAAACAAGGACGTCAGGCTGGGCACTGAATGGGCGGGCAGGACGCGATCGTAAACCTGCAGCATGAACATCGGCCCCGTCATCATCAGCAAATTGACGAAAGCGGAAAATAAACCAATGGAGATAAGTGTAACCCGCTCGTTATCGGGCAAACTGACACGGGGAAATGACACTTGGGTTGGCATTATGTTTCGCATGGGCTCCTTATCCCCTGCAATAATGGCCGTCGCAGGGGCTTATCCACTTTGCGCGACGCCCCTTTCCAATGCCTTACCTGCCATGACGATTGCGGGCAGAATCTATCTCAAATTCAATCGAACCAACTTCTGTCATCCGCGGTGTGGCGGGCGTGCCGCCCGCCCCGAAAGCCGAGGCCTCAATGGCCGAGGCTTTCGGGACGCCCCTGCAGTCGGGGTTGGCAGTCGGGCTTAATTGCCCAGCAGGCCGCCAAGCACGTCGCGCAATACCCGCTCAATCGGATCGCCGGCTGGTTCAGGTGCAGGACCAATTTTCACGTCGCCGGGCTGCACCGTGCCATGGGGCAAATCGCCTGAACTATAGGTCTCTCCACCATAAGCCGGAGCTTGTCCGCGCCATTCTGACGGATCCGCCATCGGCAATGGAACCGGTTCACGACCCTTCTCTACCCGGGCCATGACCTCATGCCAGATATCTGCGGGCAATCCGCCACCCGTCACGCCGGTCAGGGGGCGGTTGTCATCATAGCCCATCCAGACGCCGGTGACATAATCACCCGTAAAACCGATAAACCAAGCATCGCGCGCAGATTGGGTTGTTCCGGTTTTACCTGCAACTTCATGCCCGTCCAGCCGGGCACGCCGGCCCGAGCCATTTTCCACCACGGAATGCATCATATAGATCAGCTCGCGCGCGGCCTCTTCCGAAATCACGCGCTCTCCGATCCCGCCGCCTGCGCCGAACAGGGGCTGCGTGTCGCCTTTTAACCGCAGCTCGGTCAGACCATAGGGCTTGACCGATGACCCGCCGTTTAAAATGCCCGCATAGGCACCGGTCATATCAATCAATGTGGATTCGGACACACCAAGTGCCAATGCCGGGCCCTGCGCCAAATCGTGACCAAATCCAAAATCTTCGGCCACTTTGCGCACGGCATCCCGACCGACCTCTTCTTGCACGCGCACGGCTGCGGTGTTCACCGAATGCGTCAGGGCTTCGGTCAAGGTGATCGGGCCCCGATACTCGCGGGTGTAGTTGCGCGGTGACCATGGACCAGAGCCGGGCACGTTGATCGTCAGCGGCGTGTCCTCCACGATTGTGTCGGGGGTCATGCCCATATCCATCGCAGCGGCATAGATAAACGGTTTAAAGCTGGAGCCGGGTTGGCGCACTGCCATTGTCGCGCGGTTGAACGCGCCGGAAACTTTGGTCGCACGCCCGCCGACCATCGCCCGCACCGCGCCGTCAGAGCTCATGACGACAATCGCAGCTTCGGCCTCGGAGCCGGCTTTGACTTTATTGGTAAAGATTTCCTGCATGGCGGCTTCGGCATCGGCCTGAATGCGTTGATCCAATGTTGTGTGGATCACCACGTCTTCCGTTGTGTCATTCGACAGGAAGTCGGGCATGTCATCCATGACCCAATCGGCAAAATACCCGCCGGCACGTTTTTGCGCCGCCTCCGACAGGGTTGCGGGATTGTCGCGCGCCTGCTGCCATTGCTCTTGTGTGATGAAATCCTGTTCACGCATCAGCGCCAAAACCATGCTACCGCGCTGCTGCGAGCGTTCCAGATTGTTGGTCGGTGCATAGCGTGTAGGGGCCTTAAGCAACCCGGCCAACATTGCCGCCTGCTGCGGGTTCACATTTGCGGCGGAGATGCCGAAATACCGTTGCGCTGCGGCTTCAAACCCACGCGCACCGGCGCCCAGATAGGCACGGTTTAGATAGATGGTCAGGATGTCATTTTTGGAATATTTGGCTTCCATCGCCAGGGCGTAGGGAATCTCTTTGATTTTCCGCGTCAGCCCACCCGAGCGGCAGTCATTTTCATATTTAGCTTCGGTGGACCAGATTTTCGGATCATATTCCACGCCCAGGCACAGCAATTTCGCAACCTGTTGGGTGATTGTGGACCCGCCGTTGCCAGAGAAGGGGCCGCGCCCCTCACGCAGGTTGATCGCCACAGCAGAGGCGATGCCGCGCGGGCTGACACCGAAATGCCGATAAAATCGGCGGTCTTCCGTTGCGATGATCGCATCGCGCAAATAGGGCGACACGTTTTGTGCCGTGATCTGGCCGCCAAATGTCTCACCGCGCCAGGCAAAAACCTTGCTGTCACGGTCAAGCATCGTCACGGAGCCGCGCGTGCGCCCATCCAGCAGCGCGGTTACATCGGGCAACTGTGCGTAAAAGTAATAGGTCGAAACACCAAGGATCAACGCGACCACAGCTGCTGCACGCCAGGCGGCGCCAAAGATCAGCCCCACACACCAACGAAACAGTCGCATCACTATGCCGCCCTTCCGCGCAGGCTTAGTGGCTCTACGCCGTGCCGCTTGCGCTTTGGGTTTTGCCGCAGGTTGCGCCTTTGGCTGTGTCTGTTTTTTACCATAGCGCCGTTCGGCTATGAGGGGCTTTTGGGGTCCGCCCTGTCCTGCCATGTGCCTGTCCCGTCATATGTCGTTGCACCCAACCTACACGGAGCCGGAACTGATGTGGAGCGACATCGGCTCACGATTCGGTTTGTTGTGCGGTTATTTTTTGGGCGATCTGCCTATTTTGTGTAATTTTAAGGCAGTCTGCGAGGGAAGGCAGCACTTGTCAGATGGCCTATTCCTTGTGCAATGCCACCAAAATGGGCCTTCTGTGCTGCGTGCGGCACCCCAATGGGGACGCCGGCTGCTGATTTAGGAAGGGATGGACAGTGAAACTTATCATTGCAGCAATCAAGCCGTTTAAGCTGGAGGAGGTGCGCGAGGCGCTCACCGCCATCGGCGTACGTGGCATGATGGTTACAGAAATCAAAGGCTTTGGTGCGCAATCGGGTCATACCGAGATTTATCGCGGTGCCGAATATGCCGTGAATTTCGTGCCCAAAGTCAAACTAGAAATCGTTGTGTCGGCGGGGCTTGCTGATGAAGTCGTCGATACGATCTTGAAGGCAGCGAAGACCGACAAAATTGGTGACGGTAAAATCTTCGTGCTGGATGTGAACCAAGCCGTTCGTGTCCGCACGGGCGAATCCAACGAAGACGCGCTGTAAGACGCGGCAGGGGATAGTGAACATGACAAAATTTGCAAAAATTTCCGGTCTGGCGGCGGCATTTGCCGTGGCTGCCTTGCCGGTGCTGGCACAAGATGCCGCACCCGCCGAGGCGGCGCCAGACATTAACCCGTATATCTTTACCACGTTGCTGTTCCTGATTGGTGGCTTCTTGGTATTCTGGATGGCGGCTGGTTTCGCCATGTTGGAAGCGGGCTTGGTGCGTTCCAAGAACGTGACCATGCAGCTGCTTAAGAACGTTGCACTGTTCTCCATTGCTGCCGTGATGTACTGGCTGGTCGGTTATGGCATCATGTATCCGGGCGAGTGGTTGATCGAAGGTTGGCTGGGCCCGTTCTTCGCAGTAACCTCGCTTGAGCCGGTCGGCCTGGACGCAGGTGCAGCCGCGCTTGATTATGCGTCGGGTGCGTCGGACTTCTTCTTCCAGCTGATGTTCTGTGCAACCACCGCATCGATCGTTTCGGGCACCTTGGCCGAGCGTATCAAGCTGTGGCCTTTCCTGATCTTCACCGTGATTCTGACAGGTTTGATCTACCCGATCGAAGCATCCTGGCAGTGGGGCGGCGGCTGGCTGTCGGAAGCAGGCTTCTCTGACTTTGCAGGTTCGACCCTGGTTCACGCAGCAGGCGGCTTCGCAGCCCTCGCAGGGGCGTTGATCCTTGGACCGCGTATCGGCAAATACAAAGACGGCCGTGTGACCCCATTCCCGGGTTCCAACCTGCCGCTTGCCACGCTGGGTACCTTTATCCTTTGGTTGGGTTGGTTCGGCTTTAACGGTGGTTCGCAGCTTGCAATGGGCACGATCAGCGATGTGACCGATGTATCGCGTATCTTCGCAAACACCAATATGGCAGCGGCTGCTGGCTCGCTTGCGGCATTGATCCTGACAGCGGTTATCTACAAGAAACCCGACCTGACCATGGTGCTGAACGGCGCATTGGCTGGTCTGGTGTCGATCACCGCAGGTCCGCTTGACCCAACATTGTTCGGCGCGCTTTGGATTGGTGCAATCGGTGGTGCACTTGTTGTCTTCACCGTTCCGGTTCTTGATAAACTGAAAATCGATGACGTTGTTGGCGCGATCCCGGTTCACTTGGTCTGCGGCATCTGGGGCACCTTGGTTGTTCCATTCTATACCGATGGGACATCCTACGGCACGCAGCTTCTGGGTATTGTCGCGATCGGCCTGTTCGTCTTTATCGTTTCCTCCATCGTTTGGTTCATCTTGAAAGCTGTCATGGGTATCCGTGTCTCGGCCGATGATGAGATGCTGGGTCTTGATAAAGCTGAGCTGGGCATGGAAGCCTATCCAGAGTTCAAATCCTAATCTGCGGATCTGACCTGAAACATAGAACGGCCCGGTGGAACATTCCGCCGGGCCGTTTTCCTATACGCATTCTTATGGGTGAGGGTTTCGGCGTCCGTTGGTGGAACACCGGCAGACGCTCAAGGCGATTTTCCCAACGTGTTTGAATTGGGCGGCAACGGTTACGGAAATGTCTGATCGCGATGGCGCTGCCCGTGGGACAGATGTCGCACCCGGGCGGAGATCCATCCGTAAAAAAGGTCATTGGGCCAATCTGCGCCTGCCAATAGCGCACAGGCGCAGGCGGTCTTAGTTTTCGGACAGGTTTTCAATAAGCTTTTGCAACGTAGCCGTCAGTTCTGCGCGGGTGCCTTCTGGCAGGTTGGCCATCGATTCCTGATAGACCCGCTCAGCGCAGGCGCGCGCAATTTCAAAGGCGGCTTCGCATTTCGCTGTTGGGGAAACCACGCGAACCCGCCGATCATGCGGCGCGGGGGAGCGCGTGACCCAATCAGCCTGCTCCATCCGATCGACCAAACGGGAGACGGAGATCGGCTCAATTTCCAAAATTTCGGCCAGCCGGGCCTGTGGCATTGGGCCATGACGCATCAGATGCGCAGCCAAACGCCATTGCGATGAGGTGAGCCCGACATCAGCAGCATAGATTTCAAAGCGACGACGGACGGCGCGCGCCGCGTCATGAAGCAGAAAGCCAAGGCTTGGGTTTTGTGGATCGGGCATATTAATTAACTCTCACATCAATGAACTATATGGATTGATATTGTAAGCGTGCTTAACATTTCAAGCATGGATAGATAGAAAACGGCGCCCGGAAGGGCGCCGAAATGAACAGCTTATCTGCAAATGGGACGGGAACGTTTTACACGCCGGCGTCGATGATGGCCTTGGCCAGCAGCGGAACTGTCGTGCTGTTCAGCCCGGCGATGTTCAGCCGGGAATCGCCCACCATATAGATCGCATTATCGGCCCGCATTTTCAGCACTTGTTCTTCTGTCGCACCAAGGCGCGAGAACATACCACGGTGCTGTGCCAAGAAGTCGAACCGGTCAGAGTTGGACAATTGACGTAGTTCACTTGCCAGCTGTTCACGCAGACCCAGCATGCCATTGCGCACGGCTTCCAGCTCGTCTTGCCATTCCTTGCGCAGCGATGAGTCGGTCAGAACTTTCGCGACCAAAGCCTGCCCGTGGAAGGGCGGGAAGGAATAAGCAAGGCGGTTGAGCTTGCCCAGATTTCCCTGTGTCGCTTCTTGCGCGGTTGCATCGGTTAGAACCATCAGCAGGCCTGTGCGTTCGCGATAGATGCCAAAATTCTTGGAGCAAGAGGCCGCAATCAGCAATTCAGGCATTTGCTCAGCCATCAGGCGGGTGCCTGCGGCATCATCGGCCAAGCCATCGCCAAAGCCCTGATAGGCCAGGTCGATCATCGCAGTTGCACCATTGGCCAGCAATGTTTTTGCGACGATGGCCCATTGTTCCAACGTCAGGTTCGCGCCGGTCGGGTTGTGGCAGCACCCGTGCAGCAAGACGATATCGCCGGGCTTTGCTTGTTTGATATCCGCAATCATAGCGTCGAAATCGACGCTGCGCGATGCATTGTCAAAATAGCGATAGGATTTGCGCGGCATTTGCATGAAATCCAGGATCGCAAGATGGTTTGGCCATGTCGGATCAGATACCCAAACCGTGCAATCGGGATTGGCCAGGCGTGCCAGCTCAAACGCCTGACGGCACGCGCCAGTGCCACCAACGGTGGACAGGAAGGACAGACGTTCGGCAGGGTAATCCGCACCCAGCACCATCTGTGCCATTGCCGCGTGAAAGTCGGGCTGTCCGATCAGGCTTGCATAGCTTTTGGTGGTTTCTGTTTCATGCACCAGCTTTTCCGCCTTGGCGATGGCGGTCATGATAGGGGTCTGGCCTTTGGCATCTTTGTAGACGCCTACGCCCAAATCGATTTTGGTGTCGCGCGTGTCTGCGCGATACAGGCCAGACAGCGCCAGAATTTTATCAGGCGCAGGTGCCGTGAGCTTGCCGAACATCAGTTCTCTCCTGTTGCGACTCGAAGGTCGGTATACATGCCCCACTCTGCCCAGGATCCGTCATATAGCGACCAGTCATCATGGCCCATATGTGACAGTGCCAGTGCCAGAACCGCAGCGGTGACGCCAGAGCCGCAGGTGGTGATCGCGGGTTTGCCGAGGTCAATTCCGGCGGCTTCAAACAGCGCGCGCAGTTCCTGTGGGGATTTCATCGTTTGATCGTCGTTCAAGACCTGCCCGAATGGCAGGTTCTTAGAGCCGGGGATATGACCTGCGCGCATGCCGGGGCGTGGTTCTGGCTCGATCCCGGCGAAACGCGGGGCAGGGCGGGCGTCGATAATTTCGTGGTCGCGCAGCTTCGCGGCATGGGCCACCTGCGTGACATCTTTTACCCGATGCGCCTGCCGCTGCACCGTGATGTGGCGGTCGCGCAGGATGGGCGGCATATCTTCGGTCTCGCGCCCTTCGGCGATCCATTTTGGCAGGCCGCCATCAAGAACGGCAACGTCGGTCTTGCCGAATAAGCGGAAGGTCCACCACGCCCGCGGCGCCGAAAACATCCCCATCTGGTCATAGATCACAACCTGATGGCCGTCACCCACACCCAAAGCACGCATCCGGCTGATGAATTTCTCGGCCGGCGGGGCCATATGCGGTAAATCAGAGCGGTTGTCGGAAATGTCGTCGATACTGAAGAACCGCGCCGCAGGGATATGTGCCTTGGCATAATCTGCTTTGGCGTCGCGATTCATTGCTGGCAAGAACCAGCTGGCATCCAAGATCCGCAGATCGGGGTCTTTCAGATGCGCCTCAAGCCAATCGGTCGAGACAAGCGTTTTAGGGTCTTCCATGGCCATTGCAAACCTCTCAAGCCCGTGCCGTTGATCCCAACTGTGCTTAGCGCCAAGGGAAAGGCAGGTGCAAGGGTGGATCTGGCAAATTGGCCTTGTTCATTAGCCTTAGACGGCAATAGCGGCGCGAAAGGGGCTGATCTGATGCTGGCTGCATCAAATCGGCGCGTTTGACGCGTTTGGGTCGGAACGGTGCAGCCTATGGGAAGTGTGGCATGAACCAAACCGTCAATTTGGGCCCGCAGCTTCAGCTTATGGCACGTGACATTTCAGTGGTGGCTTTGCTTCAGTAGCCGCTGCTTTTGGCGATCCCAGTCGCGTTTGGCTTCGGTGGCACGCTTGTCTGCCTGTTTCTTACCCTTGGCCACGCCAATCAGCAGCTTGGCCATTCCGCGTTCGTTGAAATACATCTTGAGCGGCACAATGGTCATACCCTCGCGCGCGGTGGCATTCCACAGGCGCGACAGCTCACGCTTGGACACCAGCAGCTTGCGCTTGCGGCGTTCTTCATGGCCAAAGGTCTTGGCTTGTTTATAGGGCGCAATATAGCCGTTGATCAGCCATAATTCGCCGTTTTCGACCGATGCATAGCTTTCGGCGATATTCGTTCCGCCGATGCGGAGCGACTTCACCTCTGACCCATGCAGCATTATCCCCGCCTCGAGTGTGTCCTCGACGGCATAGTGATAACGGGCCTGCCGGTTTTCGGCGATCAGCTTGGAATTGGGATCTGAGTGTTTTTGTGCCATGGTCGAATGCAGATAGGGCAGGCCGGGCGATCTGTCCAGTAGGGGGCGTGCAAAACCTAATCTGATCCTCACCTGCCTGTGATTGCGATGTGATCGGTTTTTTTCAGCTAAGATGAAACATCTTATGGCGTTTCACCGTATGTAATGGAAACACATTGGAGGATACCCCTATGCCGCCTAAGACGCGCCAGCCAAATGCCCCGTTGATCCGTTCGCGCAAACCCGATGCGTTGGGATGGGCCGATGTGACCCCGAAAGCGCAGTTTTTGAACCGGCGTCAATTGATGGCAGCGGGGGCTGCGGGTTTGGGTGCGATTGCAGCGCCGGGCCTGTTAAAGGCAGCGTCGCCCTATTCGACGGATGCCGAGGCAAATACGCTGAAAGAAATCACCAGCTATAACAACTTTTACGAATTTGGCTGGGACAAGGGCGATCCGGCCGCGATTGCCGATCAATTGACGACCGACCCGTGGTCGATCGAAATCGCGGGTATGGTGGATAAGCCAGGCACCTACGATATAGCTGACATCACCAAAACCGCCCCGATCGAGGAGCGCATCTACCGCTTCCGCTGTGTCGAGGCATGGTCAATGGTCATACCGTGGAATGGCTTTCAGCTTTCGGCGCTGCTGGATCGTGTGGGCGTGCAATCGGGGGCGAAATACGTCGCCTTCCAAACCCTGCTTCGCCCAGATGAAATGCCCGGACAGCGCGCCGGTGGTATCGATTGGCCCTATGTCGAAGGGCTGCGCCTTGATGAGGCGATGAACCCGCTGACTTTGCTGGCCACCGGGATCTATGGCGAGCCGATGCCAAACCAGAACGGCGCGCCGATCCGGTTGGTGGTTCCGTGGAAATACGGGTTCAAATCAATCAAGAGCATCGTAAAGATCACTCTGACCGATACACAGCCGCCGACCACATGGAATATCTTGCAGCCGCGTGAATATGGCTTTTATGCCAATGTGAACCCAACAGTGGATCACCCACGCTGGTCACAGGCGACTGAGCGGCGCATCGGCGGCGGGCTATTTGGTGCGCGCCAAGAGACATTCATGTTCAATGGTTATGGCGATGAGGTGGCAGATATGTATGCCGGTATGGATCTGGCGAAAAACTACTGATGGGCATTGCAACGGCTGTTAATACGCATTTGCGCGCGCTACCAACCTGGCCGGTCTATCTGGCAGGGCTGATCCCTTTGGCGTGGGTGATCTGGTTGGTGATGTCAGGCGGGATCGGTGTTGACCCAATAAAGGGCATCGAACATCGTCTGGGCAAGATCGCTTTGTGGTTCTTACTAGGTGGGCTGGTGATCACGCCGCTACGCCGTCTCATTGGGGTGAACCTGATCCGCTATCGCCGGGCGGTGGGGTTGTTGGCCTTCTTTTATGTCACGTTGCATTTGGTGACATGGTTGGTCTTAGATATGGAGCTGTTATGGCGGCAGGCCTTCAATGATCTGTATAAACGCCCGTATCTGCTGTTTGGGATCATCGGCTTCGTATTGCTGTTGATTCTGGCTCTGACGTCGAACACTGCATCCATTCGCAAATTGGGGCGCAATTGGCGGCGGGTTCATTGGCTGGTCTATCCGGCGGTGAGTCTGGGGGTTGTTCATTACCTGTGGCAGATGAAGGTCATCTCACAAGAAGGATGGATCTGGGCTGGCGCGCTGGTTGTCTTGCTTGGCCTGCGTTTGATGCCTTGGCTGCGCAGCCGCCTTTTTAGCAGGCAGCGCCCCATCTGATTTCTCATCCTTCCTTAGGCCCGTTGTTACGACGGGCCTTACTTTTTCATAATGTTGCGTGCTGGCTTATGTGTTGGTGTTGGTTTTTGTATTATTTTTGTTTGAGGATTCGGGTTTCTGCGCGTTTTTCTTGTATTTTTTCATGATTTTTGCGATTTCTGCGCGTTTTTGTTTAGTTTGAGTGTTTATTTTGGTTTG
>NZ_MDHA01000074.1 GCF_001705665.1 Thioclava sp. SK-1 | reverse complement strand
AGACACGTGTCAGGTCGGTCGCTGTTTGGGTCAAACCAAACCGAGAAGCCATGCGGCACCAACCCAGCGAATGGTCGATCAGTGTTTGAGTCAAACCATCCGAGAACTGGTATCAATCGTATGACTATCGGTGTTCATAATCTCGGGCTTGCCGTATTTTGCGATGGCCTCTTTCAAAGTCTCAACACATAAGCTGGCGTCCAGCGTATTCGAGAGCCGCCACGCCAGCACCTTGCGCGTGGCCCAGTCCATGATTACCATCATATACAAGAAGCCACGCCGCACTGGAATATAGGTGATGTCACTGCACCAAACGTGGTTCGGGCGCGTTATCGGCAGCTTTCTCAGCAGGTATGGATAAATGCGATGCTGTGGGTGCTTCTTGCTGGTGCTTGGACCCTTATAGATGGCTTGCAGCCCCATGATGCTCATCAGACGGCACACACGGTGGCGGCCAGCGTGGAACCCATTTCTTGGCAAGTAAGCCGCGATCTGGCGGCTGCCGAAGAATGGGCATTTGGTAAACACGCGGTCAATTTCATTCATCAAATCCAGCGTCTCAGCATTCACACCAACCGGCGTATAATACAGCGAGGACCGGCTGATCTTAACCAACTTGCACTGCTTCGTCAGGCTGAGATCAGCGCGGTTACGGTCGATGAAAATCTTGCATTCTGACGGGCTCATCGCTTCAGCCTTTGTGACAAAAAATCGTTTTCGACCGCCAATTTATTGTAAACGTTCGCTGGCCCTCACCTTTTGCCCGCTTGTCTGACCTGCGATGCCATGTCCGATGGAGATCGGTGCAGGAGTTTCGCGATGGCGACTACGTTGGAGTTTCTCCGGGATTACGGGGTGGAGATAAGGACCAACGGACAGCGACGCTGGCCGGATGAGGTCAAGGCGCGGATCGTTGCTGAGAGTTTGCAGCCGGGTGTGAGCGTGAATGCAGTTGCGGCGCGGTATGGGCTTTGGGCGAACCATTTGTCGGAATGGCGTGGTCGGGCACGTGATGGCCGGTTGGTTTTGCCTGCGGTTGAAGATGACGGTCTCTGTTTTGCACCGATCGTCATGTCGGATGGTGGCGGCGGTGCGGATGTGCCGGCTGTCGCGGGGCAGCCCACAAAGCCTGACGGATTGTCCTGTAAGCCCATCAAGATAGCGATAGGTCGTGTGACAATCCGGGTCGATGGCACCACCAGTTCTGACCGGATTGCCGAGATCGTGCGGGCACTGGGGGCACGGCGATGATGTTCCCGTCAAACCGCGTGCGAGTTCTGGTCTCGACGCAGCCAGTGGACCTCAGGAAAGGTCATGATGGTCTGGCGGCAATCGTGTCATCTGTGCTGCGCAAGGATCCGTTCACCGGCACGGTGTTTGTGTTCCGCTCGCGCCGTGCCGATCGGCTGAAGCTTCTGTATTGGGACGGCACCGGTCTGGTGATGCCCTACATGGACTTGCATCACTTCCGTTCCGGTTTTCTGTGAGCAATGCTCGCTTTGAAGGAGACTGGATATGGCAGCCAAGCATAGTGAAGATTTCAAGCGCGAAGCGGTTCGGATCGCGGCGCACAGCGGCCTGACACGGCGACAGGTTGCGTCGGACCTTGGGGTTGGTTTTTCGACCATGGGCAAGTGGATGCGGGATTACTCGACCGATCCAACAGCAGCTGAGGACGCGGAGTTGCGCCGCGAGAATGAGCGCTTGCGCAAAGAAAACCGTATTCTGCGGGAGGAGAGGGAGGTGTTAAAAACGGCGGCAATCTTCTTCGCGAGCCAAAAGCAATGAGATTTCAATTCATTGCGGAGTATCGCGGAGATCTTTTACGTGCGTATCTGTGCCGCCTGATGCAGGTTTCAGATCGTGGGCTACG
>NZ_MDHA01000073.1 GCF_001705665.1 Thioclava sp. SK-1 | reverse complement strand
GGCTGGGTCGATTGGTTTAATCACCGGCGCTTGCTCGGCCCTATCGGAAACATACCGCCAGCAGAGGCTGAACAGAACTTCTATGCACAGCGCGACGTGCTCGATATGGTCCCGTGAAATGAAGCTATAGGTCTCCGGTAAACCCGCGGCGATTCAGGAGTTGTACCAGCGGATTTTACCATCCCTTTCAACAGAATGATTACCAATATTCCAGTGTAATGAAGCTCCTTATCGGCGTTTTTTAAAACTTTTTTGATCGCTTCGGGCCAGCTCATCGTTCTTGATGTCTTGTTCAACGCAGTCTCCCTACACCTTAAATCTATCTGAGGCACACCCTACTTCCGCTTGCTGTGTTGGAAATTGGTCTGAAAAACGTGCGCGTTGGATCGGTGTCAGGGGGCGTCGATCCCAAAGAATCTAAATGCCGACACTCGTTGGAAAACTCCATCAAGGAATGATATTTCTACGCTTCCGGAGTATTTTACGGGTATTGGTAAAAAGGTTTTCTCCACGAAAAATATGATTTTATCGCCGCTATCAAATCGATACTCCACATTGTTTTGCTCCAGCATTACAATGGCATCAGAGGCCGACATGCTTTGAAACAGTTTGGTGTAATAATCGCGCATAGCGTCTTGGTTGATTTCATATGTATCTGAAACCGGAAAATGTGGCTCTGGTATTATTATGAACGTTCCCATCTCATTAACCATTTTGAATAAAGATATTATTGAAATTAGAATAATGACCAGCCCGAAGCATATTTTTGTCTTTCTCATCTGGATCTCGAGTTTTGCTCACTAATGACATCAAGTGCATTTGTCTCGCTACCTGCTGGGATTGAGCCCATGGCTCCTGGCATGCGTGCGGAGGATACACTCCCTATTGGCACCATTTGTTGAGGATTGATGTTGAAGATCGTGCCCCATCCTGGAGCTATCACATCGGGCTTTCGTTCCGGCAATCCCATCTCATGCAGGATCGTTCTGACAGTGGCATTGCTGTTATCTACTGCCTCATCAATACTTGGTGGTAGAGGAAGGTCGTAAGACTTTCCAAGCATTCCGATTGCTCTGGTAATTCGGGTGAACTGAGGGTCTAAGCCGCAGTATTCGGGGCCCTCAACGAGTAGAATTTACCTTCCATAAAAAGGTAATCTGGGTTGCTGCCGTTGAAGCCTTCTTGCCGATGGGTGATTAATAGGCCCATTGGAGATCCAGGATCGCTAAAGTCGCTTTGTTTAGGGGCGGAAAATTCTTTCGCTAATCCTTGAGCCGCGTTTTCAGAATACTTGCTGCCTCGGACAGGTCCGCCACGATAAATGACTTCCAGCTTTGCTCGCTCATCCGTGTACATGACGAAGAGGTGTTTTAGACCGATGGCAACGTCAATGTATCCGATTTCAACTTTGCACTTTGGACAATTTCCAGTTTCACAGGACATGATTAACTCCCTGATTGTTGTAAAATAAAAGCTTTTCTAAATATCTCCGTTTTTGAATTTCAAGCATATCTACGCTGATGCTGGGGTTAGATACTGATGGGTCATATTTTGTTAAAATTTTAAAGTACCCATGAAGTAAAGATATGATCTTCAAGTCGTTTTCGTCATAGTTTTCCCAGTTGTAAGACAAAGCATCGAACGTCTTCCAATTAAAGGTCATGTTATGTTTTTCGGAAAATGCATCTATAAAACGGCGGGCGTGTAAACGCGCGTGTGTTTCTTTATCTACGCGTATTGGTTCAGCCCGTTCGTCAGTAGGGATGTCATCGGCCAATGTGTATGAATGCAAAACGCCATTGGTCAGAACAATAAATGCAATGTCACCAGCTCGCCTTCCGAACCAGCTTATAACTTTTCCGGGGTCGTTTCTGATCTCGTATAAATAATCCCGCAGCACACTGGGTTCCCAAAAACGGAATAGGTACCACTTGCCCTTTGCATCTTGGGCGCGTGTGAACTTCCGTACATGCTTCCACGTTGTATGAAAGTCAGAACGTGTTCGTAAGTAAATGGCTGCATCTTTTGACCAGAGACACGTATCATTGTCTTGTCCTAATCCGGACGCGTTCGTGAAAAGGCGGCGTAAAAGTTGATTTTCATATTCTATTTCAAATAGATATGGAGATACGTTTTCGGTGTATTTGGCATACTTTCCTTTAAACAAACATCGGTAAGGCATACCAAATGTTTCAAATTCACTTGCACCTAACTTAAACTTACTTGCGTCTATGATCGCGTAGGTTTTCATAGGAGGCACCGCGATTTCACCGCCGTCCGATAAAGTATCAGTCTCTTTGACTGCTATGTGACCGAATAGTATGTTACGGGCTTCGTCAGGTATCGTTTTCTTGGGCCAAATGCCGAATTGATTGCCTAATGGTATGATATCGGCTGTTTGAGTGATTTCTAAAGGAGATTGTCTTGGGGTTTCGGTATTGAACGGGGCGTGACGAATGTTCAGCCAAAAATCATCGTTTGTCATTTCGTACCCACGAATAATTCAAAGTATGTTGTGAAATTTCTTTTGATGAAAATGCCGCTATCAACGAGCCTCAAGGCTCGGTTTATGTTATGACCGAGCTAGTAGGAGCGTTGATGGTCGGAATGGCCGACACATCAACGTCGCGGGAGGCATGCCAAGCGTCATGGGCCCCCTGCATCCGGATCCAGACCAGAGGCGCATTGCCGAACAGTTTGGCAAGCCGCACCGCGACTTCGGGGCTAACGGGTTTGCGCTCGGCCACAAGGTCATGCAGGTGCTGGCGTGAAATCCCTAAGAGCCGCGCAATCTCCGATTTTGTTTTCCCGGTTGCGGGGATCACGTCTTCGCGGAGCAGTTCGCCCGGATGCGTCGGGCAGCGCTCGGGGTTGCGTCTCATCTTCGCCTCCTAGTGATATTGCTCGTAGTCCAGCACATAGGCGTCGCCGTCGCGGAACTTGAAGGTGATGCACCACGGGCCGTTCACATGCACGGTGTAGCGCGTTGGGGGTATGTCCTCGCAGGCTGTGGAAGTCGAAGCCCGGCAGGTTCATGTCCTCGGGAGCGGTGCCCGCGTCGAGCGCATCCAGCCGCCGCAGGATGCGGCCGTGCATACGCGCGTCGATCTTCGATTTGCCAGTCTCCCAAAGGGCTTTCAGCTGCTTATGTGCGAAGGTCTTGATCGAACCTTGATGTAAGCTAATAGGCGACGGCTGTAAAGCGATTGCCTACATTAAGCCATAGGGATGGGACATAACACCGGTTTATGATCTTTGAACGAGATATGCGCGAAAGTTGGTGACGCTCGATCAGGCGGCGGCTTGAATGTGGCGGACACCGGCGCGGAACTCACCCCCGTTGATGACCTCCGGCATGCGGTTCCGACCGTCGAGCTTTCGCCATTTCGTCTGCGCGGACATCATCCGCCGGAAGGCCATGGCCAATCCGGTCTTCCGACTGAGACAGCCCTTGGTGCGTGTTGTCCGGTGCCGGACGGTGGCGAAAGTGCTCTCGATCGGATTTGACGTTCGGATATGTTTCCAGTGCCCGGCCGGGTAGTCGTAGAAGGTCAGCAGCGCCTTGCGACCGTATTCATCCGCTCCGACGATGACCAGAACACATTGTTTTTCCTCGGCCATACGCGGCTTGAAGTAGACACCGTGGGCCCAGATGTAGAGAAACCTCCGGGTTCCGAGGTCACGCGTTTCCCAGGCCTCATACTCCGACCACCAGTCGACTTTCAGGCGAGTAACGGTTTTGGCCGACAGGCCCTTGGCCTCCGGCCCCAGCAGGGCGGCCAAAGCGTCGCAAAAATCGCCGGTGGAGGATCCCTTGAGGTAAAGCCACGGCAACAGCTCCTCGACCGACTTGGCTTTGCGCAGGTAGCGCGGCAGGATGCTGGGCGCGAATGTGATCTTGGCCTCGCCGGGCTTACGGTCCCGCACGCGTGGGACTTTCACGGCGACAGGACCGACCTCGGTCAGGATCTCGCGCTCCGGCAGATGTCCATGTAGCACCAGCCTGGTCCGGCCGTCATCGAGCCTTTCCTCTGCGAACGCGGCGAGGAGCGCTGCCAGCTCAGCTGCAAACGCTTGCTCGCGCCCCCTCTCGGATGAGGTCCGTCAACGGATCCGGTGAAAAGCCTCATGGATCAGGCAGTGTGGCGATGGTAGTCTTCGACATGTGGCATATCCCTTTCTCGGCTGAGAATTGACGGCGCTTCGACACCGCCATGATATGCCGCCCCTCAGGGCATCACCAACTTTCGCGCATTACTCGACGAAGAAACCGTTCGCACTCTTCGGACAATGCAGCAAGTTTGGTACGACGCGGCAACTGCTCTCAAACTGGAGGCAGCAGCATGAAATTTGATATTGGCAATCTCGCCTCCGCTGTCGCTGATTGTGGCATGGCCGTGCGCGAGTTGCGCGGCCAAACCGACAGCCGTCGCTACTACTACCTGCGTTTCGAAGATGATTTACCGCATAGTTTGTGGAAGGAGGCGATGTTCAGCGGCTCAGAACAGGTGCCAATGACCGACGCGCAAGCGTTGTCAGAAGCCGAAAAAGCCAAGCGCATCTTAGACAAGCATCACGATTCTGGCTTCCTGCTTGGCGTCTGGCATGAGCGTGATGATGGCATCTGCTACCATTATGCCGATGGCCGCTATGCTGAACTCGCAGAACGCGATTGCCGAAGGCAAAGCTACTAAATGTTGTAGAGTTGTTGCAGACCCTACCAAAACAACGATAGTCGCCTTAACGGGCGGCCTTCAATATATTGATATGTAATTGAAAAATGGTGCCCCCACACGGACTCGAACCGCGGACCTACTGATTACAAATCAGTTGCTCTACCAGCTGAGCTATAGGGGCAAACGCGTTTCACCTTTGCAGGTTGCTTGCGTTACAGGTTGCTTTGAAGAGAAACGTCGCAATGATCTTGCAAGGTTTCAAACCTCCTCGGCGCTGATGCGACATCGTTTAGTGCCAAATGCAGTGCAGTGCAAGGCTCTTTCTTACACAAAAAACAGCAATATGCGCCCATCGCGCGCGTGTACCTGTCGCAGCTGATAAAAATCGAATATCGCGCGCCGTGAAGGGCCAAGAGGGGGTACCGGGACTGATCCGCCCCTGCGCGGGTTTTCGCACGATTAAAGGGGGGGTTAAAACAGCATCAGCTGAATCGGGATAGGGCTGTAACCACGGCGGGTTTTCAGCGCCTTAAGCGTCTGAAACTCTGCCTCGGCGGCGGCTTGCGTGTCGAAAATCGCCATCTGTTCCTTACCCGGGTTGCCAATGCGGCCCCATTCGCGGGTCACAGACCAATCCCCAAACAGCGTGCGTTCAACGCGCAGCGTGTAATACCGCCGTTGTCGCCGCAGGTGATTGATTTTCTCTAACCGGATATACACCGCGCGCCTTTGCCCCAGATCAAATTTCGCAGCCCCCACAATCGTTGCGTGCTGCGATCCTATAGCAATATGGGCCAAAAGCGGCGCGGTCAATTTCTGCAACGCACCAAGGCAAGGCACCGATGCGCAACGTTGCACGGTGGTGACGGCGCACCCCCCATGCCGCGCGCCCGAAGGGCATGGGGGATGCATCGGGTGGATTGGCGCGGTTAATGCGCGGGGGCTTTGCCACCGGGTTTGGGCGGCTTCATTGCCAAGGCCATCACCGCCAAGCCGCAGAACAAGAAGGTCAGCAAGACAAACACATCAATAAAGGACATCACCGTGGCCTGCGCGGCCACTCGTCCCGCCATTTGCGACAGCGCGCCGGTGGTTCCATCCAACCCTGTGGCGTTCAGATTGGCGGCCATCATATCCAACTGGCGCAGCGCCTCTGGGTTGGTCCAGCTGATCGTCTCGGACAGGCGCGCGGTATGCAAAGCGGCGCGATCAGTCAGCGTAGTGTTGATCATCGCCAGCCCCACGGCCCCGCCCAGATTGCGCATCAGGTTATACAGCCCTGACGCGCCCTTCATCTTGGCCGGCGGCAATGTACCAAGCGCCAGATTGTTGATCGGCACCATGCAGATCATCAAGGACACGCCGCGCAGGATCTGCGGCCAAAGCAATTCGTTAAAATCCCAATCCGCGGTCATCCCTGTCAACATCCAGCTGGAACAGCCAAATCCCACAAACCCGGCCAACAGCATCACACGCAGATCAATGCGGGACGACAAAATCCCCGCAATCGGTGCAGTGACAAACATCGCCAGCCCGGACACAAACACCGTTTCCCCGGTCATCAGACTGTCATAGCCACGGATCGACGACAGATACAGCGGATACAGATAGGTCATGCCATATAATCCAATGCCCATGACAAAGGAAAACACCGACCCCACCGCGAAATTCGTATTGGAAAATGCCGACAGGTCCACGACCGCATTGTCACGGGTAAAGGCGCGCCAGAAGGTCATCACCCCGCCGATCACCATCACAACGAATAGGATCGCGACTGCCTCATCCTGGAACCAGTCATTGCCCGGCCCTTCCTCCAGAACGAATTCCATCCCGCCCAGAAAACAAGCCAGCGCACCAAGGCCGATCCAGTCAAAGCTGTCGAACAATCGCCATTCGGGTTTATCGAAATCCACCAAGGCCAGAACGCCAATCGTGACCGCAATCCCAGCAGGCACATTGACCAAGAACAGCCAATGCCACGAAAACGCATGGCTTAAATAGCCGCCGACCGTGGGGCCAACCGTAGGTGCCAATGTCGCCACCAGACCGATCATCGGTGACACAATACCGCGTTTTGACGCCGGGAAGATCGTGAACGCCGCCGCAAAAACCGACGGGATCATCCCGCCACCCAAAAACCCTTGCAGCGCGCGCCACAAAATCATCTCATTGATGGAGGAGGAGGTGGCGCATAGAAACGATGCCGCCGTGAACCCCGCGGCCGACACGGCAAACAGATAGCGCGTGGACATCATCCGCCCCAACACGCCTGATAGTGGGATCATGATCACCTCGGCGATCAGATAGGCGGTCTGCACCCATGAAATCTCATCTGATGATGCGCCAAGACCCGCCTGAATTTCCGGCAGCGATGCCGAAACGATCTGAATATCCAAGATCGCCATGAACATACCAAAGACCATAACCAGAAACGCCGCGACCCGGCGCGGCGTTAGCTCTGGCTCGTCGGTGACCGCAGCCGCGCTCATTGTGCATCCGCGACGCGCGCGCCATCCGGGGCCGTGCGGCTGTCGATTTCAATCACCGCCGACAGACCCGCGCGCAGGCCCTTGGTCCCTTCGGGCAATTGTATGCGCACCGGAACGCGCTGCACGATTTTGGTGAAATTCCCTGTGGCATTTTCGGCAGGCAATAATGAGAACATCGCCCCAGTCGCAGGCGCGATAGAGACAACTTTGCCCTGCAATTCATGCCCTTCCATCGCGTCCAGCGTAACATGGGCCACGGCACCGGGTGCGATCCCTTCCAACTGCGTTTCTTTGAAATTTGCCTCGATATACAGACCGTGATCGGGAACCACCGCGGCCAGCCGCGCGCCCACGCTGACCAATTCGCCTTGTTCAATCGCTACATTGGCGACGATCCCGTCAAAGGGTGCATGCAGCACCGTCAGTTCCAGGTCGCGCTGCGCCTGATCGATGGCCAATTGAATTTCTTTACGGCTGGAATCGGTTTCGACCCGCTCTGCTTTCAGCACCTCAACCTGGGCCTGCGCGCCTGCGATGGCTGCAACCGCCGCCTCACGATTGGCGATGGCCGTGCCCAGAGCCTCATTTGCGGTGTCCAGATCGGCCTGCGAAGTCACCCGGCGCTCTGCCAGGTCTTTGGCGCGCGCAGCAGAGGTCCGCGCGGTGGTCAATGTGGCCTCAGCCGCCTGCAACTGCGCCTGCATCTGCGTCACGGTGGCCTGTGCCGCGATCACCTGCGCATCAATCCGCGCCAATGTGCTGTCCAATGTCGGCAGTTTCGCCTGTGCCACTTCCAGCGCGATCTTATAATCCCCCGCATCAATCCGCACCAACACATCGCCCTTAGACACATGTTGGTTCGCCGTCACCGGAATATCGGCAACATAGCCCTGCAGCTTGGACGACACCAAGGACATATCCGCCTGCACATAGGCATCATCCGTGCTGATCATAAAGCGCCCCTGGGTCCACCAGTGCCATCCCTCATAACCACCTGCCACCAGCGCCAGCGCCGCGATGGTCAAAAAGATGCGCTTTTTCTTGCTGGATTTGACGGCGGGTTCGGTTTGGGGCGTGTGCGTGCTTGACATAGCGTGGTCTTTCGCTGGGAGGATCGAAACCATCGGCCACGAGATCGAACCGGATGGTTCAATCGCAGATAGTCCAAGCACCCGCAGCGATCAAGTCTTTATCGAACCCATCAGTTCGATTACACAGTTGCGCAACAAGGAAGGTGATATGATGGATGAATGCGCGCCAAAATGCCAAATGCCGCAGGGCCGCCGCCATGCCGCCGGAGAAGACCCGGAAAAGCGGTCGCAGATTTTGAACGGCGCGTGGAAGATATTCGCACAGCAGGGTTTTGATGCCGCGTCCATGAACAACATCTGCAAGGCAGCAGGTGTGTCCAAGGGCACCATATATGTCTATTTTTCCGACAAACAGGAATTGCTGGTCGCGCTTGTCACTGAGCGGCGGCAAAAATTCCTGCAAGAGATCACATCGCTTTTGGCCTCGCATGGCAGCACACAAGATCGGCTGCTGGCGACGGCGCTGGCATTGGGGCGGTTGATGACATCGGATGATGTGGTGCGGGTGCAGCGAATGGTGATTGCCGTGGCAGAGCGTATGCCCGATCTGGGCCGGCAGTTCTATGACGCAGGCGCGCAGCATTTCCTGGGATTGATGAGCAATTGGCTGTGTGCAGAAACCCAGGCCGGACGGTTGTGGACCCCTGATCCGGTGATTGCCGCGCAGCATTTTGCCGAATTGGCCAGTGCCGGGATCTGGCGCAGGCGCCTGTTCGGACATGCGCTGGACGCGCCCACACATGACGCCATTGACCATGTCGCGCAAGAGGCCGTGCGGGTATTCATCGCAGCCTATGGGCCGCACCATCGCCCCCCTGCCCCCAGATAGCACATCACCGGGGGCATCACGCGCACCGCAAGATCTAAGCCAGCTTAGCTTGACTTGCCGCCCCCTGCCCCCCTATCAGGGCAATATGTGCGATGGCGTCGCGCCCAAAGCCCCTGCCCCATATTTTACGCCCAGGTCCTTTACGCCCGGATCTTACGATATGGCCCCTGCCCTATCACAGGAGTTTTTGATGCTGGTTTCGCGATGGACCCTGCTGCGCCGCCCCAATGCAACCGTGTTGGGTATGGCCGCGATGATCACCGCAATGATGTTGCTGCCAATGGGCGATACCATCAGCAAGGGCCTGACCGCCGTGCTGCCGCCCGGTCAGATCGCGGCGTTCAAAGCCGTGGTTCAGGCGATCGCATTGGGGGCGGTGTTTCTGGCCATGCGCAAGACCGAGCGCGGCCGCGTCTTTACCCGGTGGTCATGCCTGTCGGGCCTTTTGGCGGCCATTGTGTCCTTTGCCCTGATCACGGCCTTTGCCTCTATGCCGATTGCCACGGCGATTGCGATCTTTTTCGTAGAGCCACTGGCCCTGACGCTGCTGGCCGGGGTGTTTTTGGGCGAAAGACCGGGTCCGCGCCGTTATGCGGCGGTCGCGGTGGGGCTGTGCGGGGTGTTGCTGATTTTGCGGCCCAATTTCGCGGCCTTTGGTTTGGTGGTTTTGTATCCGCTGCTGGCGGCTGTGACCTATGCGCTGAATATGATCGTCACGCGGCGCGCCACACAGGACTGCACGGCGCTGACATTTCAATGCGGTGCCTCCGCCTTTGGGGCGGTGATCTTATGCGCCGCAATGGCGGTGCAATCGGTCGTCGCGCCGGCTGTCGGCACCGGGGCGTCCGGCGTGCTGGCGATGCCCGGATGGGTGATCGGCGGGCTGATCGGATCAGGGCTGCTGACGGCTGCGGCGTTTTTGCTGATCTCATTGGCGTTCAGCTTTGTGCAGGCCAGCGTTCTGGCCCCGTTTCAATATCTTGAAATCCTTGGCGCCACCGCGCTTGGCTATCTGGTTTTTGCCGAAGTGCCCGATCTTTTGACGTTGCTGGGCACGCTGATCATCCTGGGGTCTGGCCTGTATATCTTTCACCGTGAACAGCGCGCCGACGTGCCATCAGACCCAATCCGCGCACGCGCCGATCATTAACAACGCCCCGCAAACCGCCGAAATTGCGCCGCAAATCGCGATGCACCGCGCCGCCAAGCAAAAAAACATTTTCCACACGTTATGGTGGTTTTAGCGAAGTTAGCATCGCGCCATATTTATTTTATCATTATTTTTCATGCATTTGCGATTTTTACGCCAATGCCCCGACGCCCGACCACAAGATCTGGTGGGTTGCAAGGGTAAACAGACACTAAAGAAAAGAATTGCACCGACTCGCAAATCGCCGCTATAGAAACGTTAAAAATGAGCATGGCGCAAAACAGCGTTACTACAATCGGCAGGCGCAGGGGCATTGACAGGCCCTGCCCGCCTACAGGTGTATTATGGGCGATAAGACGATACGCATCAATGAGCGGATCCGCGTGAACGCAGAGAACATCGCGGCCGCGTTGGAAAACCATATGACGACCGCCTTTGCGCCCAACGCGCGCAAGGAATTGCGCCTGTTTTCTGCGGGCGAAGCAGCCGAGCTGTTGGGGATTTCCGCCTCTTTCCTGCGCAAGCTGCATTTTGAAAACAAGATTGCCGATGTGCAGACCAGCCCCGGCGGGCGACGCCATTATAGCGCCACCGATCTGGCCGACATCCGGCAACATCTGGACGGCGCGGCCAAGACGCCAGGCACCTATCTGCGGGGTCGGCGCGAAGGCGATAATGTTCAGGTTCTGTCTTTTCTGAATTTTAAGGGTGGCTCGGGCAAAACGACCAGCACGATCCACACCGCCCAGCGTTTGGCGTTAAAAGGCTATAAGATCCTATGTGTGGATATTGATCCGCAGGCCTCATTGACGACCTTGTTTGGCTACCGCCCCGAGGTGGATTTTCTGGACACCGGAACCGTCTATGACGCGATCCGATATGATGCGCCGGTTCCGCTGGCCTCGGTCATTCAGACGACATTTTTCCAAGGGATTGATCTGGCCCCCGCAGGCCTGGTTCTGCAAGAGTTTGAACATGAGACGCCGCGCGCCCTGATGGACAATATTCAGCCCCCCTTCTTCACCCGCATGGCCGCAGCCCTGTCGGAAGTAGAGGCCGATTATGATCTGATCCTGTTCGATTGTCCGCCGCAATTGGGCTATCTGACGATGGCGGCGCTGTGTGCATCGACGGGGCTGTTCATCACCGTTGTGCCCAATATGTTGGATGTCGCGTCCATGTCGCAATTCTTGCAAATGAGCGCGGATTTGCTGGATGTCGTCAGCAATGCCGGGGCGACGATGGATTATGACTTCCTGCGCTTTCTGATCAACCGGATGGAGCCCAATGACGGGCCGCAGCAACAGGTCGTCGCGTTTTTACGCAACCTCTTCAACCAAGAGGTGATGACCAATGCGATGTTGAAATCCACCGCGATTTCCGACGCTGGCCTGACCCATCAGACGATTTATGAGGTGGAGCGCGGCCAGTTCAACCGCAACACCTATGACCGCGCGGTGGATTCACTAAATGGGGTCAATGACGAGATTGAATCCCTTATCCAGTCAGCATGGGGACGGTAATATGGCACGCAAAGGTATCCTAAGCACCAATATCACGCCGAAATCAGATGCGGCGCCACGGCAACGTTTGATGCCACAAGGTGCGGTGGGCGCGTTGCAAAGCAGCCTAAGCAAGTTGCAAGAAAACGCAGTGCAAGACATTGATACCGCGCTGATCGACACTGCGGGTATGGAAGACCGGCTGGGCTTTGACATGGTCGAACAAGACCGGCTGAAAGAAAGTTTGAAAACCTATGGCCAGCAGGTGCCGGTGTTGTTGCGCCCGCATCCTACGGCGCGTGGCCGCTATGAAATCGTATATGGCCGTCGTCGTCTGGCCGCCCTGCGCGATCTGGGCTTACCGGTGAAGGCAATGGTGCGTCAGTTGGACGATCATGCGCTGGTCATGGCACAGGGGCAGGAAAACAACACCCGCACCGATCTGAGCTTTATCGAAAAGGCCAGCTTTGCCGCCCAGCTACAGGCGGCAGGATATGACCGCGCGACGATCGCTGCGGCTTTGGCGATTGACCTGCCGATGGTCAGCCGGATGCTGAAAGTGGGCAGCGCCTTTGATCTGCCCTTCCTGCGTCAGGTCGGGCGGGCGCCATCCATCGGGCGCGAACGCTGGATGCTGTTGGTGACGCTGTTTGCCGATAGTGCCGCGCGCGCCCGCGCCAGCAACTTCATGAACCGGCCTGATTTTGTCGTGCTGGGCACCGACGCCCGGTTTGAAGCGATCCTACTGGCCGCGCAAAACAAACATCGTGAACCAAGCCCCGCCCCGAAATCACCACCGCGCAAGGCCACGGTGACCAGCGCGAATGGCACACAGGTCGCTACGATCAAAGCCACGGACAAAGGCGTCAACCTGTCGGTAAAGACGCCCGGATTTGACAGCTGGATCGAAGAAAACGCGGATGAGCTGCTGAACGAATGGTTTGCCCGCTGGCAATCCGAACACCTGGACACAGACCAAACGTGACCCGGTCACACCCACCCAAACCAAAGGAGGCACAGATCAGGACCCTTAAATAAGAAAAGCCCCCCAAGCAATATGGAAGGCCTTTCTCGTCGTTTTGCACCTACGAGATACCCTGCTTCCACGAATCAGTCAACTCTGTCGCTTGGACAAGGGGCGTTTTTTTACGTCCTGCGTGAATTTTCATGACAGTTCAAACCACTCGTTTTCACGGGCAGCCTGTAACGGCTGCACCCGAGGGGCCAGTTTTATCCTATGACAAATGGTCCCTTGTTGATGATCTGACATTGGCTGCGGCGGATTTCGGGATTTCGCATCGCACGATTGCGGTGCTGCGTGCCATGCTGACCTTTGTTCCCGATCGTGACCTCCCTGCCCTGCCCGGACGTTGTATCGTCTTCGCCTCAAATGACACATTGGCCACGCGGTTGGGTGGGATGCCTGAAAGCACGCTGCGCCGGCATTTGGGCGCCCTGGTCCATGCCGGTATTGTCAGCCGTTTCGACAGCCCAAATCGCAAACGCTATGCCAAACGGCTTGGGGCAGGGATCGCCTGCGCCTTTGGGTTTGATCTTGCCCCGCTGGCACGGCAGGCCGAACAGATCCAAGCAGCGGCCCGTCAGGCACAGCACAGGGCGCAGGAGCATGCCCTGCTGCGCAGTCAGATCCAAGTGGCGCGCCAGTCCCTGTTTGCCCATCTGATCGCGGCAAATATTGATCCCGATGGCCCCCATAGCCTGACCCCTCTGTTATCACGCGCGCGTCTACTGCTGCGCCGCAAGGATAATGCAGAGGAACTAAAACTGCTGCTAAGTGAATTTTCGGAGACGCTGAACACATTTGAAATGAACGTCAATGACATCGAAAATGAGCGTCACCAACATAAGGAAATTAATATAAACTCTGATAAGGCCAACCCTGCGATCCAGACCCCCACGGATAGTGTGACCCAATCGGTGGCACAATTCGATGAATACCATCGCATGTTTCCACAAGGCGCCACGTCATGGGCAGAGCTTTCGCAACAGGCGCAGACATTGGTGCCAATGATGGGCATTGATCCACCGGTCTATGATGAGGCAAAGCGCCATATGGGACCACAGATTGCCCCAATCGCCATCCTGTGTTTGTTGGAACGTTTTGATACGATCAAAAATCCCGGGGGCTATTTACGGCACCTGACGCAGCAGGCACGATCTTCATCTATGAATATTCAGGCGTTGATGCGTCAGGTAAATATTGTCAGCTGACAATATTGCGCCCGATGGCCCGATAGGTTTGCGTAAATGTCATTCATACTTAGCCGCGACGCGGTCGGGCCACGCATCCAGAAAATTGTCAGCTGACAATTCCGATGGAAATGCAGATATCGGGAAGAATGGACATGGGGGCAGGTCAAAAAAACACCCGGCGCGCTCAAGGCACCCGGGTGTCGTAAGAAGAATTTAGATATCGGGGCAGGGCGATAAGACGCCCAATTTTCCCTTAGCGCGTTTTGCGCCGCTTGCGTGCAAGCATCGCAGCACCGCCAAACCCTGTCACCAAAAGCGGTAATGTCGCGGGCAATGGCACGGCCGGCAAGGGCGTTGGAACCACCGCGCTAAGGGTATAGGTTGTGACACCGAGCCCTGGTAGGACGGGCTGAGAAATTGTTAGCAATGCGCCCATCGTAAATAAACCGGTTGTGTCGACATGGATCTGATCAAAGAAATATTCAAAGACGTCGAATGTATCGCCAATCTGTGTGCCGTTGCCCGTTATGATATTGCTTCCGTCGAATAGATTAAAAGCATAAACCCCGGGAGCTGCTGCAAGCACGTTTAAGCCGAAATCCCCAACGGCGCTATCAAGGCCTGATGGACCAGGGCTTGTATAAAGTGCAACGGCAGAGCCGCTGTAGCTTCCTACTGGCGATGTCGTCAGGCCCAATGTTGCAGCGGGCAATTGTGTGGCGCAACAGATGGCAATCAACGCGGCATATAATGTTCGGATATTCATAGAAATCTCCTTTGTGAATATGGGATCAGGCGATCAGGGTGTCGGTGAATTGTAGGTCCAGATAATCAACATCATTCAAAACGATGATGTCGGCTTCAGCCGTGTCCATGAACAGATATGTATAACCGCTGAATTCGGTATGGCTGGCAACGGATGTGCCGTTCAGGTCCAGCATGTCTCCTTCGGCGGCATCATAATCCATGATCCGCAGCATATCGCGCGCACCATCAATCTGAGAGAAGACAAAAACATCGGCGCCGCCACCACCGGTCAGAATGTCAATTGGCCCGCCCATGCCATTAATGATTTCGTCATCATCCGCCCCGGTCAGCACATCCATTCCTGTGGTGCCATTCAGATGTTCTGGCAGCCCATGCACGGTGATTTCCAACTGCGCCGTGGATGTCGCGGTGCCATCACTGATGGTATAGTCAATCGTATCGGTGCCGTAGAAATCGGTATCGGGCATGTAGATGAAGCTGCCATCAGCATCAAATATAATGCTGCCATGCTCTGGGGTGCCGAGCTGTGTGACCGACAATGCGTCGCCCTGGGGATCGGTGTCATTGGCCAGCAAACCGTCAATCGTATCGACCGTCATGACCGTGTCTTCCAGCATTTGATAGCTGTCATTGACCGCCACAGGGGCGGTGTTGCTGTCATCATTGACGATCAGATGGCTGGCAGATGCCGCGGCCGTATCGATCACATGATCGTCCAATGAGCTGGAGCTAAGCGTCAGGCCGACGCTTTCATCCCCCTCAATCAGATCGTCGCCGGTCACGGTAAGTGTCAATGTGACAGCATTGCTGCCTGCCGGGATTGTTACGCTGCTGGGCAGGGTGCCTGAATAATCACTGCCCGATTGTGCCGTTCCGGTGGCGGTCAGACCTAATGTGACAGCCTGATCGATGGCCCCTGCCCGGCTGATCGTAAAGCTGACATCATGGCTGTCGCCCGCGCCGCCTTCAACCGCCGAGACGCTATCCGCCGCGATAGAGACTTTGGTAACCCCGGTGACCATCACGTCAATCATCTGCGTGGTGGTGACTGTCCCATCTGATACGCCGACCTCTACCAGATAAACATTGTCGCCATCACTATCGCCTTGATCAGCAAAGACCGGCGCGGTTGCAAAACTAAGCGCGCCGGTGACCGCATCAATCGTAAAGGCCGCAGCATCTGCCCCCCCAGTGATTGAGAAACTATGCGTGTCATTCGCATCGACATCGCTATAGGTCACATCCATCACCCCGGTCGTGCCCTCCGCAACCGAAGCGATCGTGGTGGAGGTAATGACCGGCGCATCATTGACGCCATTCATCTGCACCCGGATCGTTTGATAGGTTTGCGCGCCGTGGCTGTCGGTGACGGTCACACCAATTGGCACATGCGTGGTATAGTTCAGCCCGTTTCGTTGGTAATCCGTGCCCGGATCGAATGTCACCACCGATCCTGACAGCGTCACAGAGCCGCCCGACGGCGTGCTGGTCAGCGCATAGGTCAGGCTGGCGGCATCATCATCGCCATCCACATCATCGGCATAATCGGCCAGATCGAAACTGATCGCGGGACCATCTTCGGTCGCATATTGTCTGTCGACCGAAAGGGTAGGGGCCTCATTTTGGCCGATGACATTGACCGTAACAGTGGCCGTATCCGTCGCCGTTCCATCGCTAAGCGTATAGCTGAAGCTTTGGGTCGACACTTCACCCGCAGAAAGCGCGACAAAACTGCTGTCATAGCTATTAAAGCGCGGCTCCAGCCCGCCTGGCACCGAAACACTGCCCAGGCTGGGCTGTGTTATGTTGATGACCGAAAGCGTGTCGTTTTCCTCGTCTGTGTCATTGGCCAGCACATCCAGATAGCTATAGCTGCTTGCATCCACCGTGAATGTATCGTCCACGCCGACGGGCGGCGCATTGTCATCATTTTCAATGGTGCCCATTGCACTGTCGACGGCCAAGGCCGCGCCGGTGGGGTTGGATAAGGTAACGGTGAAGGTCTCATCAGCCTCTTTGACCGTATCGCCGCTGACGGCAACGGTGATGGTTTTCTCGGTCTCATCTGCGGCAAAGCTGACCGTGCCAGATGGCAATGTGCCGCCGAAATCATCCGCATCGGCGGTGGTGCCTGCCACCGCCCACATAACGCTGGAGGTGCCCGTGGTGATGCCAGACCGGGTCACGGTAAAGGTGAACGCAGTGGTGTCGGTGTCACCCTCGGCCATGCTGGGACTGCCAGAAATATCGATCAATGTGGTTGGCCCGCCGATATTGATATCTTGATCGGCAAAGCGCAGGATCTCAATATTGCTGACCGTATCGGTGCCATCGTCCCCATCGCCGGTGTTATTATCGGTGACGGTCGTTACCCCGGCCAGCGTTTGCACGGTGTAATCTGCGTAATCCCCGGTGAAATTGACGATATCCTCACCGTCCTTACCATCGAACAGGTTGTCATCTTCACTGCCGGTAAAAACATCATTGCCCTGCGATCCGATGGCGTTTTCAAAACCTGCGATCAGGTCATTGGCTGCATCGCCGCCTGATACGGTCTGGCTTGCCAGATCAATATTCACCGCATCGATGGAATTTTCATAAGAAATCGTGTCCGGCTGGACGTCTGTGGAATAGCCATTGCCGGAATAATCCCCGGCGACTGCACCCGCGATCACCGTCGCTGCCGCATTAGAGCTGGCGGTGAATGTCACAGAGGCTGTGGCATCCGCCGCAATACCCGAGAAATCAAGCGTCTGCACATCGCCCGATTGAACCGATCTTACCGAAACATTCAACGCCTGATCTTGACCTAGGGTAAAGCCGGAGAAATCCGCAAGCTGACCATTCGCATTTTGCAGATACAGCGTGGCGCCGCTGGTCGGCATGAAAGAGGCCGCACCCAAATCCACCACTTGCGCGGCATCCAGCGTGGCGTGGCCTTCGATCTCGGTTGTCTCAATCCCCAAAAGGGTGGTGCCGGTCAAGATTGCATTATATCGAAGGATCAGCAGATCGTCATCCGCACCGCCGTCGATCGTACCATCACGCAGGTAGCGCGCCTCAAGCGTATCGTTGCCGCTGCCACCGTCCAACACAACGGCATCGGCGCTAGAGCCCAGACCGTTTAGGTAGTCATCACCGTCTTCACCGCGCAAGACATTGACGCCGGAACCGCCGATCAGGCTGTCATTTCCAGCGCCGCCGATCAGCGTGTCATCGCCGTTGTTCCCATCGATGCTGTCATTGCCATCGCTACCCTGCACCGCCTCATCGGCATTGCCGCCGTTGAAGCTGATATAACTGTCATTCAAGAGCGTGGTATCTGAGAAATCGACCGAGAGCGTATCGTCCGCCGACAGGCTATTGACCGCAACATAAAGGTATTCACTTGTGCTGCCGTTGCCCAGGCTGAGGTTTGAGAAATCGGCGGTTTGCCCGTTGCCATTGCTCAGATACAGATAGGCGTAACCGACGCCATCGCTGTTTTGATAGTTGGACGGGTGCAGCGTGATCTGTCCCAGGTTTTCGATCTGTGCGGCATCGATCGTAGCATTATACAGGATCTGCGTTGCCTCGATCGCGGTGAATGTCGTGCCTTGGGTGTTGGCAGACTGTAAGATCAGCGTATCGGTGCCGTTGCCGCCTGCCACAGTGCCATATTGGAAGTTGCTTTGCAGATCGATCAGGTCATCTCCGTCGCCGGCATCGATGCTGGACCCATCATCGCTGTAATAGGTTTCAATCGTATCATTTCCTGTCCCGCCCAAGACGGAATCCACGCCGTAACCGGTTTGAATGCTGTCATTTCCAGCGCCGCCGATCAGCGTATCATCGCCGTTGGCACCAATCAGCGTGTCATTCCCCACGCCGCCATCAAGACTGTCATCGCCGTTGTTCCCATCGACGCTGTCATCGCCATCGCTACCCTGCACCGCCTCATCGGCATTGCCGCCGTTGAAGCTGATATAACTGTCATTCAAGAGCGTGGTATCTGAGAAATCGACCGAGAGCGTATCGTCCGCCGACAGGCCATTGACCGCAACATAAAGGTATTCACTTGTGCTGCCGTTGCCCAGGCTGAGGTTTGAGAAATCGGCGGTTTGCCCGTTGCCATTGCTCAGATACAGATAGGCGTAACCGACGCCATCGCTGTTTTGATAGTTGGACGGGTGCAGCGTGATCTGTCCCAGATTTTCGATCTGTGCGGCATCGATCGTAGCATCATACAGGATCTGCGTTGCCTCGATCGCGGTGAATGTCGTGCCTTGGGTGTTGGCAGACTGTAAGATCAGCGTATCGGTGCCGTTGCCGCCATCAATTAAACTTGTGGTGCCTGCAGAAGGGTTGATCGATCCATAGATTTCGATCGTATCATCAGTGCCGGTGCCGGTAAGTGTGTTTACGCTGCCGATCAACGTAAAATCATCTTTGTCAAAATCAGCCATCTTGGCCTCCATCAAAAGGGGGTCGTTTCAAAAATGCGACAATTTTAATAAAAAATCTGAATCAGGATAATCGCCGCTTATCCTGACTGAAAAGCCCAAAGTGATGGGTTGTTAGTTCCGTTTGGCGTCCTGCAAGATGGCGCTTCGCCTAACCTAAGGTAAACCTTAGGAAAACACGGGAATGAGAGCGGTTTGTGAAATTTTATGCAGGCCGGGCATGGCTGTGCATGTACAACCATGAGAGTTCGAAACGCACTGATTTTTGTGGATATCTGCAGGAATGCCGCAAAAAAAACGGGCATTGATTCTGCTGTAGCTGATGGCTACGGCGCCATGGCTTTGCCGGGTCTGTGACAGGGCGATTGCGCGGCTGCGGATCTATGCTGCAGGGGCGCGGTTGCCGGGACTGACGCCCGGGGCAGGGGGCACGGCCCCGGCATGTTGCATATGCGGGGCCGTCGTTGTGTTCAGCGTCGGCTATATGCGGCTGCGCAATTCATTCACCGTGACACGGCGGCTGTCACCGACAACGGTTTCCAGATCATCCATGAAAACCACAAGATCCTTTGCGCTGCGTTCAAACAATGACAGGTTTGACAGCAGGGTCACATCAACATTTTCATCGCTGCGCGCCTGCGTTTTCACTGCGCGCACGCTGGACATACTGCGGCGCAGCACTTCGCGCATCTCTGGTCCGCAGCCAGACATGAAGCGTTTGAAAATATCCTTCAGCTCGGCCTCTGATGCGCGGGCATCGGCGAGCGCACTGTAAAGCGCGCGACGTTCGATGGCCGAGGTGATTGATTTTATCAGGGAATCGACCGACAGATCATCCTTGACGATATAATCGGCACAGCCGCGGCGCATTGCTTCGACGGCAACCTTATATTCCACCGCAGAGGTCAGCATAATCGGTATCGCGTTCAGCTGTTCTTCATGCGATTGCAAGATACGCAGCGCATCCAGCCCGGTGTGCATGCCCAGATGATGATCAATAAAGACCAGATCATAGGGCTGTATTTTTAACCGATCGCGGACCTCATCCAGGTCGGCGGCTTCGGTGAATTCCACCGACAGCCCGGCCTTGCGACAGATGCTGCGCAGCCGCATCCGATCCAGCTGATCATCGTCAATAGAGAGGATTCTAAGAACAGAGGAATTCTCCTCAGATGTCATCGCATAGTCATAAACTTGAATCTGTGACATTTCTTGACCTTTTACTTTTACCAAATGACCAGTTTTTAATGCAGTCCCGGCGGGCGGAATAACCCGATGGTTCCATTGCTAAACCAGACGCTCGCGGACAAGAATTACCGAGTTGAATTAACGAATTCCTTTCGTCGAAGCAGAAAGAAATCAATTCCATTCTAAATATCCGAATAATTTTACAGATATACTGGACCCGGTGACCGGCATATGCCCATGGCGGCTGGCAAATTGCGGCCGTATTTTCAAATTACCCGCCCCGAGCTTTGCGCCAGTTTACGTCAAATTAAGAGACATGGCCCCCTTATGATCACGGTTAAATGGTAACTGTCTGACGATGTAAGGGGGGCCAAAATGTCGACAATTGAAATGCCCGATGCGAAGATCTCTGTCCTTCATGTTGTGGTTGTGGCCCTGTCGCTGACAATGACTATAGGCGCGTGGCTGTATTCAAAACGTCAGGTCGATGTGCAGATAGAAAACCGGTATGAGGCGGCAAAAGAACAAACGATAGGGCTGATCGTCGACCGCATGTCACGGTACGAAGATGCGCTGCGTTCTGGCGTGGCCCATGTTGCGTCCTTTCAGGATGAAACGACATTGGAAGATTGGCGCACATTTTCCGACTCGCTAAGTTTGGAAGAACGCTATCCGGGGGTGAATGGCATTGGCGTGATCGAATTTGTGGAACGTCAGGAACTGCCCGCATTTATGGCGCGCCGCGCGGCAGAGGGGCGCGATTTCAAGGTGCATCCCAAACACGATCAGGAGGTTTTGCTGCCCATCACCTTCATCGAACCAGAGGCTATGAATTCTGCCGCGGTGGGGCTTGATGTGGCGCATGAAACCAACCGTCGCACCGCGCTTTTGGCCAGCCGCGACACTGGCACATCCCAAATCACCGGCCCGATCGTGCTGGTTCAGGACAGCGGCCACACACCCGGTTTCCTGTTTTATGCGCCGTTTTACAAAGGCGAAACGCCGACAACCGTGGCCGAACGCAGGGCGCAGTTTGCAGGCGTTGTTTATGCCCCGTTTATCGTGCGCAAACTGGTGGAAGGGCTGTTGGCGAAAGACCTTAGAAATGTGCGTTTCAGCCTTAGCGATGGCGACACTGTGATTTATGATGAGCATGGCCCGGATGAACCGTTGTATGATGCCAAACCGATGTTCCAAGACAGCTTGCCATTGCCGATGTTCGGCCGCGTCTGGACCGTGGATATCCGCACCAATCTGGCCTTTCGCAAAGATAGCGTGTCCGAACAACCGAATATGATTCTGGCCGGCGGTTTGATCATCGAAATTCTGGTGATTACCTTGCTGGCGATGCTGGCGCGTTCCAACCAGCGTGCACGCAACTATGCGCATGAGCTGACACGCGAATTGCGCGAAAAATCAGAGCATCTGGAACATGCCAATGCCGAGATTGAACAGTTTGTCTATGTGGCCTCGCATGACCTGAAAACGCCCGCGCGTGGGATCGGCTTTCTGGCGGATGTGATAGAAGAGGATCTGGAAGAGGTTCTTGGCCCGCTTGACGATGATCATGAAATCAAGATGCAGCTGAATATGATCCGGGAGCGGGTCGGCCGGATGAACGATCTGACGCAGGGCATTATGGAATATTCGCGGGTGCGCAATTTCGGCCCGGGACAGGAACTGCCTTTGCAGATTGATGCGATCATCGAGGACTGCGTGTCTGATTTCGACGTTGATCCGGCGCAGATCCAAACACAGTCTGATATTGCGACGGTGTCCTATGACAGCTGCAATTTACGCCGTGTTCTGGAAAATTTGATCGGTAATGCGTTTAAATATCACCCCGATCAGAAAAACGCATTGATCAATGTTTCAATCGAAACGCTTGAAGACCGGTTGAAAATCTCCGTCAAGGATAACGGGAAAGGTATTCCGCCGGAATTCCATGATAGGATTTTCGATGTTTTCCAGACGCTTAGAAGAAGCGGTGAACCTGAAAGCACGGGGATCGGCCTTGCGATTGTGAAGAAAGCTGTGCAGCGCCACGGGTTTGATATCTGGATCAATTCTGCCGAAGGGTATGGGGCGGAGTTTACGTTTTATTGGCCAAAGGACGGTACGGTTACAGAAACACTATTGGAGAGCGCAGCGTAATATGGAACGGCAGATGAATATTCTCCTTGTTGAGGATAACAACCTTGACGCGATGATGATTGAACGTGCCCTTGGAAAAGTTGCGCCTGTGTCGGTGGTGCACCGCGCGGTCGACGGCATCCATGCGTTGGAATTGATTTCCTCGGGGCAGGTGCCCTACCCGTTTTTTGTGCTGTTGGATATCAATATGCCGCGAATGAACGGGCATGAATTCCTGGGCGAGCTGCGCGCCAGCAGCCAGGCATCAGACAGTATGGTGTTCATGTTCACCACATCTGACAGCGCGCAAGATATCGCCAAAGCCTATAGCGAGCGGGTGAATGGTTATATCGTCAAGCCGCAAACCAAAGACGGCATGAAGAAGATTATAGAAACCCTGCAAGGGTTCTGGACGACCTGCGAACCACCGCTGCATATGGTCTAAGCAAAATTCGGGGCGCCGGTATTTAGGCGCTCCACCGTTGTAACGGTTACGGGTACCCTATTGCGGTCGCTCGTCGGACACTTTGAGCAGCGCGTCGATATTGTGGACGTGCATCACTTCCGTTCCGGTTTTCTGTGAGCAATGCTCGCTTTGAAGGAGACTGGATATGGCACCCAAGCATAGTGAAGATTTCAAGCGCGAAGCGGTTCGGATCGCGGCGCACAGCGGCCTGACACGGCGACAGGTTGCGTCGGACCTTGGGGTTGGTTTTTCGACCTTGGGCAAGTGGATGCGGGATTACTCGACCGATCCAACAGCCGCTGAGGACGCGGAGTTGCGCCGCGAGAATGAGCGCTTGCGCAAAGAGAACCGTATTCTGCGGGAGGAGAGGGAGGTGTTAAAAAAGGCGGCAATCTTCTTCGCGAGCCAAAAGCAATGAGATTTCAATTCATTGCGGAGTATCGCGGAGATCTCTCACGTGCGTATCTGTGCCGCCTGATGCAGGTTTCAGATCGTGGGCTACGGGCGTGGCGTCGCAAGCCGCCCTCACATCGCCAGCGTCGTGACATGATCCTTCTGGCATATATCCGCGAACAACATCGGCTCAGCTTGGGCAGTTATGGCCGTCCGCGCATGACGCAGGAATTGAAGGAACTGGGTCTTCAAGTTGGCCAGCGCCGCGTCGCCCAGATCATGCGTGACAACGGCATTCAGGTTCTGCGCAGCCGTAAATTCAAACGCACGACCGACAGCGACCACAGCTTCAACATCGCCCCGAACCGTCTGAACCAGGACTTCACGGCGACGGCGCCAAACCAGAAGTGGGCCGGGGACATCACTTATATCTGGACCCGCGAGGGTTGGTCCTATTTGTCTGTTATTATTGATCTATATTCGCGTCGTGTGATCGGTTGGGCGATCAGTAACCGCATGAAGCAGGACTTGGCGCTACGTGCCTTGGACATGGCTACAGCTCTGCGTCGGCCACCGCCTGGCTGCATTCATCACACCGATCGTGGTGCGCAATACTGTGCCCACGAGTACCAGAAGCGCCTTCGTCGTCACAAACTCTTGCCTTCGATGAGCGGCAAAGGAAATTTCTTTGATAATTCGGCTGTCGAAAGCTTCTTCAAATCCCTTAAGGCCGAGCTGATCTGGCGAAACGCGTGGCAAACACGCCGGGATGTAGAGGTCGCGGTGTTCGAATACATCAACGGCTTCTACAACCCGCGCAGGCGCCATTCAGCCTTGGACGGAAAATCACCCGTGGCCTTCGAAAAGATCGCCGCCTAAGATGAGCAACACACCGGAACAGAAACGGTGCAGGTCCAGCCAGTGGGCCTATCTTTATCGTGCCGTTGATCGGGACGGCCGAACCCTTGATTTCATGCTCTCTGCAAAGCGGGACAAGGCTGCCGCACGCCGTTTCTTCAAACGTGCGATTTCAACGAATGGCACGCCTGATCGCGTTGCTATCGACAAGAGCGGCGCCAATCTGGCGGGGCTTCAGGCCGTGAACGTGATCCGCAAATTTACGGGCAGCGGACGGTTGATCCGGATCACGCAGAGCAAGTATTTGAACAACATGGTCGAACAGGACCATCGTTTCATCAAGCGGATCACGCGCCCAACACTTGGCTTCAAAGCGTTTCACTCAGCAGCTGCGACGCTGGCCGGGATCGAAACCGCGCACATGATCCGTAAAGGTCAAATCGCCGCGAATGGGAAAACGGGCTTCCAGCAATTCGCCTCCCTCGCAGCATAAGTGTGTCCGCTGAAAGGCTGTTCTGCACTCCCTGCTAAAGTTTGCGACAGAACCCGGCGCTTTCGGCCGGGAACAGCGATCAAAACTTCATGGCGGGCTTTTGCGATATCAATCGCCACCAAAACAGGCTCGGCTTGTGCAATAGTGGTATCCGTCATAGTCAGTCTCCCTTGCGGTGTGGTTTGTTGCAAAACCACTGTAGGGACCTGAGACCCGGCTATGATCACCTGCTGCGCTACTTGAGGGCTGCGCAGGCAATCATAGCCTCAGATCGGCATCATTCCGAAGGTGTTACGGCACCGAACTGACTTCGAACGCCATCCTGCGTTGGTGTTCCGAACACCGCATCGAATGGCACTACATCGCGCCGGGGAAGCCAATGCAGAACGGATTTGTCGAAAGTTTTAACGGCCGCATGCGCGATGAGTTGCTCAACGAAACAATATTCCGCAACCTTGCACATGCCCGTGTGGTGATCACGGCGTGGGCCCAAGACTACAACACTGAGCGACCGCATTCCGCGTTGGACTACCAGACGCCAAGTGAATTTGCGCGAACCATGAACACAGCAATGGCCCGACCCGCTGCGCGAGATGAAAGCTCCGCGCGCCGGGCCATTGCCGACACTGCGAAGAAAAGCGTAAACAACCCGTAGGCTCATATCGCCGCTGGATGAATGTTCAGTGGCAGGTCAAAAGCTCCCGGCGCTCCAAGCACTCCTTGGGATTTCGCCTTGAAAGTTGTTATGCAGGTGTTGCTTTCAAGGCCGGTGTTGCGTAACTTTCTTAGGAAGCCACTTCTTGGCGCTAATACTGCATAAAAACGCAGAGGTCGCCAACGGCTTGACATGCGGAACCTGAAGTCTGGAGGCATCAATGGGTATGACCGCCTACCACGGCGTGGTAAAAAACATTGAGGATACCCCGTTCGGCTACACGCTCAAGCTGATCGGAGGTAAGTGGAAAATGGTGATCCTCTACCTGCTTTCGGAGAATGGCTGCCTACGCTTCAATGAGTTGCAGCGGATCATAGGAAGCATTACGTTTCGCGCCCTCAGCAACGCGCTTAAGGATTTAGAGGCTGATCAATTGATCATTCGAACAGAATACCCTCAGGTGCCGCCTAAGGTCGAATACAAGTTGTCAGAACGTGGCAAGACGCTCATTCCGGTTCTGGAAGAACTGTGCTGGTGGGGCGTCCAATTTTTCCCAGAAGAGATGGCTCGTCTGGAGGAGCAGAAGATTGACTACGAGCGCCGGAAAGCAGGGGATCTCGCAGAGGAGTGAGACTGGTGGCGATCAGGCTCTGGCTGACTGAGGTGCCCCTAGATTTGTAGACGCTTTGCTTGGTAATTTTGGAAGCAAAGGACGACGCAAATGTCAGGGCAAATTCGTTACTCAGATGAGTTCAAGATCGACGCGGTGGCGCAGGTCTGTGTGACGTCAGCGCCCACCGGACAAATTTAGGTGTTTGAGCGACGGAGGATTTCTGGTTCATCGAAGCCATTAAGGAGCGAAGATGAACAAGAGATCCGGAACATCGAAAGACGCCGCTGACAAGTTGGTCAGGGGCATCAAGCGCAAGACCCGCAAGCACTACTCGGCCGAGGAAAAGATCAGGATCGTCCTGGCAGGCCTGCGGGGCGAAGAGAGCATCGCTGCGCTGTGTCGCCGCGAGGGAATTGCGGAAAGCCTGTATTACTCTTGGTCAAAAGAATTCCTTGAAGCTGGGAAGAACCGGCTGGCGGGTGACACGGCCCGTCAGGCGACATCCCCCGAAGTCAAAGAACTGCGATCGGAATCGGCTGCCCTGAAGGAAGTGGTTGCCGAGCTGACGCTTGAGAACCGCCTGCTCAAAAAAAGCATGATCGGGGATGGGGAGTCCGAAGAATGAGGTATCCCGCACCCGAGAAGCTTGAGATCATCCGCACGGTGGAAGCCTCGCACCTGCCGGTGAAGCAGACGCTGACGATGATTGGTATCCCCAGTAGCACCTACTACGATTGGTATGCGCGTTGGGTCGAAGGCGGGATCGATGCGCTTGCCGATCGTTCTCCACGGCCCGATTCCGTCTGGAACCGCATCCCAGATGATGTCCGTGAAGCCTTTGTCGAGTTCGCGCTGGACCACGAAGATCTGACACCGCGCGAACTGGCGGTCAAATACACCGACGAGAAGCGGTATTTTATCTCGGAATCTTCAGCGTATCGCCTTCGCAAGGCCGAAGAGTTCCGCGACAAGACAACCAGACCGAACGAGCTGTGGCAGACCGACTTCACCTATCTCAAGGTCATCGGCTGGGGTTGGTTCTATCTGTCCACGATCCTCGACGACTACAGCCGCTACATCATCGCCTGGAAGCTCTGCACAACGATGAAGGCCGCAGATGTCACCGACACGCTGGACTTGGCGTTGGACGCGTCTGGGTGCAATCGGGCAACGGTGGCGCAAAAGCCCAGGCTTCTCAGCGACAACGGCTCGTCCTATGTGGCGGTCGATCTCGCCGACTATCTTGAGGGCAAAGGCATGGATCACGTTCGTGGTGCGCCACATCACCCCCAAACCCAGGGCAAGATCGAAAGGTGGCATCAGACTATGAAGAACCGGGTTCTCCTGGAAAACTACTTCCTGCCCGGTGATCTTGAGAGGCAGATCGAAGCCTTCGTCGATCACTACAACCACCACCGCTACCACGAGAGCCTGGCCAACCTGACGCCCGCCGATGTCTATCACGGTCGAGGTGAAAAGATCCTGAAAATGCGAAAGGAGATCAAGAAAAAGACAATCAGAAAACGCCGATTGCAGCACCAAGCCGCTGCCACATAAACTCAGACAGAAATCGAACCAGAGCCTCCGTTACGATACAGCCTAAGCTCTCCGAAAAACTCTGACGACGGACACAATAGTGGTATCCGTCATAGTCAGTCTCCCTTGCGGTGTGGTTTGTTGCAAAACCACTGTAGGGACCTGAGACCCGGCTATGATCACCTGCTGCGCTACTTGAGGGCTGCGCAGGCAATCATAGCCTCTAAAGCAGTGTCATTCCGAAAGTGTTATGGAACCGAGTTCACCAGCATGGCGGTGCTCAGATGGGTGCAGGAGACCTGCATCGACTGGCACTACATTGCGCCAGGGAAACCGACCCAGAACGCATTTATCGAGAGCTTCAACGGCAAGCTGCGCGACGAATGCCTGAACGAAACACTCTTCAGCTCGTTGACCGAGGCCAGATCAACGCTGGAAGAATGGCAGGAGGACTACAATACCCACAGACCTCATTCGGCACTCGGAAACCTGACACCGAATGAATTTGCGGAGAAAATAATGATGGACAAACTGGCCGCGTAAGGCCATCAACCCCACCCCAAGGACTCTCCGCAAGCTGGAGGAAACTTCGGGCTCAGGTCATTATGAATGCCTTCTGCGCGTCCGAAAACTTCGATGCCTTCATGTGATTCCACTCCTCTCCCAGCCGAGAAATCGTAGCGGAAAACTCCAGCCCAAGGCGGTCCAGTTTGCGGGGATCAGATCAAGTTGGATCGGACTCTAATCGACGGTGGAGGAAAAATCCCGTGGCAGGTCAGTGTGGAGTTCTGCATCGAGGCTTTGGAGGAAGCCCCGCAACTGCTGGGAAAGCCGGAGATATTCACCACCGATCAGGGCAGTCAGTTCACGCCCTCGCGCTGCACTAAGATTTTGTCGGGCGCGACCGTGAAGATATCGCTGGACAGGCGTGGCCGATGGATGGATGATGTGATGATCGAGCGGCTATGGTGGTCCTTGAATTACGAGCGCGCCTATCTCAAAGTGTTTGAGACCGGCTCCGCAGCCGGGATCGGCATCGGAAAGCGACAATCGCGGCTTCCTCATCGACGCTGAAAACTTTCGAATGTGCGTCCTTCTGATAGTCACAGATACTTAGCCCATCACATGTTGGCACTAAACACTTAGACCGCGACGCGATCATCGATTATCACCATTTGAGGCCTGACGTGGACGGAGAACACCACCAGTCAGGCCAGGTTCACATTTCAATCTTCTACAGCCACTATGGCGGTCATCATTTCGCGATCTGCACTCCCAATTGTTCGGGGTCTTCAGGCATAGGCTTCCATTCGGTACGGTCCATGCCTTCCCATTCAGCTTCTTCGCTGACGCGCAGGCCTGTGGTGCGTTCCGTCACGAATGTCGTGACGAGAGCGATGACGGCAGTGATGCCCACGACCACCACGATCCCCAGCAGCTGCATGGATATTGAAATCTGTGCACCTTGGAACAGGTATGGCCCCTCAGTGAACCCAAAATAGCCCCCCTGCGGAGTGCCCGCACCGATCACCCCTGCTGCGATCCCGCTGTAAGCCGCTGGCAAAAGCGTCAGTGGCGTCACTTTGGGCTCGTCGATACCGATGGCAATCAGCAACTTTTCACCTGCGACCAAGAGCACCGGACCGAGCGTCGAGATTGCTAGCGCTTCGATGGGTGTCGCTATGTCGAAGAGCGCAGAGCAGGATATGTATCCGACGATCGGTCCCAAGAGGATGTAGCCTAGCTTTCCAGTGCGATGTGCAAAGATGGCACCGACGATACCGCCACCAGTGAGCGCCATGAAGATGTTCTCGAAGATCAGGCCGAGGCCGGTTTCTGTCATGGTCGGGCCAAAGTATCCTTGACCAGGAACCATGAAGCCGCAGCCGATAACGAACATTGGAATGGCTACGATAAGGAGCATGGCACCTACGGATAGTAGCGCCGGGTTCCCTGGAGCTACCACCCCATCGCGGCGCTTCCCAAGCCTCCACGCGAGGATGGGCGACCAAGTGCCGACGATCAGATAGAGCGAGTATGCTCCAACGAAGTCGTGAAGGCCGTTGTTGGTCAGAGGGGAGAGCGACCCGTAGGTGAGGTACGCCATAATAGGGATGGCGACGCCGCCCATTGCGATGGACGTGATGTAGGTTGCGGACGACTTGATCCGCTCCAACCCCGCGCCATGAACTAGGACTGCGCCAATCGACCCGAAGAGGAAGAAGAAGATCGCGAACACTTGGAAAAGATCCGTGTGCGGCACTGCTGCCGGATCAATGCGGTGAGACGCGGATTCAAACACGCCCCCCATAATCCACCAGTCCTGTATGGCCGCCATCAGGGGCCGCTCAACACCGAATGCCTCGTAATACTGCCAGTTCCATATACCATAACCGATGATCATGAATGCGATGCCGCCAACGAAGCAGCCAGTGATTTTTTGGACGATAGTGGTCAGCATATGCTTGCGTCGCACGAGACCAGCGTCGATGCAGATGATGGCGACGATGGCTAGGACTATGCCTACCACCGCAAAGATGTAGAAGAATGCAAGCAGATAGGCTTCCAGAGAAACCTGATCAGAATAGAAGGCTGGACTTGGTGTCATGTTCATCGCTCCGAATACAATTAGGGCGCCCATCACGGAGCACCATGGAGGGAGGGAGGCAGGCGGGGTTCAGGTCGGCACGCTCAAACGCAATCGACTTGAAAGCGGTAACGAGGGCAGTGTGTGCACCGCCCCCGATCGCTCTTCACTTACAGCCAGGAGTTCTCTCGCAAAGCCGGACCACGCTCGCCGGCGCATCCGCATTCCAGACGGTTTTATAGCCTTCGGTCAGGTTCTCCTTAGTAACCGCGAGCGCGGGCACAGCGATATAGGCAGGCGCCTGTTGGCCAAGCAGCACCTTCATCATGGCATTCGCATCAGCGCGGCCTTGATCGGAAAGGCGCTGTGCCCCAACCCCGACCACGTTGCCGCCCTGAGCGATTTCGCCTGAGATTATCGTTCCCAGATCTTGGGTGGCGATCGGCAAATCTAGCCCGAGTTCCCTCATCCCGCTAATGGCGCCAAGTGCCGGCGTATCAAAGGTTGCCCAGAGACCGTCAACGTCCGGATTGGCAGTCAAGAAATCGGTAGTAATCTGAGCGGTCTGGTTCGGATTTTGGAAGCCGGTGGCCTTGATCTTGATATCGGGCCGATTTTCCGCGAGCCAGCGGCGTGCCTCGCGGGCCCGTTCGTTCGCCGCCCAAAGGTCGATGTCAAACTCCACGATTCCGACGGTTCCGCCCTCCGGGATGCGGGATGCCACAAGCGCGATGCCGACCTGGCCGATCCCGGCCTGATCGGGGCCCACCGCCGCTTGGTAATCTTCTGGCCATTTCAGGCCGACCGGAACCGTGTCCGCGAGGACCAGCTTGATCCCGGCTTCAGAGACCATTTCGTAAGCAGCAGCGGTGGCTACCCCATCCGCAGGGACGGAAATGATTCCATCTGGCTGCAACTGAATCAGGTTCTCGATATCGTTGATCTGCTTTTCCGGCTTCCAGCTTGCATCCGTGATTGCAATCACCTCGACACCACCCTCTTCGAAGGCTGCCAGCATGCCAGCGACCAGGACCTTCGAGAAGTCAATATCCATCGTCATCATAGCTATGCCGACTTTGAATTGTCCCGCGCGGACTTGTTCGAGCTCTTCGGCAGAAAGCTCTACACTCTCCGGGCCGGCAGGCTCTTCACCATAGGGGCCCTTCCCCACGATCTCGGGCGGATTGAAGCTGACCGGGTCCAGCGCCGAATGAACTTGTGCAAATGCAGGGAACGAGTAAAGCGCCAAAGCGGTGCTTGTGAGCAGGGTGGTGATTTTCATGGTATCTCCTTGTTGATCTGATTTGTTGGATTGGAGCGGAGCAATCCGCTCAGGTCGCCTTAGCGCTTACTCGAGAAAGCGACGGCGGCGATGATGATGATCCCTTTGACGACGAGTTGTGCAGAGGAGGTCACGCTGATGAGGGTAAGGCCATTGTTGAGGACCCCGATGAGCAGCGATCCCAGCAGGCTGCCAATGATGAGGCCTCGCCCGCCGAATAAGCTGGTCCCTCCGAGGATAACGGCGGCGAGAACGTCGAGCTCGATCCCAGCGGCGGTGTCCGGACGCGCCGCATGGAAACGTGCGCTCAGGATGAGTCCGGCCAATCCCGCGAGGCTTCCGGTGACGATGAATGCCGTCGTCTTCACTCGGGTGACATTTATGCCAGAATACCGTGCGGCCTTTGCATTTCCGCCGACCGCGTAAATACGTCTGCCAAATGCGGTGAAATGCAGCGCGTAAGCACCAAGCACCAAGCATACTGCAGAAAAGATCAGCGTCGCTGGGATTCCTAGGAACTCTCCCCCACCCATCACGTCCCAAAAGACCGGGTTCATCACCGGCACCGCCATCGTGCCGGTAATCAGCAGCGCAATGCCACGTGCAATGCCCATCATTCCGAGGGTCACTAGAAACGAAGGGATTCGAAGGCCGGTGGTCAAAACGCCGTTAATCGCCCCAACACAGGCTCCCGTGCCGAGGCCGACGAGAATGCCGACTACCATGTTGTCGCCAGTTACCTGCATGGCCATCGCGGAAGTGACCCCGGAGAGTGCAAGCGTAGCTCCGATCGACAGATCGATTTCTCCGGACACGATAAGCATGGTCATGCCCACCGCCATGATGGTGACGAGAGCCGTCTGCCTGCCGATGTTCAGGAAATTGTTGACCGAGAAGAAGACCGGAGAAGCGAGAGAAAACCCGACAATAAGCAGAATAAATGCTATGAGGGGGGCGTAGTTTTGGAGTGCGCGGATCATTTGACGGCGATTTAGTCCGGCTCGTAGGCCAGGCTTCGCCTGTGTAGCAGTGTGGGCGCTCATGATGACTTCCTCTGAGGCGTATCGATGGATTGATGAATGCGGTGGTGAAGGTCTTCCTCACCGCGAATTTCTGAGCGGACCGCTTCACCCTGGATGGTTTGATTGTTGACCATGTAAATCCGGTCGCAAAGCAGGAGCAGTTCCGAGAGGTCGGAAGATACCACGACCACGCCGCTTCCCAGGGCTGCCGCGGAACGGATCTCGCGATAGATCTCTTCACGAGCACCAATATCGACGCCCACTGTCGGTTCGTCGAGTAGCAGGAGTTTGCAGCGAGGATCGCCCCATTTCGCAAAAACAACCTTTTGCTGATTGCCTCCCGACAGTGACGATAGGACGGTGTTCACGGATTCCGCCTTGATCGATAATTCCCTGATCGCTGCCGCGCTCCGTGAAAATGATCGTCGCCGAAGGAAGGCTCCGCATCGAGAAAGTCTTGGCAAGGCAGGCATTGCCACGTTCCGGTCGATCGAATGAGAAAGGACGAGGCCTTCCGCATGTCGGTCCTCCGGCACGAGCCCTACACCATTTGCTATGGCTTCCATAGGCGAGCGGAATCTGACCGGTGCGCCATATAGGCGCATCTGACCTGAAGTGACCTTCCTGAGGCCGAACATCAGCTCCAGGATCTCTGTCCTGCCACTTCCCAACGGGCCGGCGAGCCCCACCACTTCACCGCGGTCCACACGCAGGTTTATGTCTGAGAAGCTGTCTGCACTTACGTTGGAGAGTTCAATGGCCGGCTCGCCCAAAACTGCACTTGCGGGTCTGGGCTGTGATGATACGACTGGTTCAGTAAGCAAGTCTGGCACAGCATTCGAACCGACAATCGCTGCCGCGAGCCCGCGCATGTCCAATTCATTGGTATTATACGTCCCGTCGGTGACGCCGTCGCGGATGATGGTGACGCGATTGCAAAGCTTGAAAACCTCGTTCAGCCGGTGGGTCACGTAGACCACTGCCACTCCGCGCTCGACTACCTGACGCACCGCACCGAAGAGCACCTCCTCTTCATCTTCGGTCAGCGCCGATGTGGGTTCGTCAAGAATAAGAATCCGGGCATCGCTCATCAGCGCCTTGGCGATTTCGGTCAATTGCTTGTAGGCAAACGGAAGATCTTCAACCTTTGCGCGGGGATCTATTTTAAAGCCGTAGCTGTCCAGGACCTCCTTTGCCTGCGTTAGCACGGCGCTTCGCCGAATCAGACCGCCTGGCCCGGTCGGCTCTCTACCAAGCAAGAGGTTGTCGGCGACGCTCATGCCCGGGATCAGACTGAGGTCCTGGTATACGACCGCGATGCCCGCCCTGCTAGCATCGGCAGATGAGCGGAAGGACTTGAGCTCACCAAAGATACGCACTTCGCCACCTGTCGCGGACTCGACGCCAGCGAGGACCTTTATGAGCGTGGACTTGCCGGCACCGTTCTGCCCCATGAGGGCATGCACTTCACCCGCCTGAAGATTGAAACTGGCACCTCTAAGCGCCCGAAATCCTCCGTAGTCCTTGATTAGGCCACGGATATCCACGGCTAGTTCGGCTCGCTCGCCGGTGCGCGCGTTCCTGTAGAGTTCCGGTGGCGGCGCGTGATTGGGCCTGCTGTGAAGGGGTTGTGACATCGAGTTGCTCATCTTTGTTCCGCTAGTATGCCATTGAGGGGGCCGCGAGCTCCCTCGCGGCCGTTTTCGATCAGACACGGACAGGGCAGGTGGAGATCAGTTCTGTGCGGTCAGCATGCACGAGCACGTTCTGCTCGAACTTGACGAAGCCAACGCCTTCGCGTCCCGCCATGCATTCGATGGCGATGGCCATGCCCGCCTCAATCCGCGTCTCGTTGCCGGGGACGAGCCAGGGCGCCTCCCAGCCGATCCCATAGGAGTGGCCATGCAACGGATAGCCGCAGTCGATGCCACGTTCGACGAGCACGTCCAAAACGGTCTTGTAGAGATCTTCAGCCGTGATGCCCGCACGGCAATGCTTCACGCCTGCGGTGATCGCCGTAACCGCGCCGTCATAGATCTCCTCCTGATCGGCGGTCCATTTGCCACCTGCTACGACAGACCGGGAAAAGTCCCAGGTGAAACCCTCCGTCGCGGCGCCATACATGTCGCAATGGAAAAGATCTCCTGCCTCAAGAACACGGGTCGTCCACTGCGGCGCCATGCCGTAAGCATAGAAGGCTGTATGAGGTCCGGAGGCGCATGCCGCGTCAATCAAAGCCGCGCCGGATTTGATCGCGATCGTGTAGGCTGCTGCGACCGCGTCCGCCTCGGTCGTCCCCGCGATGGAGGCGCTCTTCATCATTGCTTCCATCGCGGAGTTGCCGACCGCAGCCGCCTCGCGCAGTAGCTCAAATTCAAAGGGCGACTTGGTCGTGCGGAGGCCCTCGATTGCCAAGTCCAGATTAACGTAATTGATATCTTTGCAAACTTCGACAAGGCGTAGGTAAATGTTGGCAACAAGCCATGGACCGGCTACGAGGCCGACGTTCGCGTCCTTGATCCCCATTTCGGAAAGAACTTCAGCGACTTTGTCGGGAACGAAACCCGCCGCCGGGCGAATGTCTTTGACCGCAATCACATCACGCCGCACCGCAGGGCTGTCGGTGACAAGGACCGGTTCCCCCCGAGCCGGAATGATCACTGCGGCATGCGACAAGCCAGACCACCCGCCCGGAAGGTCCGGAGCGTAAGGGAAGACCGGGGCGTAGTTTGTCAGGTAGATGAGATCGTTGGCGGTGTCGACCGTTCCGCCGCCTTTCCCCCAAACGACCAGTGCCTCGATATTGTTTTCTCGACAGAGAGCCTGAGTCCTGCTCCACCGATCGTGAAATTCAGAAATGGGCGTGCGGTTCGTTAGCATAGATGAGCCTTTCCAGTTGGGTGCACGTGTTTTGTGCAACACCGCAAAATCCTCCGAATAGAGGCTTCTCCTGCGGGATTTTGAGTGGGGTAATTTTTAGATGAGATACTGCGAGAGATATCGCTTCGAGAGAGACAGCGCGGCCCGTATTGAGTGATCTGCACCGTCGAAAGCCGGATCTTCAACTTCAATCGAACCGTCGCCTTGATATTCTACGTCGTCCAAAGCAGATACAAAACTGCCCCAGTTCACATCGCCACGACCCGGAATCTTGAGCGCGGTATATTGAAGCGGGTAGCCCATAGTGCCGCAATCATCGATCTTGTTTCGCAAGATCTTTGCGTCTTTGAAGTGAACATGGAAAATACGATCGGAAAACTCGTATATTGGCTTGAGGTAATCAATGCCTTGGAAAATCATGTGTGACGGATCGTAGCACAGGCCGAAATTCCGATTTGGAATGGCCTCAAAGACGCGCCGCCAGATCTCTGGCGTCGTCATTAGGTTTTGGCCGCCAGGCCATTGCGCTTCATTGAAATACATGGGGCAATTTTCTATTGCTATTCGGACCCCATGTTTCTCGGCAGTTTGGACAATAGGCTCCCAGAACTCTATCGCTAGACCGAGGTTGGCTTCGACAGTGAGATTCTGATCTCTGCCCATGAACGTCGTTATGAGATCTACGCCAATCTTCGGTGCCATCTCTATCATACGCTTGTAATGAGCCAGATGCTTAGAGGCCCTCTCCGGGGAATCCCCGATGGGGTTTGCATAATATGCAAGCGAGGATATTCGCACGCGGTGTCGATCTTGAAGCTCACATATCTCACGAATTCGCGCATCGTCGAGCGCCGCAACATCGATATGCGTTATGCCCAGAATGTAATTCAGAAGCGAGGGTTGGATGTCGGATCTGCCACGGATCTCAGCGATTTCCTCTGCCGACCGCGATGGCCAGCAAGCCACCTCAACAGAAGCGAAGCCATTTTCCGAAGCGAATTTCAACACTTCTTCCAAAGAATAGTCGGCAAGGATGGTGTCCACGAAGCCAAGTTTCATCGTATACCTCTACAAAATTATGGGCCACCGCGCGCATATCGCCGATGCCAATTTCCGATGCCACCGAAGGAAGTGAGAAGCGGATTTCAGAGCTGGATAGTATCCAGTCAATTGCCGGCGACTGCCGGAGAAAATCCGCAAGTTCAACTCGCCTTTCGGTTCGCATTGGTGTCATGGAGATACGAAATAGAATTAAGGGGAAGATCCCGTAAAGCACTGAAAATACCGACATATACTATACTCGTTTATAGTATTGGCCGCGAAGAACGAGGCTTATTCATTTAAGTATGCACGCTTCGTCCAATTTCCGCGAATAGCTCAAAAATAAGGCAAAGATTATATTCCCATCAACTGCATGAAAACAATAAGATTTTTCTTATGATTTTCCTTGACCATCAGGATTTAGTGCTGCGTTGCGCCCCGTATACAGTTTTTGGAGGGCATGCCCGCCTGTTTTTTAATCTCCACGCGGATGGCGCTCGTCAGACTTCATGATCTCAGTGTGGGTCTGCCTGGACTTGTGGCCTTTCTGGACTTGCATCACTTCCGTTCCGGTTTTCTGTGAGCAATGCTCGCTTTGAAGGAGACTGGATATGGCAGCCAAGCATAGTGAAGATTTCAAGCGCGAAGCGGTTCGGATCGCGGCGCACAGCGGCCTGACACGGCGACAGGTTGCGTCGGACCTTGGGGTTGGTTTTTCGACCATGGGCAAGTGGATGCGGGATTACTCGACCGATCCAACAGCAGCTGAGGACGCGGAGTTGCGCCGCGAGAACGAGCGCTTGCGCAAAGAGAACCGTATTCTGCGGGAGGAGAGGGAGGTGTTAAAAACGGCGGCAATCTTCTTCGCGAGCCAAAAGCAATGAGATTTCAATTCATTGCGGAGTATCGCGGAGATCTTTTACGTGCGTATCTGTGCCGCCTGATGCAGGTTTCAGATCGTGGGCTACG
>NZ_MDHA01000072.1 GCF_001705665.1 Thioclava sp. SK-1 | reverse complement strand
ACGGCGACAGGTTGCGTCGGACCTTGGGGTTGGTTTTTCGACCTTGGGCAAGTGGATGCGGGATTACTCGACCGATCCAACAGCCGCTGAGGACGCGGAGTTGCGCCGCGAGAACGAGCGCTTGCGTAAAGAGAACCGTATTCTGCGGGAGGAGAGGAAGGTGTTAAAAAAGGCGGCAATCTTCTTCGCGAGCCAAAAGCAATGAGATTTCAATTCATTGCGGAGTATCGCGGAGATCTTTCACGTGCGTATCTGTGCCGCATGATGCAGGTTTCAGATCGTGGGCTACGGACGTGGCGTCGCAGGCCGCCCTCACATCGCCAGCGTCGTGACATGATCCTTCTGGCATATATCCGCGAACAACATCGGCTCAGCTTGGGCAGCTATGGCCGTCCGCGCATGACGCAGGAATTGAAGGAACTGGGTCTTCAAGTTGGCCAGCGCCGCGTCGCCCGGATCATGCGTGACAACGGCATTCAGGTTCTGCGCAGCCGTAAATTCAAGCGCACGACCGACAGCGACCACAGCTTCAACATCGCTCCGAACCATTTGAACCAGGATTTCACAGCGACGGCGCCAAACCAGAAATGGGCCGGGGACATCACTTACATCTGGACGCATGAAGGTTGGTCCTATCTATCTGTCATCATTGACCTATATTCGCGTCGCGTGATCGGTTGGGCAATTAGTAATCGCATGAAGCAGGACTTGGCCCTACGTGCTTTGGACATGGCAATCGCGCTACGCCGACCACCGTCTGGCTGCATTCACCACACCGATCGCGGCGCGCAATACTGTGCCCACGAGTATCAGAAACGCCTTCGCCGTCACAAACTACTCCCTTCCATGAGTGGCAAAGGAAATTGTTACGACAATTCGGCGGTCGAAAGCTTCTTCAAATCCTTCAAGGCCGAGCTGATCTGGCGAAACACATGGCAAACACGCCGGGATGTTGAGGTCGCGGTGTTCGAATACATCAACGCTCTCTCATAACGCGCGCAGGCGCCATTCAGCATTGGACGGAAAATCACCCGTGGCGTTCGAAAAACTCGCCGCCTAAGATGAGCAACACACCGGAACAGAAACGGTGCAGGTCCATTTGCCCTTCAGCGACCACGACCAGCCGTTCGGGATAGACATGCAAACTGACACGTCGGTTCGCAAAGCTGGCGGGAACGCTGTAGCGATTGCGTTCGAACGTGCTCAGGCACGTGGGTGACACACGCTTACTGTGTTCGATAAAGCCATCGAATGCCGGCGGAAGTGCCATTAGCATGGGCTTCTCGGCCTCCCACACGTCAGCGATGGACCCCGGTAGAGCCTTGTGCGGTGTCTCCGTCCAAAGGGCGATACAGCGATCTTCAAGCCATTGGCTCAGCTCTGCCAGATCGGCGCAGACCGGCATGACCTGCCACATACGGTTGCGCGCATCCTGCACATTCTTCTCAACCTGGCCTTTCTCCCAACCGGCCGCCGGATTGCAGAACTCGGGCTCAAACACATAGTGGCTGGCCATAGCTTTGAAGCGCGCATTGACGGCCCGCTGCTTGCCTTTGCCAACGCGGTCAACTGCCGTCTTCATATTGTCATAAATGCCACGTTCAGGGACGCCGCCAAAAACCCTGAACGCATGCCAATGAGCGTCGAACAGCATCTCATGCGTTTGCAACGGATAAGCGCGTACCAGGAACGCGCGACCTGCAGTTTGACCCGCTCACCACCGATGTTTGCCCAGTCCTCGCTCCAATCGCATTGGAACGCTTCGCCGGGCTGGAACACCAACGGCACATAGGTGCCGCGCCCCGTCGTCTGTTCCGCTTCATGCTGATCAGCGCGCCATGCCCGGGCGAAAGCTGCCACGCGTTCATAGGAGCCGTCATATCCCAGCTTCACCAGATCAGCATGCATTTGCTTCACTGTCCGCCGCTCTTTGCGTGACTTCCGCGTCTGGATTAAAAGCCAAGCTGCCAGCCGATCCGCGTAGGGATCCAGCTTGCTTGGACGCTTGGGCGTCTTGAACTGCGGCTCAACCGCGCCTTCGCGCAGATACTTCTTGATAGTATTCCGAGACAAACCCGTCCGCCGGGCAATCTCGCGTATCGGCATTTTGTCACGCAATGCCCAGCGTCGAATGACACTCAAAAATCCCATGTCGATCACTCCAAATCCCCCCAACCAAAACCGTCGGGGAAGTGTGTTCACATGGGTCAATTCTCAGTGACAATTTATGGGGCTACCGGGTCAATTCTCAGTGACAATCAACAACCTAGGTATGAGTGAATTTTGTGCAGGCATGGGCGAATTTTGACGGCATAATGCAGGCCACACGTGATCGACAAATGACTATGTATGATTCAAATTTAACCACCGATGGACTAGGGGTAGGTCATGGATGAACCAGGGCGGGCACAATCAGAAAATCGGGAAACACTCCCGAGCAAACCCAATCGTGGCCACTTCGTGCAGACTGACCGTGCCGCACATGAAGCTTGGGCACGGTTAGGCACGAAACATCCAGCGGCTTCTGCGTTACTCCATGTCTTGGCAGCCAACGTTGGTGACCAGAACGCGGTCATCGCATCCCATAAGGTGCTGGCCAAACTCATGGGTTCGTCTGCATCCACCGTGAAACGCGCCCTGAGGACCCTTGAAGCTGGCAACTGGATCGAGGTCCAACAGATCGGCGCAAGCGGCACCGTCAACGCCGATGTCCTCAACAGCCGCGTGGTTTGGACCGAAGCCAGGGACCGCCTGCGCTACGCCCGCCTTCAAGCAGAGGTTCTTCTGGCCGAAGACGAGCAGCCTGAACCCATCGAGGCCAATAAAGCTGCTCTGCACCATCTTCCTCGCATTGAAGAGATGCAAATCCCTTCGGGTAGCGGTTTGCCGCCGGTCTCTCAGCCCAGTTTTCCCGGTATGGAAGTAGATCTTCCAACAATATCGGCTGAATATGACGACGATAAACGGCAAACGGCAACATAAACACCAAAGTGAACGATAGGAAACCCCATGGTTTACACCCTTGGAGAGGCTGCAAAAGCCACGGGGAAATCAAAAGCAACAATCTCTAAAGCCATAAAATCAGGACGTATATCTGCGGAAAAGGATGAAAGCGGCACGTTCCGCATCGATCCATCCGAATTGCATAGAGTTTACCCCCCAACACCATCGACTAAACAGGAAGAAACGCCAAATTCAACACCGGCAAACACTCAAAATTATAGCGAGATAAAGGCGTTACAACGTCTTCTTGAAGCCACACAAGAACGCTTGGCCGACAAAGAAGACGTCATCTCTGATTTGCGCGAGGATCGTGACCGCTGGCGAACGCAGGCAACGGGGCTACTTTCCGATTTAAGAACGGCACAAGAAAAAGCAGCACTAGCAGCCCCTACACAAAAGAAGGGTTTCTGGAGGCGGCTTTTCGGTTAAAACTGAGCCAACAATTTAAGTTTTTCGAAATTAATCTCATGCGGCCGCCATACGGCAACAACGCCTAAGTGAACAAATGCAGCTTCAGCCCGAAATTATGGATCTCACACCAAGAGATACGAGTGCTCTTTTGGACCTTCTGTTCCAAGACGGGCGCGAGGTCTTTGTCATGTTGGACGGCGCTTTGCTCCCAGACTTACCGGAGAGACTGCAGTCGCACCCTCATGAAGCATGCTGCCTGATCCCATCATCGGAAGAAGAAACTGCAAACGCACTGCCATGGATCGCGCGCATAGAGCGTCACGACGCTCTACTGCGGGATCTTCTCTCTGACAAAATGCCATCTGGAATGTGGTCCATAGACCCAGGGCTGTTTTTTCTATCGACAAAAAGCCTGTTGGAGCTGACACGCCATTTAAGAAAATTCCACAGACCCCGCGTTGCAGAACGCAAGTCTGCGCTTTTCCTGCGGTATTGGGAGCCTGGGTTACTTGGGCAACTACTGAAAGCTGGCATCCCACATATACAAGCACTCATCTCACCAGACACTTCGGTGGTCAGCCGAGTCGGGTCGGATGTGTACAAGTTTACCGCCATGGAAGAGGCGTGGGATCGACCCGGACAGCTGACTACAGAGCACGTTCGGCAAATCGGCCAAATGCTTACAATGCGCCGTCGGAGTGCCTTGTCGGACAAGATCATCGAGACCTTTCCAGATCATGTCTCTCACCTCAAACGCGCGGCTGTCGAACGCGAGGTTCAGGATGCATGGATGAGTGCAAACGACTTCGGACTACGTAACGGACAGATACGTGCAAAATTCATCATCACGGCTGTCGCACTGACTCCAGGTTTTCACAGACACGAAATTATAGAGACTATGTTTCGTCGATCTCCTGACCCAGATCAGACCTTCAGAGATTACGACACCGTCATTAAGCGTCGCTTCACCGCCATGGCAAAAGAGGAGCGCGATTAATGGTTCTGCCTGCTGTCGTCTGGGGAGGAATCTGGGTTGCTGGCGCGATTGGCGCGCGTTTGGCTGCACGGCAAGTCATTCGCACGGTCGTCCGCCGCGCCGCACAGATGGCCGCGAGCAGGGCAGCACAAGCGGCTTATCGCGCGGCCGTTACAGCGGGCACACTTTCACCGGAAGACCACACCGACATCGATAACCAGTTTGCAGACGATCAAGCGAAGGCAGACGCGCTCGCTAAAGAGATGGAAGCCACTTGTTCAGCAGACCCTGCCAAATGCGAAGCATGTGAGGCCAATCGAGGACACCCCCTTGCGCGAAACTGGAACATGTCAGCCCGCGCAAGACAGTATCAGCAATTCATCACCGGTTTTCCGCGCGGAGTAGAATACAACTATAATGGCGTCTATTTCGACGGTTTCTGGCAACCCATCTGTACGCTTGTCGAGGCCAAAGACAATTATGCTTTCATGTTAGTTGTGCAGACCGATGATGGCGGTTTTTTCAGCGATGCTTCCATCACGTCCGTAGATTGGCGTTTCAAACGAGCAGAAGGTGATCCCGCCGCAAAAATACAGTTGGTTGGCGAGGCTAGGCGGCAAGACGGAGCTGCACGCCCGCGTCCGCCCGTTCAGCTACAATGGCACTGCGCCCAAATATCTCTGGTCATTATTCTCACCAAAGAATTCCAGTCTGCAGGAGTGCCGATTGTGCCTATCTACACACCAAATCCGAACCATGCAGACCCACATAGTGGCTATATTCAGGAGTAACCATGTACAGAATTGCGGGTTTTACACCCGGTGTTCGGGCCGCCAGCGACATTGATGCAATCCGCGAAGAATTCGACCGCATCATACGGCTTGCAAATCATGTACGCTCCTTACATCCGTTGTTCGGACGGTTCGGCGTAATGGACACAGAGATCAGCGCACGCGGGCAAGCGCTCATGGATAAAATGAGCCTTCAGGATGATCAAAGTGCTGAAGATATTGCCGAACTTGACCGCTTGTCCGCCGCTCCGAATACGACATTTCTTTTCGATGCGCCCGAGAATTTCCTCAAATCCATGATTACAGCGCATCAACGCAAAACAGTAGATGACCCTGACGCACCCATATCATTATCCGTGCGCACGGATGGCACCTATGAAGGCGAGATTGAACGCGTGGTGTACTGCAACGGTCGAGATTTCGGCAGTATCACGCTCCAGATGCCCATGCACGATAACACAGACTTCTGGTATCAGAACTGGACGGTCATGCGTGATATCATGTTCGGGGTCATGGATATCTGGAAAGTCGACTGGATCGTCGCCCAACCGACCATGTATGTCGGGTTACAGAAAAACCTCTTCCACGATCGCCGGTCATTTGGGTGGATGGGCTGGACACCGCAAGACCTGTCCCGTGGGGCAAACTCTGCTCTGGCCAGAATGGAGCCTCACAAAAGCGGTACGTTCATGCTTCTTCAGGAGCGGATGATGACCATGAAAGCGCCGGATATCGACGCCTGCAACAAGGCAGAGGCCTATCTTTTGGATCGCGGGGCCTTGGCGCTCCTGTAGCCCCCCATTTCCCGCCTGAGTTGCGCTAGGGAGTGGAATGGATGTTATGTCGCATTCCTTTAGCTTTATGTAGGCAATCACTTTACAACTGTCGCCTATTAGCTTACATGCAACTATGATCAAGACATTCGCGCATAAGCAGCTCAAATTGTTGATTGTCACTGAGAACTGACCCGGTAGCCCCATAAATTTTCACCGAGATTTGACCCACCCTCAGTTATGTGCCGCGGTCTATGACGGGGTCAACGTTTTGGTCTCCTTTCGTGTTTTCTTTGCAGACTCGGAGCTGGCCTTGAAGCGGTAGCTGTCGTTGCCAGTTTCGAGGATGTGGCAGCGGTGGGTAAG
>NZ_MDHA01000071.1 GCF_001705665.1 Thioclava sp. SK-1 | reverse complement strand
CGCATAGATCGAACAGCGCGCGCCCCCCACCCAAAGAGCCGGTGAACCCCACCGCCTTGATCAAAGGATGCTGCACAAGCGCGGTGCCAACATCGCGTTTGCCGCCCTGGATCAGGCTGAACACACCCTTATGCAGGCCGCATTTCTCTACCGCGGCAGCAACCGCCTGCGCCACGATTTCGCCAGTGCCGGGATGGGCCGAATGGCCCTTCACCACCACCGGGCAGCCCGCCGCCAGCGCCGCCGCCGTATCCCCGCCCGCCGTGGAAAACGCCAGTGGAAAATTCGACGCGCCAAACACCGCCACCGGCCCGATCGGGCGCTGCATCATACGCAGATCGGGGCGCGGCAGCGGCGCACGATCGGGCAGCGCGCTGTCATAGCGCCGGTCCAGATAATCGCCGCTGCGGATATGGTTGGCGAA
>NZ_MDHA01000070.1 GCF_001705665.1 Thioclava sp. SK-1 | reverse complement strand
GTCGCGGGCTTTGCGCAACCCGATCATCCGTGGTTGTCCGATCTGTCTGCGCGGCGACAGCAAGGATGAGCGACCGCCTTTGCGCAAGATGGTCATGCAGGGCAGTTGGCTCTGTCGCGGTGTCCATGTTTGCGTGGAGCATAAGCACATGCTGGTGCCGCTCTGGCAGGAGACCACACCGATTGTGCGGGAAGATATCGGCGCGCGGCTGACCGCGATCTGGCCGGATCTGCGCGACGGTCGGCTGGATCAGCCACTGATCGAGCCGACCCCTTATGATCGCTGGCTTGATGACCGCCTGTCGGGCCGCGGGGATCAGACATGGCTAGCGGGGCAGTCGCTCTTTGCCGCGATGACATTTTGCGGATTGCTAGGGGCAGAACTCCAGCGCGCTCAGGGTCTGGCTGAGGATGATTGGTCCGCCAGAGCGCTCGGCTTCCGATACGCTTCGGCTGGCCCGATTGCGATCAAGGACGCCTTCAACATCCTGAGTACGGCTGACGATGGAGATCCGGATGTAAGCCGCCGCGCCTTTGGCGCCCTGTTCGACAAGCTTGAATATATCTATCGTGACGATTCAGACTTCGATACGTTTCGTGCGCTTCTGCGTGCGCATGTCATCCGGATGTGGCCGCTTGCGGCAGGTGAGCCCCTGCTCGGCCAGCCGCTTGAGGAGCGGCAGGTGCATTCGCTTTTGAGCGCTTCGCAGGAAATGAAGATCGTTCCGGGACTTCTGGACGCACTCTTGACCGAAGCCGGCGTTTTCGCGGAAGGCGACCAACGCCTGCCATCACGCAAAATTTTCGATGCGCGGATCCATGCGGAGCTGCTGGACGAGATCGCGACCCGGGTCGGTCCGAAGGCCATGCGCGACGGCATAGGGGCAACACTGACGGAATTCAGGGCCTTGGTGGCAGAAGGCGTGTTGGCGCCGAGATCGAAGCTCGAGACGGTCAAGAACCCCTGGCACCTTCCTGATGGCTTGACGCTGCTGCAAGATCTGGAACATACGGCGACGCAGGTTCCTGCTGGCACATCTGGCTGGGAATCCATCCACCTTGCAAGCAAGCAGGTGGGTCTTCCAGTTGCGCGGATCATAGCCGCGATCCGCGAGGGGCGCCTCCAGCCCAAGAAGCGGCCGGAGGTCTTTGGCTATCATGGGATCGTCGTCGAGCTCGCCGCTCTGGAAGAGCTCCAAGAACCGCTGACGGCTGCAGCAGCTTTTGCCCGCTCGATCGGGCTGAGGGACTATGCGGCCTTCATCTCGCTGATCGAAGCGGGCCGTGTTCCAGCCACTCAGGTCAAAAGCGTTAAAACAGCGCGCTTGCAGTGGATGATGTCGGACAAGGAGATCGCAGCTTTCCGGCAGCGATTCGTAACGCCGACGATGATTGCTGAGGAGACGGGGCTGCATCGCAACACCATCTTCGCGGTGTTCTCGGCGGCGAGCGTGACGCCATTCCGGCCGAATGGGTTGGATGCGGGGCCGATCTATCTACGGAACGAGAGCATGCCTGCCATCACGGATTATCTGGCCAAACGTTAAGCACGATGCCCTGAAAATAGTTCTTGACAGGGGGGTGCATGGAAAAACGCCATTTCGTGCAAGCTTATGGTGCATTGGCACACAATTAAAAATGTGTTGGCGATCCCGGGAGGACTCGAACCCCCAACATCCTGATTAGAAGTCAGGTGCTCTATCCAGTTGAGCTACGGGACCGTGGCTCTTTGATAACGGTTCGGAAAACGGTGTGCAAGCCGCTGACGTTTCCATAACCGTCTGTATTTCTGTCGTCTTCTGACCCAATATTTTCGGCTACGAGAACCCTGCTCTATCGGGCTGCCTCTAGGCGGTGCAAAGCGGTTGAGGTTTAACCGCCACCCACGCATTACGCAAGATAATCATACCTGTCTTTGCTGGTGTTTTCGCCCTAGCGCCGCCCCCCTGCCCTGCCGCACTCAGCGAAATAATGGCGACTTATATATAACTAGCCAGTTTTCCCACGTGAATTTTGGCTGCTAATATCGTTCATATTATAGAAAAAACTTGCACCATGTCGAAACTTGAAACGCTATCCTGTTGATTGTCACTGAGAACTGACCCGGTATTTTCACCGAGATTTGACCCACCCTCAGTTATGTGCCGCGGTCTATGACGGGGTCAACGTTTTGGTCTCCTTTCGTGTTTTCTTTGCAGACTCGGAGCTGGCCTTGAAGCGGTAGCTGTCGTTGCCAGTTTCGAGGATGTGGCAGCGGTGGGTAAG
>NZ_MDHA01000069.1 GCF_001705665.1 Thioclava sp. SK-1 | reverse complement strand
TCGGCTTCGGCTTCGGCTTCGGCTTCGGCTTCGGCTTCGATCACGTCGTCCAGTTGATCAAGATCAACAGCGGCGTCTTCTGGATCAAACTCATCTGTTTCAACCGGGCCGGACGCATCGACATTATAGCCAAATGTGCCGCCGGAGGACGCGCTGGGTGTCGAATCCTCGACTGCTTCGGCATGTTGATCTTCGATGAAATCTGCAGTGGGTTCGGGCTGCGCGGCGCGGGCATGGGCCACAGCTTCGCGAATGCGGTGCAGCTTGGCCGCCACGGACTCGTTTTCTACAGGCTGTGGGGGGGCGGCTGTGATGGGCTGCGTAAGCGGAGCGGCAACTGGTGTTGGACGGGTCTGGGCGTCCTGCGGCTGCGACGGGGGCATATCTGCAACCGTATCGGCGGTCGCATCGCGACCATCCACCGGTGCGGCAGGTGCAGGGGCCGCAATGCTGGGCGCGCCATCCGCGACCTGGCGCAAGATCACACCATTGTTTTGGATCTTGGCATCAACACGGCGCTGAATTTCGCGCTCTGCGATTTTATGCAGCATTTCGGCATCGGGCTGCGGGGGCTCCGCGCCGAAATAGCGATCTTCTGACGCGAGATCGCGGAAATATTCCGCAATCGCTTTCATAGTGTTGAACGGCTCGTCGAACCCTTCCAGCGTACAGGAGAAGGTGCCGTAGGACACCGTCAATATCTTGTTCGCGCCAGTCATGGGATGCTCGCTTTCTTCAGACCTCGATTGGGTTCACCATGTTGGCGAACTGGTGCCAATTGGTGAACGAAAAGTGGCATTTGCATGGTATTTTACCGATATCGATTGCAGGTCGTTGCCACAATCGCCAGTAATCATGCCATGAGCGAAGTGATTGTCCATAGAAACGGCGGCGTCGTATTGTTGGGTGGCGGGGCTGTTTGCCCTGCAGATCTCACGCATGCGCTGCAGCTTGCCCCGTGTCTTGTGGCCGCTGATGGCGGCGGAAACAAGGCGATTGAGTATAATTATCAGCCGGTTGCGGTAATAGGGGATATGGATTCCCTTTCGTCCAATGCGCGTGACCAGATCCCGGCAGAGCGGATTCACCGTGTGGCAGAGCAAGACAGCACCGATTTCGGAAAATGCTTGCGATTTGTTCACGCTGATTTCTTTTTGGCGATTGGGTTTACCGGGCGACGGTTGGATCACACGTTGGCGACGCTGTCTTATTTGGCGCAGAATCAGGGGGTGCCGATTCTGTTGATAGGGGAAGAAGACCTTATTTTCAGGGCGCCGCCCCGGTTTTCCATGGCTCTGCCCGTTGGCACGCGGCTGTCATTGTTTCCATTTGGTGCGGTTCAGGGTCGCTCGCAGGGGCTTCGATGGCCAATTGATGGGATTGCTCTTGCGCCCAACGGCCGGGTCGGCACCTCGAATGAGGTGTCCGGCCCGGTGGTCCTGGATTTGGACGGGCCTTGCCTGATCTTGCTGCCAAAATCCTGTTTCGATCAGGCATTGGCCGTGGTGAGGGGCGCATAGCCACGAGTTGCAGCGACCCATTGTGCCGTGCGCACGCCCGGATCGTCGGCCAGCTGAATATCCGTGACGACGGCAGCACAATCCGCGCCGGCAGCAAACAGCCCCGGCAAACGCTGGGGGGTAAGCCCGCCAATCCCCACCAAGGGCGTGTCACGGCAGCGGCGTTTCCAATCGGCAACCCGCTCCAACCCCTGCGGGCCCCAGGGCATCTTTTTCAACAGCGTTGGATAGACCGGACCAAGTGCGACATAGGCGGGATCATGGGACAATGCGCGTTCCAATTCTGCGTCATCATGGGTGGATAGGCCAAAGGAAATGTCTGCGCGGCGCAGGGCGTTGAAATCGGTCCTGTCCATATCCTCTTGGCCCAGATGAACGGCATTGCAGCCCAGCTCCAGCGCCAATTCCCAATAATCATTGACGACCAGCTGCACGTTATGGCGGGCGCACAGGTCCCGGGCCTGAATGATCTGAACGCGTGTGTCGTGTGGTGTGGTGTCCTTAAGCCGCAGCTGCACAAGCCGCACGCCCAGGGGTAAAAGCGGGGCCAGACGATCCACACCGCCAACGATCAGGTAGAACGGGTCAAGTTTCATATGACCTCCGCCGTTTCAAAAATTGGGGTGCCGAAGATAGGGGTGGAAGCCTGCGCCATATCCCGGCGGGGCATTAGCCCGGCACCCGCAGCCAGTTTCCCTGCCGCTACGGCCAGACCGAAAGCACGCGCCATTTCTACCGGGTCCGTCGCGCGGGCCACGGCGGTGTTCAACAGCACGGCGTCAAAGCCCAGCTCCATCGCCTGCGCCGCCTGTGAGGGCGCGCCGATCCCGGCATCAATCACCAAAGGAATATCGGGGAAATGCGCACGCATTCGGCGCAGCCCATCGATATTGTTCAGGCCTTGGCCCGACCCGATCGGCGCGCCCCATGGCATAAGAACTTCACAGCCTGCTTCCAGCAGCTTTTCTCCCAGGATCAGATCCTCTGTCGTATAGGGAAATACCTGAAACCCATCGGCGCACAGAATCCGCGCTGCCTCCAGCAAGGCAAAAGGATCAGGTTGCAGTGTGTCAGCATGGCCAATCACCTCTAGCTTGATCCATTTGGTGTCAAACATCTCTCGGGCCATATGGGCGGTGGTGATCGCGTCGCGCGCAGTGTGGCAGCCTGCAGTATTGGGCAAGATGCGACAGCCGCTTGCGTTTACGAACTGACGAAAATCACCGCCGCCCGCCCCTTCACGGCGCAGCGAAACAGTGATGACTTGTGTGCCGCTGGCGTCTATCGCGTCGCGCAGGATTTTCGGTGACGGGTATTGTGCAGTGCCTAGCATCAGACGGCTGGTTAGATCGGTGCCGTAAAACATGTTAACCGCCCTGCATAGGAGAAAGAACTTCGATCCGGACGCCATCCCGCAATGGGGTGTTTGCCCGCGCGCCACGCGGCACGAATTCTCCATTCAGCGCGGTCGCTACATGGGCGGCGGCAAAGCCCTGCTCTTCAATTAATTCGGCCAGGTCATCCGCGTCGGTGGTCACGGAGGCCCCATTCAATTCAATGCGCATAGGCAGGTCCTTTTTGTAATAACTGCACCAGATCATCGGCCAAAGACGGGGCCATCAAGAACCCGTGGCGATACAATCCGTTCAGGTGGATACGGTCGCCGTCGTGGCGCAGCGCCGGAATGTTATCGGGAAAGGCGGGGCGCAGGCCCGCTCCGGTGGCGATTACCTCAGCCTCGGCAAAGCCTGGATGAACGGTATAGGCGGCCGACAGCAGCTCCATAATGGCGCGGGCGGTGATGCCGCGTGCATCGCCACTTTCGACCATCGTGGCGCCGATCATGTAGCGGCCTTTAGCGCGCGGCACGATATAGCACGGAAAGCGGGGATGTAGCAGGCGAATGGTGCGGGTCAGCGTGACATCTGGGGCGATCACCTCCAGCATTTCGCCGCGTACGGGGCGCAGATCGTGCAATTGGTCACGCGCAGCCAATCCGCGACAATCCACGATCTGGCCGGTGGCACCGTCATTGTGAAAAGGCACGCCATTGGCGATCAACTGGCTGCGCAGCTGGGCCATCGCGTCGCGCGGGTCCATATGCGCCTCCGCCCTGAAAAACAGCCCGCGCGCAAAGCGCCCCTGCAGATCAGGTTCCAGATCACCGGGGATGACGCTGTCATGAGCCTGGGTGGCGCGGGAAAACCGGGTCAGCTCTGACTGATCGCGCGCAGCCGCCAAAACCAAAGTGCCGCGCGTTTCAACGCCGCGCACCCGTTGCGACCACCAATGCACAGCAAGCTGACCGCGTTGGACAATCACCTGTGGTGCGGATTCGCCTTCGCAAAACGGCGCAAGCATGCCCCCCGCATAAGACGATGCCGCGACCGGCGCATCCGGCGGTGCGATTACCTGCACATCAAACCCTGCCTCATGCAGGGATGTGGCGGCGCAAAGCCCCGCCACACCAGATCCCAACACCGAGATCATTCGGCGGGTTCTTCCGACGGAAGATACAGTTGTCCCGCTTCGCGGAATTTCTCAGCCATCTGATCCAAGCCATTTTGTTTGGCAGCTTCGGCGCGGATATCGTGGCTAATCCGCATAGAGCAGAACTTCGGCCCGCACATGGAGCAGAAATGCGCGACCTTATGCGCCTGCGCGGGCATGGTTTCATCATGCATCGACAGCGCGGTTTCTGGATCCAGCGACAGGTTGAACTGATCTTGCCAACGGAATTCAAACCGCGCCCGCGACAGCGCATCATCGCGGATCTGCGCGCCGGGATGCCCTTTGGCCAGATCGGCGGCATGTGCGGCCAGCTTATAGGTGATCACCCCGGTTTTCACATCGTCGCGGTCGGGCAGCCCCAGATGCTCTTTTGGGGTGACATAGCATAGCATGGCGGTGCCAAACCAACCGATCATCGCCGCACCAATGGCGCTTGTGATATGGTCATAGCCCGGCGCGATATCGGTGGTCAGCGGACCAAGCGTGTAAAACGGTGCCTCGTGGCAATGTTTCAGCTGCTCTTCCATATTTGCTTTGATCTTATGCATGGGCACATGGCCGGGGCCTTCGATCATCACCTGACAGTCTTTGGCCCATGCGATCTTGGTCAGCTCTCCAAGGGTGCGCAGCTCTGCAAACTGGGCCTCGTCATTGGCATCGGCAATGGAGCCGGGGCGCAACCCATCGCCAAGGCTGAACGACACATCATAACGGCGGCAGATATCGCAGATTTCGTCGAAATGCTCATACAGAAAGCTTTCGCGGTGGTGATGCAGGCACCATTTGGCCATGATTGATCCGCCACGCGACACGATACCTGTCACCCGTTTGATCGTCATCGGGATCATGTGCAGACGGACGCCGGCATGGATGGTGAAATAATCCACCCCCTGTTCAGCCTGTTCAATCAGCGTGTCACGGTAGATTTCCCATGTTAGATCCTCCGCGATGCCATTCACCTTCTCAAGCGCCTGATACAGGGGCACAGTGCCAATCGGGACAGGCGCATTGCGGATGATCCAGTCGCGAATGTTGTGAATGTTGCGCCCGGTCGACAGGTCCATCACGGTATCGGCACCCCAACGGATCGCCCAGACCATTTTCTCGACCTCCTCCTCCATCGAGGAGGTAACAGCGGAATTTCCGATGTTCGCGTTGATCTTGACCAGGAAATTGCGGCCAATCACCATTGGCTCCAGTTCCTGATGGTTCACATTCGCTGGGATGATGGCACGGCCAGCGGCGATTTCATCGCGGATAAATTCGGGGGTGACGATATCAGGGATTTCAGCCCCCATCGCATCGCCATCACGGGTATAGGCGGCGGTGCGCCCCTCATTTTCACGAATGGCCGCATATTCCATCTCCGGTGTGACAATCCCGGCCTTGGCATAGGCCAGCTGGGTCACGGCACGATCGCCAACCGCGCGCAAAGGGGGGCGTTGATGCGGAAAGGCCGGGGTCAGCCGTTTGCCTTCGGCAAACCCGTTGTCTGCCGCGGTAACGACACGCCCTGCGTAAGGTTCTAGGTCTCCGCGATCTTGTGCCCACGTTCCGCGCACGGTGGGCAGACCATTGGCAATGTCGATCTGTGCCGTGGGGTCGGTATAGGGGCCAGAGCTGTCATAGACTGTCACCGGTTCTTCGTTAGAAACTGCAATTTGGCGCAGCGGCACGCGGATATCATGCAGCGCGCCGGGGATATACAGTTTGGACGACGCAGGCAGCGCCCCAGTGGAAATTTGTGGAACATCTTTGTTCATTCAAGTCTCTCCATACAGAAAGACCCAAGCGAACCGGGTAGCAGACATGGGCCGACCGGCCAAATGCGCTGCGCAAACGGCCAAAGCGGCCCGAAAGGACCGCCCCTATAGCACAGGATACGAAAATGCCCTTCGGTCTTCCTACGCCAGCATCAACTGGGTCAGGTTCAAAGGGTCGCATCACCGGGGTCGCCCCCTATCTGCCTCTCAGTCCCCTAGGCGGGACTCCCCTGACGTAGCGCGAGGATTGCGCATGGCCGCGACGGCGTCAACCCAAATCCATGTCGGCGGGGCGATCAATGTCGCGCAGCTCTTGCGCTGGGGCGGTATATTGGCGGGCGGCGGGAATGGCGCGCAGCAAAGCCCCTGCGCCGCGATCGCCCGTTATATCCGCCAGCGCGGCAAATTGGGATTGTGGAAAAACAGCCGGAGGCAGCGGGATCGCATTAAGCTGAAAACATGCAGCCAGATTTGTCGGGGTGACCATGAGTCGTATCAGCGATGCATGCGTGACAAAGGGCATATCGCCCAGTGTGATCACCATGCGCTGCGCATTGTCATCTGTTGCGCGCGTCACGGCTACGCGCAGGCTGTGTGATTGCGTTACGCCGGGGGCCACAGTCAGCGGTATAAGCCCATGCTCAACGGCCAGTTGCGCAACCGTTGGATCACTGACAACAGCAAAACGTGGCGCGTCGAGTCCTTGGGTGGCGGCGAAAGCATGCGTTACAAGCGGGCGGTTTCGCAACGGGGCCAGCAGCTTATTGTCCGGGCCGAAGCGGCGAGATTGTCCGGCCGCCAATACCACCAGAACCATCAGCCGCGCGCCTTATCCAAAATATCGGCCAAGACGGATACCGCCAAAGCCTGCGGATTGCGCACCGATGGGATCAGACCAAAAGGATGGGCCAGCCGCGCCAGCGCCGCTTGCGGAACCTGTAAATCGCGCAAAGATTGTAGTCGGGTTTCGCGCGCCCGCGCCGACCCTTGTGCGCCGATATAAAATGCTGGGGTTTGCAGAGCGGCCTGCAGCAATTCGGGTTCCCTATCATGATCATGGAAGAACATCGCAACGGCGCAGCGTGCATCGACACGCAGCTGCGCAGGCCACCCCCGTCCCAGCGCATGGGCCCCGGGTACCTGTGCACGCGTTTCATCGTCATGCGAGAACAGCATAACCTGATGGCCTGACGCCCGCGCCATTGCGGCAAATGTAATCGGCTCGGGTCCTTTCCCGAAAACCAGCATCCGTAACGGAGGTAACAGCGTGAGCGCCAGCCCCGGTCCAGCGCGGCCAAGACCAGTCGGGGCGATGGTCAGATTTGTTTCACGCCGATCTTCCAAATCCGCCCGGATTTGCGCCAGCAGCGTGGGATCGGGGTTGGGGATAAGTGTCACTTCCAAACCCCCGCCACAAGGCAATTGCAGATCCATGAACGGCGAGCCTTTGCCATATCGCAGCACAACAGGCCCAGACGCGTTATGCTGCGCCTGCTGGGCGTGATGCACGACATCTTGCTCAATGCAGCCCGATGATAGGCTGCCAAAACATCTGCCATCGGGCGCAATTGCCATTGCCGCGCCAAGGGGGCGATAGGATGCACCCTCAATTGCGGTGATCACGGCCAATACTGCCTGCCCGTTCAACAGACATGGGGCAGACAGAGGCCAGTCGCTTGCGTCCAGACGTGTCATGCTGGCAGTATCGGGCAAGTCGCGCATCACCTTCAGACCTTTGGCAAGCCGGGGAACAGTTTCTCCAGCGTCACAGGATAATCGCGAAGTCGCACGCCGGTCGCGTTATAGGCTGCGTTGGCCACGGCGGCGGCAACGCCACATAAGCCAAGCTCCCCAATTCCTTTTGCCTTCATCGGGGTGGCAACCGGGTCCAGGGTATCCAGAAAGATGACCTCTTGGCTGGGGATATCCATATGCACCGGCACCTCATATCCCGCCAGATCGTGGTTGGCGAAGAAGCCCTGCGTGCGATCCACTGCCATTTCTTCCATCATCGCGGCGCCGACACCCATGACCATCCCGCCGATCACCTGAGAGCGCGCGGTGATTGGGTTCAAAATCCGACCAGAGTCGCAAACAGCCAACATACGGTTCAGGCGGATTTCGCCGGTCAGCGCATGCACACGCAATTCGACAAAATGTGCGCCAAAGGTTGAAACAATGTGGTCATCGCTGCGAAATTTGCCAAATTCGATCTTATCTTCGGCCACCAGTTCTGCGTCGGTGGCGAATGTCCCGATCAACTGTGGTTCGCCCGCCGAATGCACCGCGCCATCGCTGAATGAGAGCTCGGCCTCTGGCATCTGCAGCTTTTGCGCGATCATTTCACGCAGTTTGACGCAGGCGGCATAGACCCCGGCCGTGGAGCTGGGCGCACCAAACTGACCGCCAGACCCCGCCGAACGTGGGAAGTTGCTGTCGCCCAGCCGCACGTCAATCGCGCTGACGGGAAGGCCCATGACCTCAGCCGCGGTTTGCGCGATAATCGTGTAAGATCCTGTCCCGATATCGGTCATATCCGTTTCAACAATCACAGTGCCATTGGCTTGTAATCGCACCCTTGCGCCAGATGTCAGCACCGGCGAGCCGCGATAGGCGCCGGCCATGCCCATACCGATCAGCCAATTGCCGTCGCGCCGGCTTGCGGGGGTTTGGGGGCGATCGTGCCAGCCAAAGGCCCTTGCCCCTTCGGACAGACAGCGGGTAAAATTTCTGTCCGAAAATGTGCGCTTGGGGTTTTCGGGATCCACCTGCGTGTCATTCAGGGCGCGAAAGGCGACCGGGTCCATATCAAGGACTTCGGCCATTTCATCCATCGCAATTTCCAATGCCATAAGGCCCGATGCCTCACCCGGAGCGCGCATTGCATTGGATTCGGGTAAGAACATCTCAACCGGGTGATGTTCGATCAGACGGTTTGCCCCGGCATAAAACTGCCGCGTCTGATCGGTTGCCTGTTCGCCTTGTCCACCAGGTTGCGTGGGCGACATGGCGGTATGCGCGATGGCGGTGATGTGGCCCTGCGCATCCGTGCCGATGCGAATGCGTTGAATGGTTTCCCCACGATGGGTGGTATTATTCATTACGAAGGGGCGTGGCAATGCCAGCTTAACAGGCCGACCCGAAGCCTTGGACGCCAGCGCTGCCAAGACAGCATCCGAGCGTAAGAACAGCTTTGAGCCAAATCCACCGCCAATATATGGGCTGTCGACGCGGATGTTATCCTCTTCCAGACCCAGTGTGACGGCCAACGCCTCGCGGTTCCAGGCAATCATCTGGTTTGACGTCCAGATCGTCAACGCGTCCCCGTCCCAATGCGCCAATGTGGAATGCGGCTCCATCATCGCGTGGCTATGGCCCGGCGTGCGATATTCGCGGTCCAGCGTTTTGGCGGCCGATTGGAAGGCCTGTGCAAAATCACCGGTTGCGGACACAGGCTCAACCGTGCCGCGCTGTTGCCACTGACGTTCCAGATCGAAATCCAGATCTTGTTCGATGTCATACTTTACTGTGATCAGGTTGGCTGCTGCACGGGCCTGTTCAAAGCTGTCGGCCACTACAGCGGCGATGGCCTGATGATAATGCACGACTTTGTCGCCACCAAAGAGCGAGGCGACATTGCGTTCATCCTTGGGCAGCTCATCATATTCCAGTGTGGTGATGATGGTGTGGACACCGGGGGCCGCCTTGGCGTGCTGCGTGTCAATGGACAAGATCCGGCCCTTGGCAATGGTCGCGCCCAGTGGATAGGCCACAAGCTGCCCGTCAATTACGTCGTGACGTTCATACGCGTAAGGTGCCCGGCCGCTGACCTTCAATGGGCCATCGACGCGATGTGTGGCTTTGCCGACAACCGTGGATGTGTCGAAAATTGTTTCGGTGGCGGGGGATGTGAATTTCATAACTTATTCCTCGGCCAGCATCGCGGCGAGCGTGCGCTCAGCCAATTCGATTTTGAAAGCGTTTGCGGCAGTCGGGTTGGCATGTTCCAGCAATGTCGCCATCACTGCCGATGCACCGTTGGGCAATTGGTCATCTGCAGCCTGAAGCCGCCAAGGTTTGGGCGCCACGCCCCCCAGTGCCACCCGGCCACTGCCATCGGGGTGGCGGATCAGGGCCACTGAGATCAGCGCAAAGGCATAGGATGCCCGGTCGCGCAACTTGCGATAGGATTGTGCGCCGCCCACGGGGGCAGGCAAAGATACCGCTGTGATAAATTCCCCCGGTTGCAAAGCGTTTTCGATATGCGGCGTCTGGCCGGGTAATTTGTGAAAGGTTTCAATGGGGATTTCACGGCGGCTTCCATCTGGCAGAATCGTCTCCACCACCGCATCCAGCACCCGCAGGCCAACGGCCATATCAGACGGGTGGGTGGCGATACAGGCGGCGGATGTGCCGATCACGCCCAGCTGCCGTGACACGGCGCCCGGCGTCTGCGCCGCACAGCCCGCACCGGGGGTGCGCTTGTTGCACGCCTGCGCTGTGTCATAGAAATATGGGCAGCGCGTACGTTGTAGCAGATTGCCAGCCGTAGTCGCTTTATTGCGAAGTTGGCCCGAAGCCCCGGCGACCAACGCGCGCGTCAACACGGGATAATCCCGGCGCACCTGCGCATCTGCGGCCAGATCGGTGTTGCGCACCAAGGCCCCAATCCGCAATCCGCCATCTTGGGTTGGCGTGATTGTGTCCAGTCCCAAGCCATTCACATCAATCAGATGTGCGGGCGTTTCGACCTCAATTTTCATCAGATCCAGCAAATTCGTGCCGCCGGCAATAAATTTCGCATCCTTATGCGATGCGGCCAATGCAGCGGCCTGTGCAGGATCACGGGCTTTTTCATAGGTGAATGTTTTCATGCCGACCCCTCCGCAACTTGGGTAATAGCCGCCAAAATATTGGCATATGCCCCGCAGCGGCAGATGTTGCCGGACATACGTTCACGGATCTCGGTTTCGGAAATTGGGATCGTCTCCATCAGGTTTTTGGTGACGTGAGAAGGCACATTTTGACGAATTTCTTCCAATACGGCCTTGGCCGAACAAATCTGTCCCGGCGTGCAATAACCACATTGAAATCCGTCATGTTCGACAAAGGCAGCCTGCATAGGGTCCAGCGCATCTGGCGTGCCAACGCCTTCGATCGTTGTGACGTCATCGCCGTCATGCATCACAGCCAAAGAGAGGCAGGAGTTGATCCGGCGGCCGTTCACGGTGACAGTGCAGGCGCCACATTGGCCGTGATCACATCCTTTCTTTGTCCCGGTCAGGTGCAGACCTTCGCGCAGCGCATCCAACAGTGTGGTGCGATTGTCGACGGTCAGCGTCTGGGCGGTTCCATTGACGGTCAACTGCACGGACGAACAGGGGATATCGGTGTCACTTGGCGGTGCGGTGGAAACGTCGGATGGGCTCATGATATCTTCCTTTGGGGGCTTGCGTCCCACATCGGTGGGGCTGGCAGGGTCTTGGCACGATGGGTGCAACCGCAATTGCATTACAGATAATGATCGCATTGGCCGAAACCATGCCATAATTTCGATAAACGCTATATCTTCATTTCATAACCTGCCGATGAACGGCGATCGGTGCACCCGATATGCGGCTTAGTTTACCTAACACCCCGATATCGAAGCGGTTCCAAAAATCCTGCCTGTTGTCTGTTTGCCGTGGCGGCAGGTTGGGGTGCTTTCACAGGTGCGTCCTGCGTGCAGCCAGTGTAGTGTCATCCCATGATCCAACTTGATGCCAGAGATATTAAAATATTATCCGTGCTCGCCCAAGAGGGGCGCATCACTAAGGCTGCGCTTGCTGAAAAGGTCGGGCTGTCGGCAACGCCTGCATGGGATCGGCTGAAAAAGCTGGAGAATGCGGGGCTGATTGAGGGCTACCGTGCGGAAATATCGCTGAAAAAATTGGGGCCGCATGTCACCGTATTTGTCGCAGCCGAGCTGGCAGACCACCGCGCCGCGACATTCCGGGTGTTTGAAGACGGGCTAAACCACCACCCCGAGATTATCAACGCATGGGCTTTGGGCGGCGGGTTCGATTACCTTTTGCAAATCGTAACCCGTGATATCGACAGCTATCAACGGCTGATCGATTCCATGTTGGATGCTCGTATCGGGATTGCCCGATATTTCACCTATATCGTCACGAAACAGGTGAAAGGCGGTGTTCCGCCCTTTGCACTGCTGGCAGGCCATTTGGACTGAAATCCGCAGCTTTTCAGTCTGCATTCCGTGCAAGCACTGTGTAAAACGGTCTGCATCTTTGCCGGTTATGGCCCAAGCTGGATACAGCAACAAATGAGGCCAGACATGCTTGATACAGCGATCTCCGCAAGGGCGGATATTGAAGACAAACGCTTGCTGCGCAGTTTTTCCTATGTGAACGGGCGGTGGATCAGCGGCGACGGCGATGTCAGTTTTGCGGTGAAAAACCCCGCAGATGGGGCGCGTCTGGGTGATGTGGCCAGCTTGTCCCCGGCACAGGCGACACAGGCTGTCGATGCTGCGCAAACAGCGTTTGATGCGTTTTCGGTGACATTGCCGCAAGAGCGGTCAACATTGCTGCGCCGCTGGTATGATCTGATTGTTGCTGCCAAAGAGGATCTGGCCCGCATTATGGTGCTGGAGCAGGGCAAACCCCTGTCAGAGGCGCGCGGCGAAATCGATTATGCTGCAAGCTTCATTGAGTTTTATGCAGAGGAAGCCAAGCGCCCGAATGTCGAAGGCGTCACATCGCATCTGCATGATGCGGAGGTAGAACTGTGGATGGAACCGGTGGGCGTTGTGGCGCTGATCACACCGTGGAACTTCCCATGTGCGATGCTGACCCGCAAGGCGGCTGCGGCCTTGGCGGCCGGCTGCACTGTGGTCGCGCACCCATCTGCCGAGACGCCGTATTCTGCGCTTGCACTGGCGGAATTGGCAGAGCGCGCGGGCTTTCCGCCTGGTGTGTTCAATGTGATTACCGGGGATGCAGCCACGATCGTAAAACCCTGGACCGAAGATACCCGTATACGTGCGCTGTCCTTCACCGGCTCGACCGAGGTCGGAAAGTTGCTTTATGCGCAATCGGCCTCAACGGTGAAAAAGCTGGTGCTGGAGCTGGGCGGCCATGCGCCGGTGATCGTGTTCAAAGGTGCCGATCTGGACCGCGCGGTGACAGAGGTGATGAAGGCGAAATTTGCGACCTCGGGTCAAGATTGTCTGGGGGCCAACCGGATCTATGTCGAACGGCCGGTCTATGACGCGTTTTGCGAGAAATTCACGGCTGCGACGCAGGCTTTGACGGTTGGGCGGGGGATGGATGATCCCGACATCGGCCCGCTGATGAATGAACGCGCGGTGGCCAAACAAGAAGATCAGGTGGCCGATGCCTTGGCACAGGGGGCGCGGATAACCTGTGGCGGTAATCGGCTGCCCTTTGGGTCACTGTTCTATGCGCCGACTGTGTTGGTGGATGTGCCAGATAGCGCGAAGATTATGCGCGAAGAGACCTTTGGCCCCGTTGCCGCGATCAGCCCGTTTGACAGCGAGGACGAGGTATTCGCCCGGGCCAATGACAGCGAATATGGCCTTGTCGCCTATGTGCATTCCACCAATCCCAAGCGGATTTACCGGGCTACGCGCGCATTACAATATGGGATGGTTGCGGTGAACCGGACCAAAGTCACCGGCGCGCCAATTCCATTTGGAGGGATGAAGCAATCCGGTTTGGGGCGTGAAGGGGCGCGAATGGGGATGCAGGAATTCATGGAGCTGAAATATGTCTGCCGTGATTGGGCCTAAGCGCGACCACCGACAGATTTTGCACATTCCGGCGGCAAAATAACCGCGATATCACGCCAGCGGTTGGGGGCCGAAAGCGGCCCTCAACCAACTTCGCGCCGCTACAGCGGCTTTTCCATATAGACCCGGTTCAGACCTTTTTCAGTGACGCGATGGGTCTCGTGATAGCCAAGCCGCGCATATATCGCGAGATTTTCAACCATGACCTCATTGGTATATAGCCGGATGCGGTCAAAACCCGCGTCGCGTGCCGCATTTTCGGCGTGGCACATCAGCTGTTTGCCATAACCCTTACCTTGTGCGTCGGGCGCAATCGCGACATTGTCCAGCAGCATCGCGTCCTTTTGGGGCAGTAAGACTAAGATCCCACATGCGCCATCATCGTCAAGCACCTCAATTGTGTTGCTGCGAATCAAGGCGGCGTAATCATCCAGCATAGGGCCGGGTTTTTGCCCCATCCGCACGATATATGGCGCATAGGCCGCGTCGATGATCTGCAAGATGCAGGGTAAATCTGCCAAATGCGCGGGTCTGATTTGCGGCGCCATCACATGGTCCATAGGTTAAAAAAGCAAAGGGGGCGCCGCGAAGCGCCCCTACTGTATGATCAGCCGTTGACCACGGCGCCGGGTAGGCTGTGCAGTTGTGCGCTGGGCAATTCAATGTCCAAAACGCCTTTGACCGCGCGCGCGGCCTCCGCCCCTTTGGAAATGAAATGCGTGCGGTAAAAATCCGTCAGCAGCTGTGTCTCTTGATAATTATGCGGGGTTAAAGACACTGAAAACACCGGAACATCGGTCGTCATTTGCGCCTCCATCAGGCCGTTGACCACAGCGGCGGCCACGAAATCATGACGATAGATGCCGCCATCGACCACAAAGGCTGCGGCCACAACAGCATCATATTTTCCTGTCGCGGCAAGTTTCTTCGCCAGCAGGGGCATTTCAAACGCGCCCGGCACGTCATAGGCATCGGTAACACAGCCCGGCATCAGGGTCTCGGCCTCAGCCAAGAATCCATCATGGGCACGATCGACAATATCCGCATGCCAGCGGGCACGGATGAACGCGATGCGGGTGTTGGTAAAATCAGACATTTCGGAACCTTCCGTTGTTGCGTCAGGTCCCAAGGCAAGCCCCTTGAAGCATCACCGAAGTGCTGCTGCAAAAGGTTCTCTTTCATCCGGACTATACCGTCGGCCCCGGAGTTTCACCGGATCTGCTGACCCTTGCCAATAATGGTAAGGCGCTCGCGGGCTGTAACCGCCGGTGGGGAATTTCACCCCGCCCTGAGAACAGCTTTAAAATAGGCGATTTTTGCCAAGGTGCAATATAGGGATTGCGACCGAATTTCGGGTATAGGCGAACAGTTGGGGTGCATTTCTGCGCGATATTGCGTGTGGTGGTGTTCAAACGCTATGGTTTGCACGATTGATGCCACGGGCAAGGCGTGGATCTGCCACGACCCGGCCTGACCAAAAAAGGAATGTTTTTCATGAGCAATTTACCGATGTTTTATAAATCAGTGGTCGCTGTATCGCGGCAAGATCACCTGAATCACCGGATAGCGCCCAGCCGCACACCTTTCAAATTTGCAGCCGGATCGCATTTGATCCCCTGTGTGGTGGATGAGTTCGCCGCGGCGAGCGGGCACTTGCCAATCGTTTTTGCGCCGACGGAAACCGGGTTTGCTTCGGTTTTTCTATGCGGCTCCCATTCGGGTGTGAACCAATATGTGGATGCAGACGGGGGCTGGACCAAGGGCTATTTGCCGGCCTATCTGCGTCGCTATCCGTTTATCTTGGGCGAACAAGCCGATACCAACGCGCTTGTCTGCGTTGATAGTGCGTTCACGGGTCTGGTTGAGGCGGGCGAAGGCCAGCGGCTGTTTGGCGATGATGGCAATCAAACTGCCTTCACCGAAGCGGCGATTAAGCTGATCACAGATTATGCGATCGCCGCCAAGCGGACAGAGGCGGTATTAAAGATGTTGGCGGATATGAAACTGTTCCGCAGCGTGAATATCGAGGCGCGCGATGCCGAAGGGGTGCTGTCGTCCAGCCTGCACGGTTTATGCGTGATCGATGAGAAAGCGCTGAATGAGCTGCCCGATGAGGAATTCTTGAAGCTGCGGACATCTGGCATATTGCCGCTGATCTATGCGCATCTGATGAGCCTTGCAAATATTTCTAAGATCGCTGTGCCTGCCAAAGCGGCGGCTTAAGCTGCGACGGCGAAGCAGGGGCACGGGCGGTTCGCCGCCCGGCTCCGTTAGGGGGGATGAGCGGATGTCAGCCCGCCTGCGCGGCAAGGGCGGGTTCCAGATCGCCATATCCGGTAAAACGCCGCTGATAGGTCAATCCCAACCTCTGTGCGCAGTCGCGCGCTTTGGCATTCAGTTCGGGATCATCCGTTTGCGCCTGATATACCAGCGTTTCATAATGCCCGAAATAGGTTGATAGCAGTTCCGGATAGCGGTCCAGCCCCAGTGGTTTCCAAACGAACGCATCAAATTGGCGCACCAGAAAGTCGGTCAGATAGAAGGCGGTGAACTCATCCTCTGCGTTGCGGGTGAAAGCCTCCACCCCCTCAAAAAACGCATAGCAATGTGGGCCTGCGATCATTTCAACGTCATGGGCGTCGCAGACAGCTTGTAACGCCCCGCCGGTGCCGCAATCAGCATAGACCACAAAAATTTTCGCATAATCGTTTTGGTGCTTGATCAAGGCCGCTTCCACCGCGGCGGGAATTTTTTCCGGACTGTTGTGTAAAATTGCAGGAAGGCAGGTCAAATCTAAATGATTCCAGCCATTGCGCCGCGTCAGGTCCAGTATTTCGCGTGCCAAAGCCCCGCAGGCGATCAGCAGCACGCGGCCAACACCACGCGGCGCCAGGCCTTCATCGGTCAAAGCGGCATCATCGGTTGGAACTTGCAACATCGGTATCTATTCAACGCGGGTAATCATACGCACCAACCCCGCCGCCAGCAGCACAATCATGGCAAGGGCGGGCAATGGGACGCCGACAAACGCAGCTGCCCACAGCGATATAGCCGCGGCGACGATCACGGCAAAGATCAGTAGAAGAAAATGTGGCAAAGGCATCTCTCTCTCCTCTAGCTATAATTATGGGGCGAGAGTTAAAAAAGGAAAAGGCCCCGAAGAAAATTTCAGGGCCCATGCCATCACATCATCGGCATTCTAAACAAAGATGCCGATCAAAGGCACTTATCCACGCAGATTATGTTTGCGTGCAATCATGTCTTTGGCGGTTTGCACAGCCACAGCCGCGTCACGGCAGTAGGCATCGGCGCCAATCGCCTTGCCGAATTCTTCGTTCAGCGGGGCGCCGCCGATCAGCACAAGATAATCATCGCGCTTGCCCTGTTCTTTCAGGGTGTCGATCACGACTTTCATATAGGGCATCGTTGTTGTCAGCAGGGCCGACATACCAATGATATCAGCGCCTTCACGTTCCGCCGCTTCCAGATAGCTGTCGACGGCATTATTGATCCCAAGGTCAACGACCTCAAAGCCCGCGCCCTCCATCATCATTGCGACAAGGTTTTTGCCGATGTCATGGATGTCGCCTTTAACCGTACCGATCACCATTTTGCCCATTTTCGGCGCATCGGTTTCGATCAACAATGGTTTCAAAATCGCCATGCCGCCTTTCATTGCGCCGGCGGCCATCAGCACTTCTGGCACGAACAGGATGCCATCGCGGAAGTCATTGCCAACCACGGTCATGCCGGCGACCAATGCCTTGGTCAAAACGTCATAGGGCTGCCAGCCGCGTTCAAGCAAGATACCGACCGCTTCCGCGATCTCTTCCTTGAGGCCATCATAAAGGTCGTCCATCATCTGCAAGACGAGATCGTCGTCATTCAGTTCAGATAGGATGATTTCGTCGTCTTCGTTGGACATGCACTCTCTCCCGAAAGCGGTTTACACAGGAATGCGGGATAACCTCCCGCGATAATTGCAGTTTTACGACACCAGTAAGGTCTGATGCGACGATTGCACAGTTAATCGTGAAAGTCTCTGGCGGATGTTCTCGTTGTGTTCTATTTTGTGCGCATGAGACAGATGTTGCCCCTTGATCTTCCCCCTGTCGACCCTGCTTTGCGCCTGAAAGCGCGGGGGGCGCATACACGCCCTGCGGGGCGGTTTGAACCCTATGTCACCTTGATCGAGGATGACGGTTGGGACAGCCCGCGTGATGAGGTCAAATTGCGAACCGAAGTGTCGTTGGAGCGCCCGCGCAAGGTGATTACGCGCAATTCCAGCCCGGATGTGCCCTTTGATCGGTCGCTGAACCCCTATCGCGGTTGCGAGCACGGCTGCATTTATTGCTTCGCGCGGCCCAGTCACGGCTATTTGGGGCTGTCTGCAGGGATTGACTTTGAAACCAAGCTGATCGCGCGGCCCGAAGCACCGCAGCGTTTGGCAGCAGAGCTGTCGCGGCCGGGTTATGTGGTTGGACCATTGGCGATTGGCACCAACACCGACCCCTATCAACCAATTGAAACCGAACACAGAATTATGCGTGGCGTGCTTGAGGTTTTGTCGGAATTCAACCATCCCGTTCAAATCACTACGCGCGGGGCGCAGATCCTGCGCGATGTGGACATTTTGTCTGACATGGCCGCGCGCGGATTGGTCAGCGTGGCGGTCAGTGTCACGACATTGGATGCCGATTTGGCGCGTAAGATGGAACCACGCGCGCCCGCGCCGCAAACCCGGCTGAAGATTATCCGTGAGCTGTCGCGTGCGGGCATTCCCTTGCGCGTCATGGCCGCGCCGATGATCCCCGGATTGACCGACCATGAATTGGAGGCGATCTTGACTGAGGCACGCCGGGCTGGGGCTAAAGCTGCTGCCATGCTGCTGATCCGATTGCCACATGAGGTTGCGCCGCTGTTCGCCGATTGGCTGACACGCGAAATGCCATTGCGCGCCGATAAAGTGCTGGGCGCGATTGCTGATATGCGCGGCGGTAAGCTGAACGACCCGGAATTTGGCGCCCGTATGACGGGAGAGGGGACGATGGCCGATTTGTTGGCACAGCGGTTCCGGGTTAGCTGTCGCAGGCTTGGGCTGACTGATCATCTGCCTGTGCTGGATTGCACCCGTTTTGCCATTCCCCCACGACCGGGCGATCAGCTTTCGCTGTTCTAAGCCGGAGGAGGGGTCGTGGCGGGTCATTGGAATATCCTTGGCTGTGCGGGGCGCATCATTGTGTGCGGGCGAACGTGATCGAAATGGTTGGCCCATTCTACTGGGCAACCATTTCGATCACTACGGTTCTGGCGTGGCAGGTTATGTGCGGCGACGGCCGCGACGTTCGCGTTTTGCTGATCCGCCTTCGCCCAGACCATCATCATCCGAGGAAAAGCCACCCAGACGCGCCGAGATTTGCTCCAATGTCGGGCGCTCCCCACGCGGGCGGGTTTCCAACGCTTCTCGCATCGCGCGCAAATGCTCTGCCATCGTGCCACAGCAGCCGCCAATGATGGTTGCGCCGCAATCACGGGCCATGACAGCATAATCTGCCATCAGCTCTGGCGTGCCATCATAGTGGATATGGCCGTCGACATATTTTGGAATCCCGGCATTGCCCTTTGCAATGATCGGACGTTCCGTGCCAGCCGCCGAAAAACCCAGCGCTGTGCGCAGCAGATCCGAAGCGCCAACGCCACAATTTGCACCAAAGGCGATCGGCGGGTGATCCAGTTTCTCCACCATTGCGGCCATAGCGGCAGAGGTCACGCCCATCATGGTGCGCCCTGCCGTGTCAAAGCTCATGGTGCCGCACCATGGCATATTCGCCAAACGTGCAGCTTCGGCTGCGGCTTTATATTCCTCGGGGGCGGAAATTGTTTCGACCCAAAGAATATCCGCGCCGCCCGCCTTTAGCCCTTCGGCCTGCTCATGGAACATCTCAACGGCGATGGCGTGGGTCATGGTGCCCATCGGTTCAAAGATATCACCGGTTGGCCCGGCAGAGCCTGCGACAACCACGGTGCGCCCGGCCTTATCTGCGACGTTCCGGCCCAGCTCTGCCGCGGCTTTGTTCAGCTCGTGCACGCGGTCTTGTGCGTCATGCAGTTTTAGCCGCGACGCGTTGCCGCCAAAGCTGTTGGTCAGAAAAATGTCAGACCCTGCATCAACCGCCAGCGAATACAGCGTGGTGATTTTCTGCGGCTCGTCAATGTTCCATAATTCCGGCGCATCGCCAGAGCTGAGGCCCATGTTGAACAGGTTTGTCCCTGTGGCGCCATCGGTCATCAGCCAGTCACGGGTTTCCAGCAAGCGGCTAAGCGCATTCGTCATGGGGCAGGCCTTTCACGTCATCATCTATGGCAGCAAGAACTGCGTTTGTCGTCCCCTGTGCCACCTTTGGACCAATTTGGCAAATTCCTTCTGCTCATGTTGAACTTGAGGCGGGTTGATCTCCGGCCATTGTTGTCAATGGGGCTGGCCGTCGGATCGTGCGGGCAATATCAGCGGCGGCGAGCGCCAAGGCTGAGCGGGTCGGTGCGGCGATATATAATGTGCTTAGCTGCGGGTCGAAGCCCATTTTGAATTGGCGCAGCCCCGCCGCGCCGGCCTCTTTTTCCGCGCGTCGCCATACGCGGGCGGCGGGGCCGTTCACATCTTCAGCGCGCGGAGGCAACGCCGCCAAGGATAGGCGCGGACACTCGTCTTGGGCAGCGGCTTCAATGGCGGCGGTGATCAAAGCATGCACTGTGCCATCGGGCGCATCATGTGCAGTGCGCATCAAATCCAGCGCCCATTCATGCCGATTGGCGTGGAAAGAGGCAAAGCCAACCAGACGCCCGTCTATATGGGCCAAGATGACTTCATGTTCTTCGATATAATCATGCGCAAACCGGCCCATCGAAAAACCGCGTTCACCGCCGCGCATGTTGGCCCAGTCTTGTGCCACAGCCTGCATCTCGGGTAGCGGCATATCGGTGTTGGTATGGGTTGTTGTCAGCCCCTGCTTTTTGGCCTTACGCAGTTTGCGGCGCAGGCCGGACCGGGTCGGGGTGTCTAGTGTAAACTGGGCCGGGCGAAGCCAGCATTCCACAGCGACCGGTGCGACCTGCCATCCCAGCGTGCGGGCCGTGGCGGCGGTGCGCCCGGTGATTTTATACAGGCACGCCAGACGTCCTTGTTCATGTGCGTGGCGCCGCAAGGTTCGTAGCATTTCGTCAGCGTGAAACCGGCCGAACGGGTCGCGCAGGCCGACCAGAACCTGTTGTGTGCGGCCGACCATCCAGCCGCCACACATATCCTGCTCTAAGAGGATCGAATGTTCGCCCTGACGCAGCAGCCCGACCTCGGCCTGACGGGCTTCGCCAACCAATTGGGCGATGCGCGGTGTCAGCTCGGTCGCGGGGGGGATCAGGCGGCTGCGTTCCAAAATAGGGCGCTCTGGGGCACCCAGTGCCACAACCCCCATCGCCAACGCGGCTGGCGCACCGTAATACAATACGCGCCACGCCAGAACGGCCGCTAACAGCGGGGCCTGTTCGGCACCGGGCAGCAGCATAAGAAGCGTCACCTCGAACGGTCCGATGCCTCCTGGCGTGCCCGACACGAACCCAGCCCCAAGTGCAAGAAGAAAGGCCGGGTAAAGCGCGACCAGCGGATGGACCGTGCCTTCAGGCATCAAAATATACAGGGCGGCAGCGGCAAAAATGGTGTCAAGCAGCGCCAACCACAGAACTTTTCCCATAACGGGCAGTGTGGGCAGGCTTAACCGCCATTTGCCAATCTGCCAGCCCGGCTTCCACAGGGCCAGCATGGCCAGCGTCCCGCCTGCGGCCAACCCAACAAGCGCCAGCCCCTGAACCGCAAATACGGGCAATCCGGGCAGCTGCACGGGCGCAAGCAACAAGACCGATGCCGTTAAAACCGCCCAACCGGCCAAGAATGTTGCAGCGACGGTGGCGGTTAGTTTTGACGCTTCAATCAGCGAAAAGCCTGGCAACATGCGCCAACGCACCAATGCACCTGACACCAGCCCGAACCCAACGGTTTGCGAGATGGCAATGGCCACCCAGCCAGCGCGCTTGGCCTGCGCGTCTTGTTGGTTGGTGCCCATCGCGCGGTGGATAAGCGCATCGTAATTCGCAAGCGCAGCAAAAGAGGCCCAACAGGCCAGCGCCGCACCGATCCATTGCAAGGCAGAGACCTGTTGAAAAGCAACGAAAATCGCATCCACGTCCAGCGCGGCAATCCGTTCACGCAACAGCCACGCAAATCCCAATAGCAGGGCAATTGCCAATCCTTGTCGACGCAGGGCTTTGGCCCAGCCAGGCAAAGAGGTAGAGAGGGCCGTGTCTGCCGCAATCTCATGTGCGCTTGGCTCTGGCGCCAATGAGGCATCTAGTGCCGAGCCGCGGCGATGCGACAGCGGGGCTAGTGCGACAGCAGGGGTCTGAACCTGCGCGGCGTATTCGCGGGCGCGGTGGGCGGCGCGCGCGCCACGGTTCGTGCGTGCAGTCGCAGATCCGAATGGTCCGCGATAGTTGTTTTTGTGATCGCCCATACACGTCACCCCTTGATCATCCCAATGTCGGAATACGCCTTTGGGGGTTCACATCCGCTTAACGGGCATGCAACTTATGCGTGATTTATTTTCGATATTGGCCCGCGAGACACTGTGCGAATCTGTATTATGTAGACGCGGAAGCTGTTTCCAATATGATTGGCGCAGCGGCGTAGAGAATGGTGCATACGCGACCAAAAGGGCGTTCATAGCGCGGTTGCGGCGATGTGAGGGCCCTATGGATGGTGAAATAGCCGCGATAGCCACTGCTTTGCCTTGCGAGAGCGGCGTCCTTGTCCTATAGCGGCGCAAACGGGCGTTGTGCCCGGCACCGGTCGGAACGCCGTTTATCGGCGCCGCCGACCCTGATCCGAACGGAGAGCAAATGGCACCCCGGCGCAAAAAGATTTACGAAGGCAAAGCGAAAGTCCTGTATGAAGGTCCCGAGCCGGGAACTCTGGTTCAGTATTTCAAGGATGATGCTACCGCGTTCAACGCCCAGAAAAAGGACGTGATCGAAGGTAAAGGCGTGCTGAACAATCGCCTGTCTGAATTCTTTATGACCGGGCTGACCAATGTGGGCGTGCCGAACCACTTCATCAAACGTCTGAACATGCGTGAGCAGCTGATCCGTCAGGTCGAAATCGTGCCGCTGGAAGTGATCGTGCGCAATTTCGCGGCAGGTTCGATGGCGAAACGTCTGGGTATGGAAGAAGGCACGCCTTTGCCGCGCCCAATCGTTGAATATAGCTATAAGAATGATGATCTGGGCGACCCGTTGGTCCCTGAAGAATATATCATCGCCTTCGGCTGGGCCACGCAGCAAGATTTGGACGATATTGTTGCGCTGGCGTTGCGGGTCAATGATTTCCTGGCTGGGATCTTCTATGGCGTCGGCATCAAGCTCGTTGATTTCAAAATTGAGATCGGACGTGTTTGGGATGGCGATTTCATGCGTTTGATCGTTGCCGATGAAATCAGCCCGGATAGCTGCCGTTTGTGGGATGTGAAAACGGGTCAAAAGCTCGACAAAGACGTGTTCCGCCGTGATCTGGGTAATTTGGCGGATGCCTATACCGAAGTGGCGCGACGGCTTGGCGTCTTGCCGACCAATAACACGACCAATATCAAGCCCACGCTGATCAACTGAAAGGGGTCTGACCAATGAAAGCACGCGTTCATGTCATGCTGAAAGACGGCGTTCTGGACCCTCAAGGTGAGGCCATTCGCCACGCGCTTGGCGCGTTGGGCTTCGGCTCGGTTGAGGGTGTGCGTCAGGGAAAAGTCATCGAGCTGGACCTGAAAGCCACCGAACAGGCTGCGGCAGAGGCCGAAGTTGCACAGATGTGCGAAAAGCTTCTGGCCAATACCGTGATCGAAAAATACACGATCGAGATCGCCTGATCGCATCTTCGGGGCGCGGTTTGCCTGCCCCGACCCCCTTTATTGCCGCAATTGGCAACCGATAGGCAGGAGTGTCACCGATGAAAGCCGCTGTAATCACATTCCCAGGGTCCAATTGTGACCGCGATCTTGCCGTGGCATTTGAACAGGCCGGCGCAGATGTCGTCAAGGTTTGGCACAAAGACAGCGAATTGCCAGCAGGTATCGACATTGTTGGCGTTCCTGGCGGGTTCTCCTATGGTGATTATCTGCGGTGTGGTGCTATCGCCTCACAATCGCCAATCGGGAAAGCGGTTGCTGAGTTTGCGGGCAAAGGCGGCTATGTTCTGGGGATCTGCAACGGGTTTCAGGTTCTGACCGAAATGCGGTTGCTGCCGGGCGCGTTGATGCGCAATGGCTCGCTGAAGTTCATCTCCAAACCTGTTAAGTTGATCGTCGGAGAGACTTCCTCGGTATATACATCCGGCTATAACGCCGGGTCGCAGGTCGAAATCCCGATTGCGCATCACGATGGCAATTATCAGATCGATGCTGAAGGATTGAAGCGTATCGAAGGCGACGGTCGCGTGGCTTTCCGTTATGCCGATAACCCGAATGGGTCGGTGGATGATATTGCTGGTGTCCTAAGCGAAAACGGCCGGGTCTTGGGTATGATGCCGCATCCCGAACGGGCAACCGAAGCCGGCCATGGCGGCACCGATGGGGCGGCGATTTTCCGCGCGTTGTCGGGTCTGACGGTCACCGCCTGATCCGCGTCATCTTGTTGAACCTGCGGCAATCGCCTAGATTTGCCACATGGTTCAGGATCTTGCCATTGTGAGCCGGGATGTGATGCCCGAAGCCGCGCGCCGCGGACGCTTGATAGTGCGTCTTGCGGTTGCGGCTATTTTATTGCTTGCAGCTGGTGTAATGTGGATCACCAACGCTTGGTTGACGGAGCGTTTTACCGAAACAACACGCGTGCGGACTGAGCTGCGTCTGGCCCTATATTCTGGGAACTTAATTTCAGAATTACAGCGGACCTCTGTTGTGCCGCTGCTGCTTGCCCGTGATCCTGCCTTAACCAATGCGTTGGAAAGTCAGGAATATTCCGCCACCTCTGCGGCACTGATTCAGGCGCGTGAAGATATTTCTGCCGCCTCAATCCGGTTGTTGGATATGTCAGGTCGGGTCGTTGCCGCCACCAACCGCAACCTGATCGGCACAAGCTACAGCACGGCTCCTTTCTTTGTGGATGCGCAGCGCTCGCGCGAGACGGTGTTTACCACCGAAACACAAGAGGGCACCGGCTCTCAGTTCAATTACTCGCGTCTGCTGCTTAGCAATGGTTTGCCTGTAGGCGTGATTGTCGTTGAGGCAGAGCTGTCGAAATTTGAACGCGCCTGGGCGGGGATTTCGGATGCGGTTGCGGTGATTGATAGTGAAGGTGAGATCATCTTAACCACCGAACCGCGCTGGCGTGGGCTGACGGTGGAATCCGCGTTGGAAGCCCGTTCCGCGCCAACGGCGATCCAGCGCGCATTGCAGGCAACGGCGGATTTGGCGAATGAACCGCCAGATGCCTATTTGCGCGGCACCGGTGTGATGCGCACCGACACGCGCATCCCGTTCCGCGGTTGGCGCATGGTTGCGTTCACCTCATATGATTCCGTGCGTGAGCGGGTGAATGCGGTTTTGTCGTTAGAGATTATGGGTTTTGCGATCCTTCTGGCGCTGGCGTTTTACTGGCTGTCGCGGCGGGCGCGGGTGCAATCCATGGCGCTGCGCCGCGAATCTGCCGAGCTGCGCGCGTTGAACGCCCGGCTGTCACGCGAGATTGCCGAACGGGAACGGGCGCAAAAAGAACTGGCCGTGGCCGAACAGACTTTGGCACAATCGTCAAAACTTGCGGCTTTGGGGGAAATGTCCGCTTCGGTCAGTCATGAGCTTAATCAGCCCCTGGCGGCGATGAAGACTTATCTGGCTGGGGCGCGGCTGTTATTGCAACGGCGCCGGGGCGAAGAGGCATTGGCCAGCTTTCAGCGTATTGATGATTTGATCGAACGTATGGGCGCGATCACCCGACAGTTGAAATCCTATGCGCGCAAAGGTGGCACCGCATTTGAGCCTGTAGATATGCGTCTGGCGATTTCCTCTGCCTTGTCTATGATGGAGCCACAGTTGAAGGCGCGAACGGTTCGGATCACCCGTGCCTTGCCCGGTGATCAGGTGATTGTGATGGTAGATCGCATTCGTCTCGAACAGGTGATCATCAACCTGTTGCGAAATGCGCTTGATGCCACCAAAACGGTCTCTGACCCGCAGATCGACATTTTGTTAAGCGCCGGAGAGACGGCGGTGATGACTTTGCGCGACAACGGACCAGGGATAGAGGATTTGGACAAGCTGTTCGAGCCGTTTTGGACGACGAAGAAACCGGGGGAGGGAACGGGGCTGGGCCTTGCAATTTCATCCTCTATCGTAAGTGATTTTGGTGGCCGGATGACGGCCCATAATACCGAAACGGGTGGTGCGGTCTTTGAGGTCCAGCTGCCCTTGATCGGTGAAATGCAGGCTGCCGCGTCAAATGGCGCAGCCAGCGCCGCGAGGTAGGAAAGACATATGGCACGCATGATGAAAGTCGCGATCGTCGACGATGAAGAAGATCTGCGCCAATCGGTCAGCCAATGGCTGGCCTTGTCTGGCTTCGATACCCAAACCTTTGAGTGCGCCGAAGAGGCGTTGAAAACCATCGGCCCGGATTGGCCGGGGGTTGTCATCTCGGATATTCGGATGCCGGGTATGGATGGCATGGCGTTCTTGAAAAAGCTTATGGGGATCGACAGCGGGTTGCCGGTGATCATGATCACCGGACATGGGGATGTTCCCATGGCGGTTGAAGCGATGCGCATGGGTGCAATGGATTTCATGGAAAAGCCATTCGACCCGGATCGCATGACCGAGCTGGCCAAGCGCGCGACCAATCAGCGGCGGCAAACGCTGGACAATCGCGCTTTGCGCAAAGACCTGGCCGGTGGCGAGCAGATGATCGGCAAGCTGATTGGGACCTCGGGTCCGATGGAGCGTCTGCGCGAGGATATTTTGGATCTGGGCCAGGCTGATGGGCATGTCTTGATTGATGGCGAAACCGGCACCGGCAAAACGCTGGTGGCGCATGCGCTTCATGCAACCGGCCCGCGTGCGGGGAAGAAATTTATTGCCGTGTCCTGTGCGGCCTATGCCGAAGACGCGCTGTCCGCCAAGCTGTTTGGCCCGGTGGAAGACAGCGGGCTACCTTTGGTAGAAGAGGTGCGCGGCGGGACCCTTTGTCTGGAGGATGTTGAGGCACTGAGCTCTGCGCTGCAGGCGCGGCTGCTGACGTTTATCAACGACCAGGGAACGCCCGCCGAAACCCGGACTATTGCCATCTGCAACGTGCATGGCGAAGGGCAGACGGTAGAAGATGCGCTGCGCCCCGATCTGTATTTCCGTTTGGCCGCGCTGAAAATCACCTTGCCGCCGCTGCGCAATCGCGGGGAAGATGTGCTGACGCTATTCACCTCTATGTCACAGCAATTCTCCGAGGAATATGGCTGCGATGCGCCGGAATTATCCGCCCAAGAGGCAGCGCAGCTGCTTCAGGCGCCATGGCCCGGCAATGTTCGTCAGCTTATCAATGTCGCAGAGCGTGCGGTTCTGCAATCGCGCCGCGGCTCTGGCTCGATCGCGTCTTTGCTGATGCAGGGGGATGATGAGCCGCAGGTGCCTGCGATCACGACTGAGGGCAAGCCGCTGAAGGAATATGTCGAGAATTTTGAAAAAATGCTGATCGACAATACGATGCGGCGGCATAAAGGTTCTATTTCCAACGTGATGGAGGAATTGTGCCTGCCACGCCGGACGTTGAATGAGAAGATGGCAAAATACGGGCTTACGCGGCAAGATTATCTGTAATCGATTGAAATCATACAGCTATGGGAAAGGGGCCACATGGCCCCTTTCGTCATTTTTGGCACTTCCGTTACTGCTTTGGGAATTTTCGTTAACCATTCCCTAACGAAAAACCCATTGTGTTTTCCACAAGCCGCACGCTATGGTGGACGGATGAAGGTAAGCCGCGCAACCGCGGCCTCTGCCCATATGAAATTCGCTGATTTTCGGATCTGAACGCGCGCCAAATGATGTGGCGTGGCTGCATTCCGGGTCAACCGATTGGCCTTATGGCCGTACTCATGCCCGACAGGTGTATACTTGAAGGGATCTTAATTGGGCGCCGGGCTTTCATAGCTTGCGCTTGGGACGAATTGCGATGACGCGCTTGAGCGATGCACTGGAGATGACGGGCGGGCCACTATTGGCCGCCGCCTCCATGCCGTATCAGCGCGCGCTCGCTATCAAGACAGACCATGACGCGCAGGCGGCGGGGGTGACCTTGTCGCCTGTTTCGGCATGGGGAAACAGGATCTATGGCAAAGAAGATGCTTATCGATGCCACGCACGCGGAAGAAACCCGCGTGGTTGTGGCAGACGGAAATAAGGTTGAGGAATTCGACTTTGAAACCATTAACAAACGGCAGCTTGCTGGCAATATTTATCTTGCGAAAGTAACGCGGGTCGAGCCATCGCTGCAGGCAGCCTTTGTTGATTATGGTGGAAATCGCCATGGTTTTTTGGCGTTTGCGGAAATCCATCCTGATTACTACCAAATTCCGCTGGCAGACCGTCAGGCGATTTTGGAAGAAGAGACTGCTTTGGCCAAGGCCGAAGAAGAAGAGGATGAGAAGCCTACGCGCTCGCGTCGTCGTCGCTCCAGCCGTCGTGACAAGGACAGCAACACCACCAAGCCAGAGGTTGCAGCCGAAGATCAGCCGCAGGCAGCAGAGGATGCGGTTGATGCCGTCACACCCGTAGCAGCGCAGGCCGAACGTGCAGCCGACACGGATGATGTCGTGCGTTCGGAAGATATTCCGGGCATGGGTGTGCTTGATGACGGCGATGACAACGATCACGCTGTTGGTGAATTGTCTGCCCCGCTTGGTACGCCAGATGTCGCGGCGGTTGAGGCGGCCGACCACGGTGACGAGACGCATAATGATACCGATGAGGACGCGGCAGAGACCGGCCCATCGGATGAACGTGCCGCAGAAGAGGGTATTGAATCCGTTGCTGATGAAGATGTAACGGAAGAAATTCGCCGCCCGCGCAAGCCGCGTGCGCGCCGGTTCAAAATTCAAGAAGTGATCAAAGTGCGCCAGATTCTTTTGGTGCAAGTCGTGAAAGAAGAGCGCGGCAATAAAGGCGCTGCGCTGACCACCTATCTGTCGCTTGCAGGCCGCTATTGTGTCTTGATGCCCAATACCGCGCGTGGTGGTGGTATCTCGCGTAAGATTACACAGGCCGCTGACCGTAAGAAACTGAAGGAAATCGCAGCAGAGCTGGAGGTGCCGCAAGGCGCGGGTTTGATCATCCGCACTGCAGGTGCACAGCGCACCAAGACGGAAATCCGCCGGGATTATGAATATCTGATGCGGATGTGGGAGCAAATCCGCACGCTGACGATGAAATCTGTCGCCCCCGCGCCGATTTACGAAGAAGGCGATTTGATCAAGCGCTCTATCCGGGATCTGTACTCCAAGGATATTGATGAGGTCTTGGTTGAAGGCGAACGCGGTTATCGCGCGGCCAAGGACTTCATGAAAATGATCATGCCGTCCCACGCCAAGAACGTTCAGCATTATAATGAACAGCTGCCCCTGTTTGCGCGGTATCAGGTCGAGAGCTATCTGGGACAGATGTTCAACCCTGTCGTTCAGCTGCGTTCTGGCGGGTATATCGTGATCGGCGTGACCGAAGCACTGGTGGCGGTTGATGTGAACTCTGGTCGGGCCACGAAAGAAGGCTCGATTGAAGATACAGCGGTCAAAACCAACCTTGAGGCGGCGGAAGAAGTTGCACGTCAGCTGCGGTTGCGTGATCTGGCCGGTCTGATCGTCATCGACTTTATCGACATGGAAGAGCGTAAGAACAACGCCGCCGTCGAAAAGCGGATGAAGGATAAGCTGAAGACTGATCGTGCGCGCATCCAAGTTGGCCGGATTTCCGGTTTTGGTCTGATGGAGATGTCGCGTCAGCGGTTGCGGCCCGGGATGATCGAATCCACCACGCAGCCATGTGCACATTGCCATGGCACGGGTTTGATTCGTTCAGACGATAGCCTTGCGCTGCAGGTTCTGCGCGCCATCGAAGAAGAGGGTACGCGCAAGCGGTCGCGCGAAGTGTTGGTTAAAGTCCCGGTCGCGGTGGCAAATTACCTGATGAATGCCAAGCGTGAGCATGTGGCCCTGATCGAGGCGCGGTACGGCCTGTCGGTGCGTATCGAAGCGGATCCAACATTGGTTTCGCCTGATTTCTCGATCGAAAAATTCAAGACCGCAACGCGGATCGTTCCGGAAGTCGCTGAAACGGTTGTGCATGCTACGGCGCAGCTGATGGCCGAGATCGATGAGGCCGAAGTGGTCGAAATCGACGAGACGCCTGAAGACGATGATGCCGAGCCCACAGCGGCACCGCCGGCGCATGATGAAGGCGAAGATGGACAGCCCAAGAAGAAGAAGCGGCGCCGTCGGCGTCGTCGGAAATCTTCGGGTGAACATACGGATTCTGAAAGCTCTGATGAGGCCGGGTCTGAGGATGATGCGGCAGACACGCAGGCAGAGGCGTCTGATGTCGTGACTGCAGAGGGCGCAGAACCAGCCGCTGCCGAAGAGGCGCCGAAAAAGACCCGTACGCGTCGTCGTCGCAGCAGTAAGTCTGATGCACCAGCCGATGTTGCCACGGATGCCGAAACGGCGGCTACGGATGCTGAGCCTTCCACTGAAGAACAGGCTGCCGAACCTGCGGAAGGGGAGGCACCGAAGAAGCGTCGCCGCACCCGTCGCAAGAAAACCGACACGGTCGAGGCGGCTGCAGAACAAGCGACGCCGGTGGCGGAAACCGCGTCTGATGCCGCAGTTGTGGCAGAGGCCGTGACAGCGGATGTAACTGTATCGCAGCCAGAGCCAGCGGTTGAGCCCGCGCCAGAACCTGTGATCGTGGAAGACGTTAGCGCGCCGCCACAGTCAGAAGCACCGCATACAGACGCAGGACCAGAGGTTGCAGCCCCCGTGGTTGAGGCAGAGCCTGCGCAAGCCCCTGCGCCGCAACCCGAGTTGCAGGCCGAGGTGCAGGCCGAACAGCCTACCTCCGTCGCGCCCGCAGCAGAGCCAGGGTTGGAAACGGCGCAAGCCGAACCAGAACCAGCCCCGGAACAGGCCGATAAGCCTAAACGCCGTGGTTGGTGGAACGCGGGCTAAGGTCCAGGCAATGATCTGCCCTTTCTCGGCAAAGCATGCATATGCATTGTTGGAGAAGGGCAAAACGAACAAAACGCCTGTGGAGGTTTTCCTCCACAGGCGTTTTTCGGATTCGAGGACGGCATTGGATGTAGGCGATGTGCAATCAGTGGTGGTCGGATCTAATCGTCGACGCGGCGCCGGACAAGATATGTTTTGACGCCGTTCTGATCGTCTTGTGTGATCAGCTCATGCCCGGTTTGGTGACAAAAATGCGGAACATCGATCCAGGAGGCGGGGTCGGTCGCCTCTAATAGTGCAACGGCCCCTTCGGGCAGCCCCTCTAACACTTTGCGCAGGCGCAAAACGGGCAGGGGGCACAGCAGGCCCTTGGCATCAATCCAGGTGGTGTCGTCTTTCATAGGCGCAGTTTGCTGCGGCTGCGCGGATTTGTCTACGCGGATGTGACTGCGAAGAGGATGACGCGGCGAATGTTTTAGGATAAGGGCAAAGCTATGTTTGGAATTGACCTCATAGATGCGACATTCTTACCTGCTGCAGGCGTTGCGTTGCTGGCGGGTGTGTTGTCTTTCCTTAGCCCCTGTGTGCTGCCGATCGTGCCGCCATATCTGGCCTATATGGGTGGGGTTGGAATGAACGATTTGCGCAGCGGCAAGGCTTCTGCGCTATGGCCAGCTGTGTTCTTTGTGCTTGGCCTGTCGACTGTGTTTCTTTTCATGGGCTTTGCTGCGTCGGCTTTTGGGCGATTTTTCCTGACAAACCAAGACTTGTTTTCACGCGCGGCCGGGGTGGTGATCATCGGTTTGGGTTTGCATTTTGTTGGGCTGTATCGCATTCCGATTTTGGACCGCGAGGCGCGGCTGGATGCAGGGGACCAAGGCGGATCGAGCCTTGGCGCATATGTATTGGGGCTGGCCTTTGCCTTTGGATGGACACCCTGTATCGGCCCGCAGCTGGGTATGATATTGTCAATTGCCGCGTCTGGCTCTGATCTGTCGCGTGGCACTGGCCTGTTGGCCGTTTATGCCTTCGGTCTAGGCATTCCCTTTTTGCTTGCCGCGCTGTTCATTGACCGCGCGATGGGGCTTATGAACCGATTGAAGCCTTATATGGGCGTCATTGAGAAATCGATGGGCGGCTTGTTGATCATCGTGGGTCTGCTGATGTTGACCAATGCTTTCTCTGCGATCAGCTTCTGGCTGCTGGAGGCCTTCCCCGCGTTGGCGACCTTAGGCTGAGCCGGCAAAGACCTGGACCACAACGCCACGTGCAAGATCTGCCGTCAGCGGTTGATCATTGAGCAGCCGATACCAAAACAACCCGTGTATCATATCGCATAGAACCTGTGGATCTGCTCCACCGGGCAGCTCGCCTGCCTGCTGTGCATGATGCAGCAGGTCCTGCATCGTTTTGTCCAGCGGCACGACAAATTGGTCGCGGAAGCTGGCGTGAAAGCCCGGATCTTCTTGTGCCGAGGCAATCAGGTTGCGGATCGGTTTGCCATCCCGGGCAAGGTGGTCTGCGATGCGGATCAAGAACGCTTCTAGCCGGTCACGCCATGTCCCTGGCATCTCGCTCGGGTCGGGTGGAGTTTGGGCATTTTCATAAAACGCTGCAAGTATCAGATCCGCCTTGGTGGGCCAGCGGCGATATAGAGTTTGCCGCGCTACGCCCGCTTCTTTGATGATCTGCGCAATCGAGACCTGACGGTAGCCATGTTCGCGCACCATCCGCCGCGCCACGTCTTTGATGTTGGCATCGGTTTCACTGTGACGGGGACGGCCCGGTGTGCGGCTTGTTTGAACGTTATCATCGGTCATGGGCGGATCCTTCTTTGCGGGGAAGCTGGCAATAAACGCCGTAACTGGCAAGTTCCTCATTGATAATAGACTGCATTCTACTAATTATCCCGAACATATTAAAACAGTGGAGCGCGCAAATGTCTGATCACCCCGTATCATCCCCCGCTATGGCGTCCGGGCGCAACATGATGACGGTGACCATCGTGTTGGCATTGCTGTCATGTTTTCCCCCGGTTGCGACGGATATGTATCTTTCGGGAATGGATCAAATCGCGCAGTCACTGCAGGCCAGCGCGGCTGCAGTAGAAATGTCACTGTCATTGTTCTTTTTGGGCCTATGCGTAGGCCAACTGGTGATGGGGCCAATGATTGATGCCTATGGACGCAAGGGACCATTGCTGATCGGAAGCGTGGTTTTTACGCTATGCTCTGCCTTGCTGCTGTTGGTGCCGGATGTGCGCTATTTCAACGCGCTGCGGGCGGTGCAGGCAATGGGGGCATGTGCGGGGCTAGTGGTGGGCCGCGCCATTGTCGCCGATCTATACCAGGGGCGCGCAGCGGCAAAAGTGATGACCATTTTGGTAATGCTGATGACAATGGGGCCGGTTCTGTCGCCATTCATTGGCAGCCTTCTAGTTGAGGCCTATGGCTGGCACTCGATATTTGTGGTGATGGTGGTGATTGGTGTGATTGCGGTGCCTTTGGCACAGATGGTTCTACCCGAAACCTTGCCGAAATCCGAACGCGGCTCGGCGCCGTTTCGCCACGCTTTTGCCGGCTACGGAATTTTGCTGCGCTCCAAGCGCTTTGTTCTTAGTGCCTGCGTGGCGGCATTGGTTCAAGCGGTGATGTTTGCCTTTATCACCGCGTCCTCTGCGGTATTTATCGCGCATTTTGGCTTAAGCAATGTCGCCTATGGTGTGATGTTTGGCGTGATCGCCGCGGCGCTTGTTGTTTTCTCACGGATCAATTCCAAACTGTTGGATTGGTTGGAACCACGGCAGATTGTTGCGCGCGGTCTGCCTTTGCTTGTGGCAATGGGCGGGGTGTTGACGGCCGTGTCAGGTGCGGCGCAGATGTGGGTCGTGGTCGTGCCGCTATGGATTGTGATTGGCCTGGTGGGGCTGCTAAGCGCAAATCTGATGTCGATCGGGATGGACCATGCGCGCGGACGTGCCGGCATCGGCTCTGCCTTGATCGGGGCGATACAGTTTGGCACAGCCTTTGTCGTTTCGGCTGCGGTAGCGCTGATCCCGTCCCAGACGGCGCTGCCATTGGCATTGGGAATCGTTGTGCCTTCCGCCGCCGGGTACGGGCTGTGGATATGCCTGCAACGTGCAGAGCGCACCGATTTAAACGGCTGAACGGTCGAATTTTTTGGGGTATTTTGATACCTAAATTGCAATGCATTGATTTTGAACAATTAATTCGCAATCAAGGTGCTTGATTTTCGGTTTGATATGACGGAAAAGCCAGCATCCGAATTCCACAACCCGTATGGGACGAGAGAATATGAAAACCTACACCGCAAAACCTGCGGAGATCGAAAAGAAGTGGATCTTGATCGACGCTGAAGGCGTTGTTCTGGGCCGTCTTGCTTCGATCGTCGCAATGCGTCTGCGTGGCAAACACAAAGCCACCTTCACGCCGCACATGGATATGGGCGACAACGTTATCATCATCAACGCCGACAAGGTGCAGATGACCGGTAAGAAGCGTGAAGACAAGACATACTACTGGCACACCAACCACCCTGGTGGCCTGAAGTCGCGCACTGCGCGTCAGGTTCTTGAAGGCAAGCACCCAGAGCGTGTTGTCATCAAAGCCGTCGAGCGTATGATTTCGCGCAACCGTCTGGGCCGTCAGCAGATGTCGAACCTGCGTGTATACGCCGGTGCCGAGCATCAGCATGAAGCACAGTCGCCCGAAGTTCTCGACGTTAAGTCGATGAACAAGAAGAACACCCGGAGCTGATCATGGTTGAAGAACTCAAATCCCTCGACGATCTGAAGTCGGCTGTCTCCGGTGTTGAAGCCGCGGAAACCACCATCGTTCGTGAGCCAGTGAAGGACGCGCTTGGCCGTTCTTATGCAACTGGTAAGCGTAAAGATGCTGTTGCCCGCGTTTGGATCAAGCCTGGCACAGGCAAAATCAGCGTTAACGGCAAGGACATGCCTGCGTATTTCGCACGCCCCGTTCTGCAGTTGATCGTGAACCAGCCCTTTGGCGTTGCCGGTGTGGAAGGCGAATTTGACGTCTACGCAACGGTTGCCGGTGGTGGTCTGTCCGGTCAGGCTGGCGCGGTTAAGCACGGCATCTCGAAAGCGTTGCAGCTGTTCAACCCGGCCCTGCGCCCGGCGTTGAAAGCCGCTGGCTTCTTGACCCGCGACTCGCGTGTTGTGGAACGTAAGAAATACGGTAAAGCAAAAGCGCGCCGGTCGTTCCAGTTCTCGAAGCGTTAATCTTCGACAGCTTACGAATTTGGAAAACGCGGTCCCGAAACGGACCGCGTTTTTTGTTGTTTGCAGCTTAGGTTTTGTCGCCGGTTGCTGGTTTTGCCTTAGTGCGTGGCGGGCGTGGCGCGACCTGCGTCTCAATATGGGCCATGACCATTCCGGCAATATCTTTACCTGACATGGTTTCAATCCCTTCCAGCCCGGGGGAGGAGTTGACCTCCAGAACTTTCGGCCCATCTTCGCTGCGCAGCAGGTCGACACCCGCGAAATCTAATCGCATGACTTTGGCTGCGCGCACGGCGATTTCCCGCTCTGCTTTAGAGATTTTGACGGGTTCTGCCGTGCCGCCTTGATGCAGGTTAGAGCGGAATTCATCAGGCTTGCCCTTGCGGCGCATCGAGGCCACAACTTTGCCCCCCACGACGAGGCAGCGAATATCCTCCCCAGCAGCTTCTTTGACGAAGCTTTGGACTAGAAAATCCGCTTTCAGACCCTGAAAAGCAGAAATCACGCTTTCGGCGGCCTTTTTGGTTTCCGCCAGAACAACGCCCTTGCCCTGTGTGCTTTCTAGCAGTTTCAGGACCAGTGGCGCGCCGCCCACAAGTGGAATGACATGGGCGGAATCCTTTGGGCTGCGGGCAAAGGCGGTGGTCGGCATGCCAATCTTGTTACGTGCCAGGATCTGATGCGCATGCAGTTTGTCGCGCGACATGGTGATGCCATCGGATCGGGCAAGACAGTAAGTGCCCAACGATTCGAACTGACGCACCACGGCAGTGCCATAGGATGTGATCGATGCGCCAATCCGGGGGATGACCGCATCATAATGGGGCAAGCAGCGGCCATCATAATGCACCTCGCCCCCCACGCCGCGAATGTTCATATAGCAGCGCGTGGTGTCGATGACCTCCATCGTATGGCCGCGCGCTTCGGCCGCTTCGATCATGCGGCGGGTGGAGTAATTGTTTGGCTCTCGTGTCAGGACGGCCAGCCGCAGGGCGCGCCGGTGGCGTTTTTGACGTGGGATGCCGTGGTAACTGTCGAAAGACAGTTCGGGTTGCTGAAAGCTTTGGCTGGGGGAGACGATCATATCATCACTGATTGCACCGCGGCCCAGCAACATGCGATAGGCCATGCCGCCACGATCTGTCAGGGTGATTTCCAGCGGCCAGCTGCGTCCCCCCATCACAATGGTGGTTTCAATCACGAAGCGCAGTTCGGTCTCACCATTTGAGGAGGTCACCTCGCGGCGATCTTTCAACGGGGCAGAGCAAATGATCTCTAATGCCGGGTCATTCGGATCGGGGTGAATGGCAAAGCGCACCATGGGTTTGTCTGCCGATCCAAACGGTTCGATCGCAAAGGCATGTAACGCCGAGGTTTTGGCACCCGTGTCCACTTTGGCAAGAATGGCCGGCAGGCCGAGCTCTGGCAGGGACAACCATTCCTCCCAGCCAAGAACAAACTGTGTCATGGGGATTTCCTTATATCTGAGAGGTCACGCAGGGAGGCGACAAGGGTAAGACACCGTCAACCTGCGGCGTATGGGCAGACTGCGTGAGAGAGGCGCGCGGTTCAATGGGTATGGCATAAGATGTCTGGCGGTTTGGTAAACGAACCACGGCCGGGGCCAAATATCCTTATGCGGTCACGGTGAAGATCTGTCGCGCGATACGCTTTGGCCACGACATACGCAATGGGAATATTGCCCGCAGATCTGCAAAGATTTTATGACGCCGCTTAGCCCAAGGATAGGGGCGCTGCGCCCAGCTCTTGCGCGATGATACGGCACAGGATTTGGGTGTCGCGGATATCGAATGTCAGCGGCAATCGCAGGTCCATCAGCCCTGCCAACACCTTGTCGGTTTGCGGCAGGTCTTGCGGTGGCGCATAACGCCAGCTGTCATGACGGGAGGTGAACCCCGCAGGCTCTGCCGCGCCAAACCATTTCAGTTCCACGCCGCGCGCCGCACAGGCGTGTACAAAGGCGGTGATCTGGGCCGGGCTGTGATCGGGCAGGCAGAATTGAAACGAAGAGCCAACATAGGCCTCGGCCTGGGGCCGCGGTATCAGGCGTAGGCCTGGCACATCGCTCAGGCCTGTTTCCATCGCGCGATACAGCGCGTTCCACCGCTCCACCCGATCTGGCAATGTGGGGATTTGCGGGCGTAAGATCGCGGCACGCAGGGCATCCATCCGCCCTGACACATTCGGGGTTTCATATTTCAATGACTCAAATGCGTCTTGCGGCGGGCTGGCCAAATGGCGCGGATACATCATGTAGCTGCCAGACAGAAGGATCGCACGCGCCATGACCTGCGGATCGTCCGAGATCAAAAAACCCCCTTCGCCGCTGTTCATATGCTTGTAGGTCTGGGTGGAATAGCAGCCAATCGCGCCATGTCTGCCCGATGGCACACCGCGCCAGCTTGCCCCCATTGTATGCGCGCAATCTTCGATCACGGTCAGCCCATGTTCGGCGCATATCTCCATTAGCCGGTCCATATCGCACAGATGGCCGCGCATATGGCTTAGCATCAAGATCCGCGCCCGAGGTGCCTTTGCGATCAGGTCGTCGAAATCAATCACCAACGCGTCGGTGACTTCGACAAACAATGGCACGCCGCCCGCACTGGTGATCGCGCCGGGCACCGGGGCCAATGTAAAGGCATTGGTCAAAACTGCTTCGCCCGGTTGCAACCCCAAGGCGCGCAGGGCGCAGCCTAATGCATATCCCCCCGACGCCACGGCCAGACAGTAGTGCGCGCCAGTCATCGCCGCAAAATCTTGTTCCAACAGCGCGACTTCACCGGGATCATCGGGTGCGGTATTGTAACGGTGCAAGCGGCCCGACTGCATGACCGCTATGGCGGCATCAATGGCGTCTTGTGCAATAGGCTCTTGCTGAGTGAAATTGCCAAAGAAACGTTCAGACATGTCACGCCTTTCGACTGTGCTGCAAAAAGACGATCAGCGCCACAATCAACACCCCGGCCGAAATAAACCACGCTGCATCCGTTGTCTGGATCAGCGCAGCGTCTGAGAGGAAAAAACCGAAGACTTGAGTAAAGAACACGGTGCCCGCCAACATTGAAAGGTTCATTGCGGCTGAAATGCCACCTTGTAACGCGCCTTGTTCGGTTTCAGGAACTGCGCGCGACATATGCGCGACCAGCATCGGATGCACAAATCCTTCGGGACCGTGAATCACCATCAGCACCAAAACCGGGGCCAGTCCCCATGCCATGCCATAGCCAAAGGTGACAACGGCGGCGACAAGCAGGCCTGCGGCGATGACGCGCGGCTCTCCAAAGCGTTTGCCGACAGGGCCGGTTAGCAGCCCTTGGGTCAGAGCCATGACCAATCCGAACGCAGCCAGAGTGATGCCGACGGTGGCTTCGCTCCACCCGAATTTCTGCATTCCCCAGAACGGCCAGATCGCCACATAGACAGAGGTTGCGAAGAAATATAGCACCAGGACACCGGTCATGGGCAAAACGCCGGGATGGCGGCGGAACACGGCCAAAACGCCCAAGGGGTTGGCCTCGCGCCAATTCATCGGTCGGCGCGCTGATGGTGGAAGGCTTTCGGGCAGCGCAAACAGGCCAAAGGCGAAATTGGCCAGTGACAGCCCTGCTGCGGCCCAAAACGGCGCGCGCGGCCCGAATTCGCCCAGCAAACCGCCCAATGCCGGGCCAAGGATAAAGCCAAGCCCAAAGGCCGCACCCATCCAACCAAAGGCGCGGGCGCGGTGCTCGGGTGTGGAAATGTCTGCCAGATAGGCATTTGCGATCACGAAGGAGGAGCCGCATATACCTGCGATGATCCGTCCAATGAACAAGAATACAAGCGATGGCGCCAGCGCATGAAACAAATAATCCAGCCCCAGCCCGCCCACTGCCAACAGCAACAACGGCCGACGCCCAAAGCGATCAGACAGCGCGCCCATTGTCGGGGCGCATAAAAATTGTGCCAAAGAGAACCCGGCAAACATCCACCCGCCGATACGGGCCGCTTGCGCAAGGTCCAGATGGCCGACCTGTTCAATCAGCTTTGGCAAGACAGGTATGATGATGCCAAAGCCCATCACATCCAAGAACACTGTCATCAGCACGAAAAACACCGCACGTTTGCGCGTCGGGCCGGCCAAAGCGGCTGTGGGGCGGCTGTCATCAGGGGCTGCGCTGTCGCGGCTGGAGGGGGGCGAGGGGTCGCGCATGTTTACCTGTCTGGCTGTTGCAGCGCCAAAATGGGCACTGATTTTGTGCACGCTATGCGCGACATCAGGTGTTGTAAAGCAGGCGGTAAATCTGCTCTTGCAGTGGCCGCAAACACAGCGCAGGAACAGGGCAAGCCCGGCAAAAGGACAGGTGCAGATGAAAAAATTCGTGAAATCGGCCCTGATCGGCGGGCTTATCGGACTGATGTCGTTTACTGCGGCGCAGGCGAAAAACGCCATTACCTATGATGGGCGCGATGCACAATTGCTGCATTGCGCCGCGCTACACGGGATTGCAGCGCAGGTTTTACAAGCCGCGGGAGAGGCCGATCAAGACGATCTGGCCTTTGCGCAATTTTATGCTTTCATGTTGCTGCGTAAATTGCCCGGCACGGAAAAACAGCAGGTGCAGGCCTATACGCAGCGGATGCAAAAGATCATGAAGACCCGCAGCTTGGGTGATTTTATCGACGAATATGACGAGACATCAAAATGGTGCATTCGTGAATTCGTTCGCAATGGGGATGACCGGCCCTAACGGGCAGGGCGACTTATTTGCCATGCGCGGGCGTGCCCAACAGCTGCGCGGTCAATGCGGGCAGTTGAGCGTAGCTGTGCAATGCGGCATCGGGCGCCAAGCGCAGGATATCCTGGCCCGTAGGGCCGAATGTGACCAGCACGCTTGGGACATCTACGGCGGCAGCGGTGCGCCGGTCTGTATCGGTATCGCCAATCAAGAATGACTGTTGGACAGATCCGCCTGCACCTTGCACGGCGGCGATATAGGGCTGTGGATCGGGTTTACGGGTGGGCAATGTGTCCGCGCCGATCAGTGCGTCAAATAAATCCGCGATGCCAAGCTGATCTACCAACGTCCGAGCAAGGCCCTCAGGTTTGTTGGTGCAAATTGCGGTTTTATATCCGGTGTCGCGCAGCGTTTGCACGGCGGCATAGGCGCCGGGATACAGCGTGGTATGTTGGCATATATTGGCATCATAGTATTGCAAAAGTGCCGCGTAATCTTGGGCGATTGCATCTTCAAGCTGGGCGCCCTGCCAACCGTGGCGGCTGTATCCAGCCTGCAACATCGCCCGCCCACCATGAAAGGCAATCAACGCATCATCTGTGCGGTGCAGCAGATCGCCAAGGCCCCGCGCGGCAAAGCAGGCATTGGCGGCACAGATCAGATCCGCAGAAGTATCGGCCAAGGTTCCGTCAAGATCGAAGACAACAGTGCGCATATTTTGCCCTTTGGATGAAACACCGCGAAAGATAGCGTGAAGACACGTCTCTTGCAGCCAGTCAGAGTATGGGTAAAACGGGCAGGAGCAGATGAAAAGGCATAGATCATGGCGAACGCGTTGATTGTTCTCGCGGCGGGCAAGGGCACCCGCATGAATTCCGACCTGCCGAAAGTGTTGCATCAGGTGGGTCGCGCGCCACTGGTGGCACATGCGTTGGCAGCTGGCCGCGCGCTAGAGCCAGAGCGGATTGTGGTTGTGACAGGCCATGGCGCGCAGCAGGTTCAGGCCGCAGTGGAGCATTGGGCGCCACAGGCCGAATGCGTCTTGCAAGAAGAACAATTGGGCACAGGCCATGCAGTCGCGCAGGCCTTGCCCTGCCTGGACGGGTTCGATGGGCGTGTCATTGTTCTGTATGGCGACACGCCGTTTATCCGTGCCGAAACATTGGAGCGCCTGTCGGAATCGGATGCTGCCGTCACTGTTTTGGGGTTCGAAACCGAAGAGCCCGGGCGCTATGGTCGGTTGATTGCCAGCGGGCCGGGGTTGGAGCGGATCGTCGAATTCAAGGATGCCTCTGACGAGGAACGCGCGATTACCCTGTGCAATTCCGGTGTGATTGCCGCGGATGCCGTCGTGCTGACCGAATTGGTTCAAGGGCTGAACAATGACAATGCGGCAGGTGAATATTACCTGACTGACATCGTTGCTGCAGCACGTGCCAAAGGGATGACTGCCGAGGTGGTGACCTGCGACGAAGAAGAAACACTGGGCATCAACGACCGGTTTGAATTGGCCCGTGCCGAGGACCTGTTTCAGGATCTGTGCCGCGAAGAGGCTTTCGAAAACGGGGTGTCGATGGTGGATCCTGCCACCGTGTATTTTGCGCTGGACACATTTGTGGGCGCCGATGTCGTGATCGGCCCGAATGTGGTGTTTGGCACCGGGGTGACCGTTGAAACCGGTGCCGTGATTGAGGCGTTTTGCCATTTGGAAGGCTGCCATATTTCGCGCGGGGCGACGGTTGGCCCCTTTGCCCGGCTGCGCCCGGGGGCCGAATTGTCCGAAGATGTCCATGTGGGCAATTTCGTTGAAATCAAGAATTCAGTCTTGGCGGAGGGCGTCAAGGTTGGCCATCTGACTTATATCGGGGATGCCGATATAGGCGCGCGCACGAATATCGGTGCAGGGACTGTGACCTGTAATTACGACGGGGTAATGAAACATCGCACCACTGTGGGTGAAGATGTGTTCATCGGCTCGGATACGATGCTGGTTGCGCCGGTGACGGTGGGGCGTGGGGCGCTGACGGCCTCTGGTTCGGTCATTACCGGGGACGTCCCCAGCGAGGCATTGGCGGTTGCCCGCGCGAAACAGGTGAATAAGCCGGGGCTGGCCGCGAAGCTGTTTGCCAAACTGCGGGCGGAAAAAACGCGCCGCGCTGGGAAAAAGGGCTGATATCATGTGCGGAATCATTGGAGTCCTGGGTGATCACGAAGTTGCGCCGATCCTTGTAGAAAGCCTGAAACGGCTGGAATATCGCGGCTATGACAGTGCAGGGATTGCCACGGTTCACGACGGAAATCTGGATCGCCGCCGCGCGGTTGGCAAATTGATCAACCTGTCGGATGTGCTTGTGCGTGAACCCCTGCGCGGGATGGCCGGTATCGGCCACACACGTTGGGCAACCCACGGCGCAGCGACCGAGGGCAATGCGCATCCGCATCGCTCTGGTCCGGTGGCGGTGGTGCATAATGGTATCATTGAGAATTTCCGTGAACTGCGCCGTGAGCTGGCCGAAGATGGGCTGGCGGCGCAAACCGATACAGACACAGAAACCGTGGCGCTTTTGACCCGGCTTTATCTGGATCGTGGGATGTCGCCTGCCGATGCGGCCGTGGCGACATTGAAACGGTTGGAGGGCGCTTTTGCGCTGCTATGGCTGTTTGATGGTGAAGACGACCTGATGATTGCGGCCCGAAAGGGGTCGCCCTTGGCGATCGGTCATGGCGATGGCGAGATGTTTGTCGGCTCGGATGCGATTGCTTTGGCCCCGATGACGGACCGCATCACCTATTTGGAAGAGGGCGATTACGCCTTTATTACGCGGCAGTCCCTAGTGATCCGCGATCAGGCCGATCAGCTGGTGACCCGTGAGGAGCAGCGGATTGATCTGGGTCGCACCCGGGTTGAAAAGGCTGGCTATAAGCATTTCATGGCCAAAGAGATTGCCGAACAGCCGGTGGTGATTGGCGATGCGTTGGCGCATTATCTGCATGCCGATCAGATCAACCTTCCTGCCGATCTGGATTTTGCGGGTCTGGACCGTTTGACCCTGGTGGCCTGTGGCACAGGGTTCTATGCCTGCCAGACTGCGAAATACTGGTTTGAAAGCCTCGCGGGCATCCCATGTGAAATCGATGTGGCATCTGAATTTCGTTATCGCGAGCCACCTATGCCGCAAAAAAGTTTTGCGTTATTCGTCAGCCAATCCGGCGAGACGGCGGATACACTGGCCGCGCTGCGCTATTGTCAGGACCGGGTGCAAAAGACGGTGGCGGTCGTCAATGTGCCATCGTCATCCATGGCACGCGAGGCGGATATCGCGCTGTCTTTGCATGCGGGGGTGGAGGTCGGCGTTGCCTCGACCAAGGCATTTACATGTCAGTTGACCGTTCTGGCCGTGATGGCGATCAAAGCCGGCCTGGACCGCGGGCATTTGACACAGGCGCAGGCAGCAGAACATATCGCAACCCTGCGGGCCTTGCCCGGTGTGTTCAATGCCGCACTGGCCTGTTCGGATGAGATTGCCGCGCTGTCGGAAAAACTGGCTGAAGCGCAGGATATTTTGTTCCTAGGCCGTGGCCCATTGTATCCATTGGCGATGGAAGGCGCGCTAAAGCTAAAAGAAATCAGCTATATACACGCAGAAGGCTATGCTAGCGGTGAATTGAAACATGGCCCTATTGCACTGATTGAACGCACGGTGCCGGTGGTTGTTTTTGCGCCATATGATCGTCTGTTCGACAAAACCGTGTCAAATATGCAAGAGGTCATGGCGCGGCACGGTCAGGTCTTGCTTGTGTCGGATGCCAAGGGCATTGCGCAGGCAGGTGAGGGGACTTGGGCTACGTTGAAATTGCCCGAGGTGGCAGAACCTTTCGCACCTATTCTTTATGCGCTGCCCGCGCAGCTTTTGGCCTATCATACGGCCATCGCGAAAGGGACGGACGTGGATCAACCGCGTAACCTTGCAAAATCAGTGACGGTGGAATGATGGCTCGCAAACGCGGTGGTGGACATAAGGCGCAGGTGCTGCGCGATGACGGGGAGCGGCTGTCGCCCGAAGAGGAGGCACGCCTGACAGCAGAGCTGGAAAGCTATGTAAGCTCTGACGCTGACTATGAATATTTCGCAGAAGACGAAGACGCGGGCGATGTGTTGCCACCCCCCACCTTTGAAGATGTGATCTATGCGTTGGAAGCGTGGAAAGACGACGGTCGCGCAGATCAGCTGCATACGACGCAGGGCGTGGACCGCCGCTATATCGGGGTGGCGCCGGCGGGGTTGGATGATCTGGTCGCGATGTGGCGCGGGTCGATGGATGTGGAGGCCCGTGTCGATTTGGCACGCGCCCTATGGGACAGTGATATCTTTGAGGCCCGCCTGGTCGCGACACGGTTGTTGTTCCAGGCACGGCTGCGGCCTGACGATGTGGCCTGGGCGATGATTCAGGGATGGATCTTCCAGATGGATTGCCCTGCGCTGACGGAGGCGGTGTGCAAAACCGCTGCGAAACGGGTTCAGGCCGATGCCGCGCGTTTAGATCAGCTGGAGCTATGGTTCGACGCGGCCGATGATACCATCCGTTCGGCTGCGTTCCGTGTGACCTTGCCATGGGCTAAGCTGCGCAACCTGAAAGACGATGACATCGCGGTGCAAGATCGGATCTTGGGTTGGGTCGTCACTTTTGGTGCAGAGGCTGGGCCGGCATTGCGTCTGAGCATGTCGCAATGGCTGCGGGCCTATCTGCGCCATGCGCCAGAGCGCGGCACCGCATGGGCACAGGGTCAAGTTGACGCTCTGGCGCCCGGGGTGCGGCGTGAAATCGCGCGTTTGTTGAATATTGAACTGACGCCGAGTTAATCTTTGCAGACAGTTTCTACCGGAATGTTTGCGCAAATTGCTGCAGGCCTGCGACATATCGCTGCGCTGCGGCAATTTGCGCCCTTCACAAGATGTCGCAGTAAAATCATCGGGTTTAATCCGAAGTGATTCGTTTGTTTTTCCGTTTTGCCAAGATTTTTACCGATTTTGGTGCGGTCGCGGAAAAAGAACTGTGCGTGGATTAACCATCGACAAACGCTTTGCCATGACTTTACGTGGGAACGGGATTTTATATCACAGTTTCGGTATGCCTTTGCATATTCTATTTCCTTTTCAGTAGGGAAACCCGGAGCCGGATGTTGACCCCGCCGCCCCACGGGGCTATTGCAACAGACAGCCGGAACCTGCGCGACAACGTGGTCGCGTCACTAGGGAGCCAAACAGTGCAAGACCTACTGCGCGAATACCTTCCCATTCTCATTTTCCTGTGCATTGCATTGGCGCTTGCGCTGATCTTGTTACTTGCCGCGGCAGTTTTGGCCGTGCGTAACCCAGATCCAGAAAAAGTGTCAGCCTATGAATGCGGCTTTAACGCTTTCGACGACGCACGGATGAAATTTGACGTTCGCTTCTACCTCGTCTCGATCCTATTCATCATTTTTGACCTCGAAGTCGCCTTTCTGTTCCCGTGGGCGGTGGCCTTCGGGGATCTGTCAATGGTCGGATTTTGGTCGATGATGGTGTTCCTATTGGTTCTGACCGTAGGATTTGCCTATGAGTGGAAGAAAGGGGCGTTGGAATGGGCGTGATGACATCAGCCAATACTGCCGGTGGTGACCGTGAGGTCGCGACGCAGGCGCTGAACAACGAGTTGCAGGACAAAGGCTTCCTGCTGACCTCCACCGAGGACATCATCAACTGGGCGCGTAATGGCTCGCTTCACTGGATGACCTTTGGCTTGGCGTGCTGTGCGGTCGAAATGATGCAGGTGTCGATGCCGCGCTATGACGTGGAGCGTTTCGGCACCGCGCCGCGCGCATCGCCGCGTCAGTCGGATCTGATGATCGTCGCAGGCACATTGACCAATAAAATGGCTCCGGCGCTGCGCAAAGTTTATGACCAGATGCCAGAGCCGCGCTATGTGATTTCGATGGGGTCATGTGCAAATGGTGGCGGGTATTATCATTACAGCTACTCGGTCGTGCGCGGCTGTGACCGGATTGTGCCCGTGGATATCTACGTTCCCGGTTGCCCGCCCACAGCTGAAGCGTTGCTTTATGGTATCTTGCAGTTACAGCGTAAGATTCGCCGCACCGGCACATTGGTGCGCTGAGGAGAGACGACTATGCCATTGAACGAACTGGCCGAACATATTGAGCTGAAGCGTCCCGATGATGTTGTCTCGACCGAGGTGGCCTTTGGGGAGCTTGCGGTAACGGTGACATTGTCCGGGATTGTGGATTTTCTGACCTTCCTGAAGGAAGATCCCAATTGCATGTTCTCTTCGCTTGTCGACATTACTGCGGTTGATCACCCAGAGCGGCCACAACGATTTGACCTCGTGTGGCATTTCTTGTCGATGTATCGCAATCAGCGTATTCGTGTAAAAGTTGCGATCCGTGAAGATGAAATGGTGCCGTCGCTGACTGGCGTTCATAAATCCGCAGATTGGTTTGAACGTGAGATTTTCGATATGTTCGGGATCTTGTTCTCGGGCCATCCGGATTTGCGCCGCCTGTTGACGGATTACGGTTTCCGTGGCCACCCGCTGCGTAAAGATTTCCCGACCACCGGATATCTTGAGGTGCGCTGGGACGAAGTGCAAAAGCGCGTTGTTTATGAGCCCGTTAAATTGGTTCAGGAATATCGTCAGTTTGACTTCTTGTCGCCGTGGGAAGGGGCCAAATACATACTTCCTGGTGACGAAAAAACAGCAGACAAAGCGGGGGCCAAGTAATGGACTTGGCTGCGACACAAAGCGGATCGTGCCTGCCGGATGCCACATGGATCGCGGCACAGCGCGGCCTGTCAGCCACAGCCTCCGATGGGGTTATCGGCCTGGGGCGATCTGTTGTGACTTCGCAGATGCCGATTGACTGCAACTTAAAGAATTACGCGCTCGCGAACATGACCTCGGATATGACCGAGGGTGATCTTTTTGCGAAATTCGCGCCCAGCACGGCTGATCAAGCCCAGAGCACGGAGAATGACGCATGATGGACGGCGACATCCGGCAGAACCATTATGATGACGGCTCGCAAGACGCCCTGACCGGCGAACAGCGGATCCGAAACTTTAATATCAACTTCGGGCCTCAGCACCCGGCAGCCCACGGTGTTTTGCGCATGGTTGTCGAGCTGGACGGCGAAGTGGTGGAACGTTGTGACCCCCATATTGGGCTGTTGCATCGCGGCACTGAAAAGTTGATGGAAAGCCGCACCTACCTGCAAAACCTGCCCTATTTCGATCGGTTGGACTATGTTGCGCCGATGAACCAAGAGCACGCCTGGTGCCTGGCCATTGAACGCCTCGCCGAGGTTGAGGTGCCACGCCGCGCACAGCTGATCCGCGTGCTGTATTCCGAAATTGGCCGCGTTTTGAATCATTTGCTCAACGTGACAACGCAGGCAATGGATGTTGGCGCCCTGACCCCACCGCTGTGGGGTTTTGAAGAGCGTGAAAAGCTGATGATTTTCTACGAGCGGGCTTGCGGGTCGCGCTTGCACGCAGCCTATTTCCGTCCGGGTGGGGTGCATCAGGACCTGCCGCCAGCACTGATCGACGATATCGAGACATGGGCCAAGGAATTCCCTGCTGCTCTCAATGATATTGACGGCCTGCTGACGGAAAACCGCATTTTCAAACAGCGTAACGTCGATATTGCTGTTGTGACCGAGCAAGACATTTTGGATTGGGGCTTTTCGGGCGTTATGGTCCGTGGTTCCGGTCTGGCGTGGGATTTGCGTCGCTCGCAGCCATATGAATGCTACGATGAATTTGATTTCGATGTGGCTATCGGTAAATCCGGCGATTGCTACGATCGCTATCTTGTCCGCATGGCAGAGATGCGCGAATCCGTAAAAATAATTCGCCAATGCGTCGATAAGCTGCGTGCAGAAAAGGATGGTGACATCCTTGCACGCGGTAAGCTGACGCCGCCGAAACGTGGCGATATGAAGACGTCCATGGAAGCGCTTATCCATCACTTCAAGCTCTATACCGAAGGGTTCAAGGTCCCCGCTGGGGAGGTATATGCCGCGGTTGAAGCGCCCAAGGGCGAATTCGGCGTGTTTTTGAAGTCTGACGGGACCAATAAACCCTATCGCGCAAAGATCCGCGCGCCAGGTTTCCTGCATATGCAGGCAATGGATTACCTCGGCACGGGCCACCTGCTTGCCGATCTTTCTGCAATTATCGGCACGATGGATATCGTGTTCGGGGAGGTTGACCGCTAATGCTTCGCCGTTTGCATCACGAACAGCCCGAGAGCTTTGAGTTCACACCAGCCAATCTGGAGTGGGCGCAGACACAGCTGAAGAAATTTCCTGTTGGCCGGGAGGCTTCGGCAATTATTCCACTGTTGTTCCGCGCACAGGAACAAGAAGGCTGGCTGTCCAAACCCGCGATCGAATATGTGGCAGATATGTTGGACATGGCCTATATTCGCGCACTTGAAGTTGCGACGTTCTATTTCATGTTCCAGTTACAACCTGTTGGGTCGGTTGCACATTTCCAAATTTGTGGCACGACCTCCTGCATGATTTGCGGGTCCGAGGATCTGATGCAGATCTGCAAGGACAAGATCGCACCACACCCGCATGAAGTCTCTGCCGATGGCAAGTTTTCATGGGAGGAGGTGGAATGCCTTGGGGCCTGTGCGAATGCCCCGATGGCCCAGGTTGGTAAGGACTATTACGAAGATCTGACCGAAGAGGGGCTGGCGAAGCTAATCGACGATATGGCAGCGGGCGGAAACCCCAAGGCTGGATCGCAAATCGGCCGGTTCTCGTCCGAGCCCGCGTCAGGTTTGACTGCGTTGCTTGAGTCCGAGACGGATAAAGAAGATTACAACGGCTCGGTTGAGCGTGCCGTGAAGATCGGTGACTCGATCAAGCGTATTGATGGTCAAGAAGTCCCGCTGCGCGCGCCTTGGGCCGCCAATCAGCGTGGGCCGATCGGCATTATGGGCACGCAGCAGCGGCCTAAGTCTGCTGTGCAGCAGGCCGCGTTGAAAGAGCCGCGCCCATCGAAGGGCAAACCGGTGGATGCGACGGGTGTGACCGAACAGGAAGCACAAGCGGTCGAGAAGGGCAATCCGCCGGGAAAGTCTGATCCGGTTGCAGCCGCCGCGATTGAGGCTGCGGCAACCGGGACACAGGAAAAGCCGGCGATGCTATCTGCGCCGCGCGAAGATGGTGCCGATGATCTGAAGCTGATCAAAGGCATTGGGCCAAAACTGGAAGAGACGCTGAACCAGATGGGCGTCTTTCACTATGATCAGATCGCGGCGTGGACCGGCGCGGAACTGGCTTGGGTGGATGACAATCTGGAAGGGTTTAAGGGCCGTGCGACCCGCGATGATTGGGTCGAACAGGCACAAACACTGGCGTCTGGAGAAGAAACTGACTTTGCGGCGCGGGCTCGGAAAGACGGTATTTACGACTAAGAGGCAGGCTACAATTATTGTGGCTCACTGACGGGAGATGCGGCGTGACGATTGAAACGCGCAAAGATGCTTGGAGGATTGGGGCGATAGCGGGTGCTATTGTCTTCGTGTTCCTATGGCTCTTTGGCGAACCAACGTTTATGGCCGCAGTGTTCTTGGGCTTGGTTACGGCCGGGCTATTGGGCGCGGTACTGGAATGGCTGTTTATATCCGGCACACAGGATATGGCAGAGGCTGATTGGGAAACTGGTGTGGCATCGCGTATCGTGTCCCCAACCGACAGCGCGACCCACGGGACGTTGGATCATTACCGCAAGGACCATGAAACCGGCGCGCAGTTGAACGCACAGCTGGAAGCGCGTGCGCATCAGGCAGAGGCCGACGCGCAGGTTCACATGGCGCCTGTGAATGAGGCGGCGATGGAATGGCGAGCGGATCACCGCGCGCTGTCAGATGTTGAAGATGATGATGACAGCGTGTCCGGCGCGGGGCGTGCGCCGGTGGCCCTGGCTGCCCCACGCGACGGCGAAGCCGATGACTTGACCTTGATCGAAGGTATCGGGCCGAAACTGTCCGCGCGTTTGAATGATTGGGGCGTGTTTCATTACGATCAAATCGCTGGATGGGGCGAAGATGAGATCGCCTATGCGGATGAAAATGTGCCACGGTTCAAGGGGCGTTGCACACGCGATAAATGGGTATCGCAAGCGCAGATTATAGTGCGCGACGGGAAAGATGCTTTCCTGGAGCGTGCAAAGACGAATGACTACTGAGGGAGACACCGTGACGGCTGCGGATAGGGATGCGCAAGATCGCCGTGATGGCCGGTTGGCGGCTGTGGTGATTGCCATCACGACGCTGCTTTGGATCGGATTTCAGTGGGTCGGAAAACAACAGGGCTGGGGGGCGCGCATTGCGATCCTTGGTGATTTCGCGGCAATTGCCGCATATATTTTCGCGCTGGTTCAGGTCTGGCGCATCTGGCGTCGCAAGATCGGTTGAGGCCAGTAAGATGAGGGAAGCGACATGCTGAAGGATCAGGACCGGATCTTTACCAACCTTTACGGGATGTATGACCGTTCGCTTGCTGGTGCGCAAAAGCGCGGCCATTGGGACGGAACGGGCAATATCTTGTCGAATGGCAAGGATTGGATCGTTGAACAGGTCAAGGCCTCTGGGTTGCGTGGCCGTGGTGGTGCAGGTTTCCCAACGGGGTTGAAATGGTCCTTCATGCCGAAGGAATCTGATGGGCGTCCCGCCTATCTGGTCATCAATGCGGACGAATCCGAACCGGCGACATGTAAAGACCGCGAAATTATGCGCCATGATCCGCATACGCTGATTGAAGGCGCGCTGATTGCCGGTTTCGCGATGCAGGCTCAGGCCGCCTATATCTATATTCGCGGCGAGTATGTTCGTGAAAAAGAGGCGCTACAGCAGGCCATCGACGAATGCTACGAGGCTGGTCTTATCGGCAAAAATGCATGCGGGTCTGGCTATGATTATGATGTGTATCTGTCGCATGGCGCAGGCGCGTATATATGTGGTGAAGAAACCGCGCTGATTGAGAGCCTTGAAGGTAAAAAGGGCATGCCGCGGATGAAACCGCCATTCCCGGCGGGTGCGGGCCTGTATGGCTGCCCGACCACAGTGAACAACGTTGAATCCATTGCGGTTGTGCCAACCATTTTGCGCCGCGGTGCGGATTGGTATGCCTCATTCGGGCGGCCCAACAACACCGGTGTCAAACTGTTTGCGATGTCGGGTCATGTGAACACGCCTTGCGTGATCGAGGAATCGATGTCTATCAGCATGAAAGAGCTGATCGAAAAGCACGGCGGCGGTGTGCGCGGTGGTTGGAAAAACCTAAAGGCCGTGATCCCCGGCGGCGCATCCTGCCCGGTGTTGCCTGCCGCGCTGTGCGAAGATGCGATCATGGATTACGATGGCATGCGGGAACTTAAGTCCTCATTCGGCACGGCCTGCATGATTGTGATGGATCAGCAGACTGATATTATTAAAGCCATTTGGCGGCTGTCCAAGTTCTTCAAACATGAAAGCTGCGGCCAGTGCACGCCGTGCCGTGAAGGCACGGGCTGGATGATGCGTGTGATGGATCGTCTGGTAACAGGCGAGGCCGAGGTTGAAGAAATAGATATGCTGTTTGATGTGACCAAACAGGTTGAAGGCCACACGATCTGTGCGTTGGGCGATGCCGCAGCGTGGCCGATTCAGGGGCTTATTCGTCATTACCGTGAAGAAATCGAAGACCGGATCAAAGCGAAGAAAACTGGCCGTATGGGCGCGATGGCAGCGGAGTAACCATGGCTCAGATCGGATCATATCACCGTAAAACCACAGGCCGCGCCACGCGGTTGCGTTTGGTGATGTGTTTCTCTGGGATGGCGTTGTTGATCACGGCTTGCGCTGCTCCGCATCAGTCCGCTGTTGCACACAAACAGGTGCCTGCCGGATATGCGATTGCGCAAAGCCCGCAAGACGGTTTGCTGGTAGCGCGCCAAGGCACAGCTTTCGGCTTTGACGAAGGGGCCGAGGCAAAGCGGGCCGCGAATGACTATTGCGGGGCGGCAGGGGTCGCCTCGGGGACCGAAGACCATTACCGGGCAGGGGCCTGGATCTATCCAAGGGGGTGCGCATAAGCGCCCTGATTGAAACGAAATTTCGCGTAGGTTTCCCCTGCGCCAGAGCCAACTGACGGATTGTGACATGGCAGACCTCAGAAAGATCATCATCGACGATAACGAGGTAGAGGTGAACCCGAACCTCACCTTGATCCAGGCATGTGAAGAAGCCGGGGTCGAGGTTCCGCGCTTTTGCTATCATGAACGTCTGTCGATTGCGGGCAACTGCCGGATGTGTCTGGTCGAGGTGGTCGGTGGTCCGCCAAAGCCTGCGGCTTCTTGTGCGATGCAGGTCAAAGATTTGCGCCCCGGCCCAGAGGGTGCACCGCCTGTCATCAAAACCAATTCGCCTATGGTCAAGAAGGCCCGCGAAGGGGTCATGGAGTTTCTGCTGATCAACCACCCGCTGGATTGCCCGATCTGCGATCAGGGTGGTGAGTGTGATTTGCAAGACCAAGCAATGGCCTATGGGGTTGATTTCTCACGTTACCGGGAGCCGAAACGCGCCGGAACTGAGCTGAACCTTGGGCCACTTGTTGAGACGCATATGACGCGCTGCATTTCCTGCACTCGTTGTGTTCGCTTCACATCCGAAGTGGCGGGCATCACGCAGATGGGGCAGACCGGGCGTGGCGAAGATAGTGAGATCACGTCTTATCTGAACCAGACGTTGGATAGCAATTTGCAGGGCAATATTGTTGACCTTTGCCCGGTTGGCGCTTTGGTGTCTAAACCCTATGCGTTCACCGCGCGTCCGTGGGAACTGACCAAAACTGAAACCATTGATGTGATGGACGCGCTTGGGTCGAATATCCGCGTTGACACCAAAGGTCGCGAAGTGATGCGCATTTTGCCGCGCAACAATGACGGTGTGAACGAAGAATGGCTGGCCGATAAATCCCGCTATGTCTGGGATGGTTTGCGCCGTCAGCGTCTTGATAAACCCTACGTCCGTGAAAATGGAAAATTGCGTCCGGCAAGCTGGGGGGAGGCTTTGACCAAAGCCGCCGCCGCACTGACTGGGAAGAAAGTTGTGGGACTGGTCGGTGACTTGGCACCCACAGAGGCGGCATTCTCGTTGAAAAATTTGGTGGAGGGGCTTGGCGGTAACGTTGAGTGCCGCACCGATGGTGCGCGTCTGCCCATTGGCAACCGCTCCGGTTATGTTGGCAATGCCGCGATTGAAGATATCGAAACCGCGTCCGAGATCGTGATTATTGGGTCGAACCCGGCGGTCGAGGCACCGGTGCTGAATGCGCGGATCCGCAAAGTTTGGCTGAAAGGGACAAAAGTGTCCTTGATTGGCGCGGAATGCGATTTGACATTTGATTACGACTACCTTGGTGACGATCGCGCTGCTTTGACGGATCTGACGGTTAGCGATGATGCGCTGGTGATCATCGGCCAAGGCGCGATCAATGAGGCCGACGGTGAGGCCGTGATCGCGCATGTAATGGCCAAGGGCGCAAAGATGCTGGTGCTGCACAGCGCGGCGGGACGTGTCGGCGCGATGGATGTGGGTGCCGTGACCGAAGGCGGTCTACTGGCGGCCATCGACGGTGCGGAAGTCATCTATAATCTTGGCGCCGATGAGGTTGAGATCGCAAAGGGAGATGGTGCACCCTTTGTCATCTATCAGGGCAGCCACGGGGATCGTGGTGCAAATCGAGCAGATATCATTCTGCCGGCGGCGGCCTATACCGAGGAAAACGGCTTGTTCGTCAATACAGAAGGCCGTCCGCAGTTGGCTTTCCGCGCGGCATTCCCGCCCGGCGATGCGAAGGAAAACTGGGCGATCTTACGTGCATTGTCCGCGGAATTGGGCGCGAAACAGCCATGGGACAGTTTGGCCGGTCTGCGCCGCGCAATGATCGAAGCTGTGCCGCATCTGGCACAGGTCGATACTGTTGTCGAAAACGAATGGACGCCCATCGCGACCCGCGATATGGGCACGGCAACCTTCCGCCCCGCATTGCGTGATTACTATTTGACTAACCCGATTGCCCGTGCCTCGACTTTAATGGCAGAGCTTTCGGCAGCTGCGAAACAGCGCCGTCAGGCGCCGATCGCCGCGGAATAAGAGGAACGACATGCGCTCCAGCAATCGCCAGATCGCGCTTATCGCCACCGGCCTTTTGGCCGGTCTGGCGGCTTGCGCACAAGCTGACGGTGCTGGAGGCAGATCGGATGTGTCGTATCAACCGGTTGAGACACGGCTGCTTGATGGCGATTTGGTGAATTTCCGCGTTGGCCTTTCGGGCAGCGGCGCGGGTGATACGCAGGTGGCGGAATATGCCAACTGTGCGGCGGCGCAATATGCGCTGATCCGTGGATATGGGTTCGCGCGGCATGTTCGCACGAATGTCGAACAAGAGGCTGGCATCTGGCGGGCGGATGCAGTCTATACCATTTCGCCCGCGCTGCCCCGTGGGTTACGAACGATCGACGCCGAAGTGACGGTGGCTGATTGCCGTGACCGGGGCATTCCGACGGTATGACAAGAAGGCGGTCTGAGGGACGACATGGCTGATTTTTTCACAACACCCGGGGGGACATTTGTTCTGATCCTCCTTCAGAGTCTCGCGGTTATTGCCTTTGTGATGATCGCTCTGATCTTTCTGGTTTATGGCGACCGTAAAATTTGGGCCGCCGTTCAGATGCGCCGCGGACCAAACGTGGTTGGTCCTTGGGGGCTGCTTCAAACCTTTGCCGACGCATTGAAATATGTCGTCAAAGAGATTGTTGTCCCTGCGGGTGCCGATAAATTCGTATTTTTCCTGGCACCGGTTTTGTCGATGACACTGGCGTTGTTGGCATGGGCGGTGGTGCCCTTCGCAGATGGCTGGGTCTTGGCAGATATCAACGTGGCCGTGCTGTTTGTCTTCGCGATTTCATCGCTTGAGGTCTACGGCGTGATCATGGGTGGTTGGGCGTCGAACTCAAAATACCCATTCCTTGGGTCGTTGCGGTCGGCGGCACAGATGATCTCATATGAAGTATCGATGGGTCTTGTGATCATTGGTGTGATCATTTCAACCGGTTCGATGAACCTGTCCGACATCGTGCGCGCCCAAGACGGTTCCTTTGGTCTGTTCAATTGGTATTGGCTGCCGCATTTCCCGGTTCTGTGGATGTTCTTCATTTCGGCATTGGCTGAAACGAACCGTCCACCGTTCGACTTGCCCGAGGCGGAGTCTGAGCTGGTTGCAGGCTTTATGGTCGAATATTCCTCCACACCGTATCTGCTGTTTATGGCGGGTGAATATATCGCCATCTGGTTGATGTGCGCGCTGATCTCATTGTTGTTTTTCGGCGGTTGGCTGTCGCCAATTCCGGGCTTGCCCGATGGCGTGTTGTGGATGTTCCTCAAGATGGTCATCTGGTTCTTCATGTTTGCGATGGTAAAGGCGATCGTGCCGCGCTACCGCTACGACCAGCTGATGCGCATCGGTTGGAAAGTCTTCTTGCCGCTGTCCCTTGCCTGGGTGGTGATTGTGGCATTCCTTGCAAAATTCGAAGTATTGGGCACGTTCTGGGCCCGCTTCGCGACTGGAGGCTGATATGGCATTCGATTATGCTCGCGCGGCGAAATATTTCCTGCTTGCCGACTTTGTGAAGGGGTTCGGCTTGGGGATGAAATATTTCTTCAAACCCAAAGCCACGCTGAACTATCCGCATGAAAAGGGCCCGCTGTCGCCGCGCTTTCGTGGTGAGCACGCTTTGCGGCGCTATGCAAATGGCGAAGAGCGCTGCATCGCATGTAAGCTGTGCGAGGCAATTTGCCCGGCACAGGCGATCACCATCGACGCAGAGCCGCGGGCTGATGGTTCGCGGCGGACCACGCGATACGATATCGACATGACGAAATGTATCTACTGCGGTTTTTGCCAAGAAGCGTGCCCAGTGGATGCAATCGTTGAAGGTCCGAATTTTGAATTCGCAACGGAAACCCGTGAGGAGCTGTTCTATGATAAGGACAAGCTGCTGGATAACGGCGCCCGTTGGGAAGCTGAAATCGCCCGCAACCTCGCGCTTGATGCGCCCTACCGTTAAGGACAGCTGATGACGCAGGATTTTTCGAAACTCATCCAGCAAATGATGGAGCAGGGCACGCAGATGGCGCGCATGATGAATCCTGCGACCGAGAGTTTCAATCCTTCGGCATTTGAGAAATTCCTTCCCACATTGTCAAAAGACATGATGGAGATGTGGTTTGGCAAGACATACAACCGCGAGGGGCTGGATGCGCGCACGCGCCTTCTGGTGACGATCGCGGCGCTGACCGTTTTGGGGGCGCAGACGGAACCGCAGCTTCGGCTTGCCATCCGTCATGCCCTTCAGGCCGGCGCAACACAGCGGGAGGTCGCAGAGACGATCTTCCAAATGAGCATGTTCGGCGGGATACCCGCCATGAACCGCGCGCTTGAAATCGCCCAAGGGGTGTTTGCAGAGCAGGCGGGGAACGAAGATTCTGCGGGAGATGACGCATGATGGTGTTCGCTTTGGCCTTTTACCTTTTCGCCATATTGGTGGTGGTATCTGGCATTATGGTGGTTCTGGCACGGAACCCCGTCCACTCGGTCCTTTGGCTGATCCTTGCGTTCTTTTCGGCCGCAGGTTTGTTCGTGCTGATGGGCGCAGAGTTTGTGGCCATGCTGCTTGTCATCGTTTATGTCGGCGCAGTTGCAGTTTTGTTCTTGTTCGTGGTGATGATGTTGGATGTCGACTTCGCTGCGCTAAAGGGCGAGATGGCAAAATACTTCCCGCTTGCCGGGTTGATCGCGATTGTCATGTTACTGATGCTGGGTATGGGTATCGGAACATGGCATGTGGCCGATGGCGCCGAGATGATGCGCACGGCGGTCACGCCCGAGGGCGTTCACAACACTAAGGCGCTTGGGCTGCTGATCTATGACCAATATTTGTATCTGTTCTTGTCATCGAGCCTGATTTTGCTGGTGGCGATGATCGGTGCGATTTTGCTGACACTGCGCCACCGGACGGATGTGAAACGTCAAAACGTGATGGAGCAAATGCATCGTGATCCCGCCAAGCAATTGAAAATGCTGGATGTTAAGCCGGGACAAGGGCTGTAAATTTATCGGCAGGGCGACTACCCTGCCACACTCCCGGCTGATGCGTGGCCGGTGAGGTTCAAGACAAAGGTGTGGCCCAATGGGGCGACCTGACAAGACGAATGGATGACGGGACGATGACCCGGAGGGACATAGATGATCGGAATTGAGCATTACCTGGCGGTGGCGGCGGCGCTGTTCGTCACTGGCATTTTCGGAATTTTCGTCAACCGGAAGAACGTCATCGTCATTTTGATGTCGATCGAGCTGATGCTTCTGGCGGTGAATATCAACCTTGTGGCTTTTTCGACCTATCATGGGGATCTGGCTGGTCAGGTGTTCACGATGTTCGTGTTGACCGTTGCTGCGGCTGAGGCTGCGATCGGTCTTGCGATCCTTGTGGTATTCTTCCGGAACCGTGGTTCTATCGACGTCGAAGACGTCAATATGATGAAGGGGTAAGCTCAGATGGCTTCGATCATTCTCTTTGCACCTCTTCTGGGGGCGATCATCGGCGGCTTTGGCTGGCGTCTGATCACCGAGAAGGGCGCGATGGCGCTTACAACGGGATTGCTATTCCTGTCGTGCGTTCTTAGCTGGGTGCTGTTCCTTGGCCATGATGGCACATTGCAGCAGATTGACCTGTTCACCTGGGTCACATCTGGCGATCTGGACACGTCCTGGTCGATCCGTCTGGATCGGCTAACGGTGATTATGCTGATCGTGATTACCTCTGTTTCAGCGTTGGTCCACCTGTATTCTTGGGGCTACATGGCCCATGATGAGAACTTCCCGGATCAGGCTTATAAGGCACGGTTCTTCGCCTATCTGTCGTTGTTTACCTTCATGATGTTGATGCTGGTCACTGCCGATAACGTCTTGCAGATGTTCTTTGGGTGGGAAGGCGTTGGTTTGGCATCATATTTGCTGATCGGTTTTTATTTTAAAAAGCCATCGGCGGGTGCTGCTGCGATGAAAGCGTTTATCGTCAACCGCGTTGGTGACTTTGGTTTCTTGTTGGGGATCTTTGCGCTGTTCTTCCTGGTGGGCAGCATTGATTTCAACACGATCTTTGCCGCGGGGCCGCAATTGGCGGAAACGCAGCTTCACTTCTTGTGGCGCGATTGGAACGCGGCAGAGCTTATTGCCATGCTTTTGTTCATCGGCGCGATGGGTAAATCGGCGCAGTTGCTGCTGCATACATGGTTGCCCGACGCAATGGAGGGGCCGACACCGGTTTCCGCATTGATCCACGCCGCGACGATGGTGACCGCTGGCGTCTTTCTGGTGTGCCGTATGTCGCCCATCTTTGAATTCGCGCCCCATGCCAAGATGTTCATTGTCTTCCTTGGCGGAACGACGGCGTTCTTTGCCGCGACAGTTGGCTTGGTGCAAAATGACATCAAACGTGTGATCGCCTATTCAACCTGTTCGCAGCTTGGCTATATGTTTGTGGCTGCCGGCGTTGGCGTTTATTCGGTCGCAATGTTTCACCTGCTGACGCACGCATTTTTTAAGGCGATGCTGTTCCTTGGTGCTGGCTCGGTCATCCATGCGATGCACCACGAACAAGACATGCGTAACTATGGTAACCTGCGGAAAAAGATCCCTGTCACATTCTGGGCGATGATGATAGGCACATTGGCGATCACCGGCGTTGGTATCCCTTTAACGCATATCGGTTTTGCCGGGTTCTTGTCGAAAGACGCGGTTATCGAAAGCGCCTATGCAGGCACGAACGGCGGCTATGCGTTTTGGATGTTGGTCATCGCGGCATTGTTCACTAGCTTCTATTCCTGGCGCTTGATTTTCATGACGTTTTTCGGGAAAGAGCGCGGCGACCGTCATACGCATGAGCACGCCCACGAAAGCCCGCTTGTTATGACCATTCCGCTGGGCGTGCTTGCGCTGGGTGCCGTGTTCTCGGGGATGGTGTGGTATAACAGCTTCTTCGGTGACCACAGCAAGGTTCTGTCCTTCTTCGGCCTGCCTGCACATCACGAGGAAATGGCCGAAGGCCACGGGGCTCAGGCGGATGCGCATGCAAGCACGACCGTCGATAGCCACGCCGAACCAGCGGAAGCTGCTACAGCGGATGCTCATGGCGCGCATGATGTCGTCGCGGGTGTTGCGCCCCAGGGGGCGATCTTCATGGCCGCGGATAACACCGTGCTTGATGATGCCCACCATGTGCCGGTTTGGGTGAAAATTTCGCCCTTTATCGCGATGTTGATCGGCCTGGCAACGGCCTGGCTGTTCTATATCAAGGATACATCGTTGCCGGTTCGTTTGGCAAAGGCGCAGCCTGGCCTGTATCAATTTCTGCTCAACAAGTGGTATTTTGATGAGCTGTATGACTTCGTCTTCGTTCGCCCGGCGAAATGGCTTGGCAAGTTCCTTTGGAAAAAGGGTGATGTCGGGGTCATTGACGGCGGTATCAACGGGCTTGCGCTGGGGCTCATTCCTGCGCTTACGCGGCTCGCTGGTCGGTTCCAGTCGGGTTATCTATTCCACTACGCTTTCGCCATGGTCGTCGGTATCGTGGTGCTCATGTTCTGGGTCGTCATGACCGGGGGGTCGCACTAATGGAAAACCTTCTTTCCATCATCACGTTTATTCCCCTCGTGGCGGCTGCCATCCTTGCGCTGGTGCAGCGCGGGGGAGGTGAGGCGGCTGACCGGAATGCCAAATGGTTTGCGCTGACGGCGACAACGGTCACATTTTTGGTGTCGCTGTTCGTGCTGGCGCAGTTTGATCGCAGCAACACCGGGTTCCAATTCGTTGAAGATCGCGAATGGATCATGGGGCTGCATTACCGGATGGGCGTGGACGGGATCTCCGTTCTGTTCGTCATGCTGATCACCTTTATGATGCCGCTGACGATTGCGTCGTGCTGGCATGTTTCGGCGCGGGTCAAAGAATATATGATTGCGCTTCTGGTGCTTGAGGGGCTGATGATCGGCGTCTTTACAGCGCTTGATTTGGTGCTGTTCTATCTGTTCTTTGAGGCTTCGTTGATCCCGATGTTCCTGATTATCGGGATCTGGGGTGGCAAAAACCGTATCTATGCCGCGTTTAAATTCTTCCTATATACGTTCCTTGGTTCCGTCCTGATGCTGGTCGCGATGATCGCGATCTATATGCAAACCGGCACAACAGATATCGCGGTCTTGCTGACCAAAGAGCTGCCGTCCAATGACATCACTGTGCTTGGCGTGCATATTGTCGGCGGCATGCAAACCTTGCTGTTCCTGGCGTTTTTTGCAAGTTTCGCAGTGAAAATGCCGATGTGGCCTGTGCACACATGGTTGCCGGATGCGCACGTTCAGGCGCCGACCGCCGGCTCGGTCATTCTTGCGGCGATCTTGCTGAAAATGGGTGGCTACGGTTTCCTTCGTTTCAGCTTGCCGATGTTCCCTGTTGGTGCCGAAGTTATGCAGGATTTCGTATTCTGGCTCTCTGCGATTGCCATTGTGTACACATCGCTGGTCGCGCTGGTCCAAGAGGATATGAAAAAGCTGATCGCGTATTCTTCGGTCGCGCATATGGGCTATGTCACCATCGGTATCTTCACCTTTAACCAACAAGGGATCGATGGCGCGATCTTCCAGATGCTCAGCCACGGCTTTGTATCGGGTGCGTTGTTCCTGTGCGTTGGCGTGATTTATGACCGAATGCATACTCGTGAAATCAGCGCTTATGGCGGCTTGGTGAACCGGATGCCGGCCTACGCGGTTGTATTCATGTTCTTCACCATGGCGAATGTTGGCCTGCCGGGTACAGCAGGGTTTGTTGGGGAATTCCTAACACTCATGGGTGCGTTCCAAGCCAATACTTGGGTGGCGCTGGTTGCGACCTCGGGCGTGATTTTCTCGGCCTCTTATGCTTTGTGGCTATATCGCCGAGTTGTCTTCGGCGACTTGATCAAAGAAAGCCTGAAGTCGATCACCGACATGGAACCACGTGAGAAATGGATTTTTGCGCCATTGGTCGCGATGACCCTGCTCTTGGGTGTTTATCCTAGCCTTATCACGGATCTTATCGGCCCAAGTGTCGGGCAATTGATCCATAACTACCATGCGAGCCTGCCCGCCGATGCTATGGCAGCAGCGGCTGCGGCAGCGCATTAAGGAGAAGCGACAATGACTTCTGCGGATTTCTCCACGGTTTTGCCGGAATTCCTGCTGGCGGTATATGCGATGTGCGCGCTGCTGGGCGGTGTTTGGCTTGGCAAGGATAAGGCGGCTGGCCCAATTCTTTGGCTGACGGTTATGGTATTGGTCTTGTTCGGCCTGCTGGTTGGGCTGCAAGGCGGGACGGAGCCGGCATTTGGCGGCCTGTTCATCGATGACGCATTCGCCCGGTTTGCCAAAGTCGTGATTTTGCTGTCGGCGGCCGCGGTTCTGGCGATGTCGTCTGACTATGCTTCAAAACGCGGGTTGCTGCGCTTTGAATATCCGATTTTGATCGTGCTGGCGGTGGTCGGCATGATGATGATGGTATCGGCTGGCGACCTGATGTCGCTGTATCTGGGGCTAGAGCTGCAGTCGCTCTCGCTTTATGTGGTGGCGGCATTGCGGCGCGATTCCGCGCGCTCATCCGAGGCAGGTTTGAAATATTTCGTCCTTGGTGCGCTGTCTTCCGGTATCTTGCTTTACGGTGCATCGTTGACCTACGGATTTGCAGGCACCACGCAATTCTCTGGTATTTACCAGATGGTTGAAGGCGGTCAGGCCCCTGTTGGTCTGCTGTTTGGTCTGGTCTTCATGCTGATCGGGCTGGCGTTCAAAGTGTCCGCGGTTCCGTTCCATATGTGGACACCGGATGTATACGAAGGCTCGCCCAGTTCGGTGACAGCGTTTTTTGCGACCGCGCCGAAAATGGCCGCGATGGCACTGATCGCGCGGCTTGCGTTTGATGCCTTCGGTCAGGTGACTGGGGATTGGGCGCAGGTGATCGGTCTGATGGCTGTGGCCTCAATGTTCCTGGGTTCCATCGCGGCGATCGGCCAGCGCAATATCAAACGCCTTATGGCCTATTCATCGATCACGCATATGGGTTTTGCCTTGCTGGGTCTGATGGCGGGAAATGCCGCGGGTGTTGAGGCGATGCTGCTGTATATGACGATTTATATCGTGATGAACGTTGGCACATTTGCCTTTATCTTGTCGATGGAACGCGATGGCGTGCCGGTCACGGATATCTCGTCCCTGAACCTATATTCGCGCCAACAGCCACTGCGTGCGATGGCGTTGTTGATCTTGTTCTTCTCGCTCGCGGGTGTGCCACCGATGCTGGGCTTCTTTGCCAAATATTCGGTGCTATCCGCCGCGCTTGGCGCAGGATATGTCTGGTATGTTGTGCTGGGTGTGATCGCCTCGGTCATCGGTGCGTTCTACTATCTGCGCATCGTTTATCTGATGTATTTCGGTGAAGAGACCGAAGGTCTGGACAGCCATATGCCATCGGTGCAGTGGGGTATGTTGGTTGCCTCTGCGGTGATCGTGCTGTTTGGTGCGATCAACCTGTTCGGGATTGAGGGCGCCGCCAAGGCGGCGGCAGCAGCGCTTGTCAATTGATCGGGAATGGCCGGAGGGTGTGGCACGCCACGCCCTCCTGAAAGTCGACAGCACGATGGCCGAAGCGGCCAGATTGGCCCCGCAGCTTGCGGGGCCTGCGTGGGTTTTGGCGCATGAACAAACCGCAGCGCGGGGGCGTCGTGGCCGCGTCTGGCGCCATCCCAAGGGAAATTTCTCGGCAACCTATGTTTGTCGTCCGAAGGGCGATGCCAGTCACCGCGCGCTGTATTCCTTTGTTGCGGCGCTTGCCTTGGATGCGGCATTGGCGGCGGTCAGCGGTCCGCACGCACGGTTGGGCATCAAGTGGCCCAATGATGTTTTGTTGAATGGCGGTAAGGTTGCAGGGATTTTACTGGAGAGTTTGGGCGACGCCGGGCTTGCCATTGGGATCGGGGTCAATCTGATGCAGGCCCCGGGCCGTGAAGATGTTGAACCCGGTGCAGTTGCCCCGGTCAGCTTGCACAGTGAATGCGGACTGACAGTCACCCCGCTGGAGTTTCTGGACGCTCTTGGCCCTGCTTTCCACCATTTTTCCCAGCAGTTTGCGCTATATGGTTTTGACCCGATCCGCGCTGCATGGCTGTCGCGTGCTGCACGTTTGGGCGAAATCGTGACTGCGCGCACCGGCACCGAGAGTTACACAGGTATTTTTGACACTATCGACTTGCGCGGTGCGATGATCTTGAAGCAGCCTGATGGCCCGCGCGCGATCTCGGCCGCGGATGTCTTTTTCTAAGGGGGCGCCATGCTGCTCTGTATCGACTGCGGGAACACGAATACGGTGTTTTCCATCTGGGACCGGGATCAGTTTCTGTCGACCTGGCGGATGGAGACGAACCATAAGCGCACCGCAGATGAATATTTCGTCTGGCTGTCAACGCTGATGAACCTGCAGGGAATTAAGCCCGATATCGACTCGGTTGTGATTTCCTCGACTGTGCCCAATGTCGTGTTCAACCTTCGTGTGTTGGCGAACCGGTATTTTGATTGCCGTCCACTTGTCGTGGGCCGGCCAGATTGTGCGTTGCCGGTTCCGCCGCGCGTCGATCCCGGCACCACAGTTGGGCCGGATCGTTTGGTCAATACGGTCGCGGGGTTTGACCGGCATGGCGGCGATCTGATCGTCGTTGATTTTGGCACGGCGACGACATTTGATGTTGTCGCACCTGACGGTGCCTATATCGGTGGGGTGATTGCACCGGGCGTGAACCTGAGCCTGGAGGCGCTTCACGCTTCGGCCGCGGCGTTGCCCCATGTCGATGTCACTAAGCCAGAGCGCGCAGTGGGCACGAATACGGTTGCGTGTATCCAATCAGGTGTGTTCTGGGGCTACATCGGCCTTGTGGAAGGAATTGTTCGCCAGATCCGGTTGGAACGTGATCGCCCGATGAAGGTGATCGCAACAGGCGGGTTGGCAGAATTATTTGAACAGGGTTTCGACCTGTTCGATAGTGTGGAATATGATCTGACCATTCACGGTCTACGGCTTATCAACGATTATAATAAGGGGCGCGAGCACGCATGAGCGACAGGCTTATTTACCTCCCACTTGGGGGCGCCGGCGAAATCGGGATGAACGCCTATGTCTATGGCTACGGGCGCGAAGGAAAAGAGCGCCTGATCATTGTGGATCTGGGCGTTACATTCGGCGATATGGATACCTCGCCGGGGATTGACCTGATCATGGCAGACGCGTCGTGGTTGGAACAAAACGCATCGCGGGTGGAGGCGATTTTCATCACCCACGCACATGAAGATCACATCGGGGCGCTGGCCTATCTGTGGCCCAAGATCAAGGCGCCGATCTATGCCCGGCCCTTCACCGCCCGTCTGGGGCAGCTGAAGCTGGACGAAGGCGGCATTCATACGGAAATCAACGTCGTTGCACCGCGCCCGGACACGATTGAGGCCGGACCATTCAACGTGCAGTTCGTGCCGATTTCGCATTCGATTCCTGAAAGCTCGGCATTGGTGATTGATACGCCTGCAGGGCGTGTGGTGCATACGGGTGATTTCAAACTGGATGGCAATCCCATTGTCGGTGAACCCTTCGACGCTGTGATGTGGGATGAAATCAGCAAGGAAAACGGCGGCGTTCATGTTTTGACATGTGATTCCACCAATATTTTCACCCATCTGCCGGGCCGGTCGGAATCCACGCTGATCCAACCTTTGACCGAATTGATCGCGCTGCAAGATGGGATGATCGTTGCAACCACCTTTGCCTCCAATGTGGCCCGTCTGAAGACGCTTGCCGACGCGGGTGTGGCGGCGGGGCGCTCGGTCTGCTTGTTGGGCCGTTCCATGAAGAAAATGGTGCAGGCGGCGCAAGAAACCGGCGTGCTGACCGATTTTCCGCCTGTTGTGCAGCCCGAGGATGCCGCAGAGATCCCGCGCGAGAATTTGATGCTGATCGTGACCGGCAGCCAAGGAGAGCGCCGCGCTGCCTCTGCTCAGCTTAGCCGTGGCCGATATCTGGGGCTGGAGCTGAAAGAGGGCGACTCGTTCCTGTTCTCCTCCAAGACCATTCCGGGCAATGAGATCGGTGTTATTCGGATCATGAATGCGTTCTCTGAGATGGGCGTTGAAGTGATCACCGAACGTGGCGGGTTGTATCACGTTTCTGGTCACGCCAACCGTCCTGATCTGGAAGCGGTGCATGATCTGTTGCGGCCCAAGATGTTGGTGCCGATGCATGGAGAACACCGGCATTTGCGCGAACATATGAAACTGGCCCTGTCCAAAGGGATCGCGTCTGAGGTTGCGACCAATGGCACGATGCTGGATCTGACCGGGGACGCGCCGAAGATCGTCGAATACATCGAAACCGGCCGCAGCTATGTTGATGGCACGGTGTTGATCGGGGCGATGGATGGGGTTGTTCGCGACCGTATCCGCATGGCATTGAACGGTCATGTGCTGGTGACATTGATCATCGATGAAGACGGTAAGCCGCTGGGCGACCCGTGGGTCGAGGTCAAAGGGCTGCCGCCGCAGGGTCGTTCAGGTGCGCCATTGGTTGAAACACTGGAGACCGAGTTGGCCGAAGCGCTGGACCGCACCTCACGTAAAATTATGGCCAATGACGACAAGCTTGACGAGCTGATGCGGCGCGGCGTGCGCACCGCGTCTGTCGAAGAGATCGGCAAAAAGCCCGAAGTGACCGTGGTCGTATCGCGCCTTTTGGACGAGTAACCTTGTGTTTCGTTTTGGAAATGCAAAAACCGCCCCTGATCTGGGGCGGTTTTTTTGTGGGAATACCTGGCCCGCGGCGTCGGGCCAATACCAGATTTGGTCTGGCGTTACGCAGGGTCCAACAAACCACGGCCTTTCAGCAGTGGCTCTACGCCGGGCATACGGCCACGGAAGGCGCGATACAGCTCATCTGCCGGGCGTGACCCGCCGGTGGACAAGATGCACTCTTGCAACCGTTTTGCGGTGTCCGGATCAAACGGGTCGCCGGCCTCAGTAAAGGCCTCGAACGCGTCAGCATCCATGACTTCGGACCACATATAGCTGTAATAACCACAGCTATAGCCATCACTGGAAAATACATGTGCGAATTGTGGCGTTGCATGGCGCATGGGGATCGCATGGGGCAAGCCCAGTTGGTTCAGGATCTCGGTTTGACGGGCCATCATATCCTGCGGGGCGCTGCCATCGTGATAGGCCAGATCGACTAAGGCCGACGCCAGATATTCCACGGTGCTAAAGCCCTGATCATATGTGGCGGCCGCGTCCATCTTGTCTTGCAATGCTTTGGGCATCGGCGCGCCGGTTTTGTAATGTCGGGCATGGCGTTCCAATACCGCAGGCACATCCAGCCAATGTTCATAAAGCTGGCTTGGCAGTTCCACGAAATCACGCGCAACCGAGGTGCCAGAGATTGATTGATAAGTCACATCTGACAGCATCTGATGCAGCGCATGGCCAAATTCGTGGAACAATGTGCGCGCATCATCATGGCTGAGCAATGCCGGATCGCCCTTGGCGAAATTGCACACATTCAGAACGATTGGCGTGGTCTCGCCGCCCAGCTTGCCTTGCGAGCGCATGGCAGAGCACCACGCGCCAGAGCGTTTGGAGCCGCGCGCAAAGTAGTCGCCCATAAAGACGGCAATATGCTTGCCATCGCGCGTGACATTCCAGCCGCGCACATCGGGGTGATAGAATGGTCCCTCCAGCGGGAGAAACTCCAGTCCGAACAGGCGGTTGGCCACGTCAAATGCGGCGCCGATCATCGCCTCTAGCGACAGGTAGGGTTTCACCGCAGTTTCATCGAAATCAAACTCCGCCACCCGACGTTTTTCAGAATAATAGCGCCAATCCCAGGCCTCTAGCGGGCCATTGATTCCGTCTTCGGTCATCATCCGGGTCAGAATTTCAGCATCGGCCAGCGCGGCGCGTTTCGCCGGAGCCCAGACGCGCATTAGAAGATCGCGCACCTGCTGGGGTGTTTTGGCCATCTCTGGCTCCAGCTTGAATTGCGCGAATGTGTCATAGCCCAAAAGCGCGGCGCGTTCCTGGCGCAAATTCAGGATTTCGGCGGCAATGGCGCGGTTGTCTGTGTCACCGCCATTGGCACCGCGCGCGACCCAGGCTTTCTGCGCCAATTCGCGCAGATCGCGGCGTGGTGAGAATTGCAAAAACGGTGAGATCAGCGACCGAGACAACATCAGAACAGGTCCGGCCTGATCGCGTTCTTGTCCCGCCGCACGAGCCGCGTCGATGACAAATTCGGGCAAGCCGGTCAGATCGTCTTCGGACAGCGTGTGAAACCACGCCCGTTCATCGGCCAGCAGGTTTTGCGAGAATTGCGTATACAGAACCGCAAGCCGTTCTTTGATTGCGGACATCCGATCGGCAGCCGCCCCATCCAGCGCGGCGCCTGATCGCACAAAGCCCTGATAGGTCAGATCCAAAACGCGCAGCTGTTCAGGCGTCAGATCCAGCGTGTCACGGGTGGTCCACAGCGCTTCGATCCGGGAAAACAGCGCCGCATTGCGGGTGATCTCGGATGAAAAAGCAGCCATTTTTGGGGCAAGGTCACGCATCAGCGCTTCGCGTTTCGCCGTGCTATCGGCGCTGGACAGGTTGTAAAACACGCCCGCGACACGATCGAGCGAGGTTTGTGCGCGCTCCATCGCGTCAATTGTGTTGCGGAAACTGGGGGCCGCATCATTTGTGGCGATCTCTGCGATATTCACGCGGGCTTCGGCCAAGGCCGCTTCAAACGCAGGTGCGAAATGATCGTCTTGGATTTTGGCAAAAGATGGCAGCGCGAATGGGCCAGACCATTCAGACAACAGCGGGTTTGACATTGAACTCTCCTACAGGTCGCAACATGACCGTTAAGTGATCTTTGCACCACTGAGCGTTCAGGCGCAATCGCCGCAGATGGGACAATTCTTCTGACGTGTCACCCGGATCTGTCGGCTTTCACCCCACAGCGCGTCATGGATCACCAAACGGCCGCGCAGGTCTTGTCCCGCGCCGGTCAGGGTTTTAAGCGTTTCACTGGCCATCATTGACCCAATGATGCCGGGCAGGGCGCCGATCACGCCTGCTTCGGCGCAGGTGGGCGCAAGCCCGGGAGCGGGCGCCTCGGGAAAGATGCAGGCATAGCAGGGCGCATTGCGGGCGGGGTCATACAATGACACTTGTCCCTCCCATTGGGTGATCGCGCCTGACAAAAGCGGTGTCTTTGTAGCGACGCAGGCGGCATTGACTATATACCGGGTTTCAAAATTATCGCAGCCATCAACCACCAGATCATATTGCGCGATCATGTTTTGGGCGTCGTCCTGTGTCAGCCGCCGTTGATAGGGTTTGATCGTCAGATAGGGGTTCAAGGCCAGCAGATTGGCGGCGGCAGAGTGCACTTTGGGCATGCCAATATCGGCATCGCGATGCAGGATCTGACGTTGCAGGTTGGAATTGGATACCACATCATCGTCAATCACGCCGATCGTGCCGACCCCAGCGGCGGCCAGATAATACAGCGTTGAAGATCCCAGTCCACCTGCGCCAATCACCAGCACTTTGGCACGTTTCAATTTCGCCTGACCTGGGCCGCCGATTTCACGCAATAAGATATGCCGGGCATAGCGTTCCAGCTCGGCATCATTAAACAGAGGTTTGGGTCCGGGTTGAGGGGGCTCCGGGCTCCGACGGCGCAGCGCATGCAGGGCTTTGCGATAGGCAGCAACCAGTGTGCAAATCACCAAAAGCGCCGTCCACCCGGGCAAGCTGCCGCCAATCATTGCGATGATCGGTGACGTGTCAGGCAAGAGCAGATGCGCGGTTATAAACCCCGCCATAAGGACTACGGCCACGATGGCGATCTGCAGCCTATGCATCCGCAGCGCCACTCCCAGGCCCACACAGGCCAGCAATATCAGCAGTCCTGCCATCTATGCCGTCCCGGTGGAGCCAAACCCACCCGACCCGCGGGCAGTGTCGTCCAGCGCGGTCATGATTTCAAACTGTGCCTGAACAACTGGGGCGATGATGGCTTGTGCGATGCGATCACCATGGGCGATTGTGAAGGGCTCTTGCCCCAGATTTATCAGCAACACCCCCAACGGCCCACGATAATCACTGTCGATGGTGCCGGGCGTGTTGGGCAGGCTGATGCCATGTTTGAAGGCCAGCCCCGAGCGGGGCCGGATCTGCATCTCATACCCTTGTGGGATGGCGACACGCAGGCCGGTTGGAACGATCACCCGCGCCATCGGGTGCAATGTCAGGCCAGTCGTGCGTTGTGCATCGGGAAAATTGGCGCGTAAATCGGCCCCTGCCGCTCCGGGTGTCTCATAGTGTGGCAAGGCGACGGTTGGGTCGGCCCAGTCTTCGCGCATAACGGCAATCGTCTGTGTCATTGGTCAGCCTTGGTCAAATGGGCGGCGATTTTACGCGCAAGTTGGGTGGCAACCTGCGCTTTTGGCATGCGGGGCCAATGGTCGCTCCCATTGGCATCAATAATCGTCACGGCGTTTTCTGTCCCGCCCATGATTCCCGTGCCGGGGCTGACATCATTCGCCACGATCCAATCGCAGCCTTTGCGGACGCGCTTGGCGGTGGCGTGGCTGTCAACATCATGGGTTTCGGCGGCAAAGCCTACGACCAGCGGCGGACGGTCTGTGCTGCGCTGTGCGACCGTGGCCAAAATGTCCGGGTTCTCGGTAAATTCCAGAACGGGCATCTGGCCGCTACCGTCTTTCTTCATTTTTCGCGTGGCGGCATTGGTCACGCGCCAGTCGGCGACGGCTGCGGCAAAAATGGCGGCGTCGGCAGGCAGGGCTTGAGTGACAGCATTGAGCATATCCTGAGCCGTTTGCACCCGTATCACCGTGACATTTTCGGGTGGTGGCACGCTGGCCGGGCCGGTGATAAAGGTTACGCGCGCGCCCAGATCGCGCAGCGCCGCAGCAATCGCGGTGCCCTGCGCGCCAGATGATCGATTGGCGATATAGCGCACCGGGTCAATCGGTTCATGTGTCGGACCCGAAGTCACAAGCACATGCTTTCCAACAAGCGGGCCTTGGGCGAAAAACGCAACAAGCGCCTGCACAATCGTCGTAGGCTCTGACATACGGCCGGCACCGAATTCGCCGCAGGCCATATCGCCTTGGTCTGGGCCTATAATCAACACGCCATCCGCGCGCAGCTGCGCCAGATTGCGTTGCGTGGCCGGGTGGTCCCACATGCGGACATTCATCGCCGGGGCAATCATCACCTTTTTATCCGTTGCCAGCAGTAAGGTAGAGGCCAAGTCACTGGCCAAACCCGATGCCATTTTTGCCATCAGATCCGCTGTGGCGGGCACGACCAACAATATATCGGCGGCGCGCGACAGTTGAATATGGCCGATTTCAGTTTCGCGGGTCAGATCGAACAGATCTTGATGGACCTGTTCCCCCGCAAGGGATGAAATGGTCAGAGGCGTGACAAATTGCGCCCCTGCACGGGTCAAAATCGGGGTGACGCTGGCGCCCTGAGCGCGCAGCATGCGAATTAGCTCGGGCACTTTGAAAGCCGCGATGCCGCCGCCAATGATCAGACCGATCCGCTTACCTGTCAGCATAATGCCCCCCTGTCGCAGCCCCTAAGATCTAAAACCCGGCGCGGCGATGCGCAAGGGATCGCAGGTAGGGGCCTGAAGCGACAAAAGCCGGACACGCGGTCCGGCCTTTGCAGCTTTGTGATCCCGGGGAAGGGCACAGCTGATTTCAGGCGAAGAAAGTTTGCAACTCCGCACCATGCGTTTCCAAAGATTTGCGCATTTTCACGAAAGCCTGGGCTTCCAATTGGCGGATACGTTCTTTCGACAGACCCATTTCCTGTCCAAGGCTTTCCAACGTGCGTGGGTTTTCAATTAGTCTACGCTCGCGCACGATATAGTGCTCGCGCTCTGACAGGCGGGCAAGCGCATCGCGCAGCCAGCCGCGCATCGCACGACCATCATGCTGCTCGGTGACGTGATCTTCGGGATTGGCGTTTTCATCCTCCAGCGTGTCGACCCATTCACGGCCTTCATCTTCGCTGGATTGCGTCGCATTGAGCGAGAAATCACTACCCGACAAGCGGCCTTCCATCATCTCAACATCGGCGAGTGGCACGCCGATCACTTCTGAAACACGTTGGCGCAGCTGTGCACCGTCCAAAACGATCCCTTCGGCGGCATATTCGCGCTCTAACTGGGCCTGAACACGGCGCATGTTGAAGAACAGCGACTTCTGCGATGAGGTGGAGCCGGTGCGCACCATCGACCAGTTGCGCATGACAAATTCTTGGATCGATGCCTTGATCCACCACACAGCATAGGTTGAGAACCGCACGCCGCGCTCGGGGTCAAATTTTTCGGCCGCTTTCATCAGGCCCAAGCTGGCTTCCTGAATGAGATCGTTCATCGGTGCGCCATATCTGCGGAACTTCGATGCCATCGAGATCGCCAGACGCATATAGGCGCTGATCAGGCGGTGCAGGGCCTGTTCGTCGCGATCTTCGCGCCATGCGCGCGTCAATTCCAGTTCCGTCTCCGCATCCAGAAATTCGGCTTTCATTGCGCGGCGTGGTAGCGTTTCGTCGGTCATTCCATCGAGTGGCATTTTTGTCTCCCCGGGGTTGGCGTCCCGTACACGGCGCTGTGTCACGCCGGGTCACATATACTAACTGGATAATGCTGCGACGCAGGATTTGGTTCCTCACGCTTGCGTCTTTTTTCTTGAAATATCTCTGGGGGAGGCCATGAGAAGCCTGAAATTATGAGTTTCAAGAAATTATTTTCGGCTAAATTTCAAGATGTTATTGCAGGGTTTTGGGGGCGAAACGCCTTAATGAAATTTCACATGAATTACGATTTTAATCGTCTGCGTGCATGAGCGAACCATCGAAGCCCTGGCATCGATCCGCCCTATCAGGTTCCATCACGCGATATCACCCAGGGTACGCAGGGCGGTCTGGCGCTGTGGCAGATCAACGTTAATCATTTGTAAACTATGTCGCGCAACGCTGTGGGCGTGGCGCGTTTGGTTGCACCACATGGCACTTTGGGGGGACGGCGCAGATGGTTACAAAGACCTATACCGTCGCCTTTGAAGGTGTCGATGCCCGGTTGGTAGAAGTGCAATGTGCGCTTGCGCCAGGGCTGCCGGGGTTTTCCATTGTGGGGCTGCCCGACAAGGCGGTGTCTGAGGCGCGTGAACGGGTGCGTGCAGCCCTGTCTGCGCTATCGATTGCTTTGCCCACGAAACGGATCACGATCAACCTTGCCCCGGCGGACCTGCCCAAAGAGGGGTCACATTTCGATCTGCCGATTGCCCTTGCTGTTCTGGCCGCAATTGGGATTTTCGCACCAGAGGATGCGCAGGCGTGGGTGTCGATTGGGGAGCTGTCGCTAGATGGTCGCTTGGTGGCGGTGCGCGGTGCCTTGCCCGCTGCGCTTACGGCTGCGTCCGAAAACCTTGGTCTGTTATGTCCTGCCGCTTGCGGGGCAGAGGCGGCGTGGGTGGGTGGCGCGACTGTGATTGCCGCGCCGACCCTGCACGCTGCGATCAAACATTTAACCGGGGATCTGCCGCTTGCACCGGCACAGCCGGGCGAAGTGCGCGCGCCCGATCACCTGCTGGATTTGCGCGATATCCGCGGGCAAGAGCGTGCGAAACGCGCGTTGGAGATTGCCGCCTCGGGCGGGCATCATATGCTGATGACCGGGCCGCCGGGGTCGGGGAAATCCATGCTTGCAGCGCGGTTGCCGGGGCTGCTGCCAGAGCTAAGCGCGCAAGAGGCGTTGGAAACATCAATGATCCAGTCGTTGGCCGGATTGATCGAGGCTGGCGGGCTGTCGCGTGCGGCGCCCTATCGCGATCCGCATCACACCGCGTCGCGTGTGGCAATGATTGGTGGTGGACGCGGCGCGGCACCTGGCGAGGTGTCCTTGGCGCATAACGGTGTGCTGTTCTTGGATGAGCTGCCAGAGTTTCCACGCGGCGTGCTGGAAACCCTGCGTCAGCCGCTTGAAACGCAGCGCGTCATGGTGGCCCGCGCCAATGCGCATGTCAGTTACCCGTGCCGGTTCATGCTGGTGGCGGCGGCCAATCCGTGTCGTTGTGGCTATGTGGGGGATCCGGCGAGGGCGTGCCAACGCGCGCCCGGATGCAGCGATGATTATCTTGGGCGGTTGTCGGGGCCTCTGTTGGACCGGTTTGATCTGCGTATTGATGTTCCCGGCGTGGCGATTGCAGATCTGGAGATGGCGCCATCGGGGGACAGCTCGGCCAGTGTAGCGGGCCGGGTGGCGCGCACGCGGGCCATTCAGCTTGAGCGGTTTCGTGATCACGCACAGCTGCGGGTGAATGCCGATGCGACGGGCAATGTGTTAGAGCAGATCGCCCGACCCGACCCGATGGGCCGCGCCTTGTTAATGCAAGCAGCAGAGCGGCTAGGCTTGTCCGCGCGTGGCTATCATCGGGTTTTGCGGGTGGCACGCACGATCGCAGATCTGGAGCAAGAGGAGGATATCGCCTGTGCACATGTCGCAGAGGCGATTAGCTATCGGATGCCGATGCATCCATCCCCGAACGTGGCAAATGGCGCCCGATAAACGCCGCAGCATCATCTAGTGCGGCGATTGCTTCAGGTATCATCTTGGGAAATAGCTGCCAGACATGCGGGGTATCGGGCCAGCTTTGCACCGTGACATCAACCCCGTATTGGCGCAGGCGGTCGCCCATACGCAGGCTGTCATCGCATAGAATTTCGTTCATTGAATGTTGGATCAGCACGGGGCTGGCACCTGAAAATTCAGCGAAAATGGCCGAAATCCGGGGGTCTTCAGGGTGCATATCCCCCAATACATATTTCAGGCACAGTGAAAATTTATTGGCCGGTAGCATCGGGTCAGCCTTGGCATTGAGTGTCAAGGACGGGCTGGATCCGGTCAGGTCTGTCCAAGGCGAGAAGACAATGCTGGCGCAGGGGGCAGTGCCCGCAGCACAAAGCAACGACAGCAGGCACAGCGCCAAACCACCGCCCGCGCTGTCACCCATCAAGACGATACGCGCGGGATCATATCCACGGTCCATCAACGCCTGCCAGGCGGACAACGCATCCTCTGTCGCAGCCGGAAGAGGATTTTCGGGGGCGCGGCGGTAGCCGGGCACAAAGACCTCTAGGCCAGTGCGCGCCGAAATTTCTCCTGCCATACCGCGATAGGAGTGCGGGGAGCCGGCCAAAAACCCGCCACCATGGAGATACAGGACGGCGGCGTCATAGCGCGTGATCTGGCCCGCACGCACGGCCAATGATGGCACGCCGCCCAAATCGACATCCAACGCTACCAAAAAGGGCGGCACCGAAAGACTGTCGGTGCCGCGCTCCATTTCAAGCCGCGCGCCTATAGGGTCTGTTACCCGCGCAAGGCGACGTTTCGTCCCCCAGCGCATCGCAAAGTTAAAGGCGTGCAGCCGCAGGCTCATCGGTTTGCCCGTTTGTCTTCGATCACATCCCAGATTTTGCCAGCAATATTGGTGCCGTCAAACCGTTCCAGTTCCTGAATGCCGGTGGGGGAGGTCACGTTGATTTCTGTCAGCCAATCGCCGATCACGTCGATCCCCACAAAAATCTGGCCATATTCGCGCAGCAATGGTCCGATGGCGGCGCAGATTTCGCGGTCACGATCAGTCAGGCCGACTTTCTCTGGGCGTCCACCGACATGCATGTTCGACCGGGTTTCGCCCTCTGCTGGAACGCGGTTGATCGCGCCCACCGGCTCACCATTGACCAAGATGATCCGTTTGTCGCCCTTGGACACTGCAGGCAGGAATTTTTGCGCAATCAGTGGTTCGCGGTTGATGCCGCTGAACAGCTCATGCAGGGAGGCAAGATTGCGGTCATTCGGGTCAAGCCGGAACACACCGGCCCCGCCATTGCCATAAAGGGGCTTTAAGATGATATCGCCGTGACGGGCCTTGAATTCCTTGATCGTCGCCAGATCCCGCGCGATCAATGTCGGCGGTGTCAGATCGGGGAAGTTCAAGACCAGCAATTTTTCGGGGCAATTGCGCACCCAAAACGGATCATTGACCACCAATGTATGCGGGTGAATACGTTCCAGCATATGGGTCGTGGTGATATAGCCCATATCGAAAGGGGGATCCTGGCGCAGCCAGACGACATCCCAATCGGCCAAATTGACCTCGGTTTCCGCGCCAAGTGTAAAGTGATTGCCTTTTTCGCGGCGCACCGTCAGCGGCCAGCCACGAGCGTAAATTTCACCCTCACGATATGACAGCTTGTCAGGCGTATAATAAAACAGCTCATGGCCGCGCGACTGTGCTTCTTCGGCAATACGGAATGTGCTGTCGGCGTCGATGTTGATCGGATCAATCGGATCCATCTGAATTGCGACTTTTAAGGCCATAAGCGCCCCCTTTCGTTGCTTCTTACATGGCGCGATGTGGCGCGGGTTTCAATCGGCGTTCATCAGCCTGTTTGCGCGTGATTTCACATACCATCGCGCATTAATGCGTTTTCTAAAATCTCGACCTGTCCGTGGGCATCGACAAGGGCGGCGTCAAACCGGGTGTCTGCATCGGGATCACCGTTGGTAAATGCCAGTGCTGCACGCCCGATCCGTGCGATTTGCGCGGCGGATATTCGTTCGGCTGCCTGTGCATGGGTGGGCGCGCGTTTGACCTCAACGAAGACCAGCAACGTTCCTTTTCGCAAGATCAGGTCGATTTCCCCCCCCGCACCACGCCATCGCTGCGCCACGGCCATGAAACCCGCCGCCTGATAGGCCCGCAGAACCTGTGCCTCCGCGGCGGCACCCGACAGATAGGCGCGGTGGCCGCGCACGGGTCCGTGTGGATCATGGGTTGGGCGGGTCACTTAGGCGCCTTTCGACAAAGCCAGCGCACGCTGATAAACATCGCGTTTTTTCAGGCCCAGCTCTTTGGCGACCTCGGCACTGGCGTCTTTCAGGCTTAGGTCTTCCAGCCGGTGGCGCAGCATGGCGTCCAGATCGGCCTCTGTCACCGCGATCTTTTCGGCGCGGTCGACCAAAACGACGATCTCGCCTTTGATTGTGCGATCTTCCAGCGCCTGTGCCAGATCGTGCAGCGGGCCGCGCAGAACTTCTTCGAATTTCTTGGTTAGCTCTCGGCAGACCACAGCACGGCGATCTGTGCCAAAGGCTGCGGCCATATCCGCCAATGTATCTTTCAGCCGTTTGGGTGATTCATAAAAGATCAGCGTGGCTTGGATGCTTGACATCTCAGAGAACCAATTTTGCCGGGCTTGCATGGTGCGCGGTGGAAACCCAGCAAACATGAAACGATCACTTGGCAGGCCCGATACGGTCAGCGCGGCCAGCACCGCCGAAGGCCCCGGCGCAGCATAGACCGGGTAGCCGGCGTCAATAGCTGCATGGCCCAGCTGATATCCCGGATCGGCCACCAATGGCGTGCCTGCCTCTGAGGCATAGACCACGCTTTGCCCCTGCTCCAAGGCGGACATGATTTTCGGACGAGCAAAATCGCCATTTTGATCGTGATAGGCCACGATATGACGCCCGTTCAGCGCCACGCCGTGAATGTCCATCAAATGCCGCAGCGACCGCGTGTCTTCGGCCGCCAGCATGTCGGCCTGTGCCAAAAGGTCCAGCGCGCGCAAAGTGATATCGCGCGCAGCGCCAATCGGTGTGGCAATAAAATGCAGTCCCGGTGCCAGACGCGCCCCGCTGGCCGTCTTTCCCACCAGCGGCATATCGCCCGCCTGCCATGTTCCGCTCATCTCGGTGCCTTCCCGCAAAGTTTACTTCGATCCGGCCATCGCATAGGGTCTGGCAAAACCATTGCCCATCCCGGACTCGAGGATCTGACTATGTTTCCTATTTTGCATAAGGCCCGCAACCCCTTGCTGAGAATCGGGGGGCTTGTTTCCGCCTTCTGGCTGGCAGCCTGTGATCCCACCTCCATGCCCGGTGGCGGCACGGGGCAGACGATCAATACATCTGCACCAGTTCCTGTGGCGCTGTTGCTTCCGGCGGGATCGGGATCGTCGGGCGACGAGACGCTTGCACGGTCACTTCGGCAGGCCGCGCAATTGGCAATTTCGGATCTGGACGGGGTCAAGATCGACCTGCGCACTTATAACACGGCAGGCAATCCCACGCAGGCCGCGCAGATGGCTACCAAAGCTGTGGATGAGGGGGCAAAGATCATCTTGGGCCCGGTGTTCGCACAATCGGCCAATGCCGTGGGCGTCGCCGTTGGGCCGCGCAATGTCAATGTTCTAACCTTTTCAAACAACACACAAATCGCAGGCGGAAACGTGTTTGTGCTTGGCCCGACATTTGACAATACCGCAGATCGTCTGATCGGCTATGCCAAGGGGCAAGGCAAGCGCAACGTCCTGATCGTGAACGAGCAAAACACGGCGGGTGAAGTTGGCGCACAGGCGATTGAGCGCGCAATTTCGCGCAATGGTGTCAAGCTGGCGGGAAAAATGAGCTACCCGTTCTCGCAGCAGGGTATCGTGCAGGCCGCGCCGACTATCGCCGCGCGGGCCAAGGCGGATGACGTGGATTCCGTGTTCATGACAGCAGATGCGGCGGGTGCATTGCCGCTGTTGTCCCAGCTGTTGCCCGAACAAGGTGTGTCGATTGGCAGCAAGCAATTCATTGGCCTTACCCGCTGGGATATTCCGCCAGCCACCTTGGCGTTGCCGGGGCTGCAAGGCGGTGTATTCGCGCTGCCTGATCCGAACCTAAGCGCACAATTCCGTTCGCGGTATCAGGCCGCTTATGGTGAGGCGCCGCACCCGATTGCAGGCTTGGCCTATGACGGGATCGCGGCGATTGGTGCATTGGTGAAGGCGGGCAAGGCGAATGCATTGACCAAGGGCGCATTGACGCAAAATTCAGGCTTTGTGGGTGTGAATGGCATTTTCCGCCTGCGCGGCGATGGTACGAACCAGCGCGGCTTGGCAGTGGCGCAGATCAAAAACGGTCAGGCCGTGATCGTGTCGCCAGCGCCGCGTAGCTTCACGGCTGCGGGTCTGTAAATCAGGCCCGGACCGGCTCTGGCCATAAATATTGGCCATAAGACACGCGGGGGCCCACATCGGGCCCCCACTCAGACCCTGCTTGGGATATAGGCTATTATCATGAGTAACGATTTCGTCCTTGCCCCGGCTGATTCCGGCGCGCCATTGCTGTTGACCCCATTGTCATTGATCGAGGCGCTGGACCACGCGCTATACGGTATGAGTGACGAAAAAGATATTCGCACAGCCACGGTGCAATTTTTGCAAACCGCGCGCAAAGCCGCCTTGCCGTGGATTGAATCGGAATTTGATAGACATCCGCGTGCAGCGCGCGAAACGGTGCAAAATTATGCCCGGATGACCGATGGCCTTGTCACCGCTGTCGCACATGTGGCGCAGATCTACCTGCACCCGCAGGAAGGACGGGAAAAACCGGCTGATCGTCTGTCGATCCTGGGTGTGGGCGGCTATGGTCGTGCAGAAATGGCGCCGCATTCCGATGTGGATTTGCTGTTCTTGATGCCACGCACCGGGACCGCCTGGAGCGAGGCGGTGATCGAATCCATGCTTTATATGCTGTGGGACCTGAAACTAAAGGTCGGTCATGCGTCGCGCACGATCGAAGATTGCCTTAGCCTTGGCCGTGAAGATTACACCATTCGCACGGCTTTGTTAGAACATCGCCGGATTTGCGGCGATGTGGCGCTGGCAGAGCTGTTGACCAATCAGTTGCAAGAAAAGCTGTTTCATAATTCTGCATCGGATTTCATTGAGGCAAAACTGGATGAACGTGCCAAACGACACAAACGTCAGGGCGGGCAGCGCTATGTTCTGGAACCCAATGTCAAAGAGGGGAAAGGCGGGCTGCGGGACCTGCAAACCCTGTATTGGATCGCGAAATATCTTCACCGGGTGAACCGGGCGGCGGAATTGGTCGCTATCGGGGCCTTTACTGAAGAAGAATATTTGCATTTTCACAATGCGGAAAATTACCTGTGGGCGGTGCGGTGCCATATGCATTTGATCGCTGGGCGGGCCTCGGACCAGCTGACATTTGACATGCAGGTCGATGTGGCGGTGCGCATGGGGTATTCAGACACCGAAGGCCGCCGCGCGGTTGAGGTGTTTATGCAAGATTACTTCCGCCATGCGACGATCGTTGGCGATGTAACCCGTATCTTCCTGACCAAGCTGGAAGAGAAACACGTTAAAACCGCGCCCAAGCTGACGCGAATTTTTCGGCGTAGGAAAACGCTTAAATCGCCGTTCTTTGATGAAAACAACCGCATCAATATTAGCAGCGAAGACGCGTTTCTGGCCGATCCGCTCAATCTTTTGCGGATTTTTGAAGAGGCGCTGCGCACGGGAATGTTGATCCACCCCGATGTGATGCGGCTGATTTCGGCCAATCTGCATCTGATTGATGACAAAGTCCGCCGCAATAAAGAGGCGCAGCGGATCTTTCTGGATCTGATGCTGAAACATGGCAATCCAGAGCGCGCCTTGCGCCGGATGAATGAGCTGAATGTTCTGGCGGCGTTTCTGCCCGAATTTGAACCCATTGTCGCGATGATGCAGTTCAATATGTATCACAGCTATACCGTTGACGAACATACGATCCAGGTGATTTCGACCCTTGCGCAAATCGAACGCAAAGAGCTGATTGAAGAGCTGCCGCTTAGCTCTGAGATCCTAGAGAATGGGGTCAATCGCAAGGTGCTGTATGTGGCGCTGCTGTTGCATGATATCGGCAAAGGCCGGCCAGAGGATCATTCGATCCTGGGGGCAAAAATCGCGCGCTCGGTCGCGCCGCGATTGGGGCTGAAGGACAGTGATTGTGAAACCGTGGAATGGTTGGTGCGCAATCATCTGGTCATGTCCGACATGGCGCAAAAGCGCGATATTTCTGATCCACGCACGATCCGCGAATTTGCCAAAGTGGTGAAGAACCGCAAATGGCTGGATCTGCTGACGGTGTTGACAGTGTGCGATATTCGCGGTGTTGGGCCCAATGTGTGGAACAATTGGAAGGCCACGTTGCTGCGCCGGTTGCATGCGGAAACCGCGCAGGCGCTGGAACATGGGTTAGGACAAGTCAGCCGTGCGGAACGTTCTGAAGATGCCAAACGCGCCCTTCGTGAGACGTTGGATGCCGCCGGCTGGGAGGTGAAAGAGCGCCGGGCAGAGATCAGCCGCCATTACGACCCCTATTGGCAGGGGCTTGCGGCAATCAACCATGAGATTTTCGCGGAGGCGCTGCGTAATCTGGGCGATGATGAAATTCGCATTGATTTGCAAATTGACCCCGATCATGACGCCACGCGGGCATCTTTCGCGCTTGCCGATCACCCGGGAATTTTCTCGCGCTTGGCGGGGGCGTTGGCGCTGGTTGGGGCCAATGTGGTTGATGCGCGGACCTATACCTCCAAGGATGGCTATGCGACGGCGGTGTTTTGGATTCAGGACGCCGATGGCCATACCTATGAGGCATCGCGCCTGCCGCGTTTGCGCACGATGATCTCAAAGACACTAAAAGGTGAAGTGGTTGCGCGCGATGCGCTTAAAGACCGCGACAAGATCAAGAAACGCGAACGTCAGTTCAAATTTCCTACTCATATCATGTTCGATAATGAGGGGTCGGAGCTGTATACGATCATCGAGGTGGACACCCGTGACCGTCCCGGCCTGTTGTATGATCTGACCCGGGCACTGGCCTCTGCAAATATCTATATTGCAAGTGCTGTGATCGCGACATATGGCGCGCAGGTGGTCGACAGCTTTTATGTGAAAGATATGATCGGCCTGAAACTGCATTCGGAATCGAAACGCCAAGCGTTGGAGAAGCGTCTGCGTGATGCGATCGATTCCGGCTCCCGGAGGGCGGGTAACGAATGAAGCCAATACGGCTTGTCAGGGGCTTTCTGACGGTAGGGATGTGGACATTGCTAAGCCGGGTGCTGGGCTTTGTCCGGGATATGATGATCGCAGCATTTTTGGGGGCAGGCCCGGTGGCCGACGCGTTTTTTGTCGCGTTTTCGCTGCCCAATATGTTCCGTCGCTTCTTTGCGGAAGGGGCGCTGAACATGTCCTTTGTGCCGATCTTTGCCAAAAAGCTGGAAGCGGATGAAAATCCGCAGGCCTTCGCGCGTGAGGCAATGGGTGGGTTGACCACGATTTTGATCGTGCTGACGCTTTTGGCCAGTGTGACGATGCCGTGGTTGGTGCTGGCGATGGCGTCTGGCTTTGCCGAGGATGAGCGGCTTGGTCTTGCGACCAATTTCGGTAGGATCGCGTTCCCATATATTTTGTTCATTTCCTTATCTGCGTTGCTGTCCGGGGTGCTTAATGCCTCTGGCCGGTTTGCAGCCTCTGCTGCTGCGCCGGTCTTGTTGAACATCATTTTCGTGGGCGGCATGATGCTGGCGGATACGGCGGGCTGGGATGTGGGCCAAACGCTTGCGTGGTGTGTGCCAGTGGCGGGGATCGCGCAGCTTGCGTTGGTGTGGATCGCTGCATCGCGCGCGGGGTTTCGCCTGTATCCTGTCTGGCCGCGCCTGTCCCCCGATATGCGCCGTCTGGCCCGTGTGGCAGGGCCAGCGATGCTGGCAGGCGGTGTTGTTCAGGTGAACCTGCTGGTAGGCCGTCAGGTAGCGAGTTGGTTTCAAGATGGTGCGATTTCCATCCTGAATTATGCGGATCGCCTGTATCAACTGCCGCTGGGTGTGGTGGGGATCGCAATCGGGATTGTGCTATTGCCGGATTTGGCGCGGCGTCTGCGTGCAGGCGATGATGACGGTGCGCGCCATTCCTTCTCTCGCGCGGCGGAATTTGCGCTGGCATTGACCGTGCCGCCAGCGGTTGCCCTGATGGTCATCGCGGGGCCGATTGTGTCGGTGCTGTATCAGCGCGGTGCGTTCGGGCCAGAGGCCGCAGCCTCTACCGCGCTGGCGGTGGCGATATATGGCGCGGGCCTGCCGGCCTTTGTGCTGCAAAAGGTCTTGCAGCCGTTATTCTATGCGCGCGAAAATACCCGTGCGCCGTTTAATTATGCGCTGGTTGCGATGGCGTTAAATGCGGTTTTGGCGATTGGGCTAGCGCCGTTCATCGGCTTTTATGCTGCTGCTGTGGCCACAACATTGGCCAGCTGGGCGATGGTTGCGCAGCTGTGGTGGGGGGCACGTGCGATGGGCGACGCAGCCCGATTTGACCTGAGGTTCTTTCAGCGCTTGCCGCGTATCCTTTTGGCCTCTGCCGGGATGGGTGGTTTTGTCTGGGGCCTGTCCCGGATGCTGGACAGCCCCTTACACGAAGCGGGCCTGCGCTATGGTGCGCTGGCAATTGTGATCTTTGCTGGGATCGGTGCATATTTCGCCATCGGTCTGGCGATTGGCGCCTTTAAGGCCACCGATTTCAAATCAGCGGTGAAACGCGGATGACTAGCGGCGCCGGATCCGCGAAAGCGCCCGGCGCAGCCCCCCAGGCGCGACGAAGAAGCTCATTGTGAAGCCTGCGGTGAACCCTGCCAAATCGGCAATCCAATCCAGTGACCCGGGAAAGACGATGCCGAAGATCAGCTGAATGCCCATCAAAAACCCAATCAGGGTAAAGGCACGCGCGCGGCTGGCATGTGCCATGCCCAGCTTGGTCCATAAGATCCAGGTGAAGGCGCCGATCAACCCATAGGCCGCAGGATAGCCACCCATCAGTGCACCTTCGGTAAAGGGCACCAATGTGTAGATAATTGCGCCAAAAATTGCGGCGCCAAAAAACACCGCTGCCACGGCCCAGCCGCGAAACACTTCGCCGACCATTTTGCCAAGCGCCAGCACAAAGACCAGCACGAACAGCGCCTGCGTGAAATTGGCATGGAAGAACGGGTAGGTAATCACGCGTATGACCTGTTGCCACGGCCAGATATTCTGATCGGCCATAGCGCGCAAAATATTAGGATCGAAGGCGAAGCGCTGCAGCGCATCCAATCGCCATCCGGCGGCTTGCGGCCCCAGGATACCAGAGCCCGCCAGCCCGAATAAAATTTCCCCCGCCAAGATCGGGGCGCATAGCAGCCAGACGACCATTGGCAATGGGTTGATCGGGCGTTCATCATATCCCTGCATATCGGGCTCCGGTTGACCTTGCTTTGAATTTGGAGATAAGCGAGCGTAGGCCTTTTTACCAGCCTGAGTGTTAAGGCCATTTTCAGAAGCCGCCAAGGATACCTGCAATGTCTGACCAGACCGAAGTCTTGAACGCCAGTTTTACGCCACGCATCTTCTCGGGGATTCAGCCCTCGGGGAATTTGACACTGGGCAATTATCTGGGGGCGCTGAAGCGCTTTGTGCAAAAACAAGATGAGGGGATCGAAACGATCTACTGTCTTGTGGATATGCACGCGATCACGGTCTGGCAAGACCCCGATGCCCTGAAACGCCAGACCCGCGAAGCGGCTGCTGCCTTTCTTGCATCCGGGATTGATCCGGTGAAATCCATCCTGTTCAACCAATCACAGGTTGGCGCGCATGCAGAGCTTGGTTGGCTTCTGAACTGCGTCGCGCGGCTTGGCTGGATGAACCGGATGACCCAGTTCAAGGACAAGGCAGGCAAGAACGCCGAGAAAGCGTCGCTGGGGCTGTATGCCTATCCGGCGCTGATGGCGGCCGATATTCTGGTCTATCAGGCGACGATGGTGCCGGTGGGGGATGATCAAAAACAGCATGTGGAGCTGACACGCGATATCGCTGCCAAGTTCAATCATGATTTCGGCGTGGACCATTTCCCAGCGCCAGAGCCGCTGATCGAAGGTGCTGCGGCCCGCGTCATGAGCCTGCGCGACGGGTCAAAGAAAATGTCGAAATCCGACCCTGCGGATGCCAGCCGGATCAATATGACAGATGATGCTGATACGATTGCCAAAAAGCTGCGCAAGGCGCGCACCGATGCTGAACCATTGCCAGAGACAATCGATGGTTTGGCAGAGCGGCCAGAGGCGCGAAACCTTGTGAATATCTATGCCGAACTGGCAGAACAGACCCCGTCACAGGTTGTGGCCGAATTCGCAGGGCGCGGGTTTGGGGATTTCAAACCTGCGCTTGCTGATCTGGCTGTATCGGTGCTGGCGCCGATTTCGGGTGAGATGAAGCGCCTTATGGATGACCCGGCAGAAATTGACCGGATCTTGGGTCAAGGCGCGGAACGGGCGGATGCTATCGCCCGCCCTGTCGTCGAAAAGACCCGTGATATCATGGGTATGGTGCGCTCTCGTCAGGTGTGAACCCGGCAGATATTTTGCCAAATTCAGGCGGCCCTCGGGCCGCCTGTTTGCATTAACGCCCGCGCCATGCATTCAGGATATAACGGGCGGTCATCAAATCCAGATGCGCACCACCGCCGTTTTTACATAAGGTGATCTCATCTTCCGATTGGCGTGCAAATTGGCCACTGGCAATGTCATAGTAATCCGCAATGATATCTGATTGCGTGATGACGCCGCGGGCGATCGGATCCCGGAATTCGCCAATATCATGGATTGTGGTGGCCCGTGCATTGGCAAACAGCCGCGCGCGTGTCAACGCAGTGTCATCGACCTCTCGCATATCGGGGCGATAGGCTCCAATCAGGTCCAGATGGGTGCCAGGGCTTAGCCATTCGCCCTGCAGATAGGGTGTCATGGCCATTGTGGTTGTCGCGATGATGTCGGCTTGGCCCACGGCGCGGGAAAGATCGTCAGCCACGCTGGCGCCTGTGACATCGGCCAGTGCTTTTGCTTTGGTGGGGGTTCGATTCCAAAGCGTAAATCGGGCACCGGGGAAGGCTGCGGAATAAGCGGCGATCATGGATTGGGCAACATTGCCCGCCCCACAGATCAAAATGCGTTCGGCATCCGGGCGTGCCAATTTCCGTGCCGCCAGCAGGCTGTCCCCTGCGGTTTTCCATTTCGTGACCAGATGAAAATCGACAATCGCTTCCAGTTGACCGGTCGTGTCGTTTAGCAAATTGACGGCGCCATTGACCATCGGCACGCCATTGTTGGGGTTGCCGGGAAAGACCGAGGCGGGTTTGATGGCAAGCCCCAGCCCATCAATCCAGGCAGAGCGTGTCAACAGCGTGTCTTTCCCGCGATACAAGAAGCTGTCGGCCACTTCGGCACGGGGCAGGCGGTGCCCGGCCTCCATCGCGTCGGTCAGGGCGATCCAGTTCAGATGCGGCTCAACCTCTGGGCCGATGATGTCGGGCGGTGCGGTGCGATACTGGGTCATTGTGCCTCACTGTGTGTCAAAAGCCCCTCGGCGACCATCCGCGCGGCCCATCCGGCGGGGCCTTCAAACAAATGGGTGTTCCAACCGCGCTGGGCGGCAGCGGCGATATTATCGGCGCGGTCATCTGTGAACAGCAGCTGTGCGGGGTCAATCGCGCAATCTGCCTCGACCATTTGATAGATCTTTGTATCAGGCTTGATCACTTTCATCGCGCCCGAGACATAGAATTTGTCGAACTCTTGCAAGAAAGGATAGGTTTTCTGGGCGGTGGCGAATGTGCCTGTGCCGAAATTTGTCAGCGCAAAGACTGGGACGCCTTTGGTGCGGAGCGCGCGCAGCAGCCGGACCGAATGCGGGATTTCAGGAGAGGCCATCATATGCCAATCGCTATGCCAGCGCAGGATCTCATCATGCCATTGCGGATGGGCGGCGGCGTATTTTCTGGCCTCCGTGGCAAGATCACCGCCGCGATCCACGGTGTCATTCATCCCATGCAGATCGACCTGTGAAAACATAGCCCGCCGCGCGGTTTCCCCGATGATGGCATCATAGTGACGTTCGGGCTGCCATTCGATCAAGACATTGCCGATGTCGAAAATCACCGCCTTAACCATTGGGTTTGTCCTTTTGTGCAGCGCGCGCGACACGGTCCAGCGCCATCATGAAACGGGACCGATCCGCCTTGGAAAACGGCTTGCCGCCGCCTTGACGGAACGGATCGGCCGAGCGCAGATCGGTCATCAGGTCGCGCATTGCCAAGACGTTGCCGATATTGGCCTCGGTCAGGGGATCGCCATCATGTTTCAACACCCGCGCCCCATGTTCGATACAGCGTGCGGCCAGCGGTATATCTGCGGTGATCACCACATCGCCCGGCCCTACCTGATCTGCGATCCATTTGTCGGCCTCATCCGGGCCATCAGGCACATATATCATTTCGACCAAAGGGTTGGCAGAGGGGCGCAGCCCGCCGTTGCACACGAGCCGCAACCCGATGTTCAACCGCGTAGCGATGGCTTCGGCCTCGGCTTTGACGGGGCAGGCATCGGCATCAATATAGATCATTTCCACAGCGCCTGAGCGTGAAAATCAATATGATCTGGAATAAAGCTGGCCACGAAATAATAGCTGTGATCATAGCCGTGCTGCATGCGGAATGTGCCGGGCTGACGCCGGGCTGCCATCGCCTGCGCCAAGGCCTCTGGCCGCAAAAGATCCAGGAACTGGTCCGCATCGCCTTGATCTACCAGAACCTCGCCATCGAAACCCAATTGGGTCATCAGATGGGTGGCATCATGGTCAAGCCACGCGCCTTCATCTGGGCCCAGATAGGCGTTTAACTGTTTGCGGCCCCAATCGGAATGTGTGGGCTGTGCTATGGGTGCAAAGGCCGATACCGAACGAAACCGCCCCGGCTGACGCATTGCCAATGTCAGTGCACCGTGCCCGCCCATGGAATGGCCGGTTATCGCCTGACGTTCCATATCCAGCGCGAAATGCTCTGCCACAACGGCGGGCAGCTCTTCGGCCAGATAATCCCACATTTTGAAATGTTTCGCCCAAGGGTCTTGGGTAGCATTGACATAAAACCCTGCGCCTTTGCCCAGATCATAGGCCTCATCATCTGCAACATCATCGCCGCGCGGCGAGGTGTCGGGGAAAATCAACGCGATTCCGGCTTCTGCAGCATAGGCCTGTGCGCCTGCTTTGCTCATGGCATTTTCATGGGTGCAGGTCAGCCCTGACAGATACCACAGAACCGGAACCGGCCCGTCTTGCGCGTCGGGGGGAAGGAACAGACCAAAGGTCATGTCACAGCCGGTGGATGTAGAGGAATGCGCATATACGCCTTGAACGCCTTCAAAGCACCGATTTTCTGAGATGGTCCGCATGGCGGTCTCCGTTCTATCTAGATGTGATCAAGGCCGTGGCAAACCGCAGTATCTTTACCGCATCTTTATTGCGCGACCTGATCCGTTTCATTGGTTATGGATCACATGGGGCGCGTTTGGCGCCGGGGTCTGGGTGAGGAAACAACGAAGGTCTGTCCGCATATCCTTTGGCCTAGCCGTGAACCCAGGACAGCACGAAAGGCAAGGTCAGGATGCTGAAAGCGGTTGATACGAAAATCGCGGCCGAAACACGTTCAGTGCCAACATTATAATGTTGGGCGAGCATGTAAACATTGCCCGCCACCGGTAGCGCGCTGGCCCCGATCATCACGCCGGCTGCGAATGGATCAACCCCAAAGATCAGCAGCGATGTTGCGGCCACGGCCAGCGGATGCAAAATCAGTTTAACGCCCGAAAGCCAGATCGCAGGGCCCAATCGGGTCAGTCGCAATGTTGCCAGTGTGGCACCAATCGCAAACAGCGCACCGGGGGTGGCTGCGGCCCCTAAAATTGTTACCATTTGCAGCAAAGGTTGAGGCATCGGCAGATGCAGAACAGACCAGATCATGCCTGCCCCCATCGACACGATCATCGGGTTCTTGATCAGTCCCAGTGCAATCGGGGCTACCGCGATACGGCCTTGACGTGATCCGGTGATGACGATGGTGATCAACGCGGCAAAAATCACCAAATCAGATGTAAGCACCATCAAAATCGGTCCGACCGCACGTTCGCCCAAAATCGCCGCCAACATTGGCACGCCCAAAAAACCGGTGTTGCCAGTCATGCCGGTGTGGGCCTCCATCGCAGCAAGCGAGATGGGCTCGCCCCGGGTGCGTGCCACGCCAAAGCCGACCAACCATAGGACAACCGAGCCCAGCACATAAGCGGCGACGAACGCCGGATCGAACAGGGATTCGATGTCCAATGTGGAGGTGAACTGGAACAGCATCGCTGAAAGCGGGAAGAAAAATACGAATTTCGTCAGATAGGCGGTGGCTTGGGGCGGAAAAAACTTAATCCGCCCGGCAAACCAGCCCAGCCCGATCAGGGCAAAAAACGGTAAAGTTTGTAGAAAAATCGCGATCATGCAAAATCGCTAGCATGCGCGAACGAAAGGGGCCAGTGCATCTGTGCACAGACCTGCAACCTTTGATCTCGTCCACAGCTTTTGATTAAGGCCGCGTTGGGTCCCAAACATCTTTGTGAATGATGACATCGGCCTGGGGATAGGCCTCGATAATGGCGCGCTTTAACTGTGCGGCGATTTCATGGGCTTGGTTCAGGCTTTGGGCCCCGTCCAGCTCTAGGTGCAATTGCACGAACAGCTTTGGACCTGCGGTGCGGGTTTTTAGATCATGGAACGCGTGCACCTGTGGCCAGTTGCTGACAATATCGGTGATACCTTGCAAGGTTTCAGGATCCGCCGCGCGGTCCATCAGGGCATTCCACCCCGCACAGCCGATCTTGATCGCGCCGCGCAGCATTACAGCCGCCGCGATAAGGCCGACAACAGGGTCCAACCATGTCCAACCGAATTGCCGCGCACCATAAAGGGCGATAATCGCACCGATGGTTGGCAAAAAATCCCCGATGTAATGCAACATATCAGCGGACACGACCTTATTGCCCGTCCGCTTGGCCACACGCGATTGCCAAAGCACCAGCCCACCCGTCACCAGGGCTGATAGCGCCATTACAATGATACCGGCCCCCTCAGACATCAGTTCGGGCGCAGTATCTGCGGTCAATCGGCGCAGGGAGGCAACGATGATCGCGATGGCCGATCCGGTCACAAAGACTGCCTGACCCAGGGATACCAGATCCTCGGCAGAGCTATGGCCAAAAGCATGGTCGTCATCGGCAGGGCGGGCGGCGTATAAGATCGTCCATAGTCCCGCCATGGAAATCAGCAGATCCATCGCACTATCGGCCAGCGACGCCCCAATGGACACAGCCCCGGTTTGCCACAGCGCCCATAGCTTCATACTGACCAGCAATGCGGCCACGCTGACCGAAGCAATTCCAGCAGATAGGTTCAGTCGCTTGTCTTCGTCACTATAGGGCATTGGGAAGGCCCTCCTGTTGTGATGGGCGACTGAGTCGCGCCGGGTTTTCCGTCCTAACTTAGCGTGCCATGTCAGTCACGCAGTTCATCCGCCCCGACACCCCAGATAGCGGTTTTTTGAACCCAGCCATCCGCGCCGTCTGCGCTGATCTCACACCAATCAATTGTGCATTGCCCTAATCTTAGGATTGCGCCGGCTTCTGCCAAGGCTGCAACCGATGCGCTGGCGTCAGGGCGGGATTTTAATTCTGTCATATCATTTTCGATGATGACCGTGCGCACACCGGAAATCAGAGAATAATGGACCCAACCACCCGCGCCATCGCGGTCCTCGACACGGCGCCAGTGCCCGAATTCGGCTGTAACACGCAGGGGCATACCGGTGTGTTTGAACACCCAGTCGATTCGGTGCGACAGGGACGGCCCGCGACGTGCGTTCCCTTCGGAACCTTTCAGCGACACAAAGCGCGGCAAAGGCAAATTGGTCACCGGTCCGCGTTTAGGGCCTGTTATTTGTGCTGCAGGTGCAGCAGGCTGTGTTTGTGCCCCTGCCATCTTGCCGGGAATCGCCATAAACCCCATGCTAACCGAGAGCGATAGGGCGACCAGCCGCAGACCTGAAACTGTAATTCTCATCATTAAGCCCCGAAAGTTTTGCGCTCGCAGCGCAACAAAGTTGCGCAAAAAGTGCTAAATATTGCCATTTCCTGCCGATCGGGCCTTGTGTTTCGGCCCTTAGAGAGGCAGTTTGCACCTAAGAACGAAGAGTTGGAAGAGAGGAGGCTTCGCCATGCCTGCCCAACGTTTAAGTGTTGTCGTCACGCGACGATTGCCTGAGGTCGTTGAGACCCGGATGAAAGAGCTGTTCGATGTCGAACTTCGCGAGGGTGATAAGCCGATGAGCCGTGAGGAGCTGGTCGCGGCAATGGCGCGTTCAGATGTGATCGTGCCCTGTATCACCGATAAAATTGATGCGCCAATGCTGGCGCAGGCCGGTGAGAAGCTAAAGCTGATCGCGAATTACGGTGCCGGTGTGGACCATATTGATGTGGCCTCTGCGCGTCAGCGCGGCGTGCTTGTGTCCAATACGCCCGGCGTCGTGACCGAAGATACCGCCGATATGACGATGGCGCTGGTTCTGGCGGTGACACGCCGGATTCCAGAAGGCCTTGCCACCATGCAGACCGGCCGCTGGGAGGGCTGGTCTCCGACCGGTTATATGGGGGGGCGGATCGGCGGGAAACGTCTGGGCATCCTAGGCATGGGGCGGATTGGTCAGGCCGTTGCACGGCGTGCGCGCGCCTTTGGCATGCAGATCCATTACCACAATCGCAAACGTCTGCGCCCGGAGGTCGAAGCCGAGCTGGAAGCGACCTATTGGGAAAGTCTGGACCAGATGGTTAGCCGGATGGATGTCGTGTCGGTCAATTGCCCGCACACCCCATCGACCTTTCACCTGCTGAATGCGCGACGGCTGAAGCTGATGAAACCCGAGGCGGTGATCGTCAATACATCTCGGGGTGAAGTGATTGATGAAAACGCGTTGACCCGGATGCTGCGGGCGGGCGAAATTTCGGGTGCGGGGCTGGATGTGTTTGAAGGCCGCCACGAAATCAACCCACGCCTGCGCGAATTGCCCAATGTCGTTCTTTTGCCGCATATGGGCTCGGCGACGATTGAAGGGCGTTCGGAAATGGGCGAAAAGGTCATTATCAACGTCAAGACCTTTGCTGACGGGCATCGCCCACCGGATCTGGTCGTTCCCTCAATGGTTTGAACATGCTTCAATCGACATCAAGCGAGCGCAGAGTTCTTCTTGCGCTCGCTTTCTATTTTGCCATCAGTTTTACAATCCGGCTGATGGCCGGTCCAGGGTTGGAACTGGACGAGGCCGAAATGGTGCTGAATGCGCAGCATTTGGCATGGGGCTATGGCGCGCAATTCCCGTTGTATAATTGGCTGCAATATGGCGTGTTTTACATTTTCGGCGTCTGTGTAGGCAGTATTGCGGGGCTGAAATTTGCGCTGCTATTTGCCGGTTTCGCTTTTGGCATTGCAGGGCTGCGCCGTTTAACGGGCAGCACGAATGCGGCCATTTGTGGTGGGGTGGCGCCGGTGTTTTTGCCTGATGTGTTATGGGAAGCACAGCGCAGCCTGACGCATTCGGTTGCGGTGATCGCGGCCGTAATGATTGTCATTTGGGCGTTGGCCGGGGTTTTGCGCCGGGGCGCGTGGCGCGATTATCTTTGGTTGGGTCTGGCGCTGGGCGCGGCGGGACTGTCGAAAGCCAACATCTTTTTGCTTTTGCTCGGGCTGGTAGGGGCGTTGATGGTGGCACGGCCATCGGCTGCGGGATTCATACCGTTGCGCAGATTGCGTTGTGCGGCGGCGATTGGCGTCGCGGCGATCTGTGTCGCCCCATCCTATCTGTGGATCATGGCCCATCAAGACCGGGCCTTGGCGTCTGGCTCAAAATTCTATCGTGGCGGGACAGAGGGGCCATTCGCGCCGATTTTGGCCTTGGGTGAAGGGGTGATCGGTGCGCTTCTTCTATTGGCGATTGTGGTGGCGATCCTGAATTGGCTGCCAAAGCCCAAACCGCCCGCCCCCCGCAGCGCGGCCATTGACTGGACGGCCAGATTTCTGGGCCTTGCGGGTGTGGTCGGGCTTGCGCTGTTGCTGTTTGGGGCCGTGGTGGCCGGGGCCAGTCGGATCAGTCCGCGTTGGCTGCTGCCGCTCTCGGTGCCAATTGCGATGGGGGCAGGGGTTTGGCTGTACGCGGGGGCAGCGTGCGTGATGGTCAAAAGGATTGGCGGTGCGGCGGCTGTGGTGGCCTTGACGGTAACGGTGGGCCTGTATGTGACATTGGTGTATCTGCCTGCGCGGCAAAATAACGATGCGCCAGGCTTTGCGCAGCAGGTGGCCGCACAGGCTGCGGGCGCGGCGCTGTCAGGTGATCCGTGGCTGGTCGGGCAGGTGCTTCTGCACCGATCAGATCAGCAACACACCACAGAATGTGGCCGTGATATTCTGGTGTTGGATCGTGCGCCCCAAGCCCCCTATGCTGCCGATCTGATCAGTCGCTGCGGGGCTGTAATGACAACGCAAAAGGTGCTGCGGCTTCGCAATTTGCGCGGGAAAGAAGCACGTACCGTTTGGGCATCACAGATCACCTATCCCGCTTCATAACTTGGTTTAGACGTAAAATAGCCCGAAACGCGCAAAGCGTTCCGGGCCAAATTTTTGGTATCGAAGCTTTCGGCGGTAGTGGCCTTAGCTTTTGTATTCAGGCATTGCTTTCAGCTCATCTTCTGTGGCCGAAACATGGACTGTGATACCAGTGTCGCTTTGCATCAGCTCCAGCTGATCTGGCGTCAAGGCAACTTGTTTGGCACCAAGACCCAGGAAACCGCCTACATCAACGATCACATCGGTCACTTTCATCTGGTCGTCTACAACCACCTCATCCACAGTCCCGACTTTCTCGTCATTGGCACCATAGATGGTTTCACCTGTCAGCTCTTCGGCGGTCATATCCGACCAATCAGCCGACATCATATCAGTGGTCATATCATCAGCCGTCGCGGCAACGTCGTCGCCGGCGTTATCCATCGCAGCTTCTGCATCGGCGGCCTGTTCTTTGGTCCAGTCAGCCGCCTTGTCTGTGGCCGAGGCAATCTTGTCACCCGCATTGTCTGCTGCCGCACCCACGGCTGCCCCTGCAGCGGCGGCTTTGGTCTGTGCTGTGTCAACAGCTTCGCCCATGCCTGCTTTCATTTCGTCCCAATCAGGGTTGAACGCTGGTGCATCTTCAAGGGCTTGGCGGTTGCCAGTCATAACGATGAAATAGTCATCGGCGTCATCACCATCCGATACCATGTCCAGCGAGGACAGGTTTACAGCAACGGTTTTCTCACCGATGCCCAAGAAACCGCCCACGTCGACCAACACGGCTTCCACATCGCCATCGGTCGAAATGATGACATCAGAGATTTCACCAATATCGTCCCAATTCGCATCCGCTTCGGTGTATTCGGTCGTGTCATCCGCGCCGGTTTCGGCGGCATAAACGCGTTTGCCAATAAAGTCGGATGCCATCACCGCGCCGGACACACCTTCATAGAACGTGTCAGAAGATGTCGCCATTTTCGTGGTGGCATCTGCCTGAACGGAGGTGTCCGTCGACGCTGTCTGAGCGGTCACGGGCATAGCAACAAGAAGACCAAGTGCGGTGGTTGCAAGAAGCTTTTTCATCTGTATCTCTCCCAATTTTTCCGGAAGACGTTCGTTGTCGTCTTCCCTGTATGGCTGCTCAATGCGCAGCCACCGGGAAAGGTTTCATTTCCGTCGATCAACTAAAGTTCAGAAGACCACTTGGAACCAAAACAGAAGTCGTTGTAACGTGTTAGACGCTCATGTGAAGCGAAGAGCTTACAAGGCCCTCTTGGTCATAGACCTGAAATCCGCCGGTCTGGCTGTCATCGGCTGCGCTGGGGGCCAAGGCGCTATAGGCGTCATCGACCTGCTTTTGTGTCACATTTGAGGTTTCAGTATCTTCCGCCGGTTCAAGCCCCAGAGCGCGTGTCTGTGGTGCGGTGCTCATGGCGTCCATCATCTGGGCAAAACGGGCGGCCCCTGTTTGGGCTTCGGCCCGGGCGCGCGCCAGGTCTTCACCGCCTTGGGACTGGCCATAGGATTGGCGGGCTTGTGCCGCGCTTGTATCGGCGCTGACCTGGGCCGTAACGCTGTTTTCCGCGGTGGTCACGCCGCCTGCGGGCAGTTGTGTGCGGCTGTTGGTGTTGTTGTCGGCATCTGTGGCGGCCGGGGCTGCAACGACTTGATCAACCTGCTGTGCCTCAACCGGTGCGGCGGTTGCCGCCTGTGCTGCGGTGTTCTCTTGTGCAGAAGACGCGTTAGAGGAGGTCGCTGCGGTGGGCAGGGCGGGAAGAATATTTTGGAGTAACATGAAACACCATATAACTGAGAAACGGTAACACGCCAGAGTGTTACGATAAGCTTAAGCTACGCTGATTCTGCGGTTCCAGCACCTATTTCCTAACTAAATGGTAAACGCCGCAGCGCAGCAGTCCATTCTATCTGTCAATTGAAAGGAATGTCGTTTTTGGCTGCTAAATGTCGCCAAGATGGCAACGCGTTTACCTGCTTGTGACGCAGATTGGGCGAAACACGGTCCAAGGAGTCGCGCACCGATGAAAACCCATGTCAAAGCTTTGGTGGTCGGTGGCGGTGCCGTCGGTTGTTCAATTGCCTATCATCTGGCCAAGGCCGGTTGGGCCGATGTAATGTTGGTGGAGCGTGACGAGCTGACAGCAGGGTCAACTTGGCATGCGGCGGGTCTGTTGCCCTTGTTCAACATGTCCTATGCGACAACGCATATTCATAAATACTCTGTCGATTTCTACAAAACGCTGGAAGCGGAAACGGGGCTGAACGCCGGTTTTTCTATCTGTGGCAATTTGCGCATGGCCCAAACGCAAGAGCGGATGGATGAATATATGCTGTATTCATCGGTGGCGGAAACGGCCGATGTCTATCATGAATTTTTGACACCGGTGCAAATTGCAGATCGTTGGCCGCTGTTGCGCACCGAAGATTTGAAAGGCGCACTATTCCATCCACAAGATGGATATATCAACCCCGCAGATGTGACCCAGGCAATGGCCAAAGGGGCGCGCCAGCGTGGTGTGGACATCGTGCGCAAGCTACAGGTGAACGCCTATCATTGGACCGGGTCCGAATGGATTGTGACGCTGGAGAAGATGATCGATAAAGGCGGCAATTTGGTCGGCTCTGGTGAGATGATCGATATTCACGCCGAACATGTTGTGACTGCCACCGGCAACCATTCTCAGCGCACGGCGCAATTGCTGGGCATTAAAATCCCGGCGATCCCGGTGGAACATCAGTTCATTGTCACTGAACCCGACCCGGCATTGGTGAAATACCGCGCTGAAGGCGGGGCGGAACATCCTGTGCTGCGCGACGCTGATGCGAAATGGTATGTCCGCGAAGAACGTGGCGGCTGGATCCTTGGCCCATATGAGCGCAACGCGCCGTCCTGTTTCCGTTTTGGCGTGCCGGATACGTTCCGTGCGGATTTGTTCCCGCTGGATCTGGAACGGATCGAAGAGGAATATATGTCGATGATCCACCGGATCCCGACAACGGAAACCGCCGGGCTGAAGGATGATTTTAACGGCCCGATCTGTTACACGCCTGATGGGAATCCGCTGGTCGGTCCTGCACCCGGACTGCGCAATATGTGGCTTGCTGAGGGGTTTAGCTTTGGCATCACAGCGGCGGGCGGCACCGGATATTACCTTGCACAGCTGATGGTCGAGGGCGAGGCCGAGATCGACATGGCGTCGCTCGATCCCAAACGCTATGGGCAATGGATCACGAATGAATGGGCCGCACAGAAGAACGAAGAATGCTATGAGCATGTCTATGTGCTGCATCACCCGGATGAGGAACGCGGCGCAGCCCGGCCTTTGCGCACCACGCCCAATTACGATGCGCAGATTGCCGCAGGTGCCCAGATGGGGCAGGTGAATGGCTGGGAACGTCCGAATTATTACGGCCCGCTGGATGCGGATGCGACATTCGATCACGATACCCGATCGTTCCGCCGGGGCGGGTGGTGGCCCTATGCCAAAGCGGAGGCGGAAGCGATCCGCGAAACCGCTGGCCTGATCGACGCATCGGCCTTTACCAAACATCTGGTGCGCGGCCCCGGCGCCACCGCATTTTTGGACATGTTTACCTGTAATAAATTGCCCAAGATTGGCCGTATCAACCTGACCTATGCGTTGACTCAGGCGGGCACGACCCGGACCGAATATACCATCGTGCGCTTGGCGGAGGATGAATATTATCTGATCTCCGCCGGGGCGTGGACCGATTATGACGCCGATTACCTGAAAAAGTCTGCCGAAGATTTCCGGGCGGGTGGTGGTGAGTATATCGACATTCATGACATCACCACGCAATGGGGTGTCTTTGCGCTGGCGGGTCCAAAAGCACGCGACATTCTGAATGCGCTGGTCGTGGATGCCGATGCGGCAACGGTTTTGTCGAACAAACGTTTTCCGTGGCTGTCGATGCGCAATATCGAATTGGGCATGTGCCCCGTGCGTGCGGTGCGTGTGGCCTATACCGGGGAGCTGGGATGGGAATTGCACTTCCCAATCGAATTCTCGCGCTATCTGTGGAACGCGCTTGTAAAAGCAGGCGAACCGCATGGCATGAAACTGGTCGGTGCGCGGGCGCAAAACTGGCTTCGACAGGAAAAATCTTACCGCGCGTTTGGCAATGAGCTGGGCCGGGATGCAACGCCACTGGAGGCGGGGCTGGACCGGTTCGTGGATCTTGAAAAAGAGTTCACCGGCAAGGCCGCGATGCTGAAGACGGGCATTCGATCCAAATGCGTCACGCTATTGATCGACGGGCCGCAAGATGCCGATCCCTGGGGCCGTGAGGCACTGTTCCATGACGGTGCAAAAATTGGCCGTTTGACCTCGGGTGGTTGGTCGGTCGCCTTCGGAAAATCCATCGGTATGGGCTATGTGCGCCCTGATTTGGCGGCGCCGGGCACCAGATTAAAGGTCAAAATCCAGCTGCAAGAATGGGATGCTGTCGTGACCGAGGACAGCCCGCATGATCCAACGAACGCACGCATTCGGATGAATGGCTAACAGATTGGGCGGCGCCTTCGGGGCCGCCCTTTTTTGCTAATACCCGGGTAGTCCGCGCCGCTACAATCGCTTGCGTTGCAATTTGGCCCGCGGCGGTGGAAAGCTTTGGCGGACGCCACGGCGTGATTTCCCCCCAGATAATTCCGGCGTTATTATGTGGCGCCATGCCAAGCCAGCGCAATTCTGTGCGGTGGTTTTGCGTTCATACTTTGGAATGATGCGGGGAGTGGTGCGGGCAGCGGGAGTCGAACCCGCACGAACTAAGTTCGAGGGAGTTTAAGTCCCTTGCGTCTACCATTCCGCCATGCCCGCGACCGCCCCTTGGCTAGCGTGCTGAAACGATTTCGGCAAGAGGGGGCGCGCATCGTGCGTTGATTTTTTTTTGCGCGCTGGGGCGACGGCGCATGCACGATCTTGGCCGCTCTGGCGACGTGATGCACCTGCAAGATGGCGTAATCGGCGGCATAAATAGCATGGCGGTGTCGGATTTGGTCCGTGATAGGTCGAATACGGATTTTCCGCTTGTCTCATGGCGGCACGCCGGGCTAGGAAATATCTGTCAGCAGCGGGAGAATCCGGGTCCGCCCGGTGCCGAAGGAGCAACCGCCCCGGTAAACTCTCAGGCGCAAGGGACCGCGCTGATAAGAACTCTGGAGAGAGGCCGTGATAAGCGGTCCGCCGAAGGGATAACGATCTCAGGCGCCCTAGCAATCGCAATGGGTATGGACAGAGGGGGCATCGAGCAGGTCGCATTCGCGGCCCTAATTTTCGATGCCGGACACTCCGGCAGCATCATAAAAGGGAGGCCGTATGGCTGAACTGCGTCGCACAGGTCTGTTCGATCTGCATGTCGAATTGGGGGCGCGTCTGGTGCCCTTCGCCGGTTGGGAAATGCCTGTGCAATATCCGCTAGGCGTGCTGAAAGAACATCAACATTGTCGCCAGAAGGCCGGATTGTTCGATGTGTCGCATATGGGACAGGTGATCGTACCGCTATCGGCCATCGAAGCGCTTGAAGCGCTTATCCCGGTGTCCATCGCCGGCTTGGCACAGGGCCGTCAGCGCTATGGGTTTTTCACCAATGATGCGGGTGGGATTTTGGACGATCTGATGATTGCCCGTAAATCCGATCATCTGTTCTTGGTCGTTAATGCGGGCTGCGCCCAGGCCGATATCGACCATCTGCGTGCACATCTGCCCCAGGTGACTGTGATCGAAGATCGCGCTTTGATTGCCTTGCAAGGCCCATCGGCAGTGGCTGCGCTGTCGCGCCATGTGCCTGATGTGGCGCAGATGCGGTTTATGGATGTGGCCGAATTCACATGGTCGGGTGTGACGCTTTGGGTGTCGCGCTCTGGCTATACCGGTGAAGATGGTTATGAAATTTCGGTCCCAGATGCACATGCCGAAGGGTTCGTGCGGGCGTTGCTGAATGAACCCGAAGTCGAAATGATCGGCTTGGGGGCGCGCGACAGTTTGCGGCTGGAGGCAGGCTTGTGTCTGTATGGCCATGACATCGATACGCAGACCTCCCCGGTTGAGGCCGGTCTGGCCTGGGCGATCCAAAAGCCGCGCCGCACAGGTGGCGCCCGTGAAGGTGGGTTCCCCGGTGCGGATCGTATCTTGGCCGAGCTGGACAATGGTCCTGCCCGTATGCGGATGGGGCTGCGGCCCGAAACCCGCGCCCCGATGCGCGAAGGCGTGATGCTTTATGCCGAGGCCGAAGGCGGAGCGCCGATTGGCACCGTCACTTCTGGCGGGTTTGGGCCATCGATCAATGCGCCCATGGCAATGGCCTATCTGCCTGCTGACACCGCCGTTGGCACCATGTTATTCGGTGAGGTTCGGGGAAAGCGATTGCCCTGTAGCGTCGCCGCCCTGCCTTTCCATCCCCACTCTTACAAACGTTGAGGACCGTCATGAGCATCAAATTTACCGAAGAGCACGAATGGCTGCGTGTGGAAGACGATCTGGTTGTCGTCGGAATCACAGAACACGCATCTGAACAGCTTGGCGATGTGGTGTTTGTCGAATTGCCCGAACCTGAAACCAAAGTTGCCAAAGGCGATGAGATCAGCGTGATCGAATCCGTCAAGGCCGCGTCGGATATCCTTGCCCCCTGTGATGGGGAAATTGTCGAGATCAATGACGGGCTGGTCGACAATCCGGCCCTGGTCAATGACGACCCGATGGAGGCAGGCTGGTTCTTCAAGATGAAGCTCGACGATATGGAGCAGCTTGAGACGTTGATGGATGAAGACGCCTATAAGGACTTCATCGGCTGATGTGATCTGCCGCAAATGATCGCAGCGCCCCATGCCGGGGCGCTGTTCGATGCCCCTTCTCCTCCTCTTTGCCGTTTATGTGCTGAAAGCCCGATTGCGATGCCCTTCACGCCCTCTGCCTATAAGACCTATGATTTCGCCCATCGTCGCCATATCGGCCCGTCCCCCAGTGAGATGGAAGAGATGCTAAAGGCGGTCGGCGCACCGTCGCTAGATGCGCTGATTGATGAGACCGTGCCAAAGGCAATCCGACAGGAAACGCCACTGTCATGGGAGCCGCTGTCGGAATATCGCCTATTGGAAAAGATGCGCGGTGTTGCGGGCAAAAACCGGGTGATGACCTCGCTGATCGGGCAGGGCTATTATGGCACGGTCACCCCGCCGGCCATTCAGCGCAATATTTTAGAAAATCCGGCATGGTATACGGCTTATACCCCCTATCAGCCAGAGATCGCGCAGGGCCGTCTGGAAGCTTTGCTGAATTTCCAGACGATGGTGTCAGACCTGACCGGCCTGCCTGTCGCCAACGCATCGTTGCTGGATGAGGCCACGGCCGCCGCCGAAGCTATGGCGATGGCGCAGCGTGGTGCAAAATCCAAGGCGCGGGCTTTCTTTGTTGATGAGAACTGTCACCCGCAAACCATCTCTGTCATCAAGACCCGGGCAGAGCCACTGGGCCTTGAGGTGATCGTTGCTGATCCTTCGACGCTGGTGGCGGAAAATGTGTTCGGGGCGATTTTTCAATATCCCGGCACCTATGGCGATGTGCGCGACTTTACCGCCCAATGCGAGGCGCTGCATGCGGCCAAGGCCATCGCGGTAATGGCGACCGACCTTCTGGCGCTATGCGTGTTGAAAGAGCCGGGCGCGATGGGCGCCGATATTGCGGTTGGCTCGGCGCAGCGGTTTGGCGTGCCAATGGGCTATGGTGGTCCGCATGCCGCGTTTATGGCCTGTGCGGATGGGTTGAAACGGTCCATGCCTGGCCGGATCGTCGGTGTGTCTGTCGATAGCCATGGGGACAAGGCCTATCGGCTGTCATTGCAAACCCGTGAGCAGCATATTCGCCGTGAAAAGGCGACATCGAACGTCTGCACAGCGCAGGCTTTGCTGGCGGTTATGGCCTCGTTCTACGCGGTGTTTCACGGCCCGGTTGGCCTGCGCGCCATCGCAGAAACGGTGCATTGGCAGGCCGTGCGCCTGCGTGATGCGCTTTTGGCGGCAGGGGCGGATGTTCAACCCGGCGCCTTTTTCGACACGTTGACCGTGCGTGTGGGTGTTGGACAGCAAGGCATTATGGCTGCGGCGCGTCACCGTGGGATCAACCTGCGCCGTGTGGGCACGGATCGGGTTGGCATTTCGGTCGATGAGCTGACTGATGACGATGTGCTGGTGCGCTTGCTGGATGCATTTGGAATTACGGCGCCTGCGCCCGAACAGGTGGAACGTGGCTTTGGCGATGATCTGGTGCGCCAGTCCGACTATCTGACCCATCCGGTCTTCCATATGAACCGCGCGGAATCAGAGATGATGCGCTACATGCGCCGCTTGTCGGACCGTGATTTGGCGCTGGACCGGGCGATGATCCCGCTTGGGTCATGCACGATGAAGCTGAACGCAGCCGCGGAAATGATGCCGATCACCTGGCCTGAATTTGGCGCGCTGCACCCGTTTGCGCCGCGCAATCAGGCCGAAGGCTATCACGAGGCGATTGCAGATCTGACCGATAAGCTGTGTGAAATCACGGGGTATGATGCGTTTTCGATGCAGCCCAACTCTGGCGCGCAGGGTGAGTATGCGGGTTTGTTGACCATTGCCGCCTATCACCGTGGTCGTGGCGAGGGGCATCGTAATATCTGTCTGATCCCGGTGTCGGCGCATGGGACCAACCCTGCCTCGGCGCAGATGGCAGGGATGAAGGTCGTGGTGGTGAAATCCGCACCCAATGGCGATGTCGATCTAGAGGATTTTCAGGCCAAGGCAGAGGCGGCCGGCGATAACCTTGCCGCCTGCATGATCACCTATCCTTCTACCCATGGTGTATTTGAAGAAACGGTAAAGCAGATTTGCGATATCACGCATGACCATGGCGGCCAGGTCTATATGGACGGTGCGAATATGAACGCGCTGGTCGGTTTGGTCAAACCGGGGAAAATCGGTTCAGATGTCAGCCATCTGAACCTGCATAAGACTTTCGCGATCCCCCATGGCGGCGGCGGTCCGGGCATGGGCCCGATTGGTGTTGGCGCACATTTGGCCCCCTATTTGCCCGGCCACCCGGACGAGGGGTCGGATGGTGCCGTTTCGGCTGCGCCCTATGGGTCTGCGTCGATTTTGCTGATTTCTTGGGCCTACTGTCTGATGATGGGCGGGGAAGGTCTGACACAGGCCACGCGTGTTGCGATCTTGAATGCAAATTACATGGCAGCGCGGTTGAAAGGTGCTTACCCGATCCTATTCATGGGCAATCGTGGCCGTGTGGCACATGAATGTATCGTGGATACGCGCGGTTTCGCAGATGTCGGCGTGAGCGTGGATGATCTGGCAAAGCGTCTGGTGGACAATGGGTTCCACGCGCCGACCATGTCCTTCCCTGTGGCGGGCACATTGATGATTGAGCCTACGGAATCGGAAACCAAGGCCGAGCTGGACCGGTTCATCACCGCGATGCTGGCAATCCGTGAAGAAGTTCGCGCCGTTGAAAATGGCGATATCACCGCGCAGGACAGCCCGCTGCGTCATGCCCCCCACACCTATAAGGATCTGGTGACACAATGGGACCGCGCCTATACCCGTGAGGAAGGGTGCTTTCCGCCCGGTTCGTTCCGCGAGGACAAATATTGGCCCCCCGTTGGCCGGGTCGATAACGTGTTTGGGGATCGCAATCTAATTTGCACCTGCCCGCCGCTGGAAGACTATGTAAGCGACTAAACGTAATCAGGCAGGGGGCGGGGACGCCCCCTTCGCTGCTGTTTGGTGACTTTTGCCGCACTGGGTTTCAAATCCGATTGCACCAGGTCAGGCTTTGCGCCAAATTCCGCATATGGGTCGTGGCGATGGCGTCGTCACGCGGTGGCCTTGTCGTCCTGCACGCCGGGACCTTTCGGGGTCTGCACGGCCCCAGCATGGAGACAGTGATGACGCGACCAGATTTTTACAGCTTTGAAAACGGTGACAAAGCGGCTTTGCCTTTTTCGCCGCAGGAATATGAGCTCCGGCTGGAGGGGCTGCGCGACCTGATGGAATTGCATTCCCTTGATGCGTGTTTGCTGACCTCAATGCACAATGTGGCGTATTACAGCGGCTTTTTATATTGCGCGTTCGGTCGGCCCTATGGGTTGGTGGTTACGCGCGATACGGCTGTGGTGGTATCGGCGGGGATTGATGCAGGCCAGCCGTGGCGGCGCAGCTATGGGCAGGCGCTGACATATACCGATTGGCAGCGCGATAATTTTTGGCGTGCCGCAGCCCATGTGATCGGCGAGGGTAAGGCAATTGGCTGTGAAGCCGATCATTTGACGATGGTCATGGCCGAAAAATTTGGCATATTTCTGAAGCCTGCGCGTGGGATGGATATTTCCGCCGGCACTATGTCGCAGCGTATGGTCAAATCTGCCGCCGAAATTGATCTGATCCGTCACGGCGCGCAGGTGGCCGATATTGGCGGTGCAGCCATTCGCGATGCAATCCGCGTTGGGGCGCGCGAAATCGATGTGACAATGGCCGGGCGTGATGCGATGGAGCTTGAGATTGCACGCCGTTTCCCGGATGCCGAATATCGGGATACATGGGTGTGGTTCCAATCCGGTCTGAACACAGATGGTGCGCATAATCCTGTGACGGGGCGGGTGCTGGTAAACGGCGATATTTTGTCGCTGAACTGTTTTCCAATGATCTCTGGCTATTATACTGCGTTGGAACGGACGCTGTTCCTGGGGGAACCTGACGCGCGTGCGCTGCAGGTCTGGCAGGCCAATGTCGATGCGCATGAGCTGGGGCTCTCGTTGCTGAAACCCGGTGCGCGCTGTGATCAGATCACGGCCCAAATCAATGCGCTTTTTGCCGAACGTGACCTACTGCAATATCGTAGTTTTGGTTATGGGCACAGCTTTGGGGTGTTGTCGCATTACTATGGGCGCGAAGCTGGGTTGGAGCTGCGTGAGGATATTGACACAGTGCTAGAGCCGGGCATGGTTGTGTCGATGGAGCCGATGCTGACGATTCCACAGGGGCAGCCCGGCGCTGGTGGCTACCGTGAACATGATATCGTCGTCATCGGTGAAGAGGAGGGTGAAAACATCACCGGCTTCCCCTATGGTCCGGCCCATAACATCATCAGCTAATCGGTCGGTCCTTAGGGCGGCGAACGCAGGCCGCATGGCCTGTGGTCCGGGCGCTTGGGGGTTCGATGCCCTCATGCGCCCGATTTGGTTTGGGCAGAAATATCATATGTTCTGACTTTGGGTCATCAAAGTGTCACCTGGCTGTAGCACAGGCGTTACCAATCAGCGGGATGGATCGCGTCAACCAAAACATCGACCACAGATGGGGACGTGAGATATGCTGAAATTATCAATTGGGGCTGTGCTGGCCCTGACCACCGCGCTGCCAGCCTTTGCGGATATGAATTTCAACCGGGTGGCCGCGTTCGCGGTGCCCTCTAATGCTGACAACACGGCGGAAGAAACCTCTGCGGAAATCATCGCGGCTACTGCGGATGGCCAGACATTGGTTTATACCGACAGCCCGCTTGGCGTCATTGGCATGATTGATATCGCAGACCCCGCCGCACCCAAACCGCTTGGCGTGATGGAAATGTCGGGCGAACCGACCTCCGTTGCCATCATTGGCCAAACCGCTTTCGTGGGCGTGAATACATCCGAAAGCTATACACAGCCCTCCGGTGCGCTGCATGTCATCGACATCGCATCGCGCAGCGAGGTCACGACCTGTGATCTGGGTGGCCAGCCCGATTCTGTTGCCGTGGCCAAGGATGGTTCTTTCGTTACGGTGGCGATTGAAAACGAGCGCGACGAAGATTTGGGTGATGGCGGTTTGCCACAAATGCCCGGTGGGTTTGTTGTCAAAGTGCCGGTGAGCGATGGCGTGCTAAATTGCGCAGGATTGCAAAAAATTGACCTGACCGGCGTGCCCACCATTGGTGCCACTGATCCAGAGCCGGAATTTGTCGATGTGAATGCCGCCGGTGAAATCGTCGTCACCATGCAAGAGAACAACCATATCGCAATCATCGCGGCGGATGGCAGCGTTGCAACGCATTTTTCGGCCGGGACGGTGGATCTGGACGGGATTGACACGAAGAAAGACGGAAAGCTGTCCTTTGACGGGTCGCTTCAAGACGTGCCCCGCGAACCTGATGCCGTAAAATGGATTGATGAAGACCATTTCGCCACCGCCAATGAGGGTGATTGGAAAGGTGGCTCTCGTGGGTTCACAATTTTCAATAAAGATGGCACCGTGGTCTATGACGCGGGCAACAGCTTTGAACATCTGGTGGCCAGCGCGGGCCATTATCCCGACAAACGCGCAGGAAAAAAGGGCGCAGAGCCTGAATCTGTGGAATTCGGTCTGTTCGACGGTCAGCCGTTGCTGTTCATCGGATCCGAGCGCGGCTCGATCGTCGCGGTTTATGATGTGACCGACCCGGCCAACCCGGCATTCTTGCAGCTTTTGCCATCGGGCATCGGACCAGAGGGCTATGTGGCCTTGCCATCGCGCAATCTGCTGGTGTCGGCCAATGAAACTGACGCCCGCGGCGATGGAAATGCCGAAGCACATGTCATGATTTTTGAGCGCAGTGAGGCGGCCGCCTCCTATCCCATGATCACCTCTGCAGGCACTCAGCCATTGATCGGCTGGGGCGCGCTGTCGGGGCTGGTTGCCGATGCGACACAGCCGGGGATGCTTTACGCTGTTGCCGATAGTTTCTATTCGGCGCAACCGCGGATCTTTACCATCGATGCAACCACGACGCCGGCGAAAATCACCGGTGCGATCGACATTACCCGCAATGGTCCCCCAGCGCAGCTTTTGGATCTGGAGGGTATCACGCTGGACGGGCAGGGCGGGTTCTGGCTGGCATCCGAAGGGCGCAGCGACCGGATGATCCCGCATGGGCTGATCCATGTGAATGCCGATGGTGAGATCGAAGACCAAATCGGCTTGCCCGCCGAATTGGCCCATGTCGAAACCCGCTTTGGCTTTGAAGGTATCGCAATGGACGGCACCACGTTGTGGATGGCCACCCAGCGCGAATGGGGCGATGACCCGGCAGGTTTGGTGAAACTGGTATCCTATGACACGGATAGCGGTGAGTGGGGCGCGGTACATTACCCGCTAGAGGCCAAAGGCGAGGGCTGGATGGGCCTGTCCGAGATCACGATCCACGATGGCGTCGCCTATGTTCTGGAACGCGACAACCAATTGGCACAGCGCGCCAAGGTCAAAAAGATCTTCCAGGTTGCGCTGTCAGATCTGACGCCTGCGCCTTTGGGCGGTGATCTTCCGGTCGTTCGCAAACAAGAAGTCAGAGACCTGTTGCCCGATCTGAAGGCCACCGGCGGTTATGTTGTCGATAAGGTCGAAGGCTTTGCCATTGATGCGTCGGGCAACGGGTTTATCGTCACCGATAATGATGGTGTTGATGACAGCTCCGGCGAGACGTTGTTCATGAATATCGGCGCTATGGGCAATAAAACCGGCGGCTGATCTTTCAGCGCATATCTTTAAAGGGCCCCGTGCGACATGTGCCGCGCGGGGCCTTTTCATACGGTTTGATGACCTGAAAATGACCTTGCGGTAATAATTTGTGATTTAAGGGAACCTTAACAGGGGGCAGGGGCTTGACGAACAGGTAGGGGTTCGGGCTGATAGGCCCGATCTTCTGCAAATGCCGATCTGCCCCGGCGTGATGCGGATAAAGACGATAAGATTCCGAAAGGATTTGCTGCTGTGCCCTTTTCATTTTCTAATTTGCGTCGTCCGGCGCTGATGCTGCTTGCGCTTGCGGCTTTGGCAGGATGTGCTGCTGAACCGGGTGCGCCGACCGCCCGTATTTCCTCCGCATCGGTGCCGCCGGAATACCAGGCCCGCCAAGATGAGCTGGATCCCACTGTTGTGGTTCCTGCTGTCAGCCCGCGTTACCTGAATGAGCGCAACCGCCGTCGCTGGGTAAATTACGATGGTCCCGAAGCGGTGGGCACGATTGTGATCGACCCCTATGCCCGCGTCGCCTATCATGTAAAGGCCCCGGGCCGTGCCATGCGTATGGGGATTGCCGTCGGCAAAGAGGGTAAAGGCTTTGCTGGCACCGCAGTGATCCGCCGCAAAGAGGTATTCCCATCATGGACGCCTACCGCGAATATGATCCGCACGGACCCGGACCTGTATGGCCCGCTGCGTGATGGCCTGCCCGGAGGTCTAGACAACCCGTTGGGTGCGCGTGCGCTGTATTTGTATAAGGGCAACCGTGACACCTACTACCGTTTGCACGGCACGATGGACCCGTCTTCGATTGGTAAGGCGACCTCGGCCGGCTGTATCCGCTTCTTCAACCAAGACATCATGGATATGTATGATGAAACCGACACGGGCACGGTTGTGAAGGTCCGGTCAGAGGCGGAAAGCCTTGCGATGGAAGGTCCGATGGTTGAATTGCATTCCGGTTATGTCGTGCCGGCGTCGGATGTCGCGGCGATTGATGCCGATCAGCGTGCGTGGGAATCCGGTCAGATCGAAGATTATGCGCAAGTCGAAGCCGAGAGCCATGAACGCGCCGTAGCTGCGGCCAATGCGCAGGCATCGGGACAGCTGTATTCCACGGCAGGCGGTTTGGAAACGATGCAGCCGACCTATGTGAATTCCAACGGGATTTACAGCAACTAACACCCGATTGCCGTGGCCATCGGCCAGAGGTCATCGCGGGTAATACCAAAGCAGAAGGCGCGGGGTGATCCTGCGCCTTTTTCCATTGTGACCAGTAGGTTAATCTGCGGTGATGCGCTGAAACTGTTGGAAATGTGCCGCGGTGCAGCAGGGTTTCTTTTGCATTCACCCTGTCAGGCAGGTAAGGATCTGACCGTTCCACACAGGGTTGGGACGCGGCAGGGGAGATCCACCATGAGTGCAACCGGACAGGTGCGGCAACGGATGCCAACCGATATCGTAGCGATGAAAGGTGGCGATCCAATCGTCTGCCTGACCGCCTATACCACCCCGATTGCGAAGCTGGTCGATGCCGATTGCGACCTGGTGCTTGTTGGTGATTCCGTGGGAATGGTGTTGCATGGGCTGCCCTCCACTTTGGGCGTGACCCTGGAAATGATGATCATGCACGGTCAGGCCGTGGCGCGCGGGCTGTCGCATGCGTGTTTCGTGATCGATATGCCGTTTGGCAGCTATGAAGAAAGCCCCCAGCAGGCCTATCGCAATGCGGCCCGATTGATGTCGGAAACCGGCGCTGCGGCGGTGAAGTTGGAGGGGGGCGTGCACATGGCCGAAACCATCGCGTTTTTGGTGCAGCGCGGCATTCCGGTGATGGCGCATATTGGCCTGACACCGCAATCGGTGAACCTGTTTGGCGGCTACAAGGTTCAGGGCCGTGGCGAGGCTGGAGCGCAGCTGCTGGCCGATGCACAGGCTGTGGCAAAGGCTGGGGCGTTTTCCGTAGTGTTGGAAAAGGTGCCGGGCGGTTTGGCCGATCAGATCACGCAGGCGCTGCCTATCCCGACCGTGGGCATTGGCGCGGGTGTCGGCTGTGATGGTCAGGTTTTGGTGGTCGATGACATGCTGGGCCTGTTCACGGATTTCAAACCGAAATTCGTCAAGCGCTTTGGCAATTTGGGGGCGGATGCAGCCGCGGCAGTGGCCGATTATGCGGCACAGGTGCGCGCGCGCGCTTTCCCGGCGCCAGAACATGCTTTCGCGGATGAGGTCGTTAAGAAATGACGCAGGTTATTCGGAACTCCGCCGAGCTGCGTGAGAAAGTCGCAGGCTGGAAACGTTCGGGTATGTTGGTGGGGGTCGTACCCACAATGGGCGCCCTGCACGAAGGGCATATGTCATTGGTTGCACAGGCGCGGGCGCAATCTGACCGGGTGATTGTAACGATTTTCGTAAACCCAATGCAGTTCAACAACCCCGATGATTTGACGAAATACCCCCGGAATGAGGCGAAAGATGTTGCGCTGTTGGATCAGGCCGGGGTGGATGTGTTGTTCGCGCCGGGTGTAGAAGAGGTCTATCCGACGGGCTTTGCCACGACCGTGTCCATTACTGGCGTGTCCGAACCGATGGAGGGAGCGCATCGTCCAGGCCATTTTGACGGGGTCGCTACGGTTGTGTCGAAACTGTTTGGCATGACGCAGGCCGGGCGCGCCTTTTTCGGTGAAAAAGATTGGCAGCAGTTGCAAGTCGTGCGCCGGCTGGTCGATGATCTGAATATTCCGGTCAAGATTATCGGTTGCCCAACGATCCGCGAAGAGGATGGTTTGGCGATGTCGTCACGCAATGTCCGCCTGACGGCACAAGAGCGGCAGATCGCCCCCCAGATGCATCACATCTTGCAGCAGGCGGCGACACAGCTTCGCGGTGGGGCGCTGGCAAGCGACGCTTTGACCAGCGCACGCGCTGCCTTCCTTGCAGCAGGGTTTCATGATGTGGAATATCTGGAATTGGCCAGTGTTGAAGGTCTGCGCCTGTTGCCCGCAGCCAATGAGCCGGCGCGGCTGCTGGTGGCCGCATGGCTGGGCGATGTGCGCCTGATCGACAATATCGCGGTGTAGCGGGTCGAATACGGCTATTTTTACCAGATTTGGGCGGGCATAGTTCGTCCAGAGCACACGACCAAAAGGAACCTGAGACGATGACACCCTTTATGATTTTCGGCCTGATTATCTGCGTGGCCGTGGGCGGTTTTTTGTCACGGTTTCCCTGGGCCAAGCTGATCGCGCTGATCCCGGTTGGAATGCTGGTGCCCAGCTATTACGCAACAGGCACGGTCTGCGGGCCGCTGTTCTTTCTGGATTTGTTGGATGCACAGGCGATGTGTTCCAACGGCTATCCCGGACGGCAGACATTTGCTTCCGCTTATGTGTTGACACTGGTGCCGGTTGCGGTCAGCGCTGTCTTGATCCGGCTGGTGGTGCGCGCGCGTGCGAAAAATGCCTAAACCGGCCGCAGCAGCATCGGGTACTATGCCATGATCGGCTTTTTCCGCAACGGGGCCTTGGGGCTGTTCGTGTTAAGCGCGTTGTATGTGCTGATGTCCATTTATCTGCGGTCACTGGCGCGCGAACGATATGAAAATGACTGGGCGGACCAGCAGGCACAACAGTCGGCACAAGGCGCTGGCACCACGATGTCACGCGATGAGTTTGTCGAGGCGCGTTTGCAAGACTATAAGAAAAGCCTGCGCGCCAAGCTGGTGTTGCTGGTTTTTATTGTGCCGATCACAGCGGTCGCGGCGGTGATCTATTTGATGAATTACGCATGAGGCTTCAATGACATATGTAAAATGGGGCGTTGGGGTTGTGCTGGCGCTGTTCCTATTTGCCTTTTTCCATTACACATTGCCACAGCATGATATTGTGCGCATTGTCGGCACGGAAAACCGCCGGATTGATTTTGGTGAAAACTCGATCTTCTGGGCGTCGCCCGATGTGGGCACTTCACAGCTTAGCAATCGTGATGTGTTCTTCATTCAGACGCAGCTACCTAATGGCAAGCCGATGGTGTATCGCAATGAAGATACCGGCTGGGGCTGGCCGCCCTATTTCAAGCTGGACAGCTCCAACCTGCAAGCAGAGGCAGCATCGCTTGTTTCACCCAAGGCGGATCCGATCTGGGTGTCAGTGACACATTACGGCTGGCGCAATGAATGGCTTACGATTTTCCCAAATGCAGTCGGTGTGAAGGTCGTATCTGGGCCAGAGGCGACGATCATCCCCTGGGCGAATATCGTCATTCTTGTGCTGCTATTGCTGATTGTGCTGCTGATCCGCGCCATGTGGCGGCAGTTCAAGGAACGCTCGATCGATCCGGTGTTGGAAGATGTCGGTGAGGCCTGGGATGATGTGGAAGACCGCGCGGATGCGGCGGGTGATTATGGCCGTGGTCTTTGGGCCAAGATCAAAGCGAAATTTGGCGCGCTAAAGCGTTAACACGCCCCGGCGTGCCTGCGGCATATACCAACAGCCCCTGATACCATGTGACGGTGTTGGGGGCTTTTTTGATGCGCAAGACGGCGACAAAAAAGATGATCGAAGCGCGGTTGTCGTGCATCTCTACGGGTGATGTTACCCGGTTGTTACATTGCTGACGTACCGCAGGGGGCAAACTTACATGGGGATGGTTTGAATGGCACGCATTGCGATCAATGGTCTGGGACGTATGGGAAAATTGGTGCTTCGTGCGTTGGTAGACGCGGGGCGCGGCGATCAAGTTGTTCTTTTGAATGAACCCAATGGCGATATTGCGCAAAACGCTTTGCTGCTGGAATTCGACTCGGTGCATGGCCGTTGGCCGGTGCCAATCGAGGCACAACAGGACTGTCTGAGCATCGGTGGCGCGCTGATGCGTTTTACGCAGATGAAACGGATTGAAGACCTGCCGCTGGCGCAATTGAATGTGGATTTGGTGATCGATTGCACGGGCGTATTTAAAACCGTTGCCAAAACTGCACCCTACTATGCGGCAGGTGTGAAAAAGGTCGTTGTATCGGCCCCGGTGAAAGAGGCCGGCGCGCTGAACATCGTCTATGGCGTCAATCATGACCTGTATGATGGCAGCCAGAATTTGCTGACGGCAGCAAGCTGCACGACCAATTGCCTCGCACCAGTGGTGAAAGTGGTGCAGGAAAATATCGGCATTAAACACGGGTCAATGACCACGATCCATGATGTGACCAACACCCAGACAATTGTGGATATTCCAGCCAAAGATGCACGTCGGGCCCGCTCTGCGTTGATGAATCTGATCCCAACCACGACAGGCTCGGCAACCGCGATCACCGCAATTTTCCCGCAGTTGAAGGGCCGACTGAATGGCCATGCGGTGCGGGTGCCGTTGCTGAACGCTTCGCTGACCGATTGTGTGTTCGAGCTGGAGCGCGAAACAACGGTGCAAGAGCTGAACAGTTATTTCCAAGCGGCGGCGGAAGGGGATTTGCGCGGCATTCTGGGCTATGAAACCCGCCCGCTTGTGTCTTGTGATTATGTCAACGACCCGCGTTCTTCGGTGATTGATGCGCCATCGACAATGGTGGTCAATGGCACGCAGGCCAAGATCTATGCGTGGTATGATAATGAATGGGGCTATGCCTGCCGTTTGGCGGATGTGGCAAAATTGGTGGCTGACGGGTTATGAGCGATCAAAACGGATTGCGCGCCTATGGCGCGGTGACTGCGGCCTATTGGGCCTTCATGCTGTCAGACGGTGCCTTGCGGATGCTGGTCTTGCTGCATTTCAACGGGCTTGGATTTTCGCCAATCTCCTTGGCATGGTTGTTTTTGTTGTATGAGCTGGCGGGGATTGTCACCAACCTATCCGCAGGATGGTTGGCAGCGCGGTTCGGGCTTGTTGCAACGCTCTATGCCGGGTTGGGCGTGCAGATCGTGGCGCTTGTCGCGCTAAGTCAGCTGAATCCGGCATGGTCCGTTGTGGCTTCCGTCATCTTTGTGATGGGGGTGCAGGGCCTGTCTGGTGTGGCCAAGGACCTGTCTAAGATGTCATCTAAATCTGCCGTAAAACTGTTGGCCCCTTCGGGTGAGGGGACATTGTTTCGTTGGGTTGCGGTGTTGACCGGCTCAAAGAACGCGGTCAAAGGGCTGGGGTTCTTTCTCGGCGCGGCGGGGCTGGGCGTGATGGGGTTCGTGCCGACCGTCTGGCTGATGGCGGCGGTTATGGCGGTCATATTGATCGCGATCATCTTGTTCATGCCGCCGGGGCTGCCGGGCGGGATCAAAGGGGTGAAATTTTCTTCGGTCTGGTCAAAAGATGCGCGGATCAACCGTTTGTCTCTGGCGCGGATGTTCCTGTTTGGCGCGCGCGATGTCTGGTTTGTGGTCGGCATTCCGATCTATTTCCACCATGTGCTGTCAGATGGCACGCCAGAGGGCGCAAGACGCGCCTTTTTCCTTGTCGGGGGCTTTATGGCGGCATGGATCATTGCCTATGGTGCCGTGCAGGCGAATGCACCCAGAATCTTGCGCCGCGAGGTGCACGCGCCCGCACGCGCAGCGGCGCGTTGGGTCGGGGGGCTGGCATTGATCCCCTTGGCCTTGGCCGGGCTGGCGCTGTTGTCCCCACATCCCGCGCCGTGGTTGACCATTGCATTGGTGATCGGCCTTCTGGGCTTTGGTTTTGTCTTTGCGGTCAATTCATCGCTGCATAGCTGGCTGATATTGGAATATTCTTCCGCCGAGCGCGTGACGCAAAATGTCGGATTTTACTACATGGCCAATGCGGCGGGGCGGCTGATTGGCACCGCGCTGTCGGGTGTCAGCTTTGCGTTTGGGGGGCTGCCACTGTGCCTGTTCACCGCCTTTGTTATGGCGGCGGCCAGCTACCTTGCGGTGCGCACATTGGTGGGGGCGGGCGCAGAGAAAAGCCCCATCGCAGAACGACGGGGCCAATCTTTGTAACCGTTGGGCCGTCTAAGACCCGGGCAGATCATGCGTTTGCAGCGCGGATCTGCTCGGCTTTTTCTTTGTCATAGACAACGCCTTGATCGGTGAACAGCTGATCCAGCTCACCAGACAAAGTCATCTCGGTGATGATGTCGCAGCCGCCGACGAATTCGCCTTTGACATAAAGCTGCGGAATGGTCGGCCAGTCCGAGAAATCCTTGATGGTCTGGCGGATTTCCTGATCGGCCAGAACGTTCACATCTTTATATTCGACGCCCATGAAGTTCAAAACGCCCGCCACGCGGCTGGAGAAACCGCATTGCGGCATCTCTTTGGTTCCCTTCATGAACAACACCACGGCATTCTCGGTGATGTCTTTCTGGATGGTTTCCTTCGCGCTCATTGTGCTGGTCCTTTGTTGCCTTCGCGTGTGTCGCGAAGCCCATATATGAAAAACGGTGACGACCCCGATATGGGGCCGATGCGTCTGAAATGCGACCGGTTCGGTCGGTGATCACAAGGCCACGGCCACAGCCATGGCACGATGTCAATGTCGCGCGGCCCAAGGCAGGCCCCGCAGCCCATGGGCCATTCGGTGTCAGTCCGGCACCTTTGTTGTCAGCGCCAGTGCATGAAGTGGCGCGTTCGGCCCGTCCATTGCGCCTTTTAGCGCGGCATAGACCATGCGCTGTTGCTGCACCCGGTTTTTACCACGAAAGGCTTCGTCGATCACTTCACCGGCCCAGTGGTTTCCGTCACCCGCTGTGTCGATGATAGAAATCTGCGCATCGGGGAATTCTGCGCGGATCAGGGCTTCGATGTCGCTGGCTTCCATTGCCATGGGGATCTCCTCGTCCTTTGTTCTAAATCTAGGCCCTGGTGCAGGCCGCTGCAAGGGGCTGTGCGTGTCTCAGGCGGCGCGTTCGGGTAAGGAAGCCAATTGATGCATGACGGCTGCAGCGGTTGCCGTGCCGATCAGCAGCGTCGTGGCACCGATTGTTGTTAAAAGCAGGGGATGACCGGCTGCACCAATCTCTGCCCCAAGCAGGAAACACATATTGGCATCTAACCCAATTGCAGCTGTCTTGGGATGGGCACGCAGTAAAGCACCCGCTGCGATAAAGGCAACCGCCATAGCAAATAGGGCCGTGGGATCGCCGCCCATTGATTGCGCCAAAGCCCGGTAGGTGATGGCTGCAGCAATGCCCAGTGCCACGCCGGGCAAAAGCATGCGCACAACGGGGCGCGGATCATGCATCTGGCCAAGAATTGAGGAAAAGACCACAATCGATAGCGCGGCCGTCATCATTGCAAATTCCAATGTCCATCCGGTCAAAAATGTGACAATGGCCGACAGGCCACCGGCGGCGCAGGCGCGCAAAACCATTTGTCGCGGTGAATGCGGCTGTGGTCGTGGCGGCACGGGTGCGCGGCGCGCAGGCGTGAAGATCCAGCTGATCGCCGTGACGGCCACAACGCCGATCAATGTGCACCACAGACGCTCTACCGCCATAATGAACCCATCCGCCCCGAGCCCGACCGAGGGCATGACGATCACCCCAACCGAGATTGCCATCATCAAGAAGCCGTAGCTGTAGGTCGTGCCAATCCTATAGGCAGCCCCAACACCAATTGCCACGGTCAGGCCGACCGCGAGCGCGATCAACGCGGGGCTGTGGAGCCATGTCAGGGCAGCCAGACCAATCGCGGCCCCCGCCAGGGTTCCCAGCACCCGCAGCACGGCGCGCAAGGCCATATCTTCGCGCACAGGCTGGCTAACGACCCACACAGGCATCACCGCCCAGTATGGGTTGTGAAACCCAAACCATTGCGCCAAAGCCAGCGCGCAGATTGCGGAGGAAAACAACCGCATAGCTTGCGGAATATTTGGGGGAAGCGACGCGAACATAGTCACCTTTCCGGACTGTGGAGGACGGAGAAACCTTTGCCGCGTCTAACATCATGTGCGATGGCGCGACACAGGCAGGGGTGCTCAGGCTTCTGTGCTCTGTCGCACGATTCCATCAGCCACAAGGGTGTTTATACGTCCAGCTCTTCAACGAATTGCGCGTTTTCTGTAATATATTGAAAGCGCAGTTCGGGCTTCTTTCCCATCAGGCGCTCCACCAGATCGCCGGTTTCGCCGGGGGTGTCATCATGAATTGTCACGCGGATCAGCTTGCGGGTTTTGGGGTCCATCGTGGTTTCTTTCAGGTCTTTAGCATCCATTTCGCCAAGCCCTTTGAACCGCTGCACATCGATTTTCCCTTTGCCGCCCAGTCCCTTTGCCAGCCATTTCTCTTTCTCGATATCATCGGAGACATACATCCGCTTGGCCCCTTGTGTCAGGCGATATAGCGGTGGACAGGCCAGATACAGATGCCCCTGATCGATCAGGGGGCGCATCTGCGTGAAGAAAAATGTCATCAACAGCGATGCGATATGTGCACCGTCCACATCAGCATCGGTCATGATGATGATCTTATCATAGCGCAGATCTTCGACATTGAAACGGGTGCCAAGGCCAACGCCCAGGGCCTCGCACAGGTCGTTGATCTCTTGGTTCGACCCCAATTTCGATGAGGCCGCACCAAGCACGTTCAAGATTTTGCCTTTTAGCGGCAACAGCGCCTGTGTTTCGCGGAACCGCGCACCCTTGGCCGAGCCACCTGCGGAATCCCCTTCCACAATGAACAGCTCAGTATTGGCGCGGTTCTTTGCGGTGCAATCGGTCAGCTTGCCCGGCAGGCGCAGCTTCTTGGTGGCGGATTTTCGGGCGGTTTCCTTTTCCTGCCGGCGTTTCATCCGCTCATCCGCGCGCAAGATGAGGAAATCCAAAATCGCGCCGGCCGATTTCGTGTCAGATGCCAGCCAGTTGTCGAAATGATCGCGCACGGCGTTTTCGACCAGTCGCTGTGCCTCAACCGTGGCCAAACGATCTTTGGTCTGGCCAACGAACTCTGGCTCCCGAATGAAACATGACACCAGGGCACAGCCGCCGGTGATCAGGTCATCACGGGTGATATTCGACGCTTTCTTGACGTTGGACAATTCGCCATAGGCTCGGATACCCTTTAATATGGCTGCCCAGAACCCGCTTTCATGGGTGCCGCCCTCTGGTGTTGGAACGGTGTTACAATAGGATTGGATGAATCCGTCACGCGACGGGGTCCAGTTGATGGCCCATTCCACCGATCCCGGCACCTGAAATTTTTCACGAAAATCGACTTTCCCGGCGAAGGGGCGCTCGGAGTAGGTCATTGCTTTGCCAAGGGTTTCGACCAGATAATCGGCCAAACCGCCCGGGAAATGGAAGACCGCCTCTACCGGGGTTTCGCCGTCATCAATCGCGGATTTCCAGCGGATTTCAACACCTGAAAACAGATAGGCCTTAGAACGGACCATTTTCATCATTCGGGCGGGTTTAAACCGGTGATGGCCAAAGATCTGCTCATCCGCGTGGAACGTGACCTGCGTGCCGCGACGGTTGGGGGCTGCGCCAATTTTTTGCACCGGCCCTTCGGGAACGCCGCGCGAAAAGCGTTGTTCAAATAGCTCTTTATTTTTTGCCACCTGCACGATCATCAGATCCGACAGCGCGTTGACAACAGAGGCGCCCACCCCGTGCAGCCCGCCCGATGTTGCATAGGCATCACCCGAGAATTTTCCACCCGCATGCAAGGTGCATAGAATCACCTCCAGCGCGGATTTGCCGGGGAATTTCGGGTGGTCATCGATCGGGATGCCGCGTCCGTTGTCACGAATGGTGACAGAGTAATCGGCGTTCAGCTCGACTTCGATCCGGCTGGCATGGCCTGCAACGGCCTCATCCATAGAGTTATCAAGGATTTCCGCAACCATATGGTGCAAGGCACGTTCATCCGTGCCGCCAATATACATGCCCGGTCGTTTGCGCACCGGTTCCAGCCCTTCAAGCACCTCAATTGACGAGGCGTCATAATCGGATTCGGACTGGGTGGTGGACAGAAGATCGTCGGACATGCTGCTCGTCTCTCTTGATGGATTGGGTGCAAGAGATACAGCAGCTTGGGGTGCCGGGGCAACATGGCACAGCAGATTGCGTGTGGATAAAGCGCATCGCGCAGGATTGCGGGCATTTCGTGCCGATATGGCGGGTGCCGCCCCCAAACAATGCCTTTGTTTCACGGGGTCGCCCCAAAAGATTGATTTATAAAGGCGAAGCGGCTCCGCATTAGGTTAAATTTTAGGCATGTGATGAAAATAAGGTCGCATTCGCGTGAGGGGATGTTAACCACGCTTGCCCAACGACGCCCGCCTGCCCATGTGATTTCTATTCGCAAAGGAGAGCACCGGATGTGGGACGATCGCTTCGCCACGCAAGACTATATTTTTGGCACAGAGCCCGCAGAGTTTCTACGCAAGCAGGTCGTTCATCTCCCTGAAATGGCGAAGGTTTTGACGGTGGCGGAGGGCGAGGGGCGCAATGCGACCTTTCTGGCGCAATCGGGGGCCAAGGTGACTGCGCTGGAGCCTTCTAAACATGCACGCGCCAAGGCGCGAGAGCTGGCCCGCGCGCGCGGCGTCGATGTGACGTTGATTGATGCAGACCTGCGTGGTTGGGATTGGCCGGAGGCACGTTTTGATGTGGTCTTGCTGTGCTTTGCGCAATTTGCGGATGTGGCATTTCGTGAAGACATTTTTGATGGTATCGGGCGTGCGCTTTGCCCCGGGGGCGTGGCATTGATCCACGGTTTTGCCCGGCGCCAGCTGCGCTATACGTCCGGCGGACCAAAGGACGTTTCGCAGCTTTATGATCTGCCGCTTTTGCGCAGCGCATTTCCGCGTTGGCAGGTCTTGCATCAGGCGGATTACGACCATGACCTGTCTGAAGGGACGGGCCATTGCGGTACGGCTGCGTTGATTGATTTCGTGGTGCGTAAGCCCAATCGCTGAGCGATTCACTCAAGAATATGTCAAGTGACATGCGGACCCACCCATAGCATTGTGTCGAGACGGTATTTACCCAAAAGGACTTTCAATGACGGATTCTACCGCCAAGCCCGCTAAAACCATCAGATTATGGGACCCGTTGCTGCGGATTTTTCATTGGTCGCTGGTCGTGTTCGTCTGCAGCGCGTGGGGATTGGGCCAATGGGGGCCTGATGTCATGACATTGCATTTCTGGGCCGGGTACATTGTGGGCGGTTTGTTGGTGTTCCGCTGGATTTGGGGTTTGGTCGGACCCAAAACGGCGCGCTTCTCACAATTTTTGCAGGGCCCGGCAGCGGTGGTGGGCTATGTCAGTCATATGTTCGCGCGCAGGCCTTCGAATTGGTATGGCCATAATCCATTAGGCGGGTGGATGGTTCTGATCATGCTGCTGCTGTTATCGGTGCAGGTGCTGACCGGGCTGACCTCCGACCCGGATGATTTCATCAATATCGGTCCTTGGGCGCAATATGTGGGGTATGAGGCCTCTGTCACGGCATTGGATATCCACGAAGCCGTTGCGACGTTGATTCTGATTGTGGTGATCGCCCATGTTGCTGCGATCTTATTCTACGCATTTTGGAAGCGCGAGGATTTGGTGCGCCCGATGGTTACGGGCCGCAAAAAGATTGACGACGTATAACCTGTCTGGATCTTTTTTTACCAAACGGTTAGCGTCGCGCGATGACGCATACCGCCCCTTTCGCATCACCCGGTTCCGGGCCGCAACCACCCGCCACGATCGTCCAGCATTTCTGGGCGATTTTGGCGCTTGGGCTGCCGTTGATCGGCTCCAATATGGCGCAGATGGGTCTGCATGTGACCGATACGATCATGCTGGGTTGGTATGGCGTGCCACAGCTGGCAGCAGTGGTTCTGGCGGCATCGACCTTCTTCATTTTGTTCATCTTTGGCTCTGGCTTTGCCTATGCGGTGATTGGCCGGGTGGCCACCGCGCTTGGATCTGGCGATGAAACCCAGGCACGGCGCGATACGCGTATGGCGCTGTGGCTTTCGCTGATCTACTCCGTTGCGGTGATGCCAATCTTATGGTTTTCAGGGCCGATCCTGCGGCTGTTGGGCCAAGAGGACGCGCTGTCGCACATGGTCGAAACCTATCTGCGTGTCGCGGGATGGGGGATGTTTCCGGCGCTGATCACGGCGGTTTTGCGCGGCTATTTATCGGCCCAAGAACGCACGCAGGTTGTGTTGTGGGTCACATTGGCCGGGGTTGTGGTGAATGTTGGTTTTAACTGGGTTTTGATCTTTGGCAATTTAGGCGCGCCTGAAATGGGGCTGCAAGGGGCGGCGGTTGCATCGTTGTCTGTGCAGATCCTGACCTGTGTCGCGCTGTGCCTTTATGCCGGCTATGGGCCCAGCCTGCGTCATGTCGCATTGTTTCAAAACTTTTGGCGCCCCGATCCAGAGGCCTTTGTGGATGTCGCAAAAATGGGCCTGCCTATTGGCCTGACATCGGTATCAGAGGGCGGGTTGTTTCAGGCTTCGGCTTTGATGATGGGGTGGATCGGCGCGGTTGAGCTGGCGGCGCATGGTATCGCGCTGGAACTGGCGTCGATGGTATTCATGCTGCATTCCGGATTGTCACAGGCGGCGACTGTGCGCGCGGGCCGGGCGCATGGCGCGAAGGATCTGCTGCGGTTGCGCCGCGGTGCGGTCGTCGCGATTGCGCTGTCGTTGTTGGCCGGTGTAATCACGGTTACGGCCTTCATTGCGATGCCCACGCCATTGGTGGCTTTATTCGTGGATAGCCGTGATCCCAAAGCGGCCGAGCTGATTGATCTTGGCGTGAAATTCTTAATGGTCGCGGCGCTGTTCCAGCTGTTTGATGCGGCGCAGGTTATGGCGCTGGGGCTGCTGCGTGGTGTGCAAGATACACGCGTGCCAATGATCTACGCGGTCACAAGCTATTGGATTGTGGGGATACCTGCCAGCTATGTGTTGGCTTTCCCGCTTGGTCTGGGCGGGGTTGGGCTGTGGCTGGGCTTGGCGGCGGGTCTTGCGGTGGCAGGCGCGCTGATGATGCACCGCTTTTGGAGCAGGGACTGGATCTAACACCAGCCCCCAATATCCAGAACCGTGGGCCTGTTATGCCGTCATATCGTCGCGGTGAATCAAGGCCGCGCGGCCCGGATATCCAAGGATCTGTTCGATTTCATGCGATTGATGGCCCGAAATTTCACGCGCTTCGGCGGCAGTATAGCGCACAAGCCCCTTTGCGATCACGATATGATCGGGGCCACTGACGGTGACCGGTTCGCCGCGCCCAAATTGCCCCACGACCTTGACCACCCCTGCGGGCAGCAAAGAATTGCCAGATTGCAGGGCCTTGGCCGCGCCGGCATCGACGATAATCTCACCTTGGGGTTTCATCGCTGCGATCCATCGTTTGCGTGCCGCCTGTGGGTCGCCTTCGGGCAAGAACCATGACGCGCGCGCACCTTGTTCAATGGCGTGAAGCGGGCGCAGGCCAAACCCTTCTGCAATGGCCATCGCGCAGCCACCGGCAACGGCGACCTTCGCGGCCAAGATCTTGGTTTTCATGCCGCCCTTGGACAGGCCTGAAACGGGATCACCTGCCATTGCCTCAATCTCAGCCGAGATATGATCGATCCGCGGAAGATGCCGCGCGCTCGGGTCGGTCTTAGGATTGGCCGTATACAGGCCATCCACATCCGACAGTAGAATAAGCTGATCCGCACCAATGGTGACCGCAATGGAGGCGGCAAGCCGATCGTTATCGCCAAAGCGGATTTCATCTGTCGCGACCGTATCGTTTTCATTCACGATCGGCACCACGCCCAGGCTAAGCAGGGTTTCCAATGTTGCCCGGGAATTTAGATAGCGCCGGCGGTTGGCCGTGTCATCCAGGGTCATCAAGACCTGCGCGGTTTGCACCCCATGTGGGCTGAGCGCCTGGCTATAGGCCTGTGCCAAACGGATCTGACCGGTGGCAGCGGCGGCTTGGCTTTGTTCCAGTGCCAAGGCACCCGGCGCAAGTTTCAGCATCTGCCGTCCCAGCGCGATAGAGCCAGAGGACACCAGAACCACATCCGTGCCGCGCGCGCGCAGGGCACTGACATCAGCTGTCAGCCCCTCCAGCCAGTCGCCGCGCAACCCGTTGGCATCCACCAGCAGGGCAGATCCAATTTTAATCACCAGCCGCTTGGCGGTTTCAATCCGGGGCAGCGGGGCAGGCGTTAGGGTGTCCAAGGTCCAGCATCCTCAGCATCGGTGATGTCGGGGTGGATATTGCTCCACAATTCACGCAGAACATCTTTCACACCCTGCTGCGCAACCGAGGACATGACCTGAACCGGGCCAGCCACCGCCTGTAGCTCGGCCAGCCGTTCTTCCAGCGTTTCTTCATCCAAGGCGTCGATCTTGTTCAAAACCGTAATGCGGGGTTTGGTGAACAGTTTCTCGGAGTAAGCTTCCAGTTCGGTCACGATGGTTTGCCAATCTTCGGCCACTGTCTCGGATGTGCCATCCACCAGATGCAGCAAAACAGAGCACCGCTCCACATGGCCCAGGAATTGATCCCCTAGGCCACGCCCCTCAGACGCCCCTTCGATCAGGCCCGGAATATCGGCCATCACGAATTCCTTATTGTCGATACCGACAACGCCGAGGTTTGGTACAAGCGTGGTGAACGGGTAATCTGCGATTTTCGGCCGTGCGTTGGACACGGTGGATAAAAACGTCGATTTCCCTGCGTTGGGAAGGCCCAACAGCCCCGCATCCGCGATCAGTTTCAACCGAAGCCAGATCGTCCGCTCTACGCCTTCTTGGCCGGGGTTGGCGCGTTGTGGTGACCGATTGGTTGAGGATTTGAACCGAAGGTTGCCCCAGCCACCATTGCCGCCCTTAGCCAGAAGAATTTTCTGCCCAACCTCGGTCAGGTCTGCCAGAATGGTTTCTTCATCCTCGTCAATGATTTCGGTCCCGACGGGGACCTTCAAAATGATATCATCGCCATCTTTGCCGGTGCATTGGCTGCCCATACCGTGCTGCCCGGTTTTGGCGAAGAAATGCTGTTGATAACGAAAGTCGATCAGCGTGTTCAGCCCTTCAACCGCCTCAACGAAGACAGAGCCGCCCTTGCCGCCATCGCCACCATCGGGGCCGCCAAATTCAATGTATTTTTCACGCCGGAAGGAGACACATCCAGCACCGCCGCCGCCCGAGCGGATATAGACTTTCGCGAGATCGAGAAATTTCATCGCTCAGGGACCTTTCGTTGCCAAGGCGTCGAGATACGCCGCATTTGCTATGGTATCAAGGGCCGAAGTGGGGGCTATCCCCGGCGACGGTCCAATATTTCAAGGCAATCTGACGGTCAGTGGCGCGTAGCCCAGCGATCATGCGTCAGCAGCATTGCCTCATGCAAAAGATGCTCGCCGCGCGCGCGGCAATATTTACGGTTTGTCTGCACATGTTCAAAGCCTAACCGGTGTAAGACACTGGCAGATCGAGTGTTGCCGGTGAAATATCCCGCCCGCAGATCATGTGCGTCTGGAGCGGCAAAATAGGCCTGTGTTGCAGCCTGCGCCGCCTCTGACGCATAGTCATGTTTCCAGGCGCGCGGTGCCAGCCAATAGCCCAATTCCCCGACAGTACCGACCATACCAATCAATCCTGCAGTGTCATGGATCATCCAGACCTGACCGGAATTTTTCTCATTTGTGACAATGAACTGCTCGGCATCTTTACGCCCATAGGGGTAGGGCACATTCCCCAGCCAGCCAGAAATTCTGAAATCGTTCAAAATTTCCGCCAGATGCGGAATATCGCTTTGTGCTGGTGGACGCAGCTGTAACCGCGCCGTGTTCATATAGGCGCGGCCCAGTGTCATCAGCTCATTTTCCGCAAATAGGTCCATGTGGCAACATGGCTGCCGCGGGCCAAGGACCAGCTTTCTGCATCACCCAGATATTCAAAATCGGCATTGCTTAGCACCCGGGCAGAGCCGGGATTGTCCTGAAAAACCTCTGCAAACAATGTGCGGGCATTATGGGGATTAGCTGCGACGATGGCTTGCACGGCTTCGGAGGCAAAGCCGGCATTCCAAAACCCAGCCCCCAGCCAAAAGCCAATTTCGGATTGATCATCGTCCAGCCGTTCCAATGAGATAACGCCCAATACTTCTGCAAGGCCATGCGCCGACCCGTCCAAGGCCCAGACATCTTCGCGGGTGGACCCAGACATAGCGCGCGCGATATAGGATTCTGTGGTGCCTGGTGGCAACGGGTGTGGAATGGCGCGCGTGCCAACGGCCACGCGTTTGTCACTGCTATACAGCGCAATCAATCCCGCGTCAGACCGCCGTAGCGGGCGCAGCACGAACCGTTCAGCTTCAATGACGGGTTGCGTCGAAATCGGTTCCTGAAACATATCGCGTCCTCCTCGACACGTTCGGCTTCATTTTCTCTTTTGGAGCCGGCAGGTTGGGCAGATAAACTGCCGATATTAAACTAAGATTAAAATGCACGCAAAACGGGCAGTCGCAAGGATGCGGTCTTGTTATGATTGCGGCATGCTGGGGACTTCTCCTCCAAGCCACAGCGCACCTTTGGCACCACAAACGACAAAGGGGACCGGCCTTGGCCGATCCCCCAAATTTTATGTCCCGGGTGGGTCGGCTTATTCGGCCGCTTCCGCTGCCGGAAGAACCGAAACGAAGGTGCGCCCTTTCAGGCCCTTCGAGAATGTGACGCGACCATTCGCAACTGCGAACAGTGTGTGGTCTTTGCCCATCATAACGTTCTCGCCTGCGTACACTTTCGTGCCGCGCTGACGAACGATGATGTTGCCCGGAATAGCGGCCTGACCGCCATACAGTTTAACGCCAAGACGACGACCAGCGGAGTCGCGACCGTTACGGGATGAACCGCCTGCTTTTTTATGTGCCATGGGTGGTGTCTCCCCTGTTTATTGCGCTGCGTGCGCCGCGCGGCGCGCGACTGCGGTGCCGACAGCTTCTTTAACCGAAGCATCTGCGCCCGAAGCGACAATGTTGGTGACGCGCAGCAGCGTCAGTTTTTGACGGTGACCACGGGTCCGCTGCGACGAGTGCTTACGACGACGCTTATGATACGTGATCACTTTGTCAGCTTTGATGTTGTCGATGACTTCTGCCTGAACAGCAGCACCTGCCACGAGCGGCGCGCCAACGGTAAGCGTTTCACCGCCAACCATCAGAATGTCATTGAACTGAACTGTTTCGCCAGCAGCAGCATCCAAAAGCTCAACGCGCAGAACATCGCCTGCCTGAACTTTATACTGCTTGCCGCCAGTCTTGAGGACCGCAAACATAGGGTCGTCCTTTTTGTCTTCCGCATTCTATGGCCCCCGTCTTCGGGTGTTTGTGGGGAGCTCCCCGCCTTCGAACAGCGCGCCCGTGTCAGGGCGTGTGTGAAAAATAAGTCACCGGCGAAAGAATCCCTTCGCCGGTTGGTGGCTATATCGTGTAATCACGGCGATCTGTCAAGCGTTATGGGCCATTCACCCTGGCCGCGCCGTTCGAAATGCGCGCCTTAGCGCTTGCGGCGCGGCGTGAACGTGCACGAAATCCCAAAGCCAGGTGTTTGCGGGGCCACGGTATAGCTGGCATTGGCCTGCGCGGCAGAGGCTTCCATGATTTGCAGGCCAAGACCTTTTTGCGGCTCTGCCCCTTGGGCGAGGCCGATGCCATCGTCACGGATACGCAGCTGGTATTCGCCCTTCAGGTTCAGTTCCAAATCAATGGTCACCGTGCCTTTCAGCGCGTTCGGGAACCCGTGTTTGATGGAATTGGCCACGAATTCGTTGACCAAAGTGCCAAACGCTGCCGCCTGCTCTGCGAGGACCTCGACCTTGATCACATTACAGCGCACTTGCAGACGGTCCGGCGTCTGCGATTCCAGGAACCGCGCGACATTGCTTAGATACCCACCCAGATCCACCGCGGTGCCATTATCCGCCTTATACAGTTGCTCATGCAGCATCGCGACGGTTTGAATCCGGCGTTGCAACGCACGTAGCGCGTCTTTCGCCTCGGGCACCTTGGCCATGCGTGCTTTGATCGACGCCAATGCCGCCAAAGATTGCAATGAATTTTTGACCCGGTGATCGACCTCGCCGCGCAATTCGGTCGTGATCCGTAAGCTGCGGCGCAGCTCTAGCTGGTTCATCACCTGACCGGCCATGACGCGCAGCGTTTCGCGCTGTAAAGCGGTCAAGACCCGCGGTTTTTTATCCAAGATGCAGACTGTACCAATTGCCAGACCCTCACGGTTGATCAGCGGCATGCCCGCATAAAACCGCATCGGGTCATCGCCCAGACACAGCGGATTGGCGCGGGTCCGGGGGTCTTTGGTCGTGTCTTCAATTTCCAGAATATCCGTGCCCAGGATCGTGTAGCTGCAAATTGCCATATCGCGCGGCGTTTCGGTCAGATCCGTCCCAACGCTTGCCTTGAACCATTGGCGACCTTCTTCCAGCATGCTGACCAAGGCGATTGGAACATCACAAATTCCCGCCACAAGGCGGACGACATCGTCATATTCTTTTTCGGCAGGTGTGCCAACCACGCAATAGGAGCTAAGCGCTTCAATGCGTGTGCTCTCATCAGTTTTTGATTGCGCTGTCATAGGTCTGGAACTCTTGTCTAAATTCGCTTGCAGAAAGGCCACGCCGCTTCTTGTTCAAACTCCCGTGAGGATAAGGCGGTCAGCCGGCGCAAACAAGGGGTTTGCTGCGCGTGCTTGATCACAATTAAACAAACCGAAACCTTGAGCAATCCCGGCGCGAGCGTTGTGGGGGTGTCGGCAGATCAACCGTTGGCTTTCTCTTCCAGCGCCATCCATTCTTCTTCTGCATCTGATAGGGCCGTATGCCGTTCTACCAGCGCATCGGTCGCTTTTTGGAATTTTTCGGGCTCTTTGGTAAAGAGCTCAGGGTCCGCCAAGAAGCCTTCCAGCTTGCTGATTTCCGCTTCCAGCCGCTCAATCACACCCGGAAGCGTTTCAAGGCGGTGCTTTTCGGTGAAGCTAAGTGCGGATTTGACAGGGGCGGTTTTGTCAGGCTTCGCGTTGGGTTTGGTTGCGTTCCCAGAGGGTTTTGCCGCCGGCTCCGGTTCGCTTTGGGCCAAGCTGCGTTGGTGGCGGTAATCGCTCCAGCCGCCAGGATAGGCGGTGACGCGGCCGGCGCCTTCCATTGCGATGGTGGTCGTGGCCACGCGATCGATAAAGTCACGGTCGTGGCTGACAAGCAGCACGGTGCCATCGTAATCGCCTAGAATGTCTTGTAGCAGGTCCAGCGTTTCGACATCCAGATCGTTTGTGGGTTCGTCGAGGATCAGCAGGTTGGAGTCCCGCGCCATGATCCGCGCCAGCAGTAAGCGCGCACGCTCGCCGCCCGATAGCGACCCAATCGGCGCGCGCGCCTGAGATTCATCAAACAAGAAATCTTTCAAATACGCGACAACATGTTTGGGCTGGCCGCGTACCATAACCTGATCAGAGTTCCCCTTCACAGCCATATCGGGGTCATTGACCAGACCGTTCCACAGAGTTTGGTTGAAATCCAGTGTTGCGCGGGCCTGATCAAACACCGCCATTTCCAGATTGGTGCCCAGTTTGACATTGCCCTCATCGGGGGCCAGTTCGCCAATCAACAGTTTCAAAAGAGTGGTTTTGCCCACGCCGTTCGGGCCAACAAAGGCGATCCGGTCGCCGCGCAACACGCGCAGATCAAAACCTTCTACGATTGTCTTGTCGCCAAACCGTTTGGTCAGGTTCGTGGCCTCAAACACGCGTTTGCCAGAATTGGGCGCGGCCGATAGCTCCATCGCGGCAACGCCTTGGCGTTTGATCTGATTGGCGCGTTCATCCCGCATATCATGCAAGGCGCGCAAACGGCCCTGGTTGCGTTTACGTCGGGCAGAGATCCCCTCAACCGCCCATTTGCCCTCGGCTTTGATCTTTTTATCCAGCTTAGCCCGCGCGTCATCTTCTGCCGCCCAAACCTCTTCGCGCCAATCTTCGAAATGTTCAAACCCGCGTTCCTGACGGCGGACTTTGCCACGGTCGATCCACAGGGTCGCGCGGGTCAGTGCGCGCAAGAAGGCCCGGTCGTGGCTGATCAAAACAAAAGCCGCGCGGGTGGATTTCAGCTGATCTTCCAGCCAAGCGATGGCTTCGATGTCCAAGTGGTTTGTTGGTTCATCAAGCAGCATCAATTCGGGTGCTTCTGCCAAGAGCTTGGCCAATGCGGCGCGGCGGCGCTCTCCGCCTGATGCGGTGGCCACCGGGGTATCGGGGTTAAACTTCAACCCTTCAGCGACCATCTCGATTTTATAAGTTTCCATTGGATCAAGTTCGGAGGCCGCGTAATCTCCGAGCGTCTCATAGGCGCTGAGATCCGGCTCTTGTTCCATATATCCGACCGAGACACCGGGCGGGATGACAATATCGCCTTGATCGGCCTCAATCAGGCCGGCCATGATTTTCATCAGGGTCGATTTGCCCGAGCCATTGCGCCCGACCAACGCGACACGGTCGCTTTGCTGAACAATAAGGTCGAGCCCGTCAAAAACAGGGTTTCCACCATGGGTGAGGGAGAGATCGGAGATCTGCAAAAGGGGTGCGCGTGCCATGATTTTGCAGCTACAGCGGGGCGCGGGTGGCGTCAAGCCACGGCGCAAGTGTGACGGCGGGGCGGGGCGCAAAATTCACCGCCAGTGGCGTGGCTGTGCAATGTTGTGTCTTGGATATTTATAGCAAGATGAAAGGGCGGCGCTTTATCTTTCGTTGCGAGAGCGCTACATCCTGTTGACCAATTCGCGTGAGGGAGAGGGCCATGGCCGACGATCTGATCAACAGTTTCATGAAAGTGCCAGATGATAACGGGCGTTTCGGGATTTTCGGTGGGCGGTTCGTGTCTGAGACGCTGATGCCGCTGATCCTGGATCTGGAGGCGCATTATGAGGCCGCCAAGACCGATGCGAGTTTTTGGGTCGAGATGGATGATTTGTGGAAGCATTATGTTGGCCGTCCCTCGCCGCTGTATCATGCGCCGCGCATGACCGAAGAATTGGGCGGCGCGAAGATCTATCTGAAGCGCGATGAGCTGAACCACACTGGTGCGCATAAGATCAACAATGTTCTGGGTCAGCTGATTTTGGCCAAGCGGATGGGGAAGACCCGGATTTTGGCGGAAACCGGGGCAGGTCAGCATGGGGTGGCCACCGCGACCGTTTGCGCGAAGATGGGGTTGAAATGTGTCGTGTATATGGGCGCGACCGATGTTGAACGGCAGGCGCCCAATGTGTTTCGGATGCGGCTTTTGGGAGCGGAGGTTGTGCCTGTGACCTCAGGTCGTGGAACATTGAAAGACGCGATGAATGATGCGCTGCGTGATTGGGTGACCAATGTGCATGACACGTTCTATTGCATTGGAACCGTGGCAGGGCCGCATCCCTATCCTGCGATGGTGCGCGATTTTCAATCGATCATCGGTAAGGAAGTGCGTTGGCAATTGGCGGAGCAGGAGGGCGAGGGCCGCTTACCTGACACAGTGATTGCGGCGATTGGCGGTGGGTCGAATGCTATGGGGCTGTTTTATCCGTTCCTGGACGATCCATCGGTGAATATTGTCGGCGTTGAGGCTGGCGGTCACGGTGTGGATGAGAAGATGGAACATTGCGCATCGTTGACGGGCGGCCGGCCCGGTGTGCTGCATGGCAATCGCACCTATTTGCTGCAAGACGCGGATGGCCAGATCTTGGAAGGTCATTCCATTTCGGCGGGTTTGGATTATCCCGGCATTGGGCCAGAACATGCATGGCTGCATGATATCGGGCGGGCGAAATATGTGTCGATCACGGATAATGAAGCACTGGAGGCCTTCCAATTCTCGTGCAAGACTGAGGGGATCATTCCCGCATTGGAGCCAAGCCATGCCTTGGCGCATGTAATGAAACTGGCGCCGACGCTGCCTAAAGACCATATCATCGTGATGAATATGTGTGGCCGTGGGGATAAGGATATCTTTGCCGTGGCCAAGCATCTTGGCTTTGATATGTCTGACGTCGGTTAAGTCGCCTTACGAATGACGCCCCCTTAGCCCGTTGTGGTTTTGGGGGCGTTTTATTTCAGCTTTTTCTTTTTCCGCGGTCGGGGTGCATCTTGCATCAGCTTCGCCAGATCTGCAGGAGCAAGCGCACCCAGCCCCGCCATCCAACTGTTGGCTGTTTGTGCCACATCGGCCAAAGGTTGCACGCGTCCATCATCTTCGGATTGCGCCAAGGCCGTTAGCCGTGCACTGAGCACGGCAATATCGCGTTGCTGGCGGGTGATGATCAGCTGCCGAAGTAACGCCCAAGGATCAGGATCCGCAAAGAAGTAATCGCGCCGTGAGCCCGGCGTACGTGCGGATTGCACCAATCCCAGGTGGCGCAACTCTTTGAGGGCCGTTGAGACATTGGAGCGCGAGATGCCCAGGATGGTCACCAATTCTTCTGCAGATGGGGATTGAGCGGCACGCCAGATCGCCCCGAAACATAATGCGGCTGGACGGCTGATGCCAAATCCGGGCGCAAGGTCTGACAGGATGATAGAGAAGTCGGGCGCTGACACGGGCATACCTTTCAGTAAGTTATCGAATGGTCTCTAACATTGTGGTTTGGATTTGTCTTGTGACACATTCGCAAATATCACAGGCCTGCGGCCATGCGCAAACCGGCCAGAAGGGCGGGTTCGTCCGCGCCGGTGGTGACCATGGTGGCCTGCGCCGTCAGGGCATGGGCGCGTAAATGCGCCGTTGGACCCAATGCCAGAACCTGCTGACCCAGCCACCATGCGCGTGTGGCAGTCAGCTCCGCGCCGATCAAACTGCCCATGAACCGATTGGGATCCTGGGTTGATGTTGTAAGCAGCATCCGCTCTGGCCGTGACTGGGCGGCGGAGAGAGCATCGTTAAATGCTGCATCGGTTGTGGGCAATCTGTGCGGATAGAGCGCGCGAAACAGCCGATCCGCGCTGGACGCTGCGACCGAGATGACCTCGGCTGCTGATACATGCACCCAATATGTTTCTGGGCCGGTCAGGCAGATCACGCCGTCGAATTTTGGATGGGCTTGCAGCACCCCCGCAACTGTTGCTGTCTGCCGGGCCGGCAATTCGGCGGCTGGGGCCGTTTGTGTCAAGATGGGGATATGGATCACGCCTAAAGCCTGCGATGGCGTCACCGGGGCACAAGGAATGGCTTTGTGTGGGCTTTCTGGGCCTGCAAGAACCGCCCGCGTCAGGCCGTGACGCTCCATCTGGGCGCGAATAACATCATGTGCATCTGCGCCCTGCAATGGGATATGGCGGGCGGGCTCTGCACCATCGTCCCATATCGACAACGTGTCATTTGTGACGCTTGCGGCCAGCCAATCCATCATTTCCTCCACAGTCATGTCGGGAATGTTATGACCATGCCGCAAGGTCGGGTTCAACCCTTAGCGTGATGCCATATGCTTAGGGCGTTTGTGTCAGGCACTCAGAGAGTGCCGTGCCAAAGCTGCGCAGCAATGTTTCATACAATGCGGGGGTAAGGGGAAGCGTGCTGCCGGTGGGGTCAAGCGGGGCTCCTAGACGGGTCTGCGTGCCCTCAATCACCTGTTGCAGGGGCTTGGGGTCTTGTTGCGGTTCCGGGAAGGCGCATAGCACGTTCTTTTGGGTCAGCGTGTCGCGCAGCTGGGACAGATGCGCAGCCCCGGGTGCGGCCGCATCGCCCATCGACAGGCTACCAACTGTGTCCAGCCCGTAATGATCGGTGAAATAGCCATAAGCAGCATGGAAGGTAACAAAGGGCTTGTGCCCAATAGGTGCAAGCTGCGCCTGCAAATCGCTATCCAGTCGCGCCAATTGTTTGGCGGCTTGGGCAGCATTGCCGCGGTAGGTTTGCGCGTTCTGTGGATCCAGTGTTGAAAGTTGATCTGCGATCGCCGTCAGCCAATGTTCGGCATTATGGGGGTCCAGCCAGGCATGCGGGTCCGTGCCGCTGTGGTCATGATCATCGTGGTCACCATGCCCTTCTGTATGATCTTTATTTGCATGGTTGTGTTCGTCGGTGTGGTCATGTGACCCGTCGTGGTCGTGGTCGTGGTCGTGGTCGTGCGCAGCTTCGGGCGCATCAGCGAAATTCCGCAATTCCGTGCCAGGGGTATGTAGTAACGAAAGCTGCGGTGTCTGACCGCTTAGCCCGTCCAGCGCACGATCCAGCCAGGGTGTCAGCTCTGGCCCAACCCAGATCACCAGATCTGCGTTTTGCAATTTGCGCGCCTGAGAGGGACGCAATTGATAGGAATGCGCATCTGAGCCACGATCCAGCAGCACATCAGGCGTGGCCAGATCCCCCATCACCTTTGCAGTGAGGGAATATACTACGGGAATATCAGTCATCACCTGCGGCACCTGCGCCAGGGTGGGGCTGGCGGCGATCAGGGCGGAAAGGCAAATCGGGAAAAGGCGCATTGGGGTCTCCGGCAGTAGGCCCGGTATCGGGCATTGAGTTCTCGGCCAACGTTATTTATGTTATGTTATCACGCGTCAATAGGAATGTGATAATATAACATGAATACCCCCAAAGATGCCGTTCAGCCTGGTGGCGAACCCGTGGCGCAGGCCCGCGCGTTTTCCAGCCATGATCACACCCTATGCAGTGGCCACGCGTTGGCTTTGGCCGAAGAAATGGCGCAAGAGCGCAATCTTCGTCTGACCCCGGTGCGGCGGCGCGCGTTGGAAATCTTGCTTGAGGCGCATCGCGCAATCGGTGCTTATGAAGTGTTGGAGCGGCTGTCCGAAGAAGGGTTTGGCAAACAGCCGCCTGTGGCCTATCGGGCGCTTGATTTTCTGGTGGATCATGGGTTCGCGCATCGCATCCGTCGATTGAATGCCTTTGTCGCCTGCGGCCATCCCGGAGAAGATCATGCGCCGATTTTCTTGATCTGTCGTGATTGCAATGCTGTGGCCGAGGCCGAAGGCGGACCGGTTCGCAACGCTCTTGACGCAGCTGGCGCCGCGGTTGGTTTTGTGGTCGAGCGGGCCTCTATTGAGGCGGTCGGCCAATGCCCCAGCTGCGCGAGCGTCGCAGCATGACCGCGTTGATCCAGGCGCAGGATCTTTGCGTTGCGCATAACCGCACAGAGGTCCTATCGGGTGTGTCGATGACATTGGCACCGGCGGAAATTGTGACCGTGGTCGGGCCGAACGGGTCGGGCAAGTCGACATTGATCCGGGCGTTGATTGGCTTGCAGCCTCTGGCCGCAGGGCAGGTCCACCGCAAATTGGGATTGCGGATCGGTTATGTGCCGCAAAAACTGCATGTGGATGGCAGTTTGCCATTGAGCGTGCGGCGCTTCCTATCTTTGCCCCGCAGGGTAACAGATGCCCGCGCTGCGCAGGTGTTGGACCGTGTCGGGGTTCCTGATATCGGAAGCCGACCGATTGCGGGCCTGTCTGGTGGGCAGTTTCAGCGCGTTTTGCTGGCCCGTGCGATGTTGGCCGATCCGCATGTGCTGATTTTGGATGAGCCCACACAGGGGCTGGATCAGCCCGGAACAGCCGGGTTTTATAAGCTGATCGAGCAATTGCGCGCAGATACCGGTGTTGCCGTGTTGATGGTCAGCCATGACTTGCATGTGGTCATGTCGGCCTCTGACCGGGTGATCTGTTTGAACGGGCATGTGTGTTGTCAGGGCACGCCCAAGGTTGTGTCGGCGGCGCCTGAATATCGGGCGCTCTTTGGTATGGGCACAGGCGGTGCCTTCGCGCTGTATCAACACGCCCATGACCACGATCACGATGAAAATTGCGGCCATAGCCATCATCACCCCGATACACAGGACCACGATCATGCTTGATGATTTTTTGACACGCGCTGGGCTGGCGGGGATTGGGCTGACCCTGGCAACCGGGCCGTTGGGGTCTTTCGTCAACTGGCGGCGTATGGCCTATTTTGGCGATGCCACATCACATGCGGCAATCTTGGGCGTCGCGCTGAGCTTTGGTTTTGGTATCTCAGTCTATTGGGGCACGATGGCTGTGGCGCTGGGCATGGCATTGACGGTGGCACGCCTGTCGGGGCGGGGCCACGCAATGGATACGATTTTGGGTGTGCTCGCCCATTCCGCCCTGGCATTCGGGCTGGTCGCGGCCTCGTTTATTTCGGGGTTGCGGGTTGATTTGTCCGCATGGTTGTTCGGCGATATCCTGGCGGTGTCGCGCATGGATGTCGGGATCGTCTGGGGCGGTGCGGGGCTGGTGTTGGCCCTATTAGTGTGGCGCTGGCAAGCCTTGCTGACGACGACGATCAACGAAGAGCTGGCACAAGCGTCCGGGTTGAGCCCCCGCCGCGAAGCCTTGGTACTTACCGTCGCTTTGGCTCTGACCGTAGCGGTGGCGATCAAAATCGTTGGTGCGCTTCTTATCGCGGCCATGTTGATTATTCCACCGGCGGCAGCCCGCGCCTGGGCACGATCCCCCGAGCAGATGGCCATCGTTTCCAGCGGTATTGGGGCCTTGTCTGTTTTAGGCGGGCTGTGGGCGTCTATCGTGTGGGATACGCCCGCAGGGCCGTCCATTGTCGCCGTCAGCACGGTTTTGTTTGTCGTGTCCCTGCCGATGCGCCGTCGGATTTAAAGCGCGGCGGCGTGTCGTATGTGTCTTGGGACGTATTCAAAGGGCGAAACGATGATGATTCGTCCCTTGAATTGCTTTACGCGACCCAAGGGAAGCTGGTGTAAAAAGTTCCATAGAAAATATATTTTTTTTGACCTAATTTCAGGGGGCTATGTGCGACCTTGCCGGAAATGGCGTGTTTTGTTCGCTGCGCCGCAAAATCGGTTTTAGAAACACTTGCGAAACTGCAACACTCAGCACTGAGAGCACTGCCATATTCACGATTTAGCCTTTGCAATTAATATTCCGTGTGCAAATCTCGCATCCGATGCTGCCCTGGGGGGCGGCACAACGGTAATGACGGAGATTACTATGAAAAAGATCGCTACTCTCGCCCTCGTGGCTGGCCTTTCGGCTTCGACCGCTTTCGCTGGTGGTTACACCGCACCTGTTGTTGAAGCAGAGCCGGTTGTTGTTGAAGGCGGTTCGTCCTCGAACGCTGGTATCTTGGTTCCAGTTCTGTTGCTGCTTGGCGTTGCCATCGTTGCTGCAGACTGATCCAAGGCCACAGCCTTGATCAAAGAAAACCGAGACGTGAAAGCGTCTCGGTTTTTTTGTGCCGCAAGGGTGAAATTGACGGAACGGTCCGGCTAAGCCATGCTGCGCATTTACTTTATCGCTCAGATGTGCTGCGATCTTGTGATCAAATGGGGAAATGAGTGATATGGCCAAGGTGATTACCGTAGCGCAGCAAAAAGGCGGTGCAGGGAAGACGACATTGGCCGTAACGCTGGCAACCGGCCTGATCGCGCGCGGCGTGCGTGTGGCGGTGATCGATACCGATCCGCAGGGATCGTTGGGCCGTTGGTTCATGACACGGCGCGAACGGATGGAAGATCCGGGGTTAGAATTCTCGACAGCCTCTGCATGGGGTGTGTCCTATGAATGTGAGAAGCTGGGCCGGCTGGCCGATGTAGTGATCATTGACACGCCGCCAAAGGTGGACAGTGATCTGCGCCCGGCACTGCGCGAGGCGGATGAGGTGCTGATCCCCATTGCCGACAGCCATGTTGACCTTTGGGCAACAGAGGGTGTGATTGATTTGGCGACCCGCGCAGGAAAGGCACCCAAAGTGGTGTTCAACCGGGTCAAAAAAGGCACCCGATTGGCGGCAGAGGTGGCGCAGGCTGCCTCCGGCTTGGGGGTGGAGATTCTGGCACCTTCCCTAAGCAACCGTGTGATCTACGCCGAGACGTTGGGGCAGGGCCTTGGGGCCATTGAAGCCCGCAGAAGCCCGGCCCATGATGAGATCGAGGCGCTGATGGCGGTTCTGTTTGATCAGTAACGCAGCATCCACCAGCCGGTTTTGATCAGGGCGGCACATTCGCGCAGCCGAGCAAAGATCAGGGTTTTGCGCCGTAGCAGATGTTCGGGCGGGCAACAGCATGTGACGCGCAGACCCAATCTGCGGGCGATCAACCTGGCGCGAAAGCTGTGGTAACGATCCGTGACCAAGATTCCATGAGCCTGACGTAACTGCGGGCATATCTCCAGCGCATTGACGATATTGCTGACCGTATTGGTTGAGCGATCTTCTTCCAGCACTGCAGCGCATGGCACTCCGGCCTGGATCAGGCTTTGAGCGATAACCTGCGCCTCTGCCGGGCCATGCACCCCCCATCCACCGCAGCAGATGATAACATCCACTGATGTTTGGTGCCAAAGCGCCAGCGCGGCGTCAATGCGGCGCTGTAGCGCGGGGGAGGGCTGGCCGCCGGGCCAGACCGCCGCACCAAGGATCAGGGCAATCGTGGTCATCGCCGCACGATAGGCATTGCGAGCCAGGACGTCTACTATTGGTGAGTATCATGTTAAAAGCTGATCCAAAGTGCAAGTTTCGCGCGGGTCTGACCGCCGCCTGCCACTGGGGTGATCACGCCGGTTTCCAAGGTCAGCGGCGTGGTGCCCAGCCCGAACGCAAGCGTCGATGAAAGATCTGCAGATAGCGGCGTTTCATCCGCTTTGAACAGTTGCAGTTGATTGATCCATTTTAATCGGTCTGACAGTGTCAGCCCGGCAGTCAGATCCAATTTGCCCTGTAGTTCCAGCACCAGGTATTGAGTGTATCGCAACAGATCATCGTCCATCTGCGCTTCATATGTGATGTAGCTGGATGCAAATAGGGCAGCTTCGGCGCTGATCCATCCAGAGCGCGGTAGGGGCGCTGCCCAATGCGTGCTATATCCACGCCCCCAATTGGCGCCCAACTTGATCAGCGGCGATGTATCGCCATTCTGGCTGCGCGCCCCTAGGCCGATCTGCCAACTTGCGACGCCCCAATCATCGCTCAGGGGGAATTGGCGCTGTAAAATCGCCAAAAGATCACGTTTGTGATCGCCATCACTGCCGATATCAAAAAGTGCGGTGGTTGCGTCGCTTAGTCCATATTCCAGATAGATACTGTGCCAGCCGGTTGGATCGTGGTCCAATCCTGCATCGTGGCTGATTGAGGCAAATACATTTCCCGCCCCCCGTGCCCAAGGTCCGGCTTGCGGTGCCGTGGCCCCCATCAAAGCGCAGAATAAGAAGACTAGCCGCAATACTATCTGTGTCATTGCCGGAGTGTGACAGGAATTTGCGACTTTTTGAACGCAAAGAACAACCTTGGGTTGTTTTATTTCTTGCAGCGGTGCGGAACTCACGCGGGCGTGATGCGTTGTGTGATCAGAAGAAGTGGAGAGTGTAATGGAAAATCTTGTGGCTACGCTGGGTATTCTGGGGCTGGCAGCCTTGGTCATCAGTGGCGCTTTGGCGGGATGGATTGCCAGCCTTGTGGCCGGGCGCAATCACCGTATGAGATATATCGCCATCGGCATTTTGGGCGCGGTGGCGATACCGTTTTTAATTGCGGCCCTGGGCGTTGGTGCTTTGGCCGCTGGTGGCGCAGCACTTATGGTCAGCGCGGCTATTGTGGGATCCTTGATCGTTTTGGCGATTGGCAAGCTTATTTTTGATTGATTAAGGCCCTTGTAGTAGCCTGAACGCCCCGGCCCCCCGAATTGCCCCTGCGTGATGCAGCGCTTTAGGCCAATGTTAACGCTATGTTCGAACATTTTGTGAACACTCAGCCCGTAGTGTCTTCTTGTTTGGAGTAGCGTCCGCTCGCCGGACCAATTGAAATGGCAAATTATACTTTCATCGGGTACGGCCCAAGCGCCTTTCAATCGGCAGGCGGGTCAAACTATATGCTGGATCCCAATTGGGATTCTGCAACCGATGGATATACGTTCAATATCACCGATGATGACGGCAATTTTGACGGTGATTCCAACGAAGTCGGCAACGATAGCAATCAAAACATATCTGTCACCGATGGCGCGGGAAATCCGGTTGGTAGTGGCCGTGGCTATGTCGAAGACAGCTGGAACTATACGGATGAATACGGCAACCCGCAGACGCTGTATTCTATTGAAATTGATGGGACACCGGTCGGTTTTATCTCTACCAGCCCGTTACAGCCCGGGATGGTGTTTTCTGCCCCAAGCTCTAGCAACGCGGCCCCCGTCGCCTATTCATCGTTGTCCAGCAACACCTATTCGCAGTCCAGCAGCAGTTCGATCAGGGGCGGCAGCTCTGGTGATTCGCTCTATGGCGGAGCAGGCGATGATACGATCGAGTCCGGCCAGGGGGCCGATACGATTGATGGCGGCTCTGGCAATGACACGCTGTTATACGGCGAAGGTGGCGCGACCTCTCTGGACGGTGATTCCGTTAGCGGCGGCGATGGCGATGACTATATCGACGATATCTCCGGTGGCTGGTGGGATTACAATGATACGCTCGATGGCGGGGCGGGGAACGATACGATCTATGCCGGCGGGGGGGATGACCTTGTTTATGGCGGTAGTGGCAACGACCTGCTGCATGGTGAAAATGGCAATGACACCCTGTATGGTGGCGATGGGAATGACACCATTTGGGGCGGGGCAGGCAATGACCTGATCTACGGCGATGGTGGTGACGATCAGCTTGTCGGGGACGATGGCGACGACACGATCTATGGCGGCGATGGCAATGACACTTTGGCCGGTGGCGCGGGTAATGACAGCCTGGATGGCGGTGCCGATGCTGATACATTCTATTTCAGTGATAATTGGGGAATTGATACGGTTTTTGGCGGTGGCACCACCACCACCGGCAGTGACAACGATACGCTTGATTTTAGCTATTATACCCAATCGGGCGTCACGGTTGTGTTCACGGGATCTGAAGACGGCACGTTCAGTGGCGGCGGCAACAGCGGTACATTCGACAATATTGAAGCCATCACCGGGTCAAACCAAGGTGATTCTGTCGATGGGGCTGCGGATGGCTCTGGATTCTATGCCGATATGGGCGGGGGGGATGACACTGTCGGCGGCGGGTCCGGTGCGGATACGCTTTATGGTGGCGCAGGCGATGACACGTTGTGGGGCGCAGGCGGCGATGACTATCTGTCAGGTGGCGATGGCAATGACACGCTGGAAGGGGCTGATGGAAATGATACCCTGACGGGGGGCGCCGGCCAAAACACTTTGATCGGTGACAATGATGCCGACACGTTCCTTGTGTCTAACACGGACGGGGTCGCCAACATTTACGGCGGCGAAGGAGGCACGGATTGGGACGTGATCGAGCTGTCGGGCGGCCCTGTGTCAATGACATGGACCGGATGGGAAACTGGATCTTTCACCTATGATGGTGGAACAACAACCCATAACTTCTGGGAAATTGAATCCGTCCAAGGCACCAGCTTTGCGGATACGTTTGATGCATCCGGCGCCAGCAATGGTGTCACCATTGATGCGGGCGACGGGGCGAATACGATCACCGGTTCTGCCCAGAGTGATAACATCGTTTCTGGTGATGGTGATGACAGTATCGAAGGTGGCGCGGGTGACGACACTATCTATTCAGGCTTCGGCAATGACACGGTGTCGGGTGGCGATGGCAACGACCTGATCGATGATTACGCAGGCAATATGGCCGATGATTATCGCAGCTCGGTCGATGGTGGGGCGGGAAATGATACCATCTTTACTGGCGGTGGTGCGGACACGATCACAGGCGGCAGCGGTTCGGATTCCCTACATGGGGAAGGCGGCGACGACCTTATTTTCGGCGGCGATGATAATGATGTAATCTATGGCGGCCTAGGTGCCGATACCCTGCATGGCGATGCAGGAGATGACACGATCTTCGGCGGGTCCGGCGATGATGTGATCTCCGGTGGTTCGGGCAATGACAGTATCACCACCGGCAGCGGTGCCGATAGGGTTGATCTGAACGACGGTGATGGCAGCGATATCGTCACCGACTTTGATATGACCGATGCCGGGTCGGGGTTGACGATTGACCAATTGGATGTGGCCGATCTGACCGATGCCGATGGCAATCCCGTCAATGCATGGGATGTTGTCGTAACCGATGACGGCTTCGGTAACGCTGTTCTGAGCTTCCCAAATGGGGAGCAAGTGACGTTACAAGGCGTCAGCCCCGGCCAGGTGTCCACCGCACCACAGCTGCATTCCGTGGGCATTCCTTGCCTTGTGGCCGGCACGATGGTCAAGACGCCGACAGGCCCGCGTTGTGTCGAAACATTGCAAATTGGGGATTATATTTGCAGACGGGATGGTCCGCCGGTGCCTGTGATCTGGACGGGCTCCCGCCATATCAGCCATGCGCAGATGCAGGCGGATCCCAGATTGCTTCCGGTCCAAATTGCCGCAGGGGTATTTGGCCAGCCGCATGCGCTGCATGTGTCGGGCCAGCACGGGATTTATGTGCCCGATGGTATGAATGGCGGCTTGGCGCGTGCGCGTCATTTGGGGCAATCCGAGTGGCGCGGGGCGCGGATCATGCGTGGCAAACGTGGCTGCACCTACCACCATATTTTGCTGCCGCGGCATGACCTGATCTGTGCAAATGGGCTGTGGGTTGAGAGCTTTTGGCCGGGGCCCAATGGCTTCGCTGCGATGGATTTGGCGAATCGGCAGTCGATCCTGACGAATCAACCACATTTGTCAGCGGGCCTTTTGGGGCTCGCTCCGGTTGAGACGGGCTATGGTGCACGCATTCTTCCGGTTTTGCGGCGCCGTCAAATCGATCATTCCAGCTGTTCGAAGTGGTCGCGTAAGATGCGTGAATTGGCGCTTTTCAACGCGTCTAAGGACGAAATGTACGGTTTGGATCGTCTATCTTAGGGCATTTGTCACAAAGGGTTGAAATTCTGACGGTCGCTTGGTTTAGTCGACACCTACGGGAACGAACGAACAAAAAAGATCGACAGGGAGCCCGATTTGAGTGATTCTAATAATGGCGACAGTTTTGTCGCCTTCGATCGCGTGCAGAAAAGCTACGACGGCGAAACTCTGGTCGTTAAGGACCTCAACCTTTCGATTGGCAAGGGCGAATTTCTGACGATGCTTGGCCCATCTGGGTCCGGTAAGACGACATGCCTGATGATGTTGGCGGGTTTTGAAACCGCGACGCATGGCGAAATTCTGCTGAATGGAACGAATATCAACATGGTGCCGCCGCATAAGCGTGGCATTGGTATGGTATTTCAAAACTATGCGCTGTTTCCGCATATGACAGTGGGGGAGAACCTTGCTTTCCCGCTGGAGGTGCGCGGTATCGGCAAGGCCGAACGCGAGAAGAAGGTGATGCGCGCGCTGGATATGGTCCAGATGGGCAGTTTTGCCAGCCGCCGGCCTGCGCAATTGTCCGGCGGTCAGCAGCAGCGGATCGCTTTGGCCCGTGCCCTTTGCTTTGATCCGGAATTGGTGCTGATGGATGAGCCGCTTGGCGCGCTTGATAAACAGCTGCGTGAGCATATGCAGTTTGAAATCAAAGCGTTGCATGAACGGCTTGGCATCACAGTGGTCTATGTAACGCATGATCAGGGCGAAGCGCTGACCATGTCGGACCGCGTGGCGGTGTTTAACGATGGCCGCATTCAACAGCTTGCACCACCAGATGAGCTGTATGAAAGGCCCAAAAACAGCTTCGTCGCGCAGTTCATCGGTGAAAACAACAAACTGGCGGGCAAGGTCGAAACGTTGGATGCGGCGGCTGACACTTGCACCGTGCGTCTGGCGTCGGGCGAGCTGATCGAGGCGACGCCGGTAAATGTGCGCCACGCGGGTCAGGAGACGCTGGTTTCCATCCGGCCAGAGCGGGTGGAATTCGATCCCGACCGCATGGAGCCAAATTGGCATTTGATTGACGCCGAAGTGATCGAGGTCGTCTATATGGGCGATATATATCGCACCGTTTTGCGCGTTGCCGGGACCGAAGGTTTCGTTGTGAAAACACGAAATACATTGGGCGCGAAAATGATGCCGAAAGGATCTAAGATTAAGATCGGTTGGAACCCCGCGGACGCCCGTGCGCTGGAGCCAATTGCATAATTTGAATTTCATGGGCGCGACGGTGTTCGCGCCCGGAATGCCGCAAACTGCGGTCAAAACGAACACAAAGTTCGAAAGATAACTGGGAGTATAAAATGAAAACAGCCATTATTCTGACCACCGCGCTTGTCGCCGTCGGAACCGCCGCTGCCGCGAAAGAGGTCACTGTCGTCTCATGGGGTGGTGCCTATGAAAAATCGCAGGTTGAGGCGTATAACAAACCGTTCCAAGAGCAAACTGGCATCACCGTGAACATGGTGGCGTCTGATAACCCTGCGGCGCCGATTAAGGCACAGGTTGAGGCCGGAAACGTGTCTTCGGACGTGTTTGACGTTGAATATTCCGACGCCGTGCGCCTGTGCGATGAAGGTATGCTGGTCGAGATTGATAAATCCATCCTGCCCGCGGCACCCGATGGCACCCCGGCAGAGGATGATTTTATCGAAGGCGCCCTGACCGATTGTGCGGTTGCCAACATCGTTTGGTCGACAGTCGTGTCCTATGACACGTCCAAATTTGCGGACCTGAAGCCGGAAACCATCGAAGATTTCTTCGACATTGACACATTCCCGGGTAAACGCGGCCTGCGTAAATCTGCAAAAGCGACATTGGAAATGGCGCTGATGGCCGATGGCGTTCCTGCCTCCGAAGTCTATGAGACATTGGAAACAGATGAGGGCGTGGATCAGGCGTTTGCCAAGCTCGACACCATCAAAGACGATGTTGTTTGGTGGGATGCCGGCGCGCAACCGCCACAGCTTTTGGCCGATGGTGAAGTCACCATGACCACCGCGTATAATGGCCGTATCTTCAACGCTGCCGTGGCCGAAGGTAAGCCCTTCGACATCATCTGGGATGGTCAGATCATGGATTTTGACCTGTTCGTCGTTCCCGTTGGGGCGCCAAATATGCAAGAGGCAATGGATTACATTGCCTTCGCAACTGATACGCAGCGCCTTGCCGATCAGGCGCAATATATTTCCTATGGCCCGGCGCGGAAATCCTCAGGGGCGCTTGTCGGCACCTACATGGACGGAAAAACCGAAATGGCGTCGCATATGCCGACAGCTGCGGCAAACCTGGAAAATGCTCTAGTCAATGACTTTGAGTTCTGGGCTGATCGTGATGTTGAACTGAACGAGCGTTTCAACGCTTGGCTGGTGAACTGATCGAAGCTTTTGGGGAGGAGGGATGATCCTTCTGCCCACGACTGCCATTGGGCCGCGCACCTACGTGCCGTGGCCTTGGCAGGTTGCGGACATGCATAGATATGCGATGCCGCCATGCCTCTCATTCTGTTGCGGGTTGGACCGACCCGCCGCGTGTCCAAAGGACCCCAGATGACCGACGCCACACTCCATCCTTCAGACCCGGAACCGCAGCCGATCTTGACGACGGCCGACGGTAAACCGCTTAAAGCGGCTTTGGCTGCCTCCCAGGCGCGGGCACGCCGACGCGCGTTCATGCTGGTCGCACCGCTGTTTGTGTTTATCCTTGTGACATTCATCTTTCCCATCGGACAGATGCTGTTTCAATCGGTCTATAACCCCGCGTTCAGCGATAACGTGCCACATTTGCAGACATGGTTCGATGACAATCCTTTGGGAACCGAACCTGACGAAGCCGCCTATGAGGCCTTGGTTATGGATCTGCGCCAGATGCGCGAAGATCGGACACAAGGTTCGGCAGGCACCCGGATCAACTATGACGTATCGGGGACACGCTCGCTTTTCACGAAAACGGCACGTCGTGCTGAGCGGTTAGCCCCCCCTTATAAACAGGCCGTACTAGAGGTTGATGACGGCTGGGATGATCCAAACCTATGGCGGGCGATGCGATCTGCGTCGTCGCCGCTTACAATTGATTTTTACCTGTCGGCCCTTGATATGACCCGCGATGTCCAAGGGCATATCGTATCGGTCGAACCAGAGCAGGCAGTTTATAAAAAATTGTTTGGCAGAACCTTGATGCTGTCACTGACGATCACGGTAATCTGTATTTTACTGGCCTTTCCAATCGCCCATATGCTGGCAACATTGCCCTTGGCAAAGTCTAACCTTCTGATGATATTGGTGCTTTTGCCATTTTGGACGTCGCTCTTGGTGCGCACCACCTCATGGATGGTGCTGTTGCAAAGCCAAGGCGTTATCAATGACTTGCTCGTGTGGATAGGTATCATCGGTGACGATGGGCGTATCCAAATGATGTATAATCAGTTGGGAACGGTCATCGCGATGACCCATATCTTGTTGCCCTTCATGGTGCTGCCACTTTATTCTGTCATGCGCACCATTCCACCGACCTATGTTCGGGCTGCGCGATCCCTTGGTGCGACGAGTTGGACGGCCTTCCGTCGGATCTACCTGCCGCAAACGTTGCCAGGGATTGGCGCCGGCGCCTTGCTGACATTCATCCTCGCAGTTGGATATTACATTACCCCGGCCCTGGTCGGCGGTGCAGACGGTCAGCTGATCTCCAACCTGATTGCATTCCATATGCAAAAATCACTGAATTGGTCGCTGGCCGCCGCCTTGGCCGCAATTTTGCTTGCTGGCATCTTGCTGCTCTACTGGCTTTACGACCGGCTCGTCGGTATCGATAATATGAAACTGGGCTGAACGGCCCCTTTTCATCTTGCTGTAAATATCCCGGGGGAGCAATTTTCAGAGGCATCGAGCCTCTGAAAATTGCGGGGGCAGAGCCCCCATTGCGCCCGGGTTCAACGAAAGTAGAAAGATATGGCCGTTCCCGCCTATGCCAGCCCGCTCGAAAAAACGTGGCACTATACATATCTTGTGCTGTGTACGCTGATCTTTTTGTTTCTGATCGCGCCAATTCTGATCATCATTCCGCTCAGCTTCAATGCCGAGCCGTATTTCACCTTCACACAGAAGATGCTGTCTTTCGACCCTGAAGGTTATTCTCTGCGGTGGTATGACAGCTTGCTGACCTTTGGCATGCAAGAGCCTGATCGCATGCGTGACGCCAGCTGGTGGCTGGATGTATGGCAAAATGCGCAATGGGTGCAGGTCGCCAAGCATTCGGTAATCATCGGGATTTTTGCGACGCTTTTGGCAACATTTCTGGGCACTCTGGCTGCACTTGGCCTGTCTCGCCCTGAGATGCCGTGGCGTCGGCCCATCATGGCCATCCTTATCTCCCCTATGATCGTTCCGATCATCATCACGGCAACCGGGTTGTTTTTCTTCTATTCGAAAACTGGTTTGGCAAATTCCTATCCGGGGATCATCTTGGCGCATGCCACGCTTGGCATTCCATTCGTGATTATCACTGTAACGGCTACTTTGGTGGGGTTTGATCACTCGCTCAGCCGCGCGGCAGCCAGCTTGGGTGCCAGTCCGCGCACGACGTTTTTCCGGGTCATTATGCCTCTCATCTTGCCGGGCATGGTGTCGGGCGGCTTGTTTGCCTTTGTCACATCCTTTGATGAGGTGGTTGTGGTTCTTTTTGTGGCGGATCACAGCCAGCAGACCATTCCACGGCAGATGTGGAACGGCATACGCGAGCAAATCAGCCCGGCAATCTTGGCGGTTGCAACCATCTTGGTGTTTGTTTCAATTGCCTTGTTGACCACGGTGGAGCTGCTGCGCCGGCGTTCTGATCGGGTTCGCGGTGTGACGGGCCGATAAGCCTCTCCTTTGGTTACCCTGTGGACGCTAATGCCCGCAGGGGGACCAATGCAGGTTGGCCCGCGCCAAACAGACGGCTTTGTGTTTTGGTCGGGCCGCCCATGAACGCTTTGCTGTGTTCAGGTCGCGCTTTGTCGGGCGGTAGGGGGAAGGCGTCGGATGTAATATCGGTTTTTCGCTGCACCGGGCCGCTCAGGCTCTTGACCAGAATATCATGCTCCGGCTATGGCGCGAGCATGAACGATACACCGAAATCCCCCGAACACCCCGACCGCGGCTGGCGTAATTTTTATGGCCGTAGGCATGGTCCAACGCTGAACAAGGCGCAAAAGGATTATCTGGACGAGGACCTTGACAGCCTGTCACCGGGCGCGGCGGTGGATTGGGACGCCAATCCAGAGCGTGCACCCTTGGACATGCAGATGCGTTTCCATGGCAAGCCAGTGTGGCTGGAGGTGGGTTTTGGCGGTGGAGAGCATATGATCCATATGGCCAGCACCTATCCCGAGGTCGAGATCATCGGCTGTGAACCCTATATGAATGGCGTGGCCATGTTACTGGGGAAAATCCGTAAACTAGGGCAGCAAAATGTAGCGGTGCATCCCGGTGATGCGCGCGATGTCATGGATGTCCTGCCCGAGGCCAGCCTGTCGAAAGCGTTCTTGCTGTATCCTGATCCCTGGCCCAAGGCCCGCCACCATCGCCGCCGCTTCGTGACGCAAGAGCATCTAGTGCCATTGTTCCGGGCACTGAAACCTGGCGCCGAATTCCGCATTGCGACTGATATTTGCGACTATGTGCGTCAAGCCGTGCAAGAAGTGCCCAAAGCCGGGTTCGTGGCGCAGTTTTGTGTCCCGGAAGCCTTTAACCATGACGACCCGCAAGAGGTGTCAGGCGATTGGGACACCGCATGGGATGATTGGATTTCGACCCGCTATGAACAAAAAGCGCTGCGTGAAGGGCGAAAGCCACATTACCTGACCTACCGCAAACCCTGACGCGTGCAGAGGCTGCGGCTTTGCGCAATCATGTTGTCGGGCGGCGGCCTATGCGCTAGGAAAGCGGCGCAATTATGGGAGATGCGCAATGTCCGGCCATGGTGATCCGATCCGTATGACCTCGTCGAAATCCGGTCCCTTGACGGGCGTGGCAGAGGTGCCTGGGGATAAATCAATCAGCCACCGCGCGTTGATTTTGGGCGCGCTGTCAATCGGTGAGACAAAGATCACCGGATTGCTTGAAGGCGAAGATGTCTTGGACACTGCCAAGGCCATGCGTGCCTTTGGCGCACAAGTGACACAGCATGGTCCGGGGGAATGGACCGTTCATGGTGTCGGTGTCGGCGGCTTTGCAGAGCCCGAGCAAGTGATTGATTGCGGTAACTCTGGCACAGGTGTGCGGTTGATTATGGGCTGTATGGCAAGTTCGCCAATTACGGCAACATTTACCGGTGATGGATCATTGCGCAAACGCCCAATGGGGCGCGTGACCGATCCGATTGCGCTATTTGGGGCGCAAAGCTATGGCCGTGAGGGTGGTCGTTTGCCGATGACGATTGTGGGCGCGGTTGATCCGGTTCCGGTGACATATCACACGCCGATGGCCTCGGCGCAGGTGAAATCTGCGGTGCTTTTGGCAGGTTTGAACGCCCCTGGCGAAACAGTGGTGATTGAAACCACCCCGACCCGCGATCACACGGAGCGCATGCTGCGGGGGTTTGGCGCGGATGTGCGTGTAGAAACTGTGGCCGAAGGGCATAAGATTACGCTGAAAGGCCAGCCCGAGCTGAGCGGTCAAGTGGTGGCCGTGCCGCGTGATCCCAGCTCGGCGGCGTTTCCTGTCTGTGCGGCGCTGATCACGCCTGGGTCGGATATTATGGTTCCCGGGGTCAGCCAGAACCCGACGCGCAACGGGCTGTTCGTGACGTTGCAAGAAATGGGCGGGAAGATAGAGTTTTTGAATGAGCGGGAAGAAGGTGGTGAGCCGGTCGCGGATCTGCGGGTGCGCTATTCTGAACTGGTGGGAATTGAGGTTCCGCCGAAGCGTTCTGCGTCGATGATTGACGAATATCCGGTGCTGTCGGTTGTGGCCGCCTTTGCGACGGGAAAGACGGTGATGAAGGGCGTGCATGAGCTGCGCGTGAAAGAGTCGGACCGTATTGATGCGATGGCGCGCGGGCTGGAAGCCAATGGTGTGACGATCGAGGAAGACGAAGATACGTTGATCGTTCACGGGATGGGCGCGGGTGGTGTACCAGGTGGAGGGACAGCTGCGACCCACTTGGATCACCGGATTGCGATGAGCTTCATGGTTCTTGGCATGAATTCTGTCGCAGCTGTGTCGGTTGATGATGGCACACCGATTGCGACATCTTTCCCGATTTTTGAAGGGCTGATGGCGGGTTTGGGCGCGTCGATCACCCGTGGCTGAGTTTGGGCCGATGGCGTAGGGGGCTGTCTGCCCCCTTTTGGGCCAAGGGCCCAATTCACCCCCGAGGATATTTCGGGCAAGATGAATGAGGTGAGGCGAGATGCGATTTACTGTGGCGATTGACGGGCCTGCTGCGGCCGGCAAAGGCACATTGAGCCAGGCGGTTTCCGCAGAATTCGGGTTTACGCATTTGGACACGGGCCTGTTATACCGCGCGGTAGGTGCATTGGTCGCAGATGGTGCTGATCCGGTGGCAGCGGCGCAGGGCTTGAGTGTGCGCGATTTGCAGCGCGATGACCTGAGATCACTGGAGGCCGGGCAGGCTGCGTCGAAAGTTGCTGCGATTGGGGCGGTTCGTGCAGCTTTGGTGCAGTTCCAGCGCGATGTTGCCTGCAGTGAAGGTGGTGCGGTTTTGGATGGGCGCGATATTGGCACGGTGATTTGTCCGGATGCGCAGGTGAAGTTATTTGTGACGGCATCGGCTGAGGTTCGGGCGCATCGACGTTGGCAAGAGGTTGGCGGTGATGCGGCGGAGGTTCTGGCACAGGTTCGGGAACGCGATGCACGCGATATGGGCCGTGAGGACGCGCCGTTGCGGCCTGCGCTGGACGCGATTGTGATTGATACCACAGAACTGTCTATAGCAGCAGCTGTTGCCAAGGCGGTGTCGGTTATTCGCGAAAAAATCGGTCAAACCAGCTAGTGATTTGTGATGTCTGGCCTATAGTCGATCTATGATGAGAGCGATTGGCATAGGGGTGATCTGGCTATGGTGGGCCTTGGCAGCTGTCGCCCAGGATCGCCCTGAGGGGTTATTGTGGGTGCACTCTGATCTGCCGCGTGTGTTTCCGTTACAGGTTCAGACAGATGCCGGGCGTGACTATTATCTGGAGCTGCGCTCGACTGAAGATGAGCGCCGCGTTTTAGGGGCATATGTGCGCGGTGGCGCGTTTTTCCGGGTTTTGACCCCGCCGGGAGCCTACCGCATTGCCATAGTGTCGGGACGCGATTGGGATGCGCAGGCGCATGTGTTCAAAGAACCGGGGCAGGCGATCATTTTGGATGAGGTCTTTCGCTTTCGCGCAGGGTTTGCCCGCAAAAACGGCTGGCTGTTGGATTTGCGTGATACGGGTCAGGGTGCGGATTTGCATCAGATCGGGTTATGCCAACGCCTGAGTTTTGAGCAAGTCACGCCCGAGCCTGAGGACCCTTTCGCGGCAAGGTTTCAAACTGACGTGATCGAACGGTTTTGCGGTTGAAACATTCATCACGAAGGGGTGAATGTAGGTATAACATTGCAGCGCGTGCACAGGAGGGACATGTGGTTCGGTCGCTATTTTCCCGTCGGGCCGTTTTCGGTTTGGCTGCGTTTTCGGTTTCTGTCACTGCGATGATTGTCATGGCGGCTGGTCTGCGTGCGGGTGTTCAAGCGGATCCGGCACCAGATGCTGTGTTTGACAATATTGATGGTGGACAGCTGCGGTTATCTGATTTCGCGGGCCAGGTCGTGTTGGTCGTCAATACGGCCTCGCGTTGTGGGTTTGCACCCCAGTTTTCCGGGCTGCAAGATTTGCAAGATAACTACGCCGGGCAAGGGTTTACCGTTTTGGCCGTACCCTCGGACGATTTCCAACAAGAGCTGGATAGCAATGCTGAGGTGAAAAGCTTCTGTGCGATGACATTTGGCATAGAAGAGATGCCTATGACCACGATCACCCATGTCACGGGGGAGAGGGCGCATCCGTTCTATCGCTGGATGCGTGAGGCCCATGCCTTTGAACCGGAATGGAATTTCAACAAAATTCTGCTGGATCGGCATGGTAATGTCGTACAGACCTACCCGGCCACAGCTGAGCCACTGTCGGAGTGGCTGCGCGGGGATATTGAAGCCGCGATCGCGGGCTAGGCCGCGCAGCAATACCTGGGTTTTATCTAGTGATGGTGGGCGGTGGATTGGCCGAGGGCCCAGACCGCGTTGTCGGCGCTGACAAGGCGATCTGGTGACAGCTTATTTCCAACAGGCGACATGCACGACCAGCGATTGCGCGCCCTGTGTCAGATCTTCGGCGGCCAGGGCTCCGCTGGGGTCTGCAGCTTCGGGTGCGAAACCATTGGCGGCCAAGCTTTGTGCCATTGCATCGGATTGGATTGCCAGCGACAGGTCATCGGGCAGGATCTTGGTTGTGTCATCAGGGCGGGGCAGCACCATGCCCACCACTGCGCCACTTTGATCAAGTACCGGTGCGCCAACATCGCCGGGCAGGGTGCGCAGCGACAAGCGTGCCTGATCAGGTTCATTTTCCAGCCCGGCGAGTGCCGACAATGCGCCGAAGCTTAGAACCGGGGCGGACAGCGCTTCGGGATAGGAAAACCCTGCCACAGCAATCTCTGCGCCCGGTGTGACTTGCGCGGTTTGGAATTTACCAATCGTGGCGGGGGCCAGCGCGGTGCGCGGGGTCAGGACGGCCACGCCCAGATCCATATCAGTAAAGGCAACATCGAAGTCGTCATCCTCTACCGTGATCCGGCTGCAGGTGTCGATCCCTTGCGCGGCGGTCACAATCGCGCCGCTGGCATCGATAAAGAAGCCAGAGCGGGCGAATTCAGGCTGGCGTACATCAAGGCCCGACAAGATATCGCCGCGTGGCAGGGCCAATGGCTTGCCCAATGTGGCATCTAAAGCGGTGCGTCCAACGGGAGCAAAGCTTTGCTGCATCGCGCTGAGCACCCGGTCATAATCGGCGGCACTTGCAGTGGCGGGCCAGACCAGAGAGAACCCTTTGATCAGCCCACCCGACAGGCGCGCATGGGTGTATGACCGCAGCTGATCATTTTTCCCCGTCAGGGTGAAGCCGCTGCGATCTTGCGAACGTTCCCCATCAATAGGCACGATTTCAAGGGTTTGCATTGCGTCATACAGCGCGGACAGAGAGCTGGCATCGCCTTGTTGTGAAATTAGCAAAACAGTCACGTCAGAGCCATTGATGCCAGTATAATGCACGAAAGGTGCATCATAATGATCGAAGGCAACCAGCCCATTTGGCATCGCGATTTCAATGCCGGCCTCTTCATCCGTGATCACATTCAGATCAATCCTGGCGCGTTCCAGATCAACGCGTTCCAGCAGCGCAGCATGTTGAACGGATGACAAGACGCCGGTGGGTTCAAACCCATTTGCGGCCTGCCAACCCGATATTGCGCCGCGTGTGCCGGGACCAAAGGCAGCGTCCAGACGCCCGTCATAGGCGCCTTCCCATTGTAACGCGGACTGAATTTCGATGCGTTGATCGCGGTTCAGTTGCCGTTCAAGGGCCTGCGATTGCGCCAAAGTTTCCGCCATAGGGTCCGGCGTAACAGCGACGGGTGCTTGTGCGGCGTCAGGCGTGACTTCGGGCGAGGGTTCAACGATCGGGTCGGACTGCAGGGTGTCGACCTGCGCAGATGGCGCGCTACTGGCCGGCGGGGTGACAAACCGTGCACCTACGGGCCAAAACTGCTGTCGATATTGGGCGCCTTCGGTCAGATAGGCATCATTGGGGATCAGGCCTTCGCGGCGCAGCTGCAAACGGCGCTGATCCGCGGTGGTGCGGTCTTCAAATGGACCAATAGTGATTGCATACCAATTTGTGCTCATGGCGAAGCCGTTCAGATCAGGCAAGGTGGTGCCATATTCGCGCGCGCTTTGCTCGGCCTGTGCCAAAGAGGGTTGGGCCTCAATCTGGATCCAGACGGGGGCGGCCCAGCCGATGCCGGTCCACATCATCCCGGTCAGAACCGCACCAACCACCATCGAAACAGATTTGCCCAAACGCACCATCGTAAATTCCCAATATATGTTCGGGCCCCAACTTTGCGCCCGTATTTGGCGGAAATTAGCGAATATGACGGCAAGGTCACGCTGAAACTGCCCATCTATGCGCATATGTGTTCTTGGTGCCACCCGTTGACCAGACCGGCGCGCTTGCCTAATGACAAGACTAACTGACTGTAAGGGCCATGCCCGAGGGGAGACCATGTCCGAGAGTGCTGCATCCAAACCTGCTCAGCCGAGGTCGTTTCAGGAGATCATCCTGCGGCTACAGGCCTATTGGGCGTCGAAAGGCTGCGCGGTAATGCAGCCCTATGATATGGAGGTAGGCGCTGGCACGTTCCATCCTGCCACCACGCTGCGGTCGCTGGGGGCGAAGCCTTGGGCTGCTGCTTATGTTCAGCCATCACGGCGTCCGACAGATGGCCGCTATGGAGAAAACCCGAACCGTTTGCAGCATTACTATCAATATCAGGTGCTGATCAAACCGAGCCCCCCGGATCTGCAAGAGCTGTATCTGGGCAGCTTGCGTGCGATTGGGATTGATATCGATCTGCATGATATCCGCTTTGTCGAAGATGATTGGGAATCGCCGACATTGGGTGCCTGGGGTTTGGGCTGGGAAGTGTGGTGCGACGGTATGGAAGTGTCACAGTTCACCTATTTCCAACAGGTTGGCGGGCATGATTGCCATCCGGTCTCGGGGGAGCTGACCTATGGATTGGAACGTCTGGCGATGTATGTGCTGGGCGTCGATCATGTCATGGACATGCCGTATAACGACCCGTCGGCGCCCATTGCCCTAAGCTATGGTGATGTGTTCAAACAGACTGAACAGGAATATTCCCGCTGGAATTTCGATGTGGCCGATACCGACATATTGTTGCAGCATTTCAAGGATGCTGAGGCAGAATGTGAACGCATCTTGGCACAGCCTGCGACCGATGGCGCAGGTCGCGATATCATCATGGCACATCCGGCCTATGATCAATGCATTAAGGCCAGCCACCTGTTCAACCTGCTGGATGCGCGCGGTGTTATTTCCGTGACAGAACGCCAAGCCTATATTGGCCGCGTGCGCAATCTGGCCAAGCAATGTGCTGATGCGTTCGTGCAAACGCCGGCAGGTGGCGCGGGTGCAGGGGACGCAGCGTGAATGGTAAATGGGTCGGAGCGGGTATCGTGATCAGCGCATTGGTGTTTGGCGGCGTGGTCTATTACACGCAGATGTATGGCTATTATCAGCCTGTGCCCGCATCGGCAGATAGCGCCGAAATACGCCTGACATCAATGATGGATGGCACACCAGAGGTGATCGAGACATCGAATTTTGAAGGGATCGATGCAGATAGCTCCCCTTTGCGATTCCGTGGCTGTTTTACCACGCCTTTGTCTTTGGCCACCGCCACCGAGACCTATACCGTTTATGAAGGGGCAACCCCGTTGAACGGTCCAGGTTGGTTTGAATGCTATAATGCTGCCCAGCTTGGCGAAGATTTGCAGACAGGGGCCGCCGTGGCCTTTTTGTCAGAACATCAAATTTCCCCCGGTGTTGACCGGGTGGTTGCAATTTATCCAGATGGCCGGGCCTTTGCCTGGCATCAGCTGAACGACACATCGGAGAAGTGACATGTCGGACCTTCTGATCGAGCTCTTCTCGGAAGAGATCCCGGCGCGCATGCAACAAAAAGCGCGTGAAGATTTGAAATCGCTTGTGACCAACGGGCTTGTGGAGGCGGGGTTGACTTATGCCTCTGCCGGCGCGTTTTCGACACCGCGGCGTCTGGTGCTGACGGTCGAGGGGCTGTCTTCCGAAAGCCCGACCCTTCGTGAGGAACGTAAGGGGCCAAAGGTAGGAGCGCCGGACAAAGCGGTGGAGGGGTTCTTGCGCTCCACCGGGTTGACGCTGGATCAGTTGGAAATCCGCGATGACAAAAAGGGTCAGGTCTATTTCGCGGTCATGGAAAAGCCAGGACGCGCCGCAGCTGCGATCATCGCAGAGGTGCTGGAGAAGACGATCCGCACCTTCCCTTGGCCGAAATCCATGCGCTGGGGTGCGGGCAGCCTGCGTTGGGTGCGCCCACTTCATTCCATCTTGTGCATCTTGACTGATGAGGCCGGAGCGCAGATCGTGGATCTTGATATTGACGGGATCGCAGCTGGCAACGCCAGCCAAGGGCATCGTTTCATGGCACCGGACCGTTTTGCGGTAACTTCCTTTGACGATTATAGCGCGAAACTGAAAACGGCCAAAGTGGTGTTGGACGCGCAGACGCGTGCCGATACGATCTGGCATGATGCCGAACAGATGGCCTTCGCACGCGGTCTTGAACTGGTGCAGGACAAAGGTCTGTTGGCCGAGGTGTCGGGGCTGGTGGAATGGCCCGTGGCGCTGATGGGACAGATTGACGATGAATTTCTTGGGCTGCCGCCAGAGGTTTTGCAAACCTCGATGAAAGAGCACCAGAAATTCTTCTCGGTCAAAAGCCCTAAAACGGGCCGTATCGAAGGGTTCGTGACTGTTGCAAACCGCGAAACGTCCGATCAAGGCGAGACGATTTTGAAGGGCAATCAGAAGGTTTTGTCGGCGCGACTATCGGATGCCAAGTTCTTTTGGGAAAATGATCAGCGTCTGGTCAAGTCTGGTGGTTTGGTGGCCATGGGCGCCGGGCTGTCCGAGGTGACATTCCATAATAAAATGGGATCACAGGCAGAACGTATCGCGCGTATCGCGGCACTGACGGCAGAAATTGCGCCTTCGGTGGGGGCCGACCCCGCGCTTGCACGACAAGCGGCTGAGGTCGCAAAGGCCGATCTGCAATCCGAAATGGTCTATGAATTCCCAGAGTTGCAGGGGATCATGGGGCGGTATTACGCGCAATCGGCGGGCTTGCCAGATGCGGTGGCAGATGCCTGCCGTGATCATTATTCGCCGCTTGGCCCGTCAGATGACGTGCCCAGTGATCCGGTAACGGTCGCAGTGGCATTGGCCGATAAGATCGACACGCTGACAGGGTTCTGGGCGATCGATGAAAAACCTACCGGGTCGAAGGATCCTTTCGCGCTGCGTCGTGCTGCGCTTGGGGTGATCCGCCTGGTTCTGACGAACGCTTTACGGCTGAACCTGACAGAGACCTTCGCGAAGGGCTATCCGGGGGCGGATACGGCAGATTTGCTGACCTTCTTCCATGACCGGCTGAAGGTTTATCTGCGCGACCAGGGTGTGCGTCATGACGTGATTGATGCGGTTTTGGCGATGCCGGGCAATGATGATCTGGTGCTTGTGGTCAAGCGGGCGACGGCGTTGTCGGACCTGTTGAAGACCGATGATGGCGAAAACCTGATTCAGGGCTATAAGCGCGCCAATAACATACTGAGCCAGGCAGAATCGAAGGATGGCGTTGAATATAGCTTTGGTGCCGACCTTAAATTTGTTGAAAGCGAGGCTGAAAAGGCCCTGTTCGTTGCCTTGGACACCGCAGAGGAGAAAATCAATAAAGCCATGTCGGGCGATGATTTCGCTGGAGCAATGGCTGCAATGGCGACTTTGCGGACACCGATTGATGCGTTCTTCACAGATGTGCAAATTAACTCCGAGAATGAGATAATTCGGAGGAATCGTTTGAATCTGCTGTCCCAGATTCGAAAGATTTGTCTGTCGGTCGCAGATGTTGCAAAATTAGAAGGCTAGTTTACCCAATCAGTACAATTGGCTAGACCGTTACAGCCGGAGGTTTCATCGAAACATCCGGCTGCAGCTATAAGATCGCTTTCGGGATGCCTCGAAACAGGATATGCTGCAGGCGCAAAGAGGGCTTGCTGCGATGCAGAAACATTACGAATTTGACGAGTTCGTTGAGCTGCGGCCAACGGCAAAGGTCGACAAATCACGCCACGGATGGCGCGCAAAATGTTTGCAACGGCTGATCCGTCTGGATTTGCCGGTGCCTGCGACTGTGGCATTGCCCACCGAAACGGTGCGCCGGATCGCGGCAGGGCAAATGCCCGATGTTGCTGCCATCATTGAATGTTTCGGCGACGAGATGCTGATCTCGGTGCGCTCCAGCCCGGAAAATCCCGAATGGGGCGGGCCGGGCACGGTTCTGAATGTCGGCCTGAACAATGACATGCACGCGCGGTTGGTTGAAACCCATGGTGCCGAAGCCGCCGATGCGCTGTATCTGGCATTCGTGCAAAACTATGCCGTTCATGTTGCCCGACTTGATCCTGATATGTTTTGTGCCCCCGCTGGCCCCGGTGCGGTGCAAGCCGCGCTCGCGATGTATCAGGAGGAAATGGATAGCGAATTTCCGCAAAATCCGGTGCAGCAGCTGATTGAGGTGCTGCGCTCGATGGCGCGGGCATGGGAAGGCACCACAGCGCGCTTACTGCGTCAGGCCAAAGGCGCCCCGGCAGAGGCGACATTGGGTTTGGTGCTGCAGCAGATGGCATTGGGGATCGGCCCGGGGCTGTCGGGTTCTGGTACGATCCAATTTGTTGATTCGGTGACGGGCAAGCCATTGATCAATGGGCGCTTCCGGCGCCAAAGCCAGGGCCGGGCCAGCGCGGATGCCGAATTGTATCTGACGCGGGATCCTCGCGGGCCGTCATTGGAAGATCTTGCGCCTGAGGTTTTTGAACAACTGCGTGGATATGGTGCAATTTGCCGCCAGCGCCTACGCGAAGAAATGCAGGTGGAATTTACGCTGGAAGGCGGGCGCGTGTCAGTGATTGATGCTGTGCGCGTGCAGCGGTCGGCGCGTGCCGGGGTGCGGATCGCGGTCGCGTTGGCCGAAGATGGGGTGATCCCGCGCGAAGACGCTTTGCTGCGCGTTGAGCCACGCGCATTGACCGAATTGCTGCATTTCCAGGTGGATCCACGGGCGCCACGTGATGTTTTGGCGCGCGGCATTGCGGCCTCTCCGGGGGCTGCAACCGGGAAAATCGTGTTTTCTGCGGCAGCCGCACAGGCCAGTGCAGCGCGTGATGAGCCTTGTATTTTGGTGCGCCGCGAAACTTCGCCCGAAGACGTGCGCGGGATGCATGCAGCCCATGCGGTGCTGACCGAACGCGGTGGGATGACCAGCCATGCGGCCGTGATTGCACGCGGGCTTGGCCTGCCCTGTATCGTTGGCTGCCTAGAGATTTCGATCTCGGGCCGTGAAAAGCGGTTGGTGGGGCCGCGCGGTCGTGTGTTCTACGAAGGGGATGTGATCACTGTTGATGGCTCTAACGGTGATGTGTTGGTCGGCACGGCCGAGATGCTGTCACCCGCACTTGATGATGGGTTCCAGACCTTACTGCGATGGGCAGATAATGTGCGCGACATTGGCATCCGTGCAAATGCCGACACGCCCGAAGATGCCCGCACCGCCCGGAACTTTGCCGCCGATGGGATTGGGTTGTGCCGGACAGAGCATATGTTCTTTGACGAAGATCGTCTGACCGTGATGCGCGAGATGATTTTTGCAGATGCCTCGCAAGACCGGCGCTTGGTACTGGAACGATTGCTGCCGATGCAGCGGGCGGATTTCATTGCATTGTTCGACATTATGGCCGGCATGCCTGTGTGCATCCGCCTGTTTGACCCACCGCTGCATGAATTTTTGCCCCATGACCGCGATGGGATGCGCGATCTTGCGGATGCGCTGGACCGCCCCTTGTCAGAGGTTACACGCCGGATTGAAGCCATGTCGGAATTCAACCCGATGTTGGGGATGCGCGGCGTGCGGCTGGGCGTAACGATCCCCGAAATCTACGACATGCAGGCCCGTGCGATTTTTGAGGCCGCCGTCGAGGCCTCCACCCGCGGAGCGCAGGTCGTGCCTGAAATCATGATCCCGCTTGTCTCTGCCTCGCGTGAGGTGGAGCTGGTGAAATCGCGTATTGATGCCGTTGCGGCCGCCGTGCGCAGCGAAACAAAGGCCGAGTTCACCTATCGCCTGGGCGCGATGATGGAGACCCCGCGTGCTGCGCTGCGTGCCGGTGAAATTGCCGAACATGCTGAATTCATGTCCTTTGGCACGAATGACTTGACCCAGATGACCTATGGCCTGTCGCGCGATGACGCTGGCCGGTTCATGTCGACCTATGTCAATCAAGGTGTGTATGCCGAAGATCCGTTCCATATCCTGGATGTTGAAGGGGTGGGGGAGTTGTTGTTGATCGGGGCAGGCAGAGGTCGCGCGACGCGGCGTGACATCACAATTTCTGTCTGTGGTGAGCATGGCGGAAACCCCGAATCGATAGCATTTTGCCGCGCGGCTGGCTTTGACTATGTGTCATGTTCGCCGTTTCGCGTGCCTGTCGCACGTTTGGCGGCGGCGCATTTCGCGTTATTGGCGCCCAAAAGTCACGGATAGGGCCGAAAAGGTCCTATCCCGATTTTCTATAAAATTCAATTTGATTCCAGTTTCTTCGCGGATGATATGGCCGCTTCGATCCTATTTGCTTTCCGTTAGGGTAGGCAAGATGTCGCTTAAGAGTGACTCCGAACATGCTGAAATCTGGGGCTAAACTGGACTTTTACCCAATCTATGCTGTATTGCGGCGAGGTTCCGTCACAGTTGAGTGAGATATCTGTGGCGCGTTCAGATGGAACGATGCGGGATGCCAAAGATGTTGAATGTGACCAGCTATGCCACAAAAGCCCTGTGCGGGGCTGCGATTGTGATCTTGTCCCTTTCGGGGGGCGCTCGCGCAGATGTGGCGGTAAGTGGTTCCAATGATCCATCTGAGCAAATCGACCAGCATCTGGTATCTTTAATGAGCGGCGAGCGTGACGGGCTTGGCAAATTGTCGGCCAAACGCATTGCGAAAATCACCACGACCCCGGAAGGTGCGACACCGCCGAAAATTACCGCCGAATGGTTGGCACAGCAACCTGCCGCCAAAGGCGGGCAGCAATTTGAATGCCTGGCAGATGTGCTGTATCACGAAGCGCGCGGTGAAAGCGTTCAAGGGCAGGTTGCCGTGGCCGAGGTCGTTTTGAACCGCGTGGAAGATCCCGCCTTTCCAAATACAGTGTGCGGCGTTGTGCATCAAAGCAATCGTCGCGGCTGCCAGTTCAGCTGGACTTGCGATGGAAAATCGGACCGTATCGGTGAAAGCTCGGCCTATTCCCGCGTGAAAAAAGTGGCCCGTGCAATGATGGACGGCGCGCCGCGTGTTGTGACCGATGGTGCGACATTTTTCCATACACCCGCAGTTAAGCCCTCATGGGCGCGTCGCTTTGTGCGCACGGCCAAGGTTGGGGCACATATCTTTTATCGTAAGCCGGTGCGCACCGCGTCAAATTAACGTCGTTTGAGGCCGTCGAAACGCCGTTTCGGGGTGGGCTTTGGCCCGCCCTTTTTCTATTCTGCACCGATGACAGCTTAGGTGACCGATCCCCATGACCAGCGACACTTCGCTTGCTTTTTCTCATCCCGAAGAACGTGCTATTGCCTCCGCCCCCGGAGATCCGCGCGACCGTATTTCGCTGCGTGATCACGTTGTTACGGCAGAAATTGGCGCGTTCCAACAAGAGCGGGGAAGCCAGCAACGCCTGTGCTTTAATGTCGTGGTAGAGGTCCGTCCCGCGCCAGCGCCATTGGATGATGATGTAGACCGCATCTTGTCCTATGACCGGATTACAGAATCCATCGCGGCCGAGCTGGCGGCAGAGCGGCTGAACCTGCTGGAAACCCTGGCAGAACGAGTGGCCGAACGTATTCTGGCCGAACCGCAGGCCATGCGGGTCTTTGTGCGGATTGAGAAGCTGGATCGTGGTCCCGGCGCGCTTGGCGTCGAAATATCGCGTTCGCGTGCAAGCAGCCCGGTGCAGGGCGATGCCGAACAGGCGCTGCACCCTTTGGTGGCCTATCTGTCCAATGACATCAGCGCAGCGGATGATTGTTCAGAGCGGTTGGATCGGCTGGAGGCACATGGCCTGCCCGTTATTTTGACCGTGGGCTTACCCGAAGCCACCGCGCCCGCGTCCGGCCATAAAACGACCCAGCGCCGCATTGATCTACTGGCGATTGAGCAAAACGCATGGATGTTGGCTGCGCGTGACCCGCGCTGTGTTGTCGTGTCGTCGCGCACCGAAATCGATTGGGCGATGAAACATGGCCAGACCGTTGTTTGGGCGCCGTCGAAAATCGTCCTGGATGCAGTGGATGGGCCGAAAGGTTCTGACCCGGTGGCTTTGGCGATTTGGCTGGCCGAGCAATTGGCGGCAACCCGGTTAGAGCTTCACGGGAATGTTTCGGCCCCGGCAGGAAGCCGCGTGCCGGTCATGGTCGACGCGGCCTGAGCCACCGCGCCCCCTTGCCAATGCCGCGCGTTTGCGGTGAATGGTGGCATGGAAAAACTGTATTACCGCCCGATTGCGCGCACCGATTTAGCCCGCCCAGACAGCGCAATGTCGCTGGCAGGTGGCTGGTGTTGGTTTGATGAGGTTGAGATCTTACGCCGTGGCGAAGATCCGGAGGTCATTTTGGCCGCTCATTTGCCAGAGGATGTGCTGGAACGGCTGACATCGCCACGCGGCCACATTGCTGGGCTGGATATGACGCAGCCACAGATCATGGGAATTCTGAATGTCACACCTGACAGCTTTTCCGATGGTGGCGATCACGACGATTTGGACGGAGCATTGGAACATGCGCAGCTGATGATTGAGGCAGGTGCCGATATGTTGGATGTGGGTGGCGAAAGCACACGCCCAGGTGCCGAAGAGGTTGATGAAGACGAGGAAATCCAGCGCACCGCACCGGTGATTGCGGCGCTGCGCGAATTGGACCGTCAGGTGCCGGTTTCTATTGATACCCGTAAATCCATGGTGGCCGATCAGGCCATTGAGGTGGGCGCGGATATGTTAAACGATGTATCTGCAATGGAATTTGATCCGGGCATGACAGAGCTGGCGATGATCTCGGGTTTGCCGATTTGCCTTATGCATTCGCAAGGTACACCGGAGATTATGCAAGAGGATCCGCGCTACACGGATGTGCTGTTAGAGGTTTATGATTATCTGGAGGCGCGCATTGCCTTGGCCGAAAGCGAAGGTATTTCGCGCGAGAAGATCGTGGTGGATCCGGGAATAGGCTTTGGCAAAACCTTGCAGCATAATCTGGCGCTGCTGCGCGGGATTTCCCTGTTTCACAGCTTGGGCTGCCCGATTTTGCTGGGTGTTTCGCGTAAACGTTTTATTGGCACGATTTCTCAAACCGAACAACCAAGCGACCGGATGCCGGGCAGTTTGGCATTGACCACATTGGCTTTGGAACAGGGCGTGCAAATCCATCGCGTGCATGACGTGGCGCAGATCGTGCAATCTGTGCGGCTTTGGAAAGCCCTCACATTCGGGTGGGAGCAGGAGGACATATGAGCAGAACTTTATTCGGCACCGATGGCGTACGCGGCGAAGCAAACTCGGGCCATATGACGGCAGAAACCGCATTGAAACTTGGGGCGGCTGCCGGGCGCTATTTTCGCCGGGACCGCAGCAATGGCCACCGTGTTGTGATCGGTAAGGACACGCGGCTGTCGGGCTATATGTTTGAAAATGCCCTTACGGCAGGTCTGACATCAACCGGGATGAATGTGTTGCTGCTGGGGCCGGTGCCAACGCCTGCGATTGGCTATTTGACGCGCTCGATGCGGGCAGATCTGGGGATCATGATTTCGGCCAGCCACAACCCGGCTAAGGATAACGGGATCAAGTTCTTTGGTCCCGACGGGTTCAAACTGTCGGATGAGGCCGAAGCCGAGATTGAGGCAATGCTGGGTGGGGAAATCCGTCTGGCAATCCCCGATAATATTGGCCGGGCCAAGCGCATTGATGATGGTCTGGGCCGCTATGTGGAATATGCGAAAACCACATTTCCGGCGCGCGATCGCATGTCTGGCCTGAAGGTTGTGGTAGATTGCGCCAATGGTGCGGCCTATAAGGCGGCGCCGCAGGTGTTGTGGGAATTGGGTTGCGATGTCATCCCAGTGGGCGTCACACCCAACGGGTATAATATTAATGACAATTGTGGTTCGACCCATACGCAAAGCTGTGCAGATGCGGTTTTGGCCAATGGCGCGGATCTTGGTATTTCGCTTGATGGTGATGCCGATCGGGTGATGATCATTGACGAGACCGGGCGCGTTGCCGATGGCGATCAGATCATGGCACTATTTGCCCGCCGCTGGGCGGATAAAGGGTTCTTGCGCGGTGGGGCCTTGGTGGCGACCGTTATGTCGAACCTGGGGTTGGAGCGGTTCTTGCAAGGGCGTGGTCTGCAGTTGGAGCGGACCAAGGTCGGCGATCGCTATGTTGTAGAGCGGATGCGCTCGGGCGGGTTTAATCTGGGCGGTGAGCAATCGGGCCATATTGTGATGACCGATTATGCGACGACAGGCGATGGCCTGATGGCCGGGTTGCAATTTTTGCTGGCGATGGCAGAGACCGGTAAACGCGCTTCTGACCTGTGCGAACAATTTGAAACAGTGCCGCAATTGTTGAAAAATGTTCGGTATCAGGCGGGGCAGGAACCGTTGAACGATGAGGCGGTCCGAAAAGTGATTGCGGACGCTGAAGTCAAACTGTCCGGGCAGGGGCGGTTGTTGATCCGTAAATCGGGCACCGAGCCGCTGATCCGCGTGATGGCTGAATGCGAAAGCGATGATCTTTTATTACAGACAGTGGATGGGATTGTGGCCGCAGTCGAAGCGGCAGCTGGCTGAACAAAACCGCCAAACATGGCACAAGGATCGGGACAGGTTTCAACTCGCCCCGATCCATTTTAGGCCGATCCGGTAAGGATGTCTTGCACCGCTACCCTGCGGCGCGCAGTGCATCATCGTTTAAGCTTTGCGCATCGGCCTGAAAAATAACCATAGCATCACGCAGGCTGCGGGCCATTCCGTCTAATGCCCTGTTCGCGGCGGTGGTTTCTTCAAACATCGCAACGTTTTGCTGGGTGACGTGATCAAGCTCTTCAACCGAACCGTTGATGTCCTCCAATGCGCGCGACTGTTCGCTTGCGGTCTGGGCCAGCTCATTGATCCGCACGGTAATTTTCTCAACCCCGCCGATGATACGATCCAACGCGGTGACGGTTTTATTCACCAGATCCACGCCGGTTTTTACCTGACGTTCGGACGCTTCGATCAAAGTGCTGATTTGACGCGCTGAGGAAGAGGAACGCTGTGCAAGTTCACGCACCTCGGAGGCGACGACGGCAAAACCGCGTCCTGCCTCACCCGCGCGGGCGGCTTCCACCCCGGCGTTCAGCGCCAATAGATTGGTTTGGAACGCGATATCGTCAATGACGCTGGTAATCCGCGCGATCTGGCTGGAGCTTTTTTCAATCTCTCCCATCGCTTCAATCGATTCTGCCACCACGCCGGAGCTTTCACGGGCGACCGAGCGGGCCTGTTCGGCGGTATCGGCGGTTTCACGGCTGACCTGTGCGGCCTGTTGAACGGAACTCGTCAGCTCATTTATTGCCGCTGCGGTATTGGCCAAAGTAGTCGCCTGTTGTTCTGACCGGTGTGACAGGCTTTCGGCTGCACTGGCGATTTCCCCGATTTGTGCCCCGATATCGACTGAACATCCCATAGCCACCGTGATGGATGAAGCAAGCTGTTGTGTTGCTTGATTAAAGTCACGCGATAAGGTTTTGAACCTTGGGTCGTCAAATTCTGGCAGGCGGACAGAAAGATCCCCGTTCGCCATGCGCGCCAAGGCACGTTGCAATTGCTGCGTAATTTGTTCTGTTTGCGCGGCGGTGTGCTCGCGCTCGGCGGCCAGAACCCGTTCCGCTTCGCGTGCGGCGGTGTCCGCATGTTGGGCGGCTGCGGCTTTGGCCTCAGCATCCAGACGCGAGGCTTCTGCACGTTTGGTCGCTTCTTCGGCGGCATTTTTTTGCGCCTGCGCGTCTTCGGACAGGGCCTGCGCGTGCTCTTTTGCGGCAATCGCGTCGTGCGACATCTGCTGCACCTCTTTCAGGCGCTCTGTGGCGGCAAGCTGCATACGCTGGCGCTGGCGCACAACCAGCATAAGCACCACGGCCTCTATACTAAAGGCGGCGCCGTGCAGGGCGATGCGGCCCAAGTTTTCTACAATATCAGAGCTGGGATACACCAAAACCGGATAAAACAGCCCCAACCCAGCGTGGTGCAACACCGTGCCAACCACGGTGACCGCGATCGCTCGAGTGTCGACCAGTGCCGTGGTCAATGCGCAGATTACGAAGAAAATCATATGGGTATCTATGATCCATGGATGACCTGCGAAGGCGGCTGTGAAGGCAAAACACTGACCAATCATCCCTTGTGCCAAAGCCGAGCGCGACTTGCGCGTATCGCCCTGACGTGCCGCCCAAAGCGACAGCGCCGCAAAGGCCCATGCGGACACAGTGGCAACGATAAAGGCATTCCCGATCATCCACGATACCAGTGTCGTCAGCGCGGCGAAGCCAACCATGCTCCTTGCCAGATATTTTATTGCTTTGTCGCGGCCTAAGAATGCAAGGTCACTGTCGTCATTCCAGAGTGATTTAATCATGCGCTACAAATCCATTTGGCTTTTTCTGCGTCAAGGATGAACCACGCTCCGGCATTTGATAGGGCGTCAATCTGCGACATTGTCTCGACAACGATTTGCACCCCGAATGGGGCTCTGGTCGGGCCGACAATCTGCGCCTTCGCGGCATGGGCCACGCTGCTGGCGTCCACCCAAGGAGGCATCACGACCAGCAATAGGCCCGGCGTGTCAGGTCGCGTAGCAGACAGATGCGCCAATGGCGCAATTATCAGCGACGACAGCGTCACCAAAATCTCAAGTTTCATACAAATACCCGAAGCACGTATTACCCGGTAATCTTCGGTCATATGTCTTAATATTATGTAGGGCTTAGACCGGAAACGCCGTGGTATTTTGAACTTCACGTAGGCTGAAGCTGGATTGAAGCTGTGCCACGCCGGGAAGTGAGGCCAATCGTGAGCGATGCAGCCGCGCAAAATCTTCGGTATCGATCGCGGCGACTTTCAGCAGGAAATCGGCTTTGCCCGCCATCAGGTGGCATTCCATCACCTCGGGCACTTTACGCACTTCACGTTCAAAAGAATTAAGAATTTCATCGGATTGACTAGAAAGGGTGATTTCAACCCAAACAACCGTCGTGCGGCCCAGCTTTGTGGGATTGAGCAAGGCAACATAGTTGCGGATGAACCCTTCATCCTCTAACCGCTGCACCCTGCGGTGACAGGCGGATGGGGACAGGTTCACGCGCTCTGACAAATCTGCATTGGAAATCCGGCCCTGCTTTTGCAACACATCCAATAAACGGCGATCTGTGGCATCAAGACCCATCTTTGCGCAACTTTCTTCGACATATCTAAGGCTTTGCCGAATTTATTACGTCAATCAGGCCCCGCACGCCAGATGCAAACATCCAACAGGGCGTGGCGGCAGGGGCGGGTGAGCGACCCTGCCGAAAGAAATTTACGCAGGTTTCTTAAGCTGATCGCGAATTTCGATCAGGATATCAAGTTCACTCGGGCCTGCGGGAACCTCTGGCACGACCTCTTCTGGCTTTTCAGCCTGGGCTTTCACGCGGTTGACCGTGCGCACCAGCATGAAAACAACAAAGGCGATGATCAGGAAGTTGATGACAGCCATCGTAAAGGCACCATAGGCGAAAATGGCGGCACCGGCTTCGCGCGCGACTTCAAGACTGGCACCTTCAGGAACGGATCCGGACAACACGACATAAAGATTGGTGAAGTCATACCCGCCGGTGAATAGCCCGATGAACGGGTTCAGAAGGTCATTTACCATGGATTTGACGATGGCTGTGAAGGCCGCGCCGACGATAATGCCGACAGCCATGTCCATAACATTGCCCTTTGCAATGAAGGCTTTGAATTCATTTAGCATGGTGATGCCCCTTTAAAAAACGGATCGGCGTAAGCGCCGATGGGATTACCGGGTAAATTGCCACAATCTGCATATGTGGACCAGACGGATTGCGCCGCCTGAATGTGCTTTTAACCATTAACCTTATGGGCGAGAGGTTTTCCAGATGTAAAAACACATCCGCTAAAAACCAAAAACCCCCAAAGCGCAACGCCATGGGGGCCATCGGTGCGGAACATCCATACAGAACGGACCGCCAGCTTTCTCAAACCACCGGGAAAACCCGGCAAGCCTCAGAGCGCGCCTTCGCGCTGAGCCTTCTTACGTGCCAGTTTACGGGCACGACGGACGGCTTCGGCTTTCTCACGCGCTTTCTTGACGGAGGGTTTCTCGAAGTGTTGCCGAAGCTTCATTTCACGAAACACACCCTCACGCTGAAGTTTTTTCTTCAGGGCGCGGAGCGCTTGATCGACATTGTTGTCGCGAACGCTGACCTGCATATGGTGTCACCACCTTCCTAAGTTAAAGTTGCATCAGATAGCAGGAACCCGCCATATAGCTATGACGTTGACGTTTGTCTACTATCAGACGGGAGAAACCGCAGTGAAGAATGATCATTTGGACGTGGATCGGGCCAAATCCGACCTTCTGGCCGCGATCGAGCCACATGTGCCCTTTGATGGCTGGACCAGACCCGCCTTTGAAATGGCTGTTGCTGATTCGGATATCGATCTGGCTTTGGCCGAGGTCATTTGCCCGCGGGGGGCGGTGGACCTGGCGATTGCCTATCACCGGAAAGGCGATCAAGCGATGTGCCTTGCGGTGAAATCAGCGGATTTCGACGGGATGAAATTTCGTGACAAGGTGGCTGCCTGTATCCGTATGCGCCTTGAAGGCGCGGATCCTGAATTGGTGCGACGGGGGGCAACGCTGTTCGCATTGCCACAAAACACCGCGGTGGGCGCCAAGTTGATCTGGGAAACTGCGGATAAGGTCTGGAACGTGTTGGGCGACAGCAGTCGTGATTACAATTGGTACACCAAGCGCGCCACTTTGTCGGGAGTCTATTCGGCGACCGTTTTGTTCTGGATGGGTGATGAAAGCGAAGGTCACTGCGAGACCTGGGAATTTTTGGATCGCCGGATTGGCAATGTGATGCAGTTTGAAAAGGTGAAAGGAAAGCTGTTGAAGCTGCCTTTCGCGGAAAGAATGGTGGGGGCAATACGCGCGCCGCAAGCGGGGCAGGACATGCCGGGCAAGACATATGGCGCCGCCGATGGCGCCAAAGAAAGGACGGATACATGAGCTTACCGCATCAAATGCGCGCCGTTGAAATCACGCAGCCCGGCGGGCCAGAGGTTTTGTCGATGATGCAGGCACCGGTGCCGGTTCCCGGCTATGGCGAGGTGTTGATTCATCTGTCCTATGCCGGGGTTAACCGCCCCGATGCATTGCAACGTGCGGGTTCCTACGCCCCGCCGGCGGGCGCGTCGCCTTTGCCCGGATTGGAAGGGGCTGGGCGGATTGCAGCCTGTGGTCCGGGGGTGACAGGTTGGTCGATCGGTGATCAGGTATGTGCGCTGCTGCCCGGCGGCGGCTATGCTGAATACGCGCTGTGCCAGGCCAGCCATGTGCTGCCGGTGCCTAAAGGACTGGATCTGAAATCTGCGGCCTGCCTGCCTGAAACTTGCTTTACCGTATGGTCCAATGTGATGCAGCGCGGCGGACTAAAGGCGGGGGAGCGGTTTTTGGTTCATGGAGGCTCCAGCGGGATCGGCACAACAGCGATCCAGATGGCCAAAGCCATCGGTGCGCGGGTATGGGCCACAGCCGGATCAGACGAAAAATGCGCCGCGATCGAGGCACTTGGCGCGACCGCAATCAATTACCGCACGCAGGATTTTGTCAAAATCATTGAGGCGGCAGGTGGTGCCAATTTGATCCTTGATATGGTCGGGGGCGATTATATCAAACGCAACCTGCGCGCACTGGATGAAGATGGGCGTCTGGTCTTTATCGCCTTTTTGCAAGGCCCAAAAGCCGAGATCAATTTTGCCCCCTTGATGATGCGCCGCTTGACCGTCACCGGATCGACCCTGCGGCCGCAATCAGATGCTGCCAAAGCCGAAATCGCACAGGCGCTGCGCCGCGATGTTTGGCCGATGATCGAAAGTGGTAAGTTAAAAGTTATTCATGACAGTGAGTTTCCCTTATCGCAAGCCGTTCAGGCGCACGAGCGGATGGAAACATCGCAGCATATCGGGAAGATCGTCCTGAAAATTTAACACCCGATTGGGCGGGATCATCGGATCCCGTCCATTCGTGCATCTGACAATGTACAATCACGGATAACATCCGGGCCACAATCGCGCGGCATCAATGCGCGGTTTAGGCAAATGCGCACCTCTTGAATGCGCCGGTCACGGCAGGTGACAGTGACGCTGTCGCGGGTGTAATTCGGATTTACCTCTAAAAATGCGTCTTCGACGACAGAGGCTGGCAGCTTCACATCTCGTTTCAGACTTTGAAAAACCTCTGGGATTTCAACGCTATCATAGGCCAACCGGGCAAGGCGGAAATAATCACTGGCGGCCAGTCCCGTACAGCGACCATGTTTTTTCCACTGATACCAAGCGGCGCCGGGCGCGCCCATGATGTCCGTCATAGCGGCGGTTGTACGCTTTTGCGGATCACGCGCTGTTGTGCGGCAATATTGCGGCCAGCCATCCTCATATTGTGGCCAAAGCCCATGCAAAACAAAGGAAAATTCTTCCTTTTGTGCGCATTGGGGCGATTGGCGCGCATCGCCTTCTAACGCACACCACGTTGGAGACCATGATAAGGCAAGAACATAATAGTCGAAGTCACCGGCGGCCTCACCATCGGCCTGAGCGATGGGGACGGATGTCAAATTTAAGAAGACAACGCAACAAGCCATCGCCAGCCACCGAACCAAAGCAGTCAAATGCGTCATTTCCTCTTCCCTCGCGCGTCAATTTTGCGTATATCAGAACCAATTCCCCTTCCAGAGATGGACCGCGGACCGGGACACCCCCGACGCCGCAGCCGATTTCTCGGCCCGGGAGAGATATGTGTAAAGGATGGCTCAGATGAACAACAAGCCCCTGATGGCCAAAGCGACCGCTGTGTGGTTGGTGGACAATACGACGCTGACCTTCAAACAGATCGGCGATTTTTGTGGCATGCACGAATTGGAAGTGCAGGGCATTGCCGATGGCGATGTGGCCGCAGGCGTGAAAGGCCAGGACCCGTTATCCAATGGCCAGTTGGATCAGTCCGAGATTGATCGCGCCGAGAAAGATCCGCTGCATAAGCTGAAACTGAAATTCAACAAAGCCTCTGTTGGCGAAGACAAGCGTCGCGGCCCGCGCTACACGCCATTGTCCAAGCGGCAAGATCGCCCGAACTCCATTCTGTGGCTGGTGAAGTTCCACCCAGAATTGGCAGATGCGCAAATTGCCCGCCTGGTTGGCACCACCAAGCCGACGATCCAATCCATTCGCGAGCGCACGCATTGGAACATTCAAAGCATGACCGCGATTGATCCGGTGGCTTTGGGTCTGTGCCGCCAGTCAGAGTTGGATATGGAAGTGCAGAAGGCGGTTAAGAAAACCTCTGCGAATGTGATGAATGATGACGAGCGTCGCAAGCTTGTCTCGACAGAGCAATCGCTGGAAATGGGCGAAGAGCCGCGTCTGCCCTCGTCCATCGCTGGGTTGGAGAACTTTAGCCTGTCCAATACCAAGAACGAAGAGGATGAAGAGGAGCGTAATTCGGCTAAGGATTATTCCAATGCTGACAGCTTCTTCAACCTGCCCGAAGGCGATGACGAAGACGATAAGAACTGATCGGTTCGGGTCTATCCGGCCTAACGAAACCGTAGCTGATATAGGATAAGCTGCGGAATTTTCGTGTTATTTATGAAGCCTGCCAGCCTGAATGCTGGCAGGATTTTGTTTGCTGGGGTGCGTAATCCGGTCCCCGCCGCGAGACGGCTGTGGCATTTGGGAACTGCTATTTTAGGGACAGTGCTGAATGACAGCGTGATTTTTTAGCGATTTGTTGCCGAAAATTATCATTGCACGTCCTTTGCCGCGCGCATGCGCAACAGTTAAATGTCGCGCAGATAGGCCAGCATGGCGTTTTCAATGACCTCCGATAGCTGCATGATCGCTTCCAGCCGGTTTTTAATATCCGCATGGAATGAATCCAGCTGATCGATGGTTGTCGACAACCCACCCACATCGCGCATCCGACCGCATTCGACCCGACCCAAAACGCGAATGGTATCCAACCCTAGCATCTGTCTGCGGATTTCCGCACTGGAACGATTGAGATCCGCGGCAAATCCTGCGGCGGTTGTCATTGCCACGCGGGCCTTATCAGCACAGGTCCCTTCCAAGCGTTTTAACAAATCGCTTTCATGCGCCCAATCAATGCCATCAACGGATTTGGAATCATCGAAATTGGCATTCATTTCGGCCAATATTCTGCTGCAGCTCATCAGGAACAGGGCCCGCGCGACCTCGCGAGACAGCTTGTCGCACATATTGTCCTGACCACCGACAAAGCTTTGCAGCCGTGCGGAAATCAGCTGTGAACTTGCTTTGTAATTCTCTGATATTGCGGAAACGGGGCCACCCGATGGCTCTAACCGAGAGGCGACAATACGCATATTGTTCGGAACCGATTGCAGCGATTCAAAGCTTCGTAACAAAGCACGTTGTTGGCCGGTCGATTTTTCAAGCGCGTCGTTCATTTCGGTCAGGATCTTTGTTCGACGATCGGCGGCGCGGCCCAATTTTTTGTCACGCGCGGCCATCTCTTGTCCCAATGCAAAGGCCACGAAACTCGTATAGCTGGAAAATCCGGCCTTTTCCGACATGCGCCGCAATTCATCCGCGCTGTCTTCAGGGTCCATGCCTTTGCTACGTTCGCGTTCGCTAAGGTCAGGATAAAATTCACGAATTTTATCGAAGGTCGGGCTGGAGGGTTTAAGCCGAACGGATAGGTAGCCGTCATCGATTGGCATAATAACCGCGAATACCCAGTAAAAATCGCCATTTTCAGAGCGGTTTTTGACATAGGCACCCATCGGATGGCCTTTTTGAATCGCATCCCAAAGAATACAAAACACCCCTTTGGGCGTATCTGGATGGCGCACTTTCTTATGGGGAACGCCCAGAAGATCCGGCCAGCCATAACCGGAAACCCGCTGAAATACCGCGTTTCCGGCCTGAATAATGCCACGGGTATCCGTCCGAGAATAAAATAACTCGTTGAAGGCAAAGGGCGTTTCGCCATGTCGCGTGGTGGCAAACTCGGAATGGGCGTTCATTCGATTATCCCTGAAAAACATCTGTTCCTTTGATCCCTAACCACAATGGGTTACTGCGACGTTTAGGCACGTAAGAATGTGCGCCCGTTTAGGACAGGTATCAAAAATAACCTCGCTCCCCAGGCGTGTTGCCCATCAATTGGGCAATGCCTGAGGGGCTGTGACGCCGGATCAGGGCTGCGCGCGGGATGCAAACCAACGGCGCCAGCCCGCGTCGGATCCCGCAAACGCATTCAGATCGACGGTTCCGCCGACACCGGGCACGATCCCGGTGCCGCTATACTGCCAAAACACCCAACGCGTGCCTGGATATTTTAGCGACGGATGTCCGGCGACGGACCGCAGCCAGAAATCGTAATTTCCCAAATGCTCAAGATCATTATCGGCCCAAAAATCAACAGTGGTATAGATCACCGGGCTGGTGCCGTAATGCGCTGTAACTAAATCCAAAAAGATACGCATTTCACGGCGCACGGTCGCCGCATCGGGGCGGCGTTTGCAGGTTTTGGATTGATGATTCCATTCAATGTCCAAAACCGGGGGCAGATCCCCGCTGTGGCGATCGACCCGGTCAATAAACCATTTTGCCTGCTCGACAGGGGTGCGGCAAAAATAATAGAAATGATATGCACCAACGGCGACGCCCGCGCGTCGGGCAGGGCCGGAATTAAGCGCATAACCAGGGTCAATGTGGTCGCCACCTTCAGTGGCTTTCAGCCAGGCAAAGCGGGTGCCTGCGGCGGCGGCTTGGCGCCAGTTGATCACCCCCTGATATCTTGCAGCATCAATGCCATGCACGGGATATGCCGCGGGGACTCTGCCGTCCCAATCATGGGGGGAGCGGTCGCCAAAATTCGTTGGAATGCCTGGCGCACGATATTGTGCAGCACTAAGCGTTCCTGGCGCCATCAATGTGGTGGTGGTCGATTTCGGTTCGCTGCCGCAAGCAGCCAGTGCTGCCAGCCCCAGTGCGATTACTGCCGTTTTAAGCCTGAACATTGCTCTGCCTTAGGGGGTTATGTCGCTTGGACTTGTGCAAAAGGTATGCGTTTTGCTGAATGTCTGCGACGTCGCTTTTGGTTGGATGGGGTGTGATTTGTTGCGCGTTGAGCAACAGTATCGCAAATTTATACGAACCTGCGCGAAAATTTGATCAAGTTGACGATTTCTTTGCATATCGTGGTGGAAAAAGGATCTCGGATTACGGGGCCGCTGTGGCAAGAACTTTGGCGAGAACAAAACGTCGGGCAGGGGAGAGCACTACTATGAAGAACGTCATATATTTAAGGAGAATATTGGCCGTTTGTTTTGCGCTTGTCGCGGGGGGCACTGTGGCCAGCGCCGGTAGTGAACCAATTGAATTTGCGCAAGAGCGTGAGTGCTTGGCGGTTGTCGTGGGCTATACCGAATGGCTTGAGCGTGTTGATATGATGAACTTAAGCGGGGCCGAAAGCGGGTTCTACGGCAATCCAATACAAGAAATTGCCCGTATTGAAAATGCCCGCTATGCGATTCTGACGCGGTTGATCCATGTTTCAGGACGCACTGATGTCAGCGAATTCGCGCTTGCCCGAGATGAGGTCTGGGCCGCGCGGCTTGCCACACCCTCACCCAGCAGCTTTCAAGAGCTTGGCTCGGAATTGCGTCTGGCGCTAAAGCCCTGCCTGGGCGAATTGATGGCGCAGAATTGATCTGCTGGCCGTGGGCTGGGAGTTGATCGGCTGTCCCAATACGTTAGCTACATAGCAAAGCTGAAATTGGGAGAGAGCCGATGAAAATCGCAGTAATTTTGGGGATGTGTTTAGCGCTGACGGCATGTGGAGGCGTTCCACTGGTTCCGCTGATCTAAGGGCTGCGCCAGATAATGCAGTTTGCTGGCAGGCAGCTTGGCGATATCCGTGCTGTGCCCATAGGATTTTCAGTGGGCAAAGCACGGACAGTCTGAATTAGTTTATAAGCGCCTTAATCACGGCCTTTGCATCATCGCTGGCCCAGTCGGCACCGCCGATCAACCGGGCGACTTCTTGTCCGTTTTGATCAATCAATACCGTCACCGGCAGCCCCAGAATGCCCATCGCCCGGGCCAATTTTTGGTTTTCATCGCGGAACTTGGGCAGATGGGTTACGCCGGCCTCTTCAAAGAAACTGTCTACTTTGCGCGGGGGGTTGCGCCCCGTGGCAATGGTCAAAACCTCAAACGCGTCGCCGCCCATCTCGGCTTGCAAAGCGTCCAGCTCGGGCATCTCTTCGCGGCAAGGTGCGCACCAAGTCGCCCACATATTTACCAAAATGACCTTGCCGGCATAATCTTGCAGCCGCAATTCTGCCCCATCGGGATCAGTGAATGGCAGCTCTGGCACTGGCAGTGGATCGTCGTAAACAACCAACTTTTTCATCTCGCCGGTTTTAAGGGCTGACAGGTCAGCAGCCATTACGCCATTTGCACCAAGCGCAAGGGCCGTATAAAGGACGAGCAACCGCAGCATGTAGCCTCCAGATTTAGGGCGCAGACAAAGGGCCAAGTGATGACCGAACAAGCCAAGGACAACCAAGCCTCCAACGCGATGTGGGGCGGGCGTTTTGCCGCTGGGCCTGACGCGATCATGGAGGCAATCAATGCCTCGATCGGGTTTGACCAGCGATTGCACGCACAGGATATCCGTGGCAGCCGGGCCCATGCGGCGATGCTTGCCGCGCAGGGCATCATCAGCAATAGCGATGCAGAAGCCATCCGGGAAGGGCTTCTCACTGTTTTGTCAGAAATTGAGGGCGGAGAATTCCCGTTTTCTACCGCGCTTGAAGATATTCACATGAATGTAGAGGCGCGGCTAAAGGCGCTGATCGGGGAACCCGCAGGCCGTTTGCACACGGCGCGTTCGCGCAATGATCAGGTTGCGACTGATTTTCGCCTTTGGGTCCGTGACCAATGTGATGCCGCCATAAGTGGATTGGAGGCCGTAATCCGGTCGTTGATCGGCCAAGCTGAGGCCGGGGCTGATTGGGTTATGCCGGGCTTTACCCATCTGCAAACGGCGCAGCCGGTCACATGGGGGCATCATATGATGGCCTATGTTGAAATGTTTGCACGCGATTTGGGCCGATTCACGGATGCGCGTAAACGGATGAACGAATCACCCCTTGGTGCGGCGGCTTTGGCCGGGACCGGGTTTAAGATTGACCGCCATATGACGGCGCAGGCCTTGGATTTTGATCGGCCCATGGCCAACAGCCTGGATGCTGTATCCGACCGTGATTTCGCGTTGGAATTTTTGTCTGCAAGCTCGATTTGTGCGGTGCACCTAAGCCGTCTTGCGGAAGAATTGGTGATCTGGTCTTCGGCGCAGTTCCGTTTCGTGGCGATGTCGGACAAATGGTCGACCGGCTCGTCGATCATGCCGCAAAAGCGCAATCCCGACGCCGCAGAGCTGATCCGCGCAAAGATTGGCCGGATCCTTGGTGCGACAGTGGCGCTGTTCACGGTGATGAAAGGTCTGCCGCTGGCCTACTCCAAGGATATGCAAGAAGATAAAGAACAGGTCTTTGACGCGGCGGATAACCTGATGTTGGCGCTGGCCGCGATGGCAGGCATGATTGCCGATCTGACCGTAAATACGCAAAATCTTGAGGCGGCAGCCTCTGGCGGGTTCTCAACCGCGACGGATTTGGCGGATTGGCTGGTGCGCGAGGCTGGCTTGCCCTTCCGCGACGCCCATCACGTCACCGGAACGCTTGTGGCTATGGCCGAAGAAAAGGGCTGCGATTTGCCCGACCTCAGCCTAGCAGAGATGACATCGGTCCATACCGCGATCACCGAAGATATTTATGGCGTTTTAGGGGTTCATAACTCTGTCGCGTCACGCATTTCTTATGGTGGCACCGCGCCCGAGCAGGTGCGCGCGCAGATCGCGCGTTGGAAGGATCTTCTGGCATGATCCGTACGGCCCTGATTGTTCTGTGCCTAGCCCTGTCTGCCTGCGGGGTTGAGGGCGATCCGATCGCGCCAGGTCAGGTGCAAACACAGTAAACATCCGGGCGGTGCGTGTCATGCGCCCCGCTGTCGTTCCCATAGCCGAAAGACCGTCTGATGGACCATTTTACCTATTCCAATGGCATTCTTCACGCTGAAGATGTTTCTATTACCGATATTGCCACCACTGTTGGCACGCCGTTTTATGCCTATTCGGCCGCCACTTTGACGCGCCATTTCCAGTTGTTCCAAGAGGCTTTGGCTTGGACTGATCACTTGGTCTGTTTCGCCATCAAATCGAACTCTAATTTGGCAGTGTTGAAATTGCTGGGCGATCTGGGCGCGGGAATGGATGTGGTGTCGATTGGGGAATATCACCGGGCCAAGGCGGCGGGCGTCCCGGGCGAGCGGATCGTATTCTCCGGCGTCGGAAAAACGCGCGAGGAAATCGCGCTGGCGTTGCAAGGCGGTATTCGCCAGTTCAACGTCGAATCCGAGCCAGAGCTGGAAGCGATTTCACAAATCGCATCGGGTATGGGCGTGACTGCGCCAATTGCGCTGCGGGTCAATCCCGATGTGGATGCGAAAACGCATGAAAAAATCGCCACCGGAAAATCCGAGAATAAATTTGGCATTCCCATTGCTAAAGCCCGCACCGTCTATGCGTTGGCGGCACGTTTGCCCGGTATCGATGTTGTTGGGATTGATGTGCATATCGGTTCGCAATTGACCGATCTGGAACCGTTTGAGCTGGCGTTCACGAAGGTTGCGGATTTAACGCGGGCGCTGCGCGAAGACGGCCATAACATCCGGCGCCTGGATTTGGGCGGCGGTTTGGGTATTCCATACGAGCGTTCCAATGACGCGCCTCCGCTGCCGATTGAATATGGTCAGGTGATTCAGCGCACCGTGGGCGATCTGGGCTGCGAAATTGAAATTGAGCCTGGGCGCCTGATTTCAGGTAATGCGGGGGTTTTGGTGTCCTCGGTGATCTATTTGAAACAAGGTGATGGACGCAATTTCCTGATCTTGGATGCGGCGATGAATGATCTTGTACGCCCGTCCATGTATGGTGCCTATCATGACATCATTCCCGTGGTGCAGGCCGAAGCAGGGGTCGAACAGTCCGCTATGGATATTGTCGGCCCGGTGTGTGAAACGGGCGATACCTTTGCCAAGGGGCGCAATATGCCCCCCGTTGGGCCGGGGGACCTGGTCGCCTTTCGCTCAGCCGGGGCCTATGGTGCCGTGATGGCGTCGGAGTATAATTCTCGGCCGTTGATCCCAGAGGTTCTGGTGCAGGGGGATCACTTTGCGGTCATTCGACAAAGACCGAGCTTTGAGGAAATGCTTTCCCGCGATAGCATCCCTGAATGGCTGTGACTTTGTTTGCGTGACAGGGCGGGCCGTTCTAACATCGGGGTGGTATCGCCCCTGTAGCAGGCCGTAGTCGGCCCGATGAAAGGCCTATATGACGCCGCCCATTGACCAGATCGAAACCTCACGTCGCGCCGCTTTGCGTCGTTTGGCACGACCGCTGTTGCTGACCCGTCTTGGCATGTATGCCGAACGCGGGCTGCGGGCGTTCTGGCCGTGTCTGTCGGTGTTGGCTGTGGCCCTGGCCTTTGGTCTGATGCGGCTGCAAGATCTGATGCCATTGCATTGGGCCGAGGCAGTTTTTGGCTTGTTCGGGCTGGGCTTCCTTGTGTGTTTTGGGATTGGGCTGCGTGGTTTCCACCGCCCCACCCGCGCCGAGGCCGAAGAACGTCTGGACCGCCGCTTGCCCGGACGTCCGATTGCCGCGTTGCAAGATGGCATGGCGCTGGGGCGTGATGATGCGGCGGCGCGTGCGCTTTGGGCGGCACATATGGCGCGTATGGCGCAGGCGACACGGCAGGTTAAACCGGTTCGTCCGGCGCCTGATTTATCGCCGCGAGATCCCTATGGTTTGCGGCTTACGGCATTGACTGCATTGGTGGTTGCACTGTTGTTTGGTGCCCCTGATCGGTTGTTCGAAGCTGGGCGAGGCACCACCATTGGCAGCCCGGTTCTGGCGGCAATGGGCCCGTCATGGGAAGGATGGGCCGAGCCGCCGCGATATACCGGCAAGCCGGGCCTGTATCTGAACAGCTTGAAGCAAGACAGGATCGAACTGCCCGAGGGCACGCAGTTTTCCTTCCGGTTTTACGGCGCGCCTGGCACGATCAGTTTTTCGGAAACCGTCACGCGGCCCAAGTCGGTCTCGGAATTCGCAAGTGACGAAACAACACAGGTCGAGCAGCGTGATTTTGAAGCCCGCGAGTCTGGCTATATCGAAATCGCCGGTGCTGGCGGGCGCCGTTTTGATATTGAAATTTTATCCGATGATGCGCCCAGCGTGTCGCTTGTTGGTCTGGCGGAACGGCGTGCAGATGGCCAAATGGCACAGCCCTTCCGGGCGCAAGACGATTATGCGATCACACAGGGGCAGGGACGAATCACTTTGGACCTGGCCGCGCTGGACCGTCGCTACGGCCTGGCTTTGCCGCCCGAACCGCGTGATGATCTGATTGTCGATCTGCCATTGCCATTCACCGGATCGCGCGCTGACTTCACCGAAACATTGGTAGAAGATGCAGCCAAACATCCATGGGCGAACCTGCCGGTTCGACTGGAACTGACTGTGGAAGACGGTTTGGGGCAGGTTGGCACTTCCGGGCCGCAGGTGATGGAATTGCCGGGGAAACGCTTTTTCGATCCTTTGGCCAATGCGCTGATCGAGGCGCGACGCGATATTTTATGGTCACGCGATAATGCGTCCCGCGTCAGCCAATGGTTGCGCGCCGTGTCAAACCGCCCGGGCGATATTATCCGCAAGCCGGAAGTTGCTTTGATGTTGCGGGCGACGATTGGCGTTTTGGAAGCCGATGAATTCACCGCCCAGACGCGTGATAAAGTGGCCGATAACCTGTGGGATCTGGCCTTGTTGCTGGAAGATGGCGGGCTGGCCGATGCGTTGGCCGCGATGCAGCAGGCACAAGAGCGCCTGTCAGAGGCGATTCGCAACGGCGCGTCCCAAGATGAGATCAATAAGCTGATGTCCGAGCTGAAACAGGCGACGGATAATTATCTGAAAATGTTGGCAGAGCGGTCTCAGGACCAACAAGAAGGTCCGCAATTTGGGCAAAATCAACAGCAAAACCAGCAAATTTCCGGCGATCAGATCCAGCAGATGATGGATGAAATTCAGCGCCTGATGGAAGAAGGCCGGATGGCCGAGGCGCAAGAAATGCTCAATCAGCTGGCCCGCATGATGGAGAATTTACAAGTCACCCAAGGGCAGGGGCAGGGTGATCAGCCCGGAGATCAGTCGATGCAAAGCCTGCGCGACACGTTGCGTGATCAGCAAGAATTGTCCGATGATTCTTTCCGTGAATTGCAAGATGGGTTTGAACAACAGCCCGGTCAAGGCCAACCGCAGCAAGGGCAAAATGGGCAATCCCCTAATGGACAAGGAGCGCAGCCCGCTCCCGGACAGGGTGCTGATCAGGGCGAAGGCGAGGGCGAAGGCGTGGGGCAAGGCCCCGGGCAAGGGGGGCAGCAGCCGGGTAATGGTCAGGGCCAAAGCCTTGCACAGCGGCAAAAAAGCCTGCGCCAAGAGCTGGGCCGGCAACAGGGGCTGATGCCACGGTTCGGCAGCGAAGCTGGCGATGCCGCGCGACAAAGCCTGGACGATGCTGGCCGGGCCATGGAACAAGCCGAAGAGGCACTGCGTGATGGCAACAATGGCCGCGCATTGGACCGTCAAGCGGATGCAATTGAGGCGCTGCGCGAGGGGATGCGCGCCTTGGGTGAAGCCATGTCAGAAGATCAGGCGCGTCAGCAGGGCGGTGCGGGTGAAGGGCAAGATGGTCAGGGGCAACGCTTTGGTGACGCCGGACAAGGCAGCCGCGAAATGCCGCGCGATCCGCTAGGCCGTTCAATGGGGCAGGGCGGGCGCTTGGGGTCGGAAGACAGCCTGTTGCAGGGCGAAGATGTGTATCGCCGCGCGCGGGATTTGCTTGATGAGATCCGTCGCCGTTCTGGCGAGCGTTTGCGCCCCGAGCAGGAATTAGATTACTTGGATAGGCTGCTGGACCGTTTCTAAGGCACAACCCTTATTGCAGGCGGCTGTCTTTTAACTGCAAGATCAGGTTCTGCAGCTGTCGATCCAGGTCAAGGCGCAGCGCGTCCACCGTGTTTGCATAGGCGGTGAATGGCACGGATAGCATCGGTATTGTCTGGGCCATCGGGCGCGCGGCGGCATACAGTGCGACGCAAATCACCGCCAGGCCGATCACTGAAAAGAACCCCAGTCGAAATCCAGAACGCCGTTGCGCCTTGACCTGTGGGGCATCAACTGCCGCTGCTTGACCGGTGCGATCGGCACTGGCGCGTAGGGTTGAATTGATTTCTTCAATGTCGGGCAGACGGGTGCGTGGGTTTTGCGATGGAACCTCGGGTTCGGGACGCGGGACCAGCCGTGCAGGTTTGACCGACACGGTGGATGGGGCGGGCGTTTGCGTCTCTGGCTCTGGAGGCTGTGCGGCGGCAAGTTTGGCCTGCACGCGGCTGGCGGCCGACATCGCCGGTTCCAAGTTCATTTCTTCTTGGGTTTCCAGCAATGTGCCTTCGGCGCGGCGTGCTTCGGCTTCACGCTGAGCTTCTTCACGCAGAATGCTTAGAAGGCTGTCATCCATGCGGCGCTTACGCGGACCGCCAACCGGCGCGGGGGGCGATTCCGGTGCAACCTCAACCGGGGCGGAAATAGGCGCCTCTACCGTCACTGTCGCGGTCTGCTGTGGGGCAAGATCTTGGGCCAAAGGCTCGGCTTCGGCTTCCAGTTCAGCAACGATCGAGGCCGCGATATCATCATCACTTGGATGCGGCTTTGGGGCGGTTTGCACTGGTTCGCCGCGTGCAATAGCCTGCGAACGTGTCATGGCGCGTTCCAGCCCAGATGCGCGTGCGCGGGCCAAATCGTTGATATCGAAGGCATTGGGTGGCGGATCCTCGGAAAAATTGGGGGATGGTGCAGCAGCGGGTTGCGCCGCGCCTTCCCATTCTTCCGGGCTGGGGTCAAGGTCTTGCGCCGCAAGCGCATCCATCATCGCGCGGCTTTGTTGAAACCACGTTTTCCCACAGCTTGAACATTGCACATCACGACCGGCGTCAGGAATGACGCTGTCGCCGACTTCATATTGTGCCGAACAGTTTGGGCAGATCAGCCGCATTCGGGTTCTTGCTCCCTTGCCACTTGCCATTCTGGCAATTCACTTACTGATGTTGTAGCAAGCAGTTAAACGATATCCAAGCTATAGCGTTGTCTGCGCACGCCGGGGATGTCAAGTCAGCGCAAAATCAGGGGCGATGTAGTGATTGAGCTTCAAAATGTGGCTGTAGGATACGGCGGGACCGATCTTTTATCGGAAATGTCGTTGAAGCTGGTGCCGGGTTCGTTCCATTTTCTGACAGGGCCGTCTGGCGCGGGAAAAACCAGTTTTTTGAAACTCTGCTACGGAGAGCTGACGCCGTCGGCGGGCCATCTTAGCTTGTTCGGCCAAGATGTGCGGATGTTGGGGCGCGATGATATTGCCAATATCCGTCAACGCGTTGGGGTCGTGCATCAGGATTGCCAATTTCTGGACCATTTGTCGCTGGAAGAAAATATCGCGCTGCCGCTGGCGGTGACACAGCGCACGGTTAACCGTGATGAGCTGCGCGAATTGCTGGGCTGGGTCGGGCTTAGCGCGCAAGCGCAGGCGCTGCCACCGCAGTTGTCGGGGGGCGAGCGCCAACGCGCCGCGCTGGCCCGTGCCGTGATGATGAGTCCGGAAGTGATCATCGCAGATGAACCGACGGGGAACCTTGATTGGGAGATGTCGCTGAGGTTGTTGTCTTTGTTGGTAGAGCTGAACCGGATGGGCAAAACCGTGGTCATCGCGACCCATGATTTGAACCTGATCCGGCAGACCAAGGCGCAGGTTTCGGCACGGGTGTTGCGGATTGCTGGCCGCAGGCTGCATTTGGCGGGGGCGGATCTATGATGAGATTACCATTTGCAAAATTTGATCCAGGCCAGGCCGGGCGTGTGGTGCCGCCCACAGGGTTTACCGCGAATTTGACGGTTTTGACTGCGGCCGCGATGGCATTTTTGGCCGTTTTCGCGCTGGCGCTGTGTTTTGCTACGGATCGGCTTGCGACGCGGTGGTCGGACAGTTTGGCGCGCTCCGCCACGGTGCGGATTTCCGCGCCGACGGAGCAAATGCAAAGCCAAACCGACGCAGTGCTGCAGGTATTGTCAGAAACGCCGGGCATCGCGGATTACGGCGTTTTAAATAATGATCAAATGACCGGCCTTTTGTCGCCTTGGTTCGGCCCTGATCTGCCGATCGACACATTACCATTGCCCAATCTGGTAGAGATTACCGAAACAGCCGTCGGCTTTGATTCCGAAGGCTTACGCCTGCGCCTTGCGGCCGAGGCGCCCGGTGCGGTGCTTGATGATCATTCCCGGTGGCGCCGTCCGTTGGTGGCCGCGGCCAGCCGTTTGCGCCTGTTGGGCGTGGTGTCGCTGCTGCTGATCGGTGGCGCGATGGCTGGGATGATTACGCTTGCGGCGCAGGCTGCACTGGCGGCCAATACCCAAGTGATCCGCACGCTGCGCCTGATTGGTGCGCAAGATCGTTTTGTCGCACGGGCCTTTGTGCGGCGCTTTACCGCGCGCGGCATCTGGGGGGCGTGTTTTGGCACCGGGCTTGCAATGCTGGCCGTGGCGTCCTTGCCCGCGGCCGATACGGCAGGCGGATTTTTGACCGGCCTTGGCTTTAGCGGCGCAGGCTGGATTTGGCCGTTGCTGATCCCTGTTACGGCCGGTGGCGTGGCATGGTTGGCCACCCGATTGGCCAGCGCGCGCGTGTTGAAAGGAATTCGTTGATGCAACTGATCCGCTCGGTCATCTTCATTGTCTTGATGTATGTCGCGCTTGCGTTGATTGCGACGTTGCTATTCCCAGTCGCCTTGCTGGGCGGGCGCAAAGTGGCAGCATGGGTGTGCCGGCTGTTTTGCCATTATGTTCGCTTCTCGGCGCGTTGGATCGTTGGCCTGCGGTCGGAGGTGCGCGGAACTCCCCCAACCGGCGATGTCATGATCGTGGCCAAGCACCAAAGTTTTTTCGATATCTTGATGATCTACTCTGCCATCCCACAGGGCAAGTTCATCATGAAAAAGGAACTGGTCTACACACCTTTCGTGGGTTGGTTTGCCTGGCTGATCGGCTGCATCCCGGTGGACCGCGGCAAACGTGGCGCTGCGATCAAGGGCATGCTGCGCGCGGCCAAGAAAAATCGCGACAAAGGCGGTCAATTGGTCATTTTCCCGCAAGGCACGCGTGTCGCAGCTGGCGTCCAGCAGGGCTATAAGGTCGGGGCGGGCATGCTTTATGGTGTGATGCAACAACCCTGTGTCCCGGTGGGTGTGAATGTCGGCGTCTTTTGGCCGCGCCAGTCGCTGCTGCGAAAACCCGGTCTGGCGGTGATTGAGTTTTTGCCACCCATTGAACCGGGCCTACCGCTGCAAGAATTTATGGCGCGGATGGAAACCGAGATCGAGGCAAGCTCAAACAAGCTGATGGCCGAGGCGGGACTGATCGTGATTCCGCCCGATGCGCAGCCCTGATCGCACGGGCGCACCCATTACAGTGTTTGCATAATAAAACCCGGTAGCGCGCGCTACCGGGTGATCGTTCTTATATGCAAGGCAAATTGCGGTCGACTGTTTTAGGCGGCCAGACCTTTTGATCCCATTTCAATGAATTTCTTGCGCCGCGACTTGATCAAGGCGCTGCGATCTTTGTCGTCCAGCTCTTTCAACATCAATTGGATTTCGGCGCCCACGGCATCCAAGGTAGCGGCACGATTGCGCTGTGCGCCGCCCATCGGTTCTTTGATGATCCTGTCGATCACGGCAAGCTTTTTCAAATCTTGGGCGGTCAGGCGCAACGCCTCGGCGGCTTCGCGCATTTTCTCGGCGTCTTTCCACAAGATGGATGCGCAGCCTTCTGGCGAAATGACCGAATATACCGAATGTTCCAGCATGGCGATCCGGTCGCCTGCGGCAAAGCCCACGGCCCCGCCAGAGCCGCCTTCGCCGATCACCACAGATACCAGTGGCACACCGATGGACAGGCATTTCTGCGTGGAGCGTGCGATGGCTTCGGATTGGCCGCGTTCTTCTGCGCCCTTGCCTGGATAGGCGCCGGGCGTATCGATCAGCGTTACGACGGGCAGGCCGAACCGGTCCGCCATATCCATCAAGCGGATCGCCTTGCGATAGCCTTCAGGGCGCGCCATGCCAAAATTCCGGGTGATGCGGGTGGCTGTATCATGGCCTTTTTCATGGCCAATCACCACGACCGGCTGATCGTTGAACCGCGCAAGCCCGCCCATGACAGCATGATCGTCGGCAAAGTTACGATCACCGGCAAGTGGCGTATATTCTGTGAACAGGGCCTCGATATAATCTTTACAATGCGGGCGGTCGGGATGCCGGGCCACCTGACATTTCCGCCACGGGCTGAGATCTTTATACAGATCTTTCAGCATTTGCGCGGCTTTCTTGTCCAGCGCAGCGGCCTCTTTTTCGACATCCATCTCTTCATTCGCACGCGCCATCGCGCGTAATTCTTCTGCCTTGCCCTCAATTTCTGCGAGCGGCTTTTCGAATTCAAGATAGGTTGTCATACGAGGCGCCTCCGTGTCACGACTGGGTCTATATGACCGTGCATTTCGGGAAATGCAACGGGGGCAGGTTGGCACAACGCGTATATGCGCTAGCTCAGCATCAGCAATTGGTTCATATCCATGCCAGCATACAAGGTCTGTGCGGCTGCATGGGCGATATTTTTTGGAGGACAGTGATGATTTCCGAAGTCACCATACACGAATTGCCAAAGGTGCGCCTTGTTGGGTTATTGCATCGTGGGGCCTATGCAAAGTTGGGTGACACGTTCGATCGGCTAAGCGCAATGTTTGAAGAAGGCGCGCTGTGGTCCTATGTGTCGGATGCGGCGGCGATTGGGCATGACAATCCGCGTGTCACCCCGGTTGATCAGCTGCGTGCGCATGCATGTTTCGTGGTTACCAATGAATTTCCGATGCAAGCCCCGTTGGAAGAGCATGTCTATCCCGCAGGCCGCTACGCGGTGATGGAGGTCAAAGGATCCTATGATCTTTTGTCAGATGCCTATCGGATGTTATTTGAAGAATGGTATCCGTCATCGGGCGAAACCTATCGTGGGCCGGCCGCATATGAGGTCTATCTGAATGACCCGTCGCAGGTTGCTGAAAACGACTTGCTGACAGAAATTCGGATCCCATTGGCCGGTGGAACCGACGCAGGCTGAGCCAAACCGACGCCCTATGCCCCAGCGTCCCGTGCCGGGGCATAGAGAAAACGCATCAGCCTGCTGCGATCATTTCGGATTGACGGACGATCACCTCAGCCTGTTTGATCGATGCAATATCGACAAGCCGGCCTTTGTACACCGTTGCCCCGGCGCCTTCGGATTTGGCCTTTTCCATCGCGGCCAGAATTTCTCGCGCTTCGGCGACGGCCGCCTCGGACGGGGTGAAGACCTCATTGGCCAGCGCGATTTGCTTCGGGTGGATCGCCCATTTTCCCACCATTCCCAATGTGGCAGACCGTAGCGATTGCGCGCGATACCCGTCGTCATCGCTGAAATCGCCAAAGGGGCCATCGACCGGCAACAACCCATGTGTGCGGCACGCTGCAACAATTGCGGCTTGCGCCCAATGCCACGGATCGGACCAGTGTTTTTGGCCGTCATGCAGCATGTAATAGTTTTCCTGTGTGCCGCCGATTCCGGTCGTCGCCATACCCATTGAGGCTGCGAAATCCGCTGCTCCAAGGCTCATGGCCTGCATCCGCGGGCTAGAGGCGGCAATTTCTTCGACATGCGCAAGGCCGGCAGCGGATTCGATGATAACCTCAAAACTGACTTTCTTTGTGCGCCCTTTAGCGGCCTCAATCGCGGTCACGAGTGCATCAACCGCATAAACATCTGCCGCGCAGCCCACTTTGGGGATCATGATCTGGTCGATCCGCTCGGAGCCTTCTTCCAAGATCTCTACAATGTCACGATACCAATAGGGCGTGTCCAACCCATTGATGCGAACAGATAAGTATTTGGTGTTCCAGTCAATATCATGGCTGGCCTGAATGATATTGCGCCGCGCAGTGGCCTTATCACTGGGCGCGACACTGTCCTCCAAATCCAAGTTAATGACATCCGCAGCCGAGGCCGCCATTTTAGGGAACAGTTTGGTGTTCGATCCCGGGCCGAACAATTGGCAGCGGTTCGGGCGGGCCGGGGCGGCGGGCTGGATGCGGAAACTCATTGTTCCTCCGGTAATGATATGTCTAATTGCGTCATAAATTCGATATAATATTGCGCAGCTGGCCGCAAGGAAATTCTGCATTGCGGCATGTTCTTAAGAATGTAACGGTCATGAGCATCGGAACCTATGCTGCGTAATGTATGGTCTGCGCTGGAATCTGGTGTGATTCAATGCGTTCGCAATCAATTACCAGCGTAATAAACCTATCAGGCGCTGATTTTTCCCGCGATATTTCTATTTTGTAGAAGAATATTGCAAAACTGAGGCGACAAAGATCGAAGATAAACAAGAAATTCCGTCAGGAAGTTTTACCTTATCTTCAAACATCAACAGGAGGGCACAATGGCGCTTATCGAAACCCCGTATCTGCTGTTTCTTGGCGACGCGCCGGACGCGCTCGCAGCAAAGGTTGCACAAGGCGTAAAGGACTGGCGTCCGGACTATGCCATTGGTCAATATCGCATGGATGGCTGCAAGGCCGATATGGGCCTACAGGATCTGGACATTCAGGCTGCTGTTGAGGCGGGCTGCAAAACACTGGTTATCGGCGTGGCCAACCGTGGCGGCGTGATTTCCGCGGCGTGGAAAACCGTGCTGATCGAGGCGCTTAACGCCGGATTGGACATTGCATCGGGCCTGCATAACCTATTGCGGGACGAACCGGATCTGGTGGCGGCAGCCAAAGCCAATGGCCGTCAGCTGCATGACGTGCGCATCCCATCGGTAAAATATCCGATTGCAAATGGTGTAAAACGCAGCGGCAAACGCTGTCTGGCTGTTGGCACCGATTGTTCGGTCGGCAAGATGTATACCGCGCTTTGCCTTGAAAAAGAGATGCTGGAGCGCGGCATGAAAGCCAGCTTCCGCGCCACCGGGCAGACCGGGATCTTGATCACCGGCGACGGCGTGCCGCTGGATGCTGTGATCGCGGATTTCATGGCCGGTTCGATTGAATATCTGACGCCCGACAATGACGCAGATCACTGGGATCTGATCGAGGGTCAGGGCTCTTTGTTCCATGTGTCTTATTCCGGCGTGACAATGGCATTGGTGCATGGCGGTCAGCCAGATGCGCTGATTTTGTGTCACGAACCCACTCGCGATCACATGCGCGGCCTGCCAGGGTACAAATTGCCCAGTCTTCAGGCGCTGCGCGATATTGCGCTGCAATTGGCCCAGGTTGGCAATCCAGATTGCCAGGTGGTCGGCATTTCGGTCAACACCAAAGGCTTGGCCGAGGATGACGCGAAATCCTACCTTTCGGGACTGGAAGCCGAACTTGGTTTGCCCACCACCGACCCGTTCCGGTTCGGCGCAGGGCCGCTGGTGGATGCATTGGCGAAAATCTAACGGCACTCTCCCCGCTGGTTCATGGAGGCCGGCGGGGATTTTTCTATGAATAACATTCGGATCAACTGGTTGCGCTTGACGCTGATATGGCTGGCCATGGCCGTTCTTGCCCCTAGTTGGGACATTATAAACCGGAACAAACGGGAGTATCAGCGATGATCACGGTAAGCGAAGACAGCTTCAAACTGGCGCAAGCCTTTACCATCTCGCGCGGGTCGCGCACGCAATCAGATGTGCTGACGGTGAAAATTAAACGCGACGGCATCACCGCAATGGGCGAGTGTCTGCCCTATGCGCGTTATGGCGAAAGCCTAAGTTCGGTGGCCGATCAAATCCGTGCGCTGCCAGCCGATATCTCCCGTGCGCAATTGCAAGAGGCCTTGCCGGCGGGTGCCGCACGCAATGCCGTCGATTGTGCTCTGTGGGATTGGGAAGCAAAAAAGGCAGGAGTTCGGGTTTGGGAGCTGGCCGGGCTGCCCGCGCCCCAACCAGAGGTCACGGCCTATACGCTGTCTCTTGATACTGTTGAGAATATGCGCGCTTCGGCTGCCAAACATTCTGACCGTCCGGTTTTGAAGATCAAATTGGGCACGCCAGATGATATTCCACGCCTTGAGGCGGTGCGCGACGGCGCGCCCGGTGCAAAAATCATTTTGGATGCGAACGAAGGCTGGGAAATGGAAAATTTCCTTGATATTCAAAAGCATCTTGTACGCCTGAATGTCGCGATGGTGGAGCAACCCCTGCCTGCTGCCGCAGATGAGGGCCTGTCCGCAGTCGAACGGCTTGTCCCGATTTGCGCGGATGAATCCTGCCATGACCGCGCGTCTTTGGCCAATCTGCGCGGCAAATATGATATGATCAACATCAAGTTGGATAAAACCGGCGGCCTGACCGAGGCGCTGGCGCTGCGCAATCTAGCGCTGTCGGAAGGGTATCAGGTGATGGTCGGCTGTATGATCGGGTCGTCCCTTGCAATGGCCCCGGCGACACTGGTTGCGCAAGGGGCGAAGATCGTCGATCTTGACGCGCCGCTACTTCTCGCCGAAGACCGTGAAACGCCGCTGCATTATGAAGATGGCAAAGTCTATCCACCCGAAGCTGCGCTTTGGGGCTGAGTGAATATAGGAGAACAGCAAATGAGCCGCACAGTCTATCTCAACGGAGAGTATCTGCCCGAAGCAGAGGCGAAGGTTTCCATCTTTGACCGCGGCTTTGTTATGGGCGACGGCGTCTATGAGGTGACAAGCGTTCTGGACGGTAAGATCCTTGAATTTCCAGGCCACTCGGCACGGTTGCAGCGCTCGTTGAACGAGCTGGAAATGAAATGCCCGGTCACAATGCCAGAGCTTCTGGCGATTCACCACGAGTTGGTCAAAGTCAATAATATTGACGAGGGCTTAGTCTATCTGCAGATCACGCGCGGCAACCCCGGCGACCGTGATTTTGCCTATCCCGATGACAATGTAGAGCCAACCATCGTGCTGTTTACGCAGGCAAAACCGGGTCTTGCGGCGGATCCAAAGGCAAAGAAAGGGATCAAGGTTATCTCGATTCCGGACCTGCGCTGGCACCGCCGCGACATTAAAACGGTTCAGCTTCTGTATCCTTCGATGGCCAAAATGGCTGCGAAGAAAGCCGGTGTGGATGACGCGTGGTTTGTCGAAGATGGCAAAGTGACCGAAGGATCGTCCAACAACGCCTATATCGTCAAAAATGGTCAGATTATCACGCGCGAGCTGTCCCATGATATCTTGCACGGGATCACGCGGGCGTCGGTGCTGAAAATGGCGGCTGAAGCCCAGATGGAGGTCGTAGAGCGGGCCTTCACAATCGAAGAAGCGCAGAATGCAGATGAGGCATTCTATACCTCTGCGTCCTCTTTCGTGATGCCTGTTGTCGAAATCGACGGAAAAGCGTTGAAAGATGGCAAACCCGGTCCGATCGCAGCCCGTCTGCGCGAGATTTACCTAGAAGAAAGCAAGAAAACCGCCGTTTAATTGCGGACGTAAGATGCGCCAGAGATGGCGCATCTTTTCACAAGCCATGCCTCATGCCTTGTGAGGATAGTTTTAAGATCGGGGCGCTAGCGGCGTATCGTCGCCCTGTCAGCGGGTGCCGAACGGCAAAACCTGAATTGATCGCCAGACAGCTGAGATGGATGCGTGTCTTCGATCACCAATGATGAAAATCCCATAATCTTGACCAATGTGTGCATTCCGTCTTGCACGAATTGAATGTCGTCATGCGTCGGCATCGGGACCGCGTCTTCCAGTTCCAACTCAATTTTCTCGTCGGTTTTCAGAGGGCTGAAATGCGGCAGACGCAGCGCTGTGGAATGCGGTGATGGTCGGTTCCGCCGGGGGGGGAAGGGGGCAAGCGGCACATCAAAACGGGTTTGCGCCGCCAGCAGGCTTAGGCGCCGGGCATGGCTGTGACCGCCCCAATACAGAAGCGTCAGAACGGTCGCAAAAGTTAAGAGTAAAGCAAACATAGTTCTTGATAACTGTTGAGCATGGCCGAACGGTTAATGTTTCGACGAAAAATCGTAGGGGCCGTTTTGACGGCTGCAGACGGGGTGGTCGTGCTATGATCGCATGGGCGGTTCCCCTGTCAGGGTAGTGTGCGACATCGTGCAGCAGGCAAGAAGGGGTGTCGGCCAGCGGGGGGAGCGAGGGGTGGGGTGGGTGCCAGCCGACACCTATTTGCTGCTTGCTGGAACAATATGCGAACAAAATCGGGCCTAAGCAAGCGTGAAATTAGGCAATATATTGAAACTTCACGACAATTCTATATAACCTAGAAAGGTTTTTTTAATGTCTGTGACGCTGTGCCGACCTGCCCGCGTGATCTTGGCTGCGACTGCCTCTTGAAACTTTTATCACCAGCGACAAATCTATATCACCTCCTATTCACGGACCGATATGCCCCATAATAACATCAACGCCCTGACTGAGCGCCCGAATGTTTTGACCCGCCCCAAGCTGGAAGGCGGCAAGCGGTTTGTAATGCATACCGAATTCTCTGCCGCCGGCGATCAGCCGGCTGCCATCGCGGAACTGTCGAACGGGATCCGGGAGTTGGAGCGCGATCAGGTGCTGCTGGGGGCGACCGGCACCGGGAAGACCTTTTCAATGGCGAAGATCATTGAAGAAACTCAACGCCCGGCGATTATCCTTGCGCCGAATAAAACATTGGCCGCACAGCTTTACGGCGAATTCAAAGGGTTCTTTCCGGAAAACGCGGTTGAATATTTCGTCAGCTATTATGATTATTATCAGCCCGAAGCCTATGTTGCGCGCTCCGATACGTTCATCGAAAAAGAATCACAGATCAACGAACAGATCGACCGGATGCGCCACTCTGCCACCCGGTCTTTGCTGGAACGTGACGATGTAATCATCGTGGCTTCGGTGTCATGTATCTATGGTATCGGTTCGGTTGAGACCTATTCCGCAATGACGCAGGATCTGAAAGTTGGGGAATTATACGAACAGCGCCAGTTTCTGGCCGATCTGGTCGCCCAGCAATATAAACGACTGGATATGGCGTTTCAGCGCGGGTCCTTTCGGGTGAAGGGCGACACCGTGGATATGTGGCCTGCCCACCTTGAAGATCGCGCATGGCGGTTTTCTTTCTTTGGTGAGGAATTAGAGGCAATCACCGAATTTGATCCGCTGACGGGGCATAAAACCGACTCGTTTGACCAAATTCGGATCTATGCAAACAGCCACTATGTCACGCCACGCCCAACGATGCAGCAGGCCACCAAAGGTATTCGCAAAGAGCTGTTCCACCGTTTGAAACAATTCAACGACGAGGGCAAATTACTGGAAGCGCAGCGCCTGGAACAACGCACGAATTTTGACCTTGAGATGTTGGAAGCCACTGGCGTTTGCAGCGGGATTGAGAATTATTCGCGCTATTTGACAGGCCGTGGCCCAGGGGAGCCGCCACCAACATTGTTCGAATTTATCCCGGACAATGCGATTGTGTTTGCAGATGAATCCCATGTTACCGTGCCGCAAATCGGTGGTATGTATCGCGGCGATTACCGGCGCAAAATGACATTGGCGGATCACGGATTCCGTTTGCCATCATGTATGGACAATAGGCCGTTGAAGTTTGAAGAATGGGACGCGATGCGTCCACAATCCGTCTTCGTGTCCGCCACGCCCGCGAAATGGGAAATGGAACAAACCGGCGGGATTTTCACCGAACAAGTGATCCGTCCAACGGGCCTGTTGGACCCTGTGATCGAAATCCGCCCGGTCGAGACCCAAGTTGATGATTTGTTGGATGAAATCCGTTTGGTCACGGCCAAGGGTCTGCGGGTGCTCTGCACGACCTTGACCAAGCGCATGTCTGAAGACCTGACCGAATATCTGCATGAACAGGGCATTCGGGTGCGTTATATGCACTCTGATATCGATACGATTGAACGAATCGAAATTTTGCGTGATCTGCGGCTGGGCGCCTTTGACGTGCTGATCGGGATCAACTTGCTGCGCGAGGGGCTGGATATTCCCGAATGTGGTTTGGTGGCAATTCTAGATGCGGATAAGGAAGGCTTCTTACGCTCCACGACATCGTTGATCCAGACCATCGGTCGCGCGGCACGAAATGCGGATGGTCGGGTGATTATGTATGCCGATAAGATCACCGGCTCTATGGAGGCGGCGATGGGCGAGACCAACCGCCGCCGGGCCAAGCAGATCGCCTATAACGAAGAACATGGCATCACACCGCAGACCGTGCGCAAGAATGTCGATGATATTCTGGCGGGCCTGTATCAGGGCGATACGGATATGTCGCGTGTGACCGCCACAGCCGACAGTAAGAAAGTCGGCAATAACCTGGCCGCCCATTTGGACGATATGCGCGCACAGATGCGTAAAGCGGCAGAAAATCTGGAGTTTGAAGAGGCCGCTCGACTGCGCGATGAGGTGAAGCGGCTTGAGGCTGTAGAGCTGGCGGTCTCGGATGATCCTTTGGCGCGGCAATCGGTGGTTGAGGAGGCGGCAGAGCAGGCGTCCAAAGGGCGTGGTCGCTCGACTGCGGGACGCCCGGGACAACGCGGCGGGGTGAAACGGCGCAAGACCCGCTAATCGGGTCTTGGTTTGGGGCTGGCTTTAAGGTGTGATGAATTCCACGCCATCCATCGCGGCAATATCTTCGACATCGGCATCATAAAGGGCGGATAGGGAATCCACCAATTCTTCAGTCCAGCCGGGTAGGGCCGCCTCCACTTCAAGCTCCTCTGGGCGGGCGAATTTTGCCAGAAATGCGGACACGATTTTGCGGCGTTGCAGGATCGATTTTGGCGGGTTGGCGGTCAGATATTCTGCCAGCCGGTCAAACCCGCCTTCTGTCATAATTTGGCGAAGCACAACTTGCTCGCCTTTTAGTGGCTGATCCTCTGGCAGGGCCGACAAGCTGCGCATCACCTCGGGCCAGATCAGCGGCAGGTCCTCGTTACACCACACCACCAATCGCGCGTTCGGCGCCGCCTCTTTCATCGCGGCAATCACGGGGCCCCAGCGCATGTCACGGGGGTCGTGACCATGCATGATTTCATCATAATCGCGGTTTTTATCTCGCGCGACCAAACCAGGGATCAAGGTAGCTGGATTGATTAATGCGATATGGAATTCGATTTCGGCATCGGGAAAAATATTCGCCAGTGGCTGCAATTTACTGGGCACCATCACGTAAAATCCCTGCTCGGTGATCACCCGCTCTGGCACACATAGGAAGAATTCATGGCTAAAGACAATGCGGCCAATGTCATCGCGGTCGGTCACGGCGGCTAAAACGGCCTCTGTCTGACCGGGATCTGCGGATGCCCCTTTCAGCGCCATCAATGTATCGCGCAGCACCAACCGATAGCGGCGCGGATGCGGTACAACCACCCCGTGCTCTGCCAGTTCATTCGGATTACGCGCCAAGGCACGAATTAGCCGATCTTCATCCGTGTTGTGTGCGCCTAGATGGTATACGACCTGCATGATTTTTATATCTTTACCTTCTGAAACTTGTGCCAGACTAGCGGGCCTTTACTAGACAGGCAAACGGCTTTCGGTTTAAGCGCTGTGCATGTCATTGGAGCAGCCCATGCAGATCAAACAGTTGGGGCAAGGTTTGCGACAGTCAGGTTCTGGCCTGTGGTCGTGCTTTGCGCTTGGTATTGCGGCATTTGTCATCGCGCCCATCGTTGCGGTGGTTTGGCTGGCCCTCCACCCGACCGAGAATATCTGGCCGCATCTTCTGTCGACGACTTTGCCGCGCTATTTCGGCAATTCAGCGATTTTGGCGGGTGGAGTGGGCCTGTTGACGGCGGTGGTGGGGGCTGCAACCGCGTGGCTGGTATCTATGTATCGCTTTCCAGGGGCGCGGTGGCTGGATTGGGCGCTGCTGATGCCGCTGGCAATTCCTGCCTATGTTGGGGCTTATGCGCTGGTGGATTTTCTGGATTACGCCGGCCCTGTGCAAATCTTTTTGCGGGACAGTTTTGGCTGGGCGGATGCGCGATCTTACTGGTTTCCGCAAATTCGCTCTCGCTGGGCTGCTATCCTTGTGCTTGGGTTCGCGTTCTACCCCTATACCTATCTCTTGGCCCGCGCGGCCTTCCGCGAACAATCCGGCGCCAGCTATGAGGTTGCGCGTGCGCTTGGCAGCGGCGGTTTTGCGCTGTTTTGGAAAGTCGGCCTACCGTTGGCGCGCCCAGCGATTGCAGCAGGGGCCGCGATTGCCATGATGGAAACAGTCGCGGATTTCGGGGTGGTCGATTATTTTGGTGTCCAGACTTTGACCACGGGTATTTTTACGACCTGGCTAGAGGCAGGAAACACAGGTGGTGCTGCGCAGATCGCAACTGTGATCCTTATGATCATATTTGCGCTTTTCGCATTGGAAAAGATCAGCCGCCGCAATTCGCGCTATTATCAATCGGCCCGGCATGCGCGCCCGGTGATCGCGCAGCGTCTGACCGGTTGGGCGGGGGTGGGGGCATGTGTGATCTGCCTGATCCCGTTGCTGGCTGGGTTTGTGCTGCCTGTTGCGGTGATCATGTCGCATGCGTTGGCCAACCCGGACGCATGGTTTGGCCCCGGCCTTGGGCGGGCGCTGTGGCATTCGATTGTCACCGGCGCTGCTGCTTCGGTGATCTGTGTGGCAGCGGGTCTGGTGATGGTCTATGGCGTGCGGCTGTCAGGGCGGCGTTTGCCGCGTCTGGTGCTGCCGCTGACCACTTTGGGATATGCCGCGCCGGGCGCCGTTTTGGCAGTGGGGATTTTGATCCCCTTAGCGGCATTTGACAACCGTTTGGCGGATTTGATCTTGGCGCTGACTGGCTATGATCCGGGACTGATGCTGACCGGCACGGGGGCGGCGATTGTTTTCGCCTATGTGGTGCGGTTTTTTGCGATTGCCCAAGGCGCGGCGGATTCAGCCTTTGGACGGGTGTCTCCCTCATTGCCGATGGCTGCGCGGTCACTGGGGCGCAGCAATGGCGGGGTGCTTGGCTCCGTCTATTTGCCGTTGATGCGCGGCTCTGTCGGGTCGGCGCTTTTGCTGGTTTTTGTGGAATGCGTCAAAGAGCTGCCAGCGACGATGCTGCTTCGCCCATTCAATTATGAGACATTGGCAACCCGCGTGCATGACCAAGCCAGCCTTGAAAATTTGGGAGACGCCTCTCCGCCTGCGCTACTGGTCTGTGCGCTGGGGCTTTTGGCGGTGGCGGTCCTGGCGCGGACGCTGGCGCGCAGGTCCTAGGTGCCGCGCGGCTTGGCGCGTAGGGTCGGATCTTCGGCGCGGGGATCTTCGGGCCATAAGTGGCGTGGGTAGCGCCCGCGCATATCCTTGCGCACATCGGCATAAGAGCCATCCCAAAATCCGGGCAGATCCAACGTGACCTGTATCGGCTTATGCCCCGGTGACAGCAAGGTCACGCGCAATGGCAGGCGGCGCGGGCCGACCGTCGGGTGTTGTGTGGTGCCAAACATTTCTTGCAGGCGTAGCTCAATCGATGGGTGGTCGCCGGAATAATCAATTGGCACCTCACGGCCCAAGGGGGTTTTGAAACGCGCGGGCGCGAGGCGGTCAATCCTTTGAAGTGCCTCCCAATCCAAAGAGGCACGCAGCGCCTCTGTGATGTCCAGCTTGCGCAGCTCGGCTTCGCTGCGCTTGCCGCCCAGATATGGTAGTAGCCAGTCTTCTGCCCGTTCAAGCAGGGCTTGATCCGAAAAATCAGGCAAGGGATCCCCCTCGTCGCGCAGCAATGTCACGCGGGCCTGAAAACGCCGTGCGGCCGGGGTAAAGGGCAGCCCAATTTGGCGCAGCCCGTCCAGCGCACCACGCGCCAATGCTTCTTTCGGGGCGTCTTTCCAGATCCGATCATCAAGAACCAACGCGCCGAAACATTCCTGCCGCCGGGCAATTACCTTTGCGTCGCGCCGTGACCAGGTGCAGCGGTCCTTCCAGTGGATCTGATCGGCATATAGCCGGCGCAGCTCTGCTTCGGTCAATGCAATGGCCTGGCGCAGCTTGGCTTCGCGCGGGTTGCCATCGGTATCGGTCACGGTGATCAAACGTTGTGCACCCAGCGGATCATCCGCTTGTGCGACCGCACCCTTGCCACCCGACAGAACAAAGCGAGGCTCATCGCCCTTGCGGTGCAATCCGATCCGGTCAGGATAGGCCAGCGCCGCCATTTCTGCAAAGGAATAGTCATCTTTGGGCGCCGGGGCCATCCGTGACAGGCGCTTGGCTTCCTGGCGAATACGCTCCACCGAGCCACGGTCCAGCGCATAGGGGCGCGTTGCGCTGAAACGTTTAGGATCTGTGATCGCCTCAAGGCGCAACGTCAGATCGCAGGGCGCGCCGCGCAGCAGGTCACGGTCTGATAAAAGCGCGGCCAATGGCGCAGCCTTGGCCCCGGCGCAGCTTAGCATATGTGCCAGACGCGGATGCAAGGGCAGGCGCGCCAAGGCTTGGCCATGTGCGGTGATGCCCGTCGTGTTCAATGCGCCAAGATCACGCAGTAAGGTGCGGGCTTCATCCATCCCGGCATCGGGAGGCGGTGTCAAAAACGCCAGATCGCTGCCATCTGATCCCCATACCGCCAGCTCCAGCGCTAGACCGGACAGGTCCGCGACCTCGATCTCGGCGGGGGGGAAGGCGGGCAAAGCGCCCTCGGCGCCTTTGGTCCACAGTCTGTAACACACACCCGGCGCGACACGTCCGGCACGGCCACGGCGCTGTTCGGCCTCGGCGCGGCTGACTGGTTCCGTGACCAGACGCGCCATGCCAGAGCCGGGATCAAAACGCATCCGTCGGGCGCGCCCCGCATCCACGACAACGCGCACATCTTGGATCGTCAACGATGTTTCTGCGATCGAGGTCGCCAAGACCAGCTTTCGCCCCGTGGTGGCCGGTGCGATCGCGGCCCGCTGGGCGGAAAATTCCATTGCGCCATAGAGTGGGCGCAGCTGGATTTCGTCGGGCAGCGTGCCTTGCAGCCGCGCCTCAAGGCGGCGGATCTCACCTTCGCCGGGCAAAAAGACCAAGATCCCACCTTCGGTCTGTGGTACGATCTCATGGATCAGCCCGGCCACCGCATGTTCCAACCGTGCCTTGCGGTCCACCGGGGTGTTCAGCCAGCGCGTTTCCACCGGAAAGGCCCGCCCCTGCGAGGTGATGATCGGCGCGTCGTCCAGCAGTTGCGCCACCGGTTGTGCATCCAGCGTGGCCGACATGACAATAATCGCCAGATCGTCACGTAACGCACCGCGGACTTCCCATGTCAGGGCCAGCCCCAGGTCGGCATTCAAAGAGCGTTCGTGGAATTCATCAAAGATCACACAGCCGATACCAGACAATTCGGGGTCCGATTGCAGCATCCGGGTCAAAATGCCCTCAGTGACCACTTCGATCCGTGTTCGGGCCGATGTTTTGGCCTCCCCGCGGATGCGGTAGCCTACGGTTTCACCGACAGGTTCGCCCAGCGTATCCGCCATACGTTCAGCTGCTGAGCGTGCGGCAAGCCGCCGCGGCTCTAACATCAAGATCCGTCCCTTGATCTGGTCCAGCAGCGCCAGTGGCACGCGTGTTGTTTTGCCCGCTCCTGGCGGGGCCATCAAAACGGCGCGCCCATGGGCGGCAACAGCGCTGCATAGCTGCGGTAGCACGGAATCAATCGGTAAGGCGGTCTGTTTCACACCGCCCTTATTGCCGTTTTAGCCGGGCTTTTCCATAGACGGTATCTGTTGAAATCTCGACAACCTGTAATCGGCCATTGGGTGCGGGCGCGTAGGTCAAGGTGAAAGGAAAACGTGACTTTTCTTTCATGTCATTGTCTGAAAATCCGGCAACCCTGCGATATTCGCCGCGACAGCTGAGCATCTGCCCGCTGGTTTCGGGCTGCGATAACTGCACAGAAGACCGGCGTGCGCCGTCGAAAATCGCCACGTTCAGCTTGCACGCAGCGTCACGATCAACATCGCGCAGCACCGCATAAAGCGCGGTCAATGGATCGACGGTGCCGTTTTGCTGGCGCGGGTCAAGATCACGGTCATCGCGCGGGCGTGGCGGCACTTTGGCCACCGACACCGGGGTGCCAGATTTATAAACGATGGTATTGGAGGATTGGCGCGATGGGGTGTCGGCATTTTCTTCATAGCGCATCGGTGCGAAACGCGTGCCATCGGTATGGCCATTTACCGTGGTGTCATAGCGCAGCTTGCGAATCGCACCGATCAGACCGGTGGTTTTCAACGTGCCATTCGCACCATAGCCATCACCGACGATCTTGCCATTGATCCGCAGTTCTGCGGCGCGGATCCCTTTTAGCGTGACGTCAAAAACAATATGGTCTTGTTGGTCGGCCCTTACGGGTGCGGGCAGCAGCGAAAGTGTCAAGGCGACCAAGGCGGCGCTTGCAACCGCAGTGCCGTGCAGAAATGCTGGTCGGGTCTTCAACATGGGGTGCGTTCCTTGTGCGGGCGCATAGTGCGATGAGGATTGGCATGATATTAGTCGGTAGTGATAGCAGGACATAGCCTGTTCGGCACTGGCGCGAAATTGCCACTCCGTCACGTTCCGGTGACGTTGGGGACGGTTCGTGATAGCGCGTCGCAAAAGCAGGCAACAGATAGGCAGACCCGGAAGGCAGGCGATATGGCCCCGATGACAGTGGCGCAGATGGGCGCAAAAATCGCAACAGGCGACCGGCGTGCCTTGGCGCGGGCGATCACATTGATTGAATCGTCGCGCCCCGATCATCGGACGCAGGCGCTGGATTTGTTAGCGGATGTGACCGGCGCGGGGCGGCAGGCCTTGCGTATCGGCCTGTCTGGAACGCCGGGTGTGGGCAAGTCCACTTTTATCGAATCCTTTGGGTTGATGTTGACAGGCCAGGGTCTGCGGGTGGCTGTTTTGGCGGTCGACCCTTCGTCTGCGCGGTCGGGGGGGTCGATTTTGGGCGATAAAACCCGGATGGAGCGGCTGTCGCGTGATCCGCTGGCCTTTATTCGCCCCTCTCCCAGCCAGACCCATCTGGGTGGCGTGGCCCGGCGCACCCGCGAGGCGGTGTCGCTTTGCGAGGCGGCAGGGTTCGATGTGATCTTGATCGAAACCGTGGGTGTGGGCCAATCCGAGACATTGGTGGCCGAAATGGTCGATCTGTTTGTTTTGCTCATGGCCCCTGCGGGCGGCGATGAATTGCAAGGTGTCAAACGTGGCATCATGGAGATGGCCGACCTGATTTTGGTCAATAAGGCGGATGGGGATTTGCGCGCTGCTGCGATGCGCACTGTGGCCGATTACGCCGGGGCGCTGCATCTGTTGCGTAAGCGCCCTTATGATCCGCCAAAATTCCCAAAGGCATTGCCGGTCTCTGCGATTGAACAGGCGGGCATGGAGGCCGCATGGGCGGATATGCAGGCCTTGGCACAATGGCGCCGCGATCAGGGGCATTTCGTGCGCCGCCGGGCAGAGCAGGCCCGCCACTGGTTTGAAACAGAGGTGCGCGAGGGTCTGTTGGCGCAATTGACTGCCGATCCCGATCTGCGCGCAAAAATGGCAGATCTGGGCGCACAGGTTGCCGAAGGCCGGGCCGCGCCAACCGCGGCCGCAGCCGAGGTCCTGTCGGTTTTGCCCAAACTATCGTGACGTGACTTTATGCGTTTCACGCAGGTGGCGTCTTTTACGCGGTGTTTTGGGCTGGTTTGGCGTGACAGATGCAACCACGGCGTTAGTCTGAAGGTATTTGGACCTTGTGGCGCCCGCCGCAGGCCGAACCGCAGGAGTGCGCGATGCCCCGCTTGCCTTTCGTCCCATTTGGTCTGGTGTTTAGTGCCGTTTTGGCCGCCACCTGTATGAAAATTGCGCCGGTGCAGGCGCAGACTCAGCTGCTGCCCCAGACTCCGCAGGTGCAGCCCGATCGCACCTCCACCGGGCGCATACCCAGCCATTGCATTGCCTTGGCCGATGCGACGCCCGGCATCGAGTATTTACATCATGCGCAATTCACCGATGCGGTGCCGCCGTCATCAATTCGTATCCAATACATTGAGCATTCTGAATTTTTGTTGCGCACGGTGGGCGGGCTGTCGGTTGTGACTGATTACAACGGGTATATCGGGCCGACCGTATTTGTGCCTGATGTGGTTACGATGAACCATGCGCATTCCAGCCATTGGACTGACGATCCGCCCAAGGCTGTGCGCCATGTGCTGCCGGGTTGGCACGATCAATACGGGCTTGCCGCAGATCATTATCTGGATCTGGGCGAGATGTTGATCCGCAATGTGACCACCGATATCCGCTCATTCGGATCCGTCGAAGAAAATGGTAATTCGATCTTCGTGTTCGAAGTCGAAGGCCTGTGTGTAGGGCATCTGGGCCATCTGCATCATGAACCAAATGCCGCGCAATATGCGGCGTTGGGGCGGCTGGATGTGGTTATGGCAGCGGTAGACGGGTCAATGACGGTGGATCAGGCGACGATGGTGCGGATCCTGACCCGGTTGCGGTCGTCCATTGTGATACCGATGCACTGGTTTGGCCGTGGCACATTGGATCGCTTTTTAGCGCAGATGGGGGGGCAGTTTGATATCGTCCGGCCCGGCGGATCTGCATTGACGGTGTCGCTGTCGACCTTGCCGCAAAGGCCGACAATCGTTGTGCTAGAACCAGAGCTTCTGCGTGATCCATGATCAACTGTGCAGCCGTAAAACCGCACAGAATATCGCGCAGGCCAGTGTCAGTGGCTGGTTTTCATCTTGTCATGGGTCATGGCGCCGTGATCCATTTCCCCATCGCTATTGGGTGTGCGGGTCAAATCGACCGGGATGTCGACAGTGATCTCGCCGGCATGTTCAAAACGCAATGTCACGGGAACAATGTCGCCTTGTGCCAGCGACCGGTTCAGCCCTAGGAACATGACATGATCACCGCCACGCGCCAGCGCATGATGGCCATGTGCCGGGATCGTAAAGCCCTGCGGCACATGGGTCATGGTCATCATGCCATTGCCGTCATCTTTATGTGTATGCAGTTCAACCCGCTGCGCCACGTCAGAGCGCACGTCAATCAGCTGATCGGGCATGTCCCCGGTGTTTTCAATTTGCATGAAGGCCGCACCTGATTTTGACATCGATGTCGAGACGCGAATATAGGGGCTGGCAACGGCGATATCGGCAAAGCTTGCGGTTGTCAGCGCGGGCAGTGTCAGGGCTGCGATCATCGCGCCCATCATAAATTTCGGGACCATTTGGACCTCCAGCAATATGTCTAAATTCGGAAAGCGTGGATTAAGACAGTGCAGGCGGGTCACGGGCGCGGCGGTGCGGCTGGGTTTGGGCGATCAACAATGGCGTATCAGGCCGGTTGATTTGATGGGCCTTGGTGTCGGGGCGGCGCGGCTGCTGCTGCGCCATATCAACCGCAACCAGCCAATTCAGCGCCATATCCGGGCAAATCTGTGGGCGGTCGATGGGCTGGCCTTGGGCGTCGACATGCACCGTGGTCACGCCGGTTCCGGTGCACAGCACAATCTGTCCCGCCACGCGTGCCTGTCCGCGCGCCACGGCCATTTGCAGGCTTGTCACGGCAAGCAATGCGCAAAGCATTACTGAAAGCACTGGGTGAGATAGGCGCGGTATCATCGGGGCAGGTTAAGCCCGAGAGATTAAAAAACCAAGCTTGTTGTCAAATTCAGCGCGCCAAAACGGCACGCTTAGATTGCACTGACACCCGGGCGTAGCCACTGATTGCCAAAAGGTGCGCCCAAATGAAAACAGCCCGACGAAATGTCGGGCTGTTTAATCGTTTATAGGGTGACCAATTCGTCAGACCCTAAAGCTAAACGCGAAATCAGGCAGCTTCCTGCGATTTTGCGATGGCTTTTTTGATTTTCAATGCTTTATCCGACAGCTCAGCGTCTTTTGCTTTGGCAAGATACGCATCCAGACCACCGCGGTGATCGACCGAGCGCAAGCCATGTGCCGAAACACGCAGCTTGAACGACTGGCCGAGCGACTCGGACAGCAGGGTAACATCGTTAAGGTTCGGCAGGAAGCGGCGACGCGATCTGTTTTTCGCGTGGCTCACAGTGTTGCCCGTCATCGGGCCCTTGCCGGTAAGTTCGCAAACGCGCGACATGGCATCATCCTTCGTTTCGATATGGGCGAGGTGCCGCCCGTTCTTCAACACTAAAGGACGCCGCTACGCAGCGCCCGGAATTCTGTCCGCGGGGCATATGACGAATTGCGCAGCGGGTCAAGCGATTCATTCCAGCTTTGGTGTGCTGGCCCCGATTTTCGCCCATATTTACCAGATTGCCCCGCAGGCTAGGTGATATCCCCACGATGCCGTGTCAGTTAGGCTTGGCGGTGCATATCTGGTCAACCCACTGGGGCACCAAAACACTGGCAAGCCCCTGGCGAGATTCGTCGAATATATGACTCCCGCTGGAGCGATCAAGGTTCAGTTCCAACGTGGCAACGCCTGTGCGCATCGCGTCCTGGGCGAAGCCCGCCGCCGGATAGACATTGCCCGATGTCCCGATAGAAACAAACAGATCCGCGCCGCGCAGCGCTGTCCAGATCTCATCCATCCGATAGGGCATTTCGCCAAACCAGACGATATCGGGGCGGGTCGCGGGCTGGTGACATGCCGGACAAAGGTCATGTGCTGTGCTGATTGCCGGGGCGGGCCAGCGATGGTCGCAGCTATGGCACAAATGCCCGAACAGCGTTCCATGCATGTGAATGACATGCTGCGACCCGGCGCGTTCATGTAAATCATCTACATTCTGAGTGACGACCAGAACCTGATGCTGGGGCGCGCGTTCTAGCTGTGCCAGCGCCACATGTGCCGCGTTCGGGCGGGCGGCTGCGGCAGTCGCACGGCGCATGTTGTAAAACTCATGAACAAGCTCGGGGTCTGCGCCAAAGCCTTCTGGGGTTGCGACATCCTCAATCCGGTGATCTTCCCATAACCCGTCAGAGGCGCGAAAGGTCCGAATGCCGCTTTCTGCTGAAATCCCCGCGCCAGTCAATATGACGATCTTGGCCATTGGTGCCTCCTGCGTTAAGTGTAGGGTATGCGTATCTTATTCTTATGTCTTGGCAATATTTGCCGCTCACCTGCCGCTGAGGGCGTTTTTCGTAAAATTGCGGGGCAGGCGGGGCTTTCAGTGCAATTGGACAGTGCCGGGACGGGGGGCTGGCATGTTGGTGAGCCCCCTTATGCCCCAATGCAACAGGCGGCTGCGGCGCGTGGCTATGACCTGTCGCAGCTGCGCGCGCGGAAATTACAGCGCGAGGATTTCGCGCGGTTCGATTTGATCCTGGCTATGGATGGGCAGAATTTGCGCGATGCCAATGCGCTTGCGGGCGGGGCATCACAGGCCAAACTGCAGATGTTTTTGCCGCCGGGCCTTGGCACTACCGATGTGCCTGACCCGTATTACAGCCGCGACTTTACCGGGGCATTGCAGCTGATCGAAAAGGGCAGCAGGCATTGGGTGCAGCGATTGCAAGGCGGGCTATAGGCCGGGTAAGGCGAGCAATAACACTGCGTTTAAGACAACACTGGCGAAGACAAGACCGGACGGCGATGATTTTAAGGGCTATGCCGCCCAAGCCGGTTATGGCTGGCGCAAAGGCGCCAGCATTAAAGAAAAAACGCGGTCAGCTGCAATATCCTTGCGCAGCATCTGCGAAATTCTTGTAGCGCTTCCAGAAATCTTCATCCGAGGGGCGGTCGGACATACGCACCTGCTGTGCTTCATCTGGGTTGCGGAAGAATTTTGCGGCGCGGCTTTGGTCGCGCCCACTTAGGGTCATGTCGGCAACCTGCTGGATGCAGCTACACAGCCCGGATGTATCGGCCCGGCCCGCTGCCTTACATGCCCGGTCAATCGAGCCGGCATAAGCGGTCGAGCCGAGCAATGTTACGAATGTCAGTGCTGCGGCTGCAACGATGGTCTTGGTCATAATCTGCCTCGGGGTTCGCGATGTGGGTCCGTGCCCGACATCATCATTTTCAAGCGGTAAGGTTAATCAATTCCTAACGCGCATTCAACAATTCAGCGGCTTGCCGCCGATTGCGTGGCCCTCGCCTTGTGCATGCCACTACTGCTATGGGGTTCGCGCGGCGTCGCCACCAAACACGGGGGGTGGGGTTATTCGACCACCTGGGCATCATAGCCTGCGCCCTTCAGTGCGGCCAGCACGGTCGATTCGGGAAGCCCGCTGACTTCGACCTCGTGATCTTCTAAATTGACGCTGGCTTTGCCGCCAACTTCTTCGATCGCCTGTTCGACCGCAGTCTTGCAATGGCCGCAGGTCATGCCGGGAACGGATAAGAACATGGAACTACCTCCTGAAGGACGCTCCCTATGTGCGCTGCGCTGCCTTACATTGCAAGATCATGAGGCGTGCAGCAGCGTTCACGATGTTCTTATTGTGCCAGCCTGCGTAAAAGGGCGAAGGGGGCAAAGTGCCGCTGGTGCCGTATATGCGACATTGCTGTGTTTACGCCTTTCGATCCTTATGCGCGAATTCCTCTTCCCGGCTCTGCAAATCCCATATATATCGCGCGCATGACCGACCTTGATCGCATCCGCAACTTCTCCATCGTGGCCCATATTGACCACGGTAAATCGACACTCGCCGACCGGCTGATTCAGCTCACCGGGACGGTGGCCGAACGTGACATGAAGGCGCAAATGCTCGACTCGATGGATATCGAGCGCGAGCGCGGCATCACGATCAAGGCCAACTCGGTTCGGATCGAATATCCGGCAAAGGATGGAAAAACCTATATCCTCAATCTGATCGATACCCCCGGTCACGTTGATTTCGCTTATGAAGTCTCGCGGTCCATGCAGGCGGTCGAAGGTTCGCTGCTGGTCGTCGATGCCTCACAAGGGGTCGAGGCGCAGACGCTGGCCAACGTGTATCAGGCGATTGATGCCGATCATGAAATTGTGCCGGTTTTGAACAAAGTCGATCTGCCTGCGGCAGACCCTGTGCGCGTGGCCGAGCAGATTGAAGATGTGATCGGCATCGACGCCTCGGACGCGGTGCTGATTTCAGCGAAATCTGGTTTGGGTATTCCCGATGTGCTGGAAGCCATCGTAACCCGCTTGCCTGCGCCCAAAGGCGACAGAGACGCGCCGTTAAAGGCGATGCTGGTGGACAGCTGGTATGACGCCTATTTGGGCGTCGTGGTCATGATCCGGGTGATTGACGGTGTCATCCGCAAGGGCGACCGGATTAAGATGATGCAGACCGGCGCCGTTTACGGTGTCGATAAGCTGGCCGTATTAAAGCCGAAGATGGTTGATATCGCAGAACTGGGGCCGGGTGAAATCGGCATCTGGACCGGGTCGATCAAACAGGTGCGTGACACCCGTGTGGGCGACACAATCACGACCGAGAAGAAGGGGTGTGAAAAGGCGCTGCCGGGGTTCAAACCTGCTCAGCCTGTCGTATTCTGCGGCCTGTTTCCGGTGGATGCGAACGACTTCGAAGATCTGCGCGACGCGATTGAAAAGCTGCAGTTGAACGATGCGTCATTCAGTTCCGAGATGGAGACATCCGCCGCGCTTGGCTTTGGGTTCCGCTGTGGTTTCCTTGGGCTGCTGCATCTGGAAGTGATCCGCGACCGTTTGGAACGCGAATATGATCTGGATTTGATCACCACCGCGCCCAGCGTTGTGTTCAAGCTACATATGAAAGACGGTGAAGTGCGTGATTTGCACAACCCCGCCGATATGCCCGACCTTACCTATGTTGATCACATCGAAGAGCCCCGGATCAAGGCGACGATCCTTGTGCCGGATGAGTATCTGGGCGATGTGCTGAAGCTGTGCCAAGACCGTCGTGGTATTCAAGAAGACCTGACCTATGCGGGCAGCCGCGCGATGGTTGTTTATGATTTGCCATTGGCCGAGGTGGTTTTTGATTTCTACGACCGTTTGAAATCTGTAACCAAAGGTTATGCCTCTTTCGATTATCAGATTACGGGCTATCGTGAAGATGCTTTGGTCAAGATGTCGATCCTGGTCAATGACGAGCCGGTGGACGCGTTGTCGATCATGGTGCACCGTGATCGGGCTGAAAGCCGGGGCCGGGTGATGTGCGAAAAGCTCAAAGATCTGATCCCACGGCATATGTTCAAAATTCCAATTCAGGCGGCCATCGGGGGGCGGGTGATTGCCCGTGAAACCCTGTCCGCGATGCGCAAAGACGTGACGGCGAAATGTTATGGCGGTGATGCGACCCGAAAGAAGAAGCTTTTGGAAAAGCAAAAAGCCGGTAAGAAGAAGATGCGTCAATTCGGGAAAGTTGAAATCCCGCAATCCGCCTTTATCGCGGCGCTGAAGATGGACGATTAAAGAAAACCGCCCTTCGGGGCGGTTTTTCTAACGACATGGCATCATGGAACTGAGAACATAGAAACGGCGGCCAATTGGGCCGCCGTTTCTATGTTGGTTTTTTTAGTTGCCGTTCAAACCGCCCAGCCCAAGCGGGGCCGGGATGCCAAGGCTGGCATCGCCGCCCTGCGGGGGGGTGACAGGATTGCCGCTGGGGGCGCCCAGCGGTGTAAGGCCGCCCAGACCCGGGATGCCGCCATCAAGGCCGCCGCCCAAACCACCACCAAGGCCACCGCCCATTCCTCCGCCCAAACCGGGCATGTCGGGCAGGCGCATATCAATGGTTGCCGGATCAATCGCCGGACCTTTGTAATGCATGACCATTCCCGGAAAGGTGATAACAATTGCGATCATCGCAATCTGGATGAAGACGAATGGCACGGCGCCCCAATAGATCTGCGATGTTTTGACCGGATCCGTCAGCTTGCCGGTGACCTTATCCAGATAAGGCACTTTGGGCGCGACAGATCGCAAGAAGAACAGCGCGAACCCGAAGGGCGGGTGCATAAAGGATGTCTGCATATTCACCCCCAGGATCACGCCGAACCAGATCAGATCAATGCCCATTGCCTCGGCCGCAGGGGCCAGAAGCGGAACGATGATGAAGGCCAGCTCAAAGAAATCCAGGAAGAAGGCAAGGAAGAACACCAAAATCGACACGACGATCAAGAAGCCGGTCTGCCCGCCGGGCAGCGAGGTCAGCAGATGCTCCACCCACAGATGCCCGTTCACGCCGTAGAAGGTCAACGAGAACACTCGCGCACCGATCAAGATGAACATAACAAAGGCCGACAGGCGGGTGGTTGCAGCCAAAGCGTCTTTGACAACGCCAAGGTTCAGCCGTCCTTTCATCGCCGACAGGATCAGCGCACCCACTGCCCCCATCGCACCGCCTTCGGTCGGGGTCGCAACGCCAAGAAAGATCGTGCCCAGCACCAGAAAGATCAGCGCCAACGGCGGGATCAATACGATGACAACTTGTTGGCCAAGGCGGCTCATCAAATTGATTTTGAACATCTTATCGGCAGCGGCGACGCCATAGACGACCAGAACCGCGATCACGGCAGCCAAGATGCCCGCATCATTAGGGTCGTGATTGGCGGCCAGATAGCGATCCATGGCGAAGAACAGCGCGATACCCGCAGCCAGCACCACAAATAGCGAGGTGACGCCAGAGCCAAGCGTGCGCGCCTCAACCGGTAGGGCGGGCATTGACTTGGGTCGGATGATGGACATCACGGCAACATAGCCCAGATAAATCCCCGTCAAAACCATGCCCGGGATCAGCGCGCCTTTATACATATCGCCTACGGATCGGCCCAGCTGGTCGGCCAGAACGATCAAGACCAGCGATGGTGGGATGATCTGCGCCAAGGTGCCCGAGGCCGCAATCACCCCCGAGGCCACCCTGCGGTCATAGCCGTAGCGCAGCATGATCGGCAGGGAAATAAGGCCCATCGCAATCACGGATGCTGCAACCACGCCGGTGGTCGCCGCCAACAGCGCCCCTACGATAATCACCGCATAGGCCAGACCACCACGGACCGGGCCAAACAATTGGCCGATGGTGTCCAGCAAATCCTCGGCCATGCCGGATTTCTCCAACACGATCCCCATGAAGGTAAAGAACGGGATTGCGAGCAATGTCTCATTGGATAAGACGCCCCAGAATCGTTCCGGCAGCGCGTTCAACAGCGGCCAGCTTAGATGGATGGCACCTTCGGACAATGGCGCCAGCTCGACCCCGATGATAAAGAACAACAGACCATTCGCCGCCAGCGAGAACGCTACCGGATAGCCCAGAAGGAGAAACGCAATCAGCGAGATGAACATGATGGGCGCCATGTTCTGCGCGATAAGCTCCATGATCATCTTACAGCGCCTCCTCTTTCACGATCGGATCCGCCCCATGCGGGCCAACGCTGGGGAAGGGGTCCTCGATCAGGCCGCGCATTACAGCGATCTTCTTGATGATCTCTGAAATACCCTGTGCATATAGCAGCGTGAACCCTGCCAAAAGCAGCGCCTTGGCCGGCCAAAGGATCAGCCCGCCCGCATTGGTTGATACTTCACCCGACGCGACAGAGCGCATGACATAGGGATACAGCAGATACAGCATCAGCGTCAGGAACGGCATCAAGAACAGCAGATGACCGATCAGATCAATCCAATGCTGCACCCGGCGCGAAAACGCCCCATAGACAATATCAATACGGATATGTTCGTTCTGTTTCAGCGTATAGGCCGCAGCCAATAAGAACGCGGCACCATACAGATACCATTGTAGCTCCAACCATGCGTTAGACGAAATGCTAAAGACCTTGCGGATCGTCGCGTTGACCGCACTGACCAAAATCGCGAGCAAGATGAGCCAAGAGACGGCTTTTCCGATGAAAGTGTTGACGCGGTCAATCCCCCGCGCAAGGGCCAGCAAGCCGCCCATATGTTCCTCCCTGAACCTTTCGGACCCAACAACTCAGGTTGTGGGGGTTATCATTCATTGGCCGAGCCTCCCCAACAGGTCAACGAAAATCCCGCCTTTGGTGATCTGGAGTGACCAATTTCACAGGGTTTTTGCAGGACGCAGCTTGGTGCGGGGCAAAAGCGCGAAGCTGGATGCAAATAGCGCGTTCTTCACCAGTTTGGAAAGACCATTCACACGGGTGATCGCTAGATCATGTCGGTTTTGCCTCTCCGTCATGGCTGCGAGCGGATGCAGGGTCGCGTTTCATTCATATATGTGGCGGCACGGCGCGTGCGGCGACTCGTAAGGACGTTCGTGAGAATCGCCACCGGCAGGATTTTAATTTCAAAAACCGCAAATCTATAGCAACAATGGGAAAGATTTTTGGCCTTTGATGTTACTTTCGGTGTCGTTTTGACGTTGACGCCCTCGCTTTGGGCACATAATGTCTCGCCGAATGCAGTTGAAAGGAATGGCGATGATCTCGCTTCTTGTCGTAGTCGAAAGGATGCGCGTGGGCCGGTAACGGTTTGACCATGATGGTTCCCATGCGCCCCCGCTTTGTCGGGGGTTTTTTCTTATCGGCGCTTGCGCCTGAGGCATCACAGCCATATCGCTGCGGATGAATGGATAGGCCCCGGTGGGGGCGGTTGGATGGAGAAGGCGATGTCACGTCAGATGACCGGCGCGGAAATGGTGGTTCAGGCGCTAAAGGATCACGGGGTCGAAGTAATTTTTGGTTACCCCGGCGGCGCTGTCCTACCGATCTATGACGCAATTTTTCAACAAAATGACGTTCGCCATATCCTTGTGCGCCATGAACAAGCCGCGGTTCATATGGCTGAAGGCTATGCCCGATCAACCGGTAAGCCGGGCTGTGTTCTGGTGACATCTGGCCCCGGCGCCACGAATGCTGTGACGGGTCTGACCGATGCGCTTTTGGACAGTATCCCACTGGTGGTGATTTCGGGGCAGGTGCCGACATTCATGATTGGTACGGACGGCTTCCAAGAGGCCGATACCGTGGGCATTACCCGGCCTTGCACTAAGCATAACTGGCTGGTGCGTGACGCTGAAGATGTTGCCCAGACCGTGCATAAGGCCTTTCATGTGGCGACCACAGGCCGGCCCGGCCCAGTGTTGATTGACCTGCCCAAGGATGTGCAATTTGCCAGCGGAACCTATGTGCCGCCGAAATCAATGACACCCAACCATTACCAGCCCAAGGTGAAAGGCGATATCGACGCGATCACCAAACTGGTCGAGCTGATGGAAACAGCAAAGAAGCCTGTGTTTTACACGGGCGGCGGGGTTATCAACTCTGGCAAGGGCGCCTGTCAGCTGTTGACTGAATTGGTCGATGCGACCGGCTTCCCGATCACTTCGACATTAATGGGGCTTGGTGCCTATCCGGCGTCCGGGAAATCCTGGCTGGGGATGCTGGGGATGCATGGCCTCTATGAGGCAAACCTTGCGATGCATGATTGCGATCTGATGATCAATATCGGCGCACGGTTCGATGACCGGATCACGGGCCGGGTGGCGGATTTCTCACCAGGTTCGGTGAAGGCACATATTGATATCGATCCGTCGTCGATCAACAAAATCATCCGCGTGGATTTGCCGATCATTGGCGATGTGGGCCATGTGTTGGAAGATATTTTGAAGGTCTGGAAGGCGCGCGGCCGTAAGACAGCCACGGCAGAGGTTGCGGCATGGATGTCGCAGATTGACGAATGGCGTGCAGTGCGTTGCCTGGCCTATACCTCGTCCGACACGGTGATTAAGCCACAATATGCTTTGGAACGGCTTGAAGCGCTGACAAAAAACCATGATCGCTACATCACGACCGAGGTAGGTCAGCACCAGATGTGGGCCGCGCAATATCTGCAATTTGACGCGCCCAACCGGTGGATGACCTCGGGCGGGTTGGGCACGATGGGGTATGGCTTCCCCGCCTCGATCGGCGTGCAGGTGGCCCACCCGGATGCGCTGGTGATCAATGTCGCCGGTGAGGCTTCGTGGCTTATGAATATGCAAGAGCTGGGAACGGCCACGCAATTCCGTTTGCCGGTGAAACAGTTCATCTTGAACAATGAGCGCCTTGGCATGGTGCGCCAGTGGCAAGAATTGCTGCATGGGGAACGGTATTCCCACAGCTGGTCAGAAAGCTTGCCTGATTTCGTGAAACTGGCCGAAAGCTTTGGCTGGAAAGGGATCTTGTGCACGGATCCGGCGGATCTGGATGATGCGATCATGGAAATGATCAATTATGATGGCCCCGTTTTGTTCGATTGCCGGGTTGAAAAACATGAAAACTGCTTCCCGATGATCCCGTCAGGCAAGCCGCATAATGAAATGTTGCTCGCGGCGGATGCCGATGCCTTCAAAGAAGGCGCGACGCTGGTGTGATGCGCCTTTGGGCCGTGGCAGCATCTGCTGTCGCGTGCCCCGCGCCCGCAGGGGGCTAAATGCCGCCAAGGGCGCGCTTTCGCCACATAGATTTCCATTGGTCGACCGCGACCAACGTTCAAAGGGAGATAGGCAGATGGCCGCTCTGAACATCAAACAAGGCTCCACTTCGCATTCCGCCTATGACCTGCGCGATTACCACGCGCAAGGTGTCGCCAGCCACACGCTTGCCGTTCTGGTCGATAACGAGGCCGGCGTTCTGGCGCGCGTGATCGGTCTGTTTTCGGGCCGCGGTTATAATATCGACAGTCTGACGGTTGCCGAAATCGATCATGAGGGGAAGCGGTCGCGTATCACCATTGTGACGCGCGGCACAGAAGAGGTGATTGACCAGATCCGCGCGCAGCTGGGCCGTATTGTTCCGGTTCATGACGTGATCGACCTGACCCGCACCGGCCCTGCAGTAGAGCGCGAATTGGCGTTGCTGAAGGTGAAATCCTCGGGTGAGAAACGCATTGAATCTTTGCGTCTGGCCGAAATTTTCCGCGCCAGTGTCGTCGATTCCACCTTGGAAAGCTTTGTATTCGAACTGACCGGCACGCCGGATAAAATCGATGCTTTTGCCGATCTGATGCGCCCTTTGGGGTTGGTCAATATCGCCCGCACTGGTGTTGCCGCACTTTTGCGCGGCTGTTGATCGTCAAGGCGCAGTGCGGTACCACAAATAACGCCAAAGCCGGGCAGCGATGCCCGGCTTTTTCATATGTGCTTATCGATGATCTGGCACGGTGGCTGATCAATCGCAGGCCGAAACAGCGCCTGCAAGACGGGGCTTATTCAGCCCCGGCACTGGACAGCAATGCGGTGTTCCCACCTGCGGCGGTCGTGTCGATGCAGACATGGCGTTCGTGATAGACGTGGCCAATATCGGGCGCGCCGGTGATCAACGGCAGGATCGGTCCCGGCCGCGTGGCCAAGGCCTGCGCGAATGGCCGCGCCTGATTTGGTGGTCCCCAATACAGCGCGCCGCCAAATCCCGTGCGGATAGACAGGCTGTGGGGCGTCAATGCAGGTGCCAATTCCGCCTCCCCACCCAGTGCCTGCACGGCGGCTTGCTGTGCCTGGGCCTGCTCATGGCCCGGTCCCAGGCACAGGATAGGCGCGCGTTTATGTAGGCTCAAGCGATTGGACTCGCCAGTCGGGCCGGGCAGGCTGCGTATCATATCTGGTCGTGATTGCGTGCCGCCCGTGGTAAACCGCCACATATAGTCGGGCCCGCCCGCTTTGGGGCCTGTGCCCGACAGGCCCTCACCGCCGAAGGGCTGGCTGCCGACGATCGCACCGATCTGGTTGCGATTGACATAGATATTACCGGTCTGCATCTTTTCGGTGACGTCTTGCACACGGTTGTCAATCCTGGTGTGCAGGCCAAAGGTCAGCCCGTATCCGGTTGCGTTGATATCGTCGATCACCTGATCCAGCTCGTGGGATTTGAAGGTCGCAATATGCAAGACCGGGCCGAAAATTTCGTGTTGCAGATCATTGATCCCAGTGATGGAGATCACCGCAGGGCCAATGAATGTACCCTCCTCTTGAGGTGCGGTCATCTCTTTCATCAGGCGGCCTTCGCTGCGGGCCTTGTCGATATGGGTGCGAATGGTCTTTTGCGCGGCTGCGTCAATCACCGGGCCGATATCAGTCGCCAAATGCCACGGGTCACCTAAGCTCAACTCCTCCATCGCGCCAAACAGCATCTCGGTCAGATGAGGCGCAACATCGTCTTGCACATATAGGCAGCGCAGGGCCGAACACCGTTGCCCCGCCGATTGAAAGGCCGAGGCCAGAATGTCGCGCACCGCCTGTTCGGGCAGGGCAGTGGAATCCACGATCATCGCATTCAACCCTCCGGTTTCCGCGATCAATGGCGCGCCCGGTGCCAGCGTGTCTGCCATCGTCGCGCGGATCCGTTTTGCCGTTGCGGTCGATCCGGTAAAGGCCACACCATCCACGCGCGGATCCGAGGTCAGGGCGGCACCAACGCGCCCCCCTTCACCGGGCAGTAGCTGCAATGCAGTCGCCGGGACACCTGCGTCATGCAACAGCTTGGTGGCGAAATGTGCGATGATCGGGGTTTGCTCGGCCGGCTTGGCCAGCACTGCATTGCCCGTGGCCAGCGCCGCCGCGATTTGCCCGGTAAAGATTGCCAGCGGAAAATTCCATGGGCTGATACAGGTAAAGACACCACGCGGCGGCACCTGTGGAATATGGGCCGCATAAAATCGTAAGAAATCCACGGCCTCGCGCAGCTCTCCTACGGCATCTAGCAGCGACTTCCCTGCCTCCCGTGCCAAAATAGCAAAGATTTCGCCGTAGTGGCTTTCATACAGATCTGCTGCGCGGTTCAAAATCTCGGCCCGTGTGGCGGCATCGGCGGCCCATGGGGTGGCGGCGCTCAACGCGGTGGCAATATCGGCGTCAGAAGCATCGTGGATCTCGGCAATCAGCGCGTGCGTGGCTGGATTCACCGCCGGGCGTGCGGGCAATGGGGCGCAAAGGCCGGCGACACGCGGGTATGGCGCGGGCAGCAAGCCCGTGGCATACGGCGCGCGCGCGGTCTCGATGGCCGCAAGCGCGCCACGCTGCCACAGGTCAAACCCTTTGGAATTGGGTCGGTCGTTGAATAGATGTGCCGGCGCGCGCAAGATCGGATTTTCCACTGTCGCAAAATTTGCGACCTGATCAAAGGGACAGGCAGCAACGGTTTCTGGCGCGACATCCTCGTCAACGATCTGGTTGACAAAACTGGAATTGGCGCCGTTTTCCAACAGTCGCCGCACCAGATAGGCCAACAGGTCCCGATGCGCCCCGACGGGGGCATAGACCCGGCAACGGGTCTTTTCGTCAGCCAGCACAATGTCATGCAGCCGCTCGCCCATGCCATGCAGGCGCTGAAATTCAAACCTGCGGGTGTCTTCACCTGCCAGTTCTAGGATCGCGGCCACAGTATGCGCGTTATGACCTGCAAATTGCGGATAGATGCGATCGGTCATTCCCAACAGCTTTTTTGCATTGGCGATATAGCTGACATCTGTTGCGGCCTTGCGGGTGAATACCGGAAAGTCGTCCAGCCCAAAAACCTGCGCGCGTTTGATTTCCGCATCCCAATAGGCGCCCTTGACCAGCCGCACCATGATCCGCCGATCCAACCGCGCCGCAAGCGCATATAGCCAATCAAGCGCCTCACCGCAGCGCCGGCCATACGCCTGCACAACCACGGCAAACCCGTCCCATCCGGCAAGCTCGGGATCCTCCAAGACGGCCTCAATCACGCGCAAGGACAGCGTTAGGCGGTCGGCCTCTTCTGCATCAACGGTAAAGGACATATCGGCGCGTGCTGCTTGTTTTGCCAGACCGATCACCACCGGCACCAGCTCTGCGACCACGCGGCCTTCCTGTGCCAGCTCATAGCGTGGATGCAGGGCGGAAAACTTGACCGAAATTCCGGGGTTGTCGCGCAATTGTCCGGGCTTACATCGCTGCGCAATTGCGGTGATTGCGTCACTATAGGCGCGCTCATAGCGTTGTGCGTCGGCCATGGTGCGGGCGGCCTCGCCCAGCATATCATAGGAATAGCTATACCCTTTGGCCTCTTGCTTCGCGGCGCGCTCCATGGCGGCGGTGATCGTTTCTCCCAAAACGAACTGGCGGCCCATTTCCTTCATCGCACGTGCGACGGCTTTGCGGATCACCGGCTCGCCCAAGCGGCGGATGGCGCCGCGCAAGTGCCCGGCAATCCCCGGCGGGCGATCATCAAGAACCTTGCCTGTCAGCATCAATCCCCATGTGGAAGCATTCACCAGTGGCGAGGCGGAATGACCCAAATGTTTGCCCCAATCCGATGGAGCGATCTTGTCCTCGATCAGCTCGTCCATCGTATCCGCATCGGGCACGCGCAGTAGCGCCTCTGCCAGACACATCAGCGCGATACCTTCGGCGGTCGACAGCCCATATTCCGCCAGAAATACTTCCATCAGCCCAGGGCGGGCATCCGCACGGATACGGCGCACCAGATCGGCAGCACGGTTGGAAATTTTCGCGCGCTGCGCCTGGGGCAGCGCCGCTTGCGTGATCAACCGGTGCAAAAGAGGGGCTTCGGGCTGCAACGTCAGCGCGTCAATTTCCAGCAGCGACAGAAGGGGGGGGGACGTGGTGGTCATGGGCGGGCTCCCGTGATGGACAGGGTGAATAAGTATTCGATCCAGCATACCCCGTTCATCAAAGTCTTTTCGTCTGTTCGCTGGCGATATATGGTCAATTTGACCAAATTGTGGATATATGAAATGCCAAATGACCTTCCTGAGCTTGATGGATATGATCGTAAGATTTTGCAGGCTCTTTCAGAGGAAGGTCGATTGTCGATGACAGAGCTGGCGCGCCGTGTCGGGCTGACCAAGACACCGGTGCAAGCGCGGGTCAAACGGCTGGAGGACCAGGGCGTTATCACCGGATACCGCGCCCAGTTAAATCCAATCCGAATGGGGTTGAGCCATATCGCCTTCGTCGAGGTGCGGCTGTCCGATACGCGCGAACTGTCATTGAAAGCCTTCAACAAGGCAGTGCGCGCCCTGCCAGAGGTCGAAGAATGCCACATGATCGCGGGGGGGTTCGACTATCTTTTAAAGGTGCGCACCCGTGATATCAGCGATTACCGCAGGGTGATGGGAGAGGGCCTTTCGGCGCTGCCCTATGTCGCGTCGACCACCACCTATGTGGCGATGGAAACAGTGCATGAGGATGGCGCGATCACCGTTCCCCCTGATTGATCGCACCGATGCAGCGGATTGATCGCGGGCACAACGCCTTGGGATGGCGTTAAAACGTCGGCGGAGTGTTGATCCATAACACCACGGTGCGGGTCGGGGCGATATTGGCCCAAGAATGCGGTCTGCGGCTGGCAAAATAAAGTGAATCACCGGGGCGTAGCTCATGCGTTTCGGTGCCGTCCAGAATGATCCGGAAATGCCCTTCTATGACGGTTAGAAATTCTTCTCCGTCATGTTCATAGCGTCCTTCTGAGGTGGCGCCGGGGTCCAGAATGAAGCGATGGCAATCCATTTGCCGCTCGCCTTCGGCCAGAACTTCGACCCGAACGCCTGAGACAGGAACAGGGATGCAGCGTTCTGAACCTGCGCGGATCAGGGGCGATTGGGCGGCGGCCGGCCCGGCCAGCTGTGACAAGGTCGTGCCGTAATATTGCGCAAGGTCCACCAAAGCCGACAAAGAGATCCCGGTGCCGGTCCGTTCTAGCTGTGACAGGGCAGAGATCGACAAGCCCATCGGCCGCGCGACCTGCTCCAGCGTCTTGCCCCGGTCCTGACGCAAGCTGCGCAATTGCCTGGCCAGGCGCGCGCGGCCGGCATCTTGTCCGCCTTCGGCATCGCGCGGGGGCTGTGACAGATTGGCGCGGATGGCTGCAGGGTTAAGCCCCTGCTCATGGCGCAAGAATGCAATCTGCTTTAACTGCCGGATCTGATCATCATCATAAAGCCGCTGCCCCGACGCGCGCCGATGCGGTGCAATCAATCCCTGCGTTTCCCAAAGGCGAAGGGTCGAAGGGGCGACTCCAATGGCTTGGGCCGCCTGAGCGATGCGCAAAAGCTGCGGCGGGGGGCGCGTGTCCATCACATTAGCTTTCGTAATGTTCTTGCAGAAAAAATGTAGGTTCTGCAAATATCGCGCAAGCCGAATCTGCATGAACCATGCCGGATTTGGCGCGCTGTTATGCAAAAATCGCATTTTTAGACGATCGCTATGCGATCTGAGAGGGCAAAACATGGGCGGTGAGGCGATCGAGACAGTTGGGCTGGACGAGACGGATCAGCGTCTGATGGCGGCGCTGCGTCGCGACGGGCGGGCCTCGGTCAGTGATTTGGCCGCGCAGATGGCGCTGTCGCGGGCCACTGTGCGCGCCCGAATTGAGCGGATGACGGCACGGGGCGAGATCACTGGTTTTACCGTTTTGACCCGCTCTGACACGGATTTGGCGCAGGTTCGGGGTATGATGATGCTGGGTATTGACGGGCGCCAGACCGAGCGGATCATGGCACGATTGCTGGGGTTTCCCGCCGTTCAGACCGTGCATACGACCAATGGGCAATGGGATTTATTGGTTGAAATCGGGGCGCGCAGCCTTGTGGAATTCGACGAGCTGCTTTTGGCGATCCGGCGTGTGGACGGGGTTGTGCGCACTGAGACATCCTTGTTGCTGTCGACGCGGCGCGCGTCAGCGCGCCTGTAAATAGATTGAGATCAATGGGTTGACGTGGGAGCGATGCACGGGGGCATCGAACCCCCTAGCATCGCGTCGCAGCTGTTGCTGCTCTGGTCCAGCCCAACCGGTGTGGGCTGTTCACAGCTTTGGGATAGGCGCATGGTCGTGTGGCTTGGTGCTTTCGTCTGGCGGCTGCGCGGCCTATGATGGGTCCATCATGGAGGTTGCTAATGATTGCCGAGCTTGGACATTTCGCCCTAATTCTGGCCCTTTGCGTGGCAGTGGTGCAATCGACCGTGCCATTGATCGGCGCACATAAAGGTTGGTTGGGCTGGATGGATGTCGCGGCCCCGGCTGCCAGCGCGCAATTTCTATTGATTGCGGTGTCTTTTGCGGCGCTGACACATGCGTTTGTGACCTCTGACTTCTCGGTTCTGTTGGTGTTTTCGAACAGCCACACGGATAAGCCACTGCTATATAAAATCTCAGGTGTGTGGGGCAATCACGAGGGGTCAATGCTGCTGTGGGTGCTGATCCTGGCCTTGTTTGGTGCGTGTGCCGCATGGTTTGGGGCGGCATTGCCACCACGTTTGAAGGCCCGCGTTTTGGCGGTGCAAGGGTTAATTGGCCTGGCGTTTCTGGCCTTTATCTTATTCACGTCAAACCCATTTACCCGGTTGGTGGATGCGCCGTTTAACGGGCAGGGGTTGAACCCGCTGCTGCAAGATCCGGGATTGGCCTTTCATCCGCCTTTCTTGTATCTGGGGTATGTTGGCCTTTCCATGGCGTTTTCCTTCGCCGTTGCCGCCTTGTTAGAGGGACGGGTGGATGCCGCCTGGGCGCGCTGGGTTCGCCCTTGGACATTGGCGGCATGGATCTTCTTGACCATTGGTATCGCTCTGGGGTCTTGGTGGGCGTATTACGAGCTAGGCTGGGGCGGCTTTTGGTTCTGGGATCCCGTTGAAAACGCGTCCTTTATGCCGTGGCTATTGGCCGCTGCTCTGCTGCATAGCGCGATTGTGGTGGAAAAGCGCGAGGCGTTGAAAAGCTGGACGATCTTACTGGCAATCATGGCCTTTGGCTTTTCACTCATTGGGACGTTTATCGTGCGCTCAGGTGTTATTACCTCGGTCCATTCCTTCGCGAATGACCCCGAACGAGGCATCTTCATTTTGGCGATTTTGGCGGTTTTTGTGGGCGGTGCGCTGGTGCTGTATGCCGCCCGGGCAAGCGCGATGCAGGCGCGGGGCGTCTTTTCCATGGTGTCACGGGAATCCGCCTTGGTGTTGAATAATATCTTGCTTGCGGTTGCTGCACTGGTTGTGTTTGTCGGAACCGTCTGGCCGCTGATTGCCGAGATGTTATGGGCGCGCAAACTGTCTGTGGGGGCGCCGTTTTTTGAAAAAGCCTTCACGCCGTTTATGGTGCTTTTGGCGATAGCGTTGCCGATTGGTGCGATGATGCCGTGGAAGCGAGCGCGGATCGGGCGGCTGATCAAACCGCTGTGGCCGGCGCTTGTGCTGGCGGCTGCGGTGGCCGGCTTGGCGTGGTCGCTTGAAACGGGCAGATCCACGCTTGCTCTGGTGGCGACATTCCTTGGTGCCTGGATCATTTTTGGCGTTTTGGCGGAGCTGTGGCAACGCGCCGCCCGTGTGCCGTCGCGTTTACTGCGTCTGCCGCGCGCTGATTGGGGCAAGGCGGTGGCCCATGCGGGTTTGGGCGTGACCTTTATTGGTATCGGGCTGTTGATGGCCGGCCAAGTAGAGGATATCCGCGTGGCGCAAGAGGGAGAGCCCTATGACGTGGCCGGGTTCGAGATTACCTTGGACAGTGTCGATCGCGTTCCGGGACCGAATTACACTTCGACCATGGCGTCTTTGTCTGTGCGCCGCGGTGACAGGCTGATCACGGTGTTGCACCCTGAAAAGCGTGTATACCCCGTTGAGGCGATGCCGACGACAGAGGCCGATATCGACAATGGGTTTTGGCGAGACATCTATTTGGTGATCGGTGATCCACAAACCGGCGGGGGCTGGGCTGTGCGCACCTATATCAAGCCTTTCGCAAATTGGATCTGGTTTGGTTGCCTGATGATGGCCTTGGGGGGCGGGTTGTCATTGTCTGATCGGCGCTACAGGGTTGCGGCAGGTGCGCGCAAGACGGTGGCCCATGCCGCCCCGGCGGAGTGACGCAATGTTGAAATATCTTCTGGTCTTGATCTGTATGGCCGGGCCGGTTCTTGCGGTGCAACCTGACGAAATCCTGTCCGATCCCGCCTTGGAAAACCGTGCGCGTGTGATCAGCCAGGTGCTGCGCTGTCCGGTGTGTCAGGGCGAAAATATCGATGAATCAAATGCCCAGGTGGCGCGGGATTTGCGGATTTTGGTGCGAGATCGCCTGATGGCTGGCGATACCAACACGCAGGTTCTGGACTATGTTACTGATCGCTACGGTGAATATGTGCTGTTTGAACCGGAAAAGACCGGGGCAAACCTGTTGTTGTGGTATCTTGGGCCGGCGGTGTTGATCTTGGCGCTGATCAGCGGGTTTATCTATCTGCGTGGCCGATCCAGATCGCCGGGGCCACAGATCGAACAGCTAAGCCAAGAAGAAGAAGATCGCCTGCGAGAGCTGATGAAAGACTGACGCCTGTAAGTGTATTCCACGATTTGTTAAGGATGATGCGCCTATCTTTCCCTTAGGGAAGATAAACTGGAAACGGCGCGTATGAATATTCTGGCATTGATTGCCCCGGTTGTGCTGCCCTCATGGGGTTTTTTCAGCGAAGTTGGGCCATCGCCCCGGATTGAATACCGCTGGCTGGATCGCGGTGATGACTGGCGTGAATTTCGTCCACGTCCCGCACGTTTGGGGCTTGGCCGTTATTTGCTGCGGCTGGTCTGGAACCCCGATTGGAATGAAAGCCTGTATCTGGTCAGCCTGTCAGAGCGGCTGGTGGATCACCCCACCGCGCATAGTATCGCGGAGCTGGAGCGATATATGCGCCACCACCTGCGCCCTGAAACGGGCAACGACATCGGCCGTGGGCCAAGCATGGTGCAATTCAGATTGGCATTTTGGAGTAGGGAGGGCGCGGCCCTTGTCAAAGATGTCTATTACGAAAGTGCGCCGATCCGGGTATGACGCTTGAATTCGCCCTACGCCTGACGGAAATGCTGCTTGCTTTGGCGTTCTTGCAGCAAAGTGCGGAACATATGAACGGGTTTGCCGATGCCAAACGGATTCATTTCGCGCGGATATGCCTGTGTTTTTGGCTGCTATTGGGATGGCACAGTGATTGGGCATTGGCGGGGCTGACAGGGCTGGGTGTGGTGCATTTGATCCGGTTTCAGGGGCCATACAATGGCGGCTCCGATCGGATGGGGCTATTGATTTTATTTTGCCTGACGACGGCGCGTTGGGTGCCAGCACAGTATCAAGAGCTCGCGCTGGGCTATATCGGCGTGCAATTGGTGATCTCATATGTCTGGGCGGGGTGGGTGAAACTGCGAAACCCGGAGTGGCGGCAGGGCAGGGCGCTGCACGATGTGTTTTTGTTTTCCGCCTATCCGGTCTGCACAAACCTGCGTGGATGGGCCAATCATCCGCGGCTGTTATGGGCGATGGGCTGGGGGGTAATGATATTGGAATTTTTCTTCCCATTGAGCCTGCTTGACCAGCAGTTGATGATGGCCGCCCTATGTGTGGCAGCGGCCTTTCACCTGAGTAACGCGATATTTTTTGGCTTGAACCGGTTTCTGTGGGTTTGGCTTGCGGCTTATCCATCGCTGATTTGGTTGCAAGGGCGCATCGTGTAATGCGCCCTTCTTGGTTTAGGTCTGGCGGTTTATTCGCCGCGCGGGAAACGTTTGTTCGTCTCTAGCACATTCAGGTCCATATGGTTGCGCATATAGGCTTCGGACGCGAGTTTAAGCGGCTGATAATCCCACGGATAATACCCGCCTTGGCGCAGCGCTTCATAAACGACCCAGCGGCGCGCCTGGCTTGCGCGTACATCTTGGTCAAACCGTTCCAGATCCCATTGCGCAGCCGCCTGCGCCTTTAGCTGCAATAAAACATCGGCATGGGCGGGATCCGTTGCCAAATTCACCTGCTCCGTAGGATCCGCCTTTAGATCAAACAGCTGATCAGGATCCAGCGCACATAGATTCAGTTTGAACCGCCCCTTGCGCAAACTGACCAGCGGAGCGTAGCTGGCCTCCGCCGCGTATTCGATCTTTACGGCCTCCTCACGGCCTTCTCCCTTGGCCAGTGGGACAAGGGATTGCCCGTCGATCCACGGCGCGACCTCGGACATATCAATCCCGGCCAGCTCACATAGGGTTGGTGTCACATCCAGCGTCGACACCGGTTCTGTGCGCAAACCGGGTTCCAGTCCGGGCGCGGATACCATCAAAGGCACGCGTGCAGAACCGTCGTAGAAGCTCATTTTGAACCACAGTCCCCGGTCGCCCAGCATATCGCCGTGGTCCGAGACAAACAGAATGATCGCTTCTTGCCGGGTGGTTTCCAACGCCTCCATCACCTCGCCGATCTTATCGTCACAATAGGAAATATTGGCGAAATAGGCACGGCGGGATTTGCGGATATCCTGTGGCGTGATGTTGAATTCACGCCAGTTGTTCGCATCAAAAATCCGTTTGGAATGGGCATCTTGTGCATCATATCCCGGATCGGGAATATCGGGCATCAGATGTTCGCAATCTTCATATAGATCCCAATATTTTTTGCGGGCGACATAGGGATCATGCGGGTGGGTCATAGATACGGTCAACATCCACGGCCGTTCGTCCAATCCGCGCGCCAGATCATAGATCTTCATTTTGGCCTCATGCGCGACATTGTCATCATATTCCATCTGATTGGAAATTTCGGCCACGCCCGCCCCGGTGACAGATCCCATATTGTGATACCACCAGTCGATACGTTCGCCGGGCTTGCGGTAATCCGGGGTCCAGCCGAAATCGGCGGGATAGATGTCGGTGGTCAGGCGCTGTTCAAACCCATGTAGCTGATCGGGGCCAACAAAATGCATCTTGCCTGACAGGCAGGTTTGATACCCAGCGCGGCGCAGATGATGTGCATAGGTCGGGATGTCTGACCGGAATTCAGCAGCGTTGTCATAAACCCCGTTGCGCGATGGCAACTGTCCGGACATGAACGCGGCCCGGCCCGGCGCACATAACGGCGATCCAGTGTAGGCGTTTTGAAACCGAACAGATTTTGCCGCCAGTTTTTTAAGGTTGGGCGCATGCAGCCAGTCTGCCGGACCATCGGGAAATAGCGTTCCGTTCAGCTGGTCGACCATGAAGATCAAGATATTTGGCTGTGCCATTTTATGTCGCGCTCCCGTTTTAATCCGTGCCTGATCAGGCGGTGATGTTCCGCACCGTCGGTCTATGGCATCAGAATTGTGATTGCTTTAAACATTGCCATCCAAGAAGGATATGCAGGGCCCACAGGGAAAACTGTTTGCAAAATGCACCCTATTGGGTGACTAATTGACTCGTCAATCAATAAAAACTTCAGACCGAAACCGGGAGTGATAAATGAAAACGCTTATGAAAATGACGGTGGCTGCCTCTACATTGGCCCTTAGCGTCGCTCAGGCGCAGGCCAATTGTGACACGGTGACCCTGTCTGATGTTGGCTGGACCGATATCACCACGACGACCGAGGCCGCCAATCAGGTACTGACCGCGCTTGGCTATGATGTAAATGTCGAAGTTCTGGGGGTGCCGGTGACATTTGCATCGCTGGAGTCGGGTGATGTCGATGTATTCTTGGGCAACTGGATGCCGGCGCAACAAGGCGCGATAGGTCCCTATTTGGACAAGGGCACGATTGATGTGGTCAGCACCAATCTGACTGGCACGAAATATACGCTCGCGGTGCCGACCTATCTGTATGATAAAGGCCTGAAAACCTATGCGGATATTCCGAAATTCTCGGAAGAGCTGGATGGCAAGATCTATGGGATTGAGCCGGGCAATGAAGGCAACGGATACCTGATGGATCTGACCGATGATGGCGGTCTGTTGGAAGGGATGGAAGTTGTCGAATCCTCCGAACAGGGCATGTTGGCACAGGTGGGCCGGATGTATCCGAAACAAGAAGGCATCGTCTTCCTGGGTTGGGAACCGCATCCGATGAACGCCAATTATGATCTGCAATATCTGACTGGCGGCGAAGATTTCTTTGGCGGCGAGGGTGTCGTTCAGACTGTGGCGCGCAAAGGCTATGTTGCGGAATGCCCTAATGTTGGCAAGCTTTTGCAAAATATGACATTCTCCTTGGCGATGGAGAATGAGATCATGGGCGCGATCCTTGATGACGGGCAAGATCCGGATGAGGCCGTGTCGGCATGGCTGGCGGCGAATCCCGATACAATCGTGCCATGGCTGGAAGATGTCACCACGATTGATGGCGAAGAAGGCCTGCCGGTCGTGAAAGAAAAGCTCAACCTGTAATCAAAGGTGGATCGGCGGCGCGGGGATACCGTGGCGCCCGAAACTATCAGCGGCGTGCCCTGTGCGGGTGCGCCGCTTTGCATTTGACAGGCTTGGCATCTGTACCGGTCAAGGGCGGTCAGTCAGCAGGTTGCGGGCTGTCTTGTGCAATGGTGGTAAGCGAGGCCGGATAGCCCAGCAGGAAGCCTTGGACATAGGTCACCCCCAGCGATTTAGCGAAATCATGCTGGCCTTGGCGTTCGATCCCTTCGGCAATAACGCTGATGCCCAGATTGCCGCACATCTGACAAATGGCGCGCAGCGCTTCACGCGGGCGGCGATCGGTCTCCACTTGGGCCAGCAGTTCCTTGTCGATTTTTACGATGTCGATAGGCATGTTGATCAGGCGTGTCAGATTGCTGGCTTCTTTGCCAAAATCATCCAGCGCCAGTAAAAAACCTTTGCGGCGCAGGGCGGTCATTTCGGTGCGCACCTGTTCCATATCCAGACGTTCGCTGCTTGTGCCCTCGGTAATTTCCAGAACAACTGTGCGCCCGGTCTCGCGCGCGGCGTCTTGCAGCGGGTCCAAAGTGGCGGCGGCGCCTTGGAAGGCCAAAGCCTCTAACCGGGTGTTGAATGAGATGAACCCCCCGGGGTGACTGGTCAAAGACCGGATGACATCCACCTGCATGGCCAAGATGCGTGCATGGCAATCGGGATCTTCCATCGCGGTTAGAAGCTGCTTCAAAAACAGATGGGTGGGCATGATCCGCGCTTTTGGCCGTATCCAACGTATCAATGCTTCAAACCCTGCGATATACTGGTCTTGTGCATTGCGGATCGGCTGTAGGTAACATTGGAATTCGCCAGCGCGGATGGCGCGGATGACCTCTTCGACGCTGATCATAGAGCCGTTTTCCCATTGACGGCGTATGAAATCGTGATTGGCCAGAATACAGCGATTTCGGCCTTGGGTTTTGGCCACTTGCAAGGCGCGGTCGGCCGAAACGATCGCACGTTCCGCACATAGGGTGTTACGGGTCAGTGCCACCCCTACCGAGGCCGTGCGCCCCACATCACCCATCCCGGTGGATAGCCGCGTATTGCTGATCCCACCGCGCAAGGCTTCGGCCAGGTTGCGGGCCTTTTCCCATGTCATATTGGGATGCAAAATGACAAACTCTTCGCCCCCCACCCGGGCACAAAAAGCGCTTGGCCCGGCGATTTTGGTCAAAACAGGCCCTAATAAAGACAATAGGGCATCGCCTGTGGCATGACCATGGATGTCATTGACGCTTTTGAAGAAATCAATATCGAGCACAAGCACCGCCCAGCCCGGTTCTTGTCCCAGCTGTGACAGACGGCGGTTCATCGCGCGTCGACTGTTCAGCCGGGTCAGATCATCCAGATCCAGTTGATCTTGCAGGGCCTGGCGTGCGATCACCAGATCGCTGACATCGGTAATGGCCAATAAAATTCGCCAATTCCCACCCTGCTCCTGCACGACGCAGCTGGCCTCGATCTGGCGTTCATTTCCGGCACGGGTGGTGAGGGTGAACATCCCCGTGCTGCGCTTGCCGCGCATGCATCTTTCAATCATCTGAGCAAACAGATCATGTTGATCGGGGGCGATGAACGTTGTGAACGGGTGGTTCAGTGTTTCACGGGTGCTATAGCCAAATCGCGCGCTCCACGCGTCAGAGGCGGATTGAATTTGCCCCAGCCGGTCCTGGCTTAGGATGATGGCAGGGCCTTCCTTTAGCAGCAGCCGGTTCATTTCCTGCTCTGACATCAATCGTGACACGGACAGTAGGTTGAAGGTAACGATGGCCTGCTGCGATCCCTTGGATTGGGTCACGCGGGCATTGGCCAAAAACGTAACGCCTTTCAGCTGGATAGGCACAGCCGGTGCGGCATTTGGGTCTGTGTCGTTCTGGCCGTCCTGCGTCACAAGGCTATAAAAATATTGCTGCGCATCTTTATCGAACAGATCGGATAAGGTCGTGCCCATAATATCGGTTTCGCTTTGGCCCAGATCTTGGGCCAAAATTGGTGAGACATACAGCACGCCTTCGCTTTGTGTCACGATCAGCGATATATTAGGATCGTGGTTGCATGCGTTTTTGACAAAGCTGCGCAATGCAGTGCGATCTTCGATGTCAATTACCTCTCCAACCATGAGTGGGACATTATCGGCGGTCTGCGTTGGGCGCAGCTGAACCTCACATTGGCGCTGCGTGCCATCACGACAGGTGGCCAGAACGGAAAATACTTGCGTCGTTGAATGATCTGGCGTGGCGCGATTGCGCAGATGCCGCACCGTTGAGGGGCGCACCGCGAGATTGGACAGCGCCGATAACGGCACCGCGCGCGGCAGACGATTAACGCCCAGATATTGACGCAGCGCTGTATTCAGCCGCAGTACATTCAGATCTCGATCCAGCAGGATCTGCATTGCATGAGTATCTTCAAACACCAATTTACGCAGATGCCGATCCAGTGTCACATTGTGGTGCAAAAGCGCGGCAACGGATTGGCAAAACGCTGCAGCCATCAGCAGCAACGACAGTGACAATGGTACAGGCGCGGCGATGGACAGATCAGCGCAGGCCAAGGCCGCCAATATACCGGCGCAGGTGATCAGGGCTGCGCATACGGGGGGAACCATCCAGACTGTTCCGGCCAAAACAAGGAACAGCGGAATCCCCAGCAACGGATGCGGTGCGGCGGTTTGGCCGATCTGCGCACCACATATTGCACCGATGATGATGACCACGCCCGCCACGGCGACTGATCGCATCGTGACTCCACGTTGAAGCTGCGGTGCGGCTGTGCCGCCTTTACGGATCACGGTGATCGCCGCGCTAAGGGTGTAGAACATGAACAACGCCAACAAACGCGGGGTGCACCATGCGATGAAATCGGGCCAAGGGATGTCACGCAGTGATGGGATATGGCGCATAGCTGTGCTGGCTTGTGCCAGCGGCGATGTCAGCAATCCGGCAGTCATGACTGTGGTCAGCGACACAGCAATCATCACCAGCATACGGTCCAAATCCTGGGGTGCAGGCAGGCTGTCGTGCTGGTATTTGGGCGGGGTGCTGATTTGGCGCTGAATCATTGCCAGCAACAGCGCAATTGCGACGTCCAGCGTGGCATAGCCCAATTGAGCGGGCGCAAGCGCCACGCTTTGCGTGCAACAGACCAGCCCAAGCCAAATCCCAATAACCGCGGCCAGCACGGCATAGGCCGCTTTGGTGATGGGCAGTGCGAACAGCTCTACCATAAGATAGGGCAGCACCAACCATATGGTTGCGCCGCTCCAGCCCGGTAATGGCACTGTCTGGGACGCAATGGTTAACGCGGTTGAGACGCTGAAAATTCGTAAAACCAACCATAGGTGAAAGGGCTGTGCGCGTAATGTGTCACGAACTGGCCTGTAGGGGGGCGCGGCTGAAATGGTCAGGCGGTGCTCTAACCGGCGGTAGGCCGCGTGAAATATAATCAGCAGCATCGCGGATTGAACAGGGATCCAATGTAATAGCGGCCACATGGATGCCCGTTGGAAAATAACGGCCGTGCACAGCAGTGCCAGCATACAGGTCGACACACCCAAAGCCGCCCGAGATCTCTGGCGCGAAAACAAAGGGGCGGTGCCCAATCGCCAGCCCGTGCCCAGCGCAAGGATAGAAATCGCCAGCGGACACATCGCCTGCATAAGATTGGTTGTGAGCGGCACATTTGGGATCCACAGGCTGGCCACCTGCAGGGCACCGCCGGAAAACAGCGTCATCGACACCGCAAGGTTCAGCCATGCTGCACCGCGCCACCGACGGCCCAGTAGGATCTGTGCGTTCAGCGCCGCAAGGGCCAAAAGCGTAACGGTGCTGATATCCGCCCGCGGGGTCATCGGCGGCAATGGAACCGGGACTGTTGTGTTATACGTATGCAGGCTGTCATAGCTTAGGACGCGGCCTAGTGCCAAAACTAACGCGATCACCAACGTCAGCCGCGCGACCTGCATTTCCGATGCGGTATCGTTATGGCGTCCCGCAATGATCATATAGCCGGTGACAACAGCCAGGCCAACGCATAATGCGTGGGATGCAAAGGCGGCGCCCATCGCGGGATACAGCTGCAGCATGATGCAGACACAAGACACAAGCGCCAAAGCCGTCCATGGGCTTGGGCGCAATGCCGAAGATATATCTGTTGCCGGAGGTAAAATCTCCGAAGAAAAATCGTTTGCCACGCAGTCAGTCCGTAACGGTCCGTACCCATGGCGTTTGGAAGCCAGAAAAACTATCTAAAAAATGTCGAACGTAATCGTCAAAAATAAGCCATGCCAAAAGCGCCAAGTGTTTCAATATCAGAGGTTTGGCAATTTAAGAAGCATTATTCATTTAATGGGCATAAGATAGGACCCGTTTTAAATCGGGGCAAAGATCCCGCTAAGGCAAACCTTGATCAACATATGACGCGCGCACTCGGCGCCTTTTCCATATCTGGGATTGATGCTGCCCGGGCTTCTTGCACATATCGGTGAGAGGGGTTCAGTTCTGGAATCCCGAGGGTTCGGTCTCTGGTATGTCCTAGCCTGCTAACTCCCGCTACCGCGCGACGAACTGGTCCGACCATAATGCAGCGCTGCGGAGACGTGGCTCGTTGTCGGTCTGGTTCGATCCGCAGATGACCTGGCACGCAGACCGCAGTGGAAAGCGTGGGCATCGGGAGACGTTCTTCGATGGTGCGATCCAGACCTGCCTGACGCTTAAATTTCTGTTTGGCCTGCCGTTTCGGCAGACCGTTGGTCTGGTTGCCAGCCGCATCGAAATGGCTGGGCTCGACTGGCCCGTGCTGGATTATTCGACGCTTTGCCGCCGTTAGGCGCGGATCAAGGTCCAGATCCCCTGTCGATGCTCCGGTCAGCCACTGCCCCCCTGATTGACAGCATCGGCATTCGCTTCGGCGGGGATGGCGGATGGTTGACGCGCAAGCACGGTGCGACGGGCAGGCGCGAATGACGGAAGGTTCATCTTGCAGTGGACACGGCAACTGGCGACGGCGCCTATGACACGCGCCGCTGCCATGCTGCGATTGTCGGGTATGGCAGCAGAACCGATCATGCCCATCCGTCGCAATGGCCGGACGCGGAAGCCGGACTGACCGGCCGCGATCTTGCGAAAGGACATCCTCAAGGCGACACGCTGTCTGGGGCGTTCGATCTGGAAGATATGGGTCGGCTATCACAGGCGAAGTCGGCTCGAGGCTCAAATGAAGCGTCTGAAGCGCTTCGGCGAACGGATCATGTCACGAGACCCCGATCGCCAGACCGCCGAAATCCACACCCATATCACCATAATGACCGCTTGTTCCAAGGATGGGCCGCGGCTCAGTGGTGCATGTCGTATTCGGCCGACCGCATCTCGATGGTCGTCTGGATCAAATTGCTGAGTTGCCAGAGAAGGTTGCCTCGGATGATGCGGGTCTGCATCCGGTCTTCTATGCGTGCCAGCGAGGGGCGGGACGCTTCGAGCATCTCTTCATCGGAAATCTGGAAAGTAGAATTCCTGCATTTTTAGATCCCTCAAAAAAAGGGAAACGGACCCACTCTTATTGAGGTAAGCTCTTTGGTCGCAGCGAAAATCGCAGCCTGAAAGCCAATTGGAAAACTCGAAATAAAGCCCGTTTCGGTGGGTTTTTCTTATTAATTTTTAGGCTTCGCGGGATCTTATCCCGATTTTCGTGGCATCTTTGTTCTCAGTCAAATTATGTGCGAAATAAGTCCTCGTCATTAGGAGCGGTTTTCGACGGCCCATAGTAACTTTGGACCGACTTACACCCGTAATGGGCGACGGTCATGCTGGGTTGATCAGATCGGCAAAGGTGTGCCGTCCTTGACCTCTTTGATCGCGAAGAATGTGCGGATTTGGCGCACACCGGGTAGGGTGATCAATTGTTCCCCGTGAAGGCGGTTGAAATCCTTCATGTCGCCTACGCGTATTTTCAATAAATAGTCAAAATCTCCCGCTACAAGAATACATTCCAGCACGGAGGGCATGGTTAGCACTGCAGCTTCAAAAGCTGCGAAACTGTCAGGGGTGGAGCGGTCCAATACCGCACCAACCATCACCAGCGCCCCCAGATTGACTCGCGCCGGTTCGACCCGCGCGCGAACATCGGTGATTATTCCCTGTTCAAACAGCCGCTGCGTGCGGCGATGGCAGGTTGCCGCGCTGACATGCACCTTTTGCGCCAGATCGGCATTGCTTAGCCGTCCGTCATGCTGCAAAGCGCGCAAAATTTTCAGATCGATTCGGTCGATAGTTTGTCTGAAAGGATCTTCCATTTTTATCCATATATGTAGCTACGAAGTGAACTATTGTATAATCCAGTGATGCAGTAGCTGTAATTTATTTACAATATACGCAAGCACCTTTCATTCGTTATTCGTTAGCCTGATCGCGTCCAACAAATGAGAAGAGACATGCTCGAAAAATTTGAACGCTATCCGTTGACCTTTGGTCCGACGCCGATTGAACATTTGCCGCGGTTGACGCAGGCGCTGGGCGGTAAGGTCGACATTTATGCCAAACGCGAAGATTGCAACTCGGGGTTGGCAATGGGCGGAAACAAACTGCGCAAGCTGGAATATATTGTGCCGGACGCCATCGCCTCTGGCGCTGATACACTGGTGTCTATTGGGGGTGTGCAATCGAACCACACGCGGATGGTTGCGGCTACGGCTGCCAAGATCGGCATGGATTGCGTTGTGGTGCAGGAAAAATGGGTGCCCCATTACGATGCGGTCTATGACCGGGTGGGCAATATTATGATGACCCGGCTGATGGGCGCGGAATCGCGTCTGGTCGAAGATGGGTTCGATATTGGCATTCGTCAAAGCTGGGAAAATGCCATCCGATCGGTAAAGGATAGGGGCGGAAAACCCTATGCTATTCCGGCTGGCGCATCGGTGCATAAATATGGCGCGCTGGGCTATGTTGGCTTTGCACAAGAGGTCGCCGCGCAGGAAAAAGAGCTGGGCTTTACGTTTGATTACATCGTTGTCTGTGTTGTGACAGGGTCGACGCAAGGGGGGATGATCGTGGGCTTTGCCGCGCAAGATCGCGCAGATCGGGTGATCGGGATTGATGCGTCCGGCACCGTTGAACAGACCCGCGCGCAGGTGCGCCAGATCGTCGATAACACTGCGCAGTTGTTGGAATTGGGACGCGATATCCGCGAAGATGAAATCGTGATCAATCCTGATTATGCCTATCCTGCCTATGGTGTCCCTTCAGAGGAAACCAATGACGCGATCCGCCTGGCCGCCAAGACCGAAGCGATGATCACGGATCCGGTTTATGAAGGGAAATCCATGCAGGGAATGATTGATCTGACCAAGAAAGGCTTTTTCCCCGAAGGATCGAAGGTGCTCTATGCCCATTTGGGTGGGGCGCCGGCGCTGAACGGCTATAGCTATTACTATAAGGATGGTTGAGCGGCATCGCAGGAAGGGGGCGGGGGCTAAGCCTGCCCCCGTCACACACGATGGTGTGAACTTGCGTTGCGCCGGAGCCTGCCTGCCCCCACGTTCAATCCAAGGTAAAACGCTCAGGAACCATATCTATGAAATTGCTGGAACTTGGATTTATTGCAACGGGGTGTCTTGCTGTGGCGATGGCAGTGCCGACGATTTCCGCTACCGCGCAAAACACTATTTCAACCAAGCAGATCGTCGACCTTGGGGCGCGCGATCTTCGGCAAACCCATTTTGATAAATATGGCGCGGTTTATATCGCGACATTGCCATCTGGCACGCAGGTTGAAATTGATCTGAGAGCCAATGGCCGTATTGATGAGATCGAGGCACAGGACCGCCGTGGTTTCCCCTTGGCCGAGGTCGCGTCGCTTTTGCCGCGATCCGTTCTGGAACAGCCAGATTTCACCAATGATTTTCGTGTCGAAAAACTGGAGCTGGACGATAAAATCGAATTGGGTGGGGTCTTCCAGGACCGCACCGAGCTAGAGGCGGTGTTCTCTGCCGATGGTCAGCTGCGTGAATTGAAACGTCACTGATCGGGGGGCTGCGGTATTGTGTAGGGCAGAATGCTTGGCATCTGATCTTAATGTGTGTGCCCCGGCAGTCCCTCGATCTGTGCAAGATACTGATCGTAGCTCTGCGATAATATATTAATATGGGCGCGCATCAGGGCCGCGGCGCGCTCCGGCTCATTTTCCTCAATGGCGTTTAAAATCTCATCATGCTCACGCATTGATGCCTCTAGCCGCCCGGTCAGGTTCAGTTGACTGCGACGAAAGGGGCGTAGACGGCGTACCATGCGCTGTGTTTCTTCCATCAAAACAGAATTGCCTGAGGCCTCGTATATCGTGCCATGCAACCGGCCATTGGCTTCAAAATAGGCTTCTGGGTTGTTTGCGGCCAAGGCTTTGTCGCAATCCGTGGCGGCCTGGCGCAGGTATAAACGCTGTGCCGGTGTGATCCGGGCGGTGGCCAAGCGCACGCACCATGCCTCCATCTCTGCCATGACCTCGAACATCTCAACCAATCGGGTGATAGACGGTCGCCGCACAAAGGCGCCCCTGTTGGGGATCAATTCCACATGTCCCAGTCCTTGCAAGATCTGCAACGCCTCACGCAATGGCGTGCGTGACACGGCAAATTCGGCGGCCAATCCCTGTTCGCTTAGCTTTTCACCGTCGCTATAGGCCCCGGCGGCGATGCGGCGTTCAATTTCAGTGCAAATCAGGGTTGCGGTTTTGGAGGTGTTTGTCATTGTGGAATTGTCGACAGTTGCCTAATGTGGTGATATTGTATACAACTTGCGAAGATCGAATGCAATTTATAACCATTCCAAAGCCTGACCCAAATCGCGGATTGCCCATCGCGCTGGCAGCCTGCGCCGGGCGTAGGGATGGCCCGTATATGCAGGCGCTGCAATTGTTTTGGATACATATCAAGAAGGGGCTGACCGCAATGGGACCACTCAACATATTGTCGTTCGTTGCCATGATCGTTGCAGCACCATGAGCGGATCTTTCGCCCCGTCGCAGACCACCCGTAAACCCGGTGTTACCGCAACCTCTGGCGGGGTGGTGGCAGCACAGCATGCATTGGCTGCGCAGGCGGGTGCCGACATTTTGGCGCAAGGTGGGGATGCGGTTGATGCTGCTGTTGCCGTCAGCTTTGTTATTGGTGTGCTAGAGCCCTGGATGTCCGGCCCCTTGGGTGGCGGTGCCATGATGCTATGGCGCGAGGGGGAGGGCGCAAAGGCCCTGCACTACGGTATGCGATCTTCTGCGGCATTGGATCCGTCGTATTATCCACTGTCAGGTCACGGTAAGGCCGGTGATTTGTTCCCCTGGGAACATCTGGTCGATGATCGCAATATCATTGGCGGATCGTCGGTCGCGGTGCCCGGCACAGTGGATGGTTTGGCCAAAGCGCATGGCCGCTATGGCACATTACCGTGGAAAGAGCTGCTGGCACCGGCGATTGCGCATGCCAAACTTGGACTGCATGTTGATTACTATGCTGCATTGATCATCGCCTCTTCGGCGCGGGAGCTGGCGCAAGACCCCGATGCGGCGGCGCTGTTTTTGGACGATGGGCAATGGCCCAAAGGATCGGGCTGGACCGCGCTGGCCGATCAACGGCTGGATCAATCGCGCCATGCAGATACGTTGGATCATCTGGCCAATGCCGGACCACGGGACCTGTATGAAGGCGATATTGCCGCCGCGCTGGTGCGTGATGTTACTGATAAGGGCGGTTTTTTGACCGCGCAGGATCTGGCGGGTTACAGCGCCGCGTGGCAAGAGGCATTGCATATCCCCTTTCGCAACGGTGCGCTCTGGGCCGTGCCGGAACTGTCGGCAGGCCCGACATTGGCGGATGCTATGGCAAGGTGGCAGACCAGCTACGCCCCCGATCAGGCGCAGACACCTGCGGCCCATCTGGCGCGTGCGCAGGGGCTGTATGATGCCTATGACGCACGGCTGACGCAGATGGGCGACCATGAAAACCCCAAGGCGCCGGGCTGCACCACCCATTTCTCAATCGTGGACCGGCACGGCAATATGGTGGCGATGACTCAGACGTTGCTGTCGATCTTCGGGTCGCGGGCAGTGTCACCCTCTACGGGGATGTTGTTGAACAATGGGATCATGTGGTTCGACCCGGAACAGGGTAAGCCCAACTCGCTTGGTCCGGATAAAGGTTGTTTGATGAATGTCTGCCCGATTGTCGGACAGGCAGGTCCGCGCCGCTTTGCGTTGGGCGCGTCTGGGGGGCGAAAGATCATGCCCGCCGTCGCACAGATCTCGGGCCAGCTGATCGAACAAGGCGCTACGATGCAAGACGCAATTGAGGCGCCGCGCCTCGATGTGTCAGGCGGGGATCTGGTGGTTCTGGATGAACGACTGCGCGGCCCGGTCAGCGATGCGGTTGCCAGCGTCTTTCCGGTGGCCCATGCACAGCGGCTGCCTTTCCCCTTTGCCTTTGCCTGCCCCGCTGGGGTGATGCGCGAGGGCGTGGTGAATTCCGGCACGACCGAGACATTCTCGCCATGGGGGGACGGGATTGCGGAAACATGCAAGGCAGCGCGATGACGGTTCGGCAGGCCGCGCTTGCAGCGGCAAAGCAGTATTTCGACAGTGGCGCCTTTCAATCGGATCTTGCGGGGCTGGTGGCGCGGCCAACCGAAAGCCAGGATCCGCGCGGTAAGCCGCATTTAATGTCCTATCTGACAGAGGCGATGCAGCCTTTGCTGCAGGATCTGGGGTTCGACACGCAGATTCATGACAATCCGGTCCCTGGTGGCGGGCCAATTCTGACCGCCGCGCGGATTGAGGGCGCGTCCCTGCCCACGGTGTTGTGTTACGGGCATGGGGATGTGGTGCGCGGACAAGAAGAACAGTGGCGAGCCGGGCTGGATCCGTTCACCCTGACCCAGGATGGCGATCGGCTGTATGGGCGCGGCACGGCCGATAATAAATCGCAGCATTTGATCAACCTACAGGCCATGGCGGCGCTGATCGCGGCGCAAGATGCGCTGTGCTTCAACGCCAAAATAGTGATCGAGATGGGCGAAGAGGTTGGCTCTACCGGGTTGAAGGCCTTTTGCGAAACCCATGCGGGCGCATTGCGCGCGGATGTGCTTATTGCCTCGGATGGGCCGCGATTGTCCGCTGATGTGCCGACGGTTTTCACCGGGTCGCGCGGCGGGATTGGTTTCGATTTGCGCGTGGACCTGCGAGAGGGGGCGCATCACTCGGGCAATTTCGGCGGGCTATTGGCTGATCCTGCGATTATACTGGCGCATGCGCTGGCATCTATCACCGATGCGCGTGGGCAGATTCAGGTGCCGCAATGGCGCCCTGACAGCCTGACGCCCCGGATCCGCGATGTGCTGGCTGCGCTGCCCCCGATTCAGGCAGGCGTGCCGCTTGATCCCGATTGGGGTGAAGACAGCCTGTCGATGGCCGAACGCGTATTTGGCTGGAACAGCTTTGCCGTTCTGGCAATGGTTTCGGGCGTGCCAGATGCGCCCGTGAATGCGATTTCGGGCTGGGCCCGAGCGAGCTGTCAGCTGCGCTATGTCGTGGGCACAGATGTCGCGGATATTTTGCCGGCCCTGCGACGTCATCTGGATGCACATGGCTTTGGCACCGTGCAGATTGTTCCGACCCAGACCGCAGGCTTTCCCGCGACGCGGCTGGACCCTGACCATCCTTGGGTGACATTCGCGGCCAACTCCTTGCAACAGACCACCGGATGTGCGCCGCATCTGCTGCCAAATCTTGGCGGTTCATTGCCCAATGATTGCTTTGCCGACGTGTTGGCGCTGCCAACGATCTGGATCCCGCACAGCTATGCCGGGTGCAATCAGCACGCGCCCAATGAACATATTTTGCTGCCCTTGGCGCGGCAGGCCCTTTTGGGCATGACCGGGCTATTTGCAGATATCGCACATCTTGGTGCATCGGAGGCCGGAAATGAGTGATCTAATCATCCTTTTTGCAACAATTGCCGCGGCAGGCGGGGTTGCGGGTATTATCTCGGGCCTGTTGGGCGTGGGCGGGGGGATCGTGCTGGTTCCGGCCTTTTTCTATGTATTCACCGCATTGGGGTATCAGCCCGATCAATTGATGCAGATCTGCGTGGCGACATCGACGGGAACGATCATCTTTACCTCGTGGAAATCGGTGACATCGCATCACAAACGCGGTGCCGTTGATATTGGGATCATTCGCACATGGGGGCCGTTTATCGCTATTGGATCCGTGATCGGCGTTCTGGCCGCAACTGTATTGCGCAGCCATGAGCTGCAATTGGTCTTTGGCATCATCGGGGTGTGTGTTGGGCTGTATATGCTGTTGGGCAAGCGTAGTTGGCGACTGTCGCAAACGCTGCCGGGGCGGACGCTAAGCGGGATTTACGGCGCCTTGATCGGGTTCTTTTCTGCGCTGATGGGTATCGGTGGCGGATCCTTTACGGTGCCATTGCTAACCGCCTATAGCGTGCCACCGCACCGCGCGGTGGGCACTTCGCCCGGGTTTGGGTTGTTGATCTCGATTCCGGGTTTTTTGGCCTTTCTGGTGACAGGCTGGAATATCACAGGCAAACCGCCGCTGACGGTGGGCTATGTTAACCTACCTGCGGTGGCGTTGATCATGGTGACGGCATCGTTGACGGTGCCTCTTGGGGTCCGGCTGGCGCATCGGCTAAGCCCGGGGCACTTGCGGCTGGTCTTTGCGTTGACCGTGCTGGTTCTGGCCGGGAATATGCTGCGCAAGGCATTGATTGGATGACACTTTCTTATGACCAAAAGGCTGTTTTGGCGAAGGTGTGCGCCGCGCAGCCCGTGTTTTGGTCCGATCCGGCCTATCATCCAGCAGAAGACCCACAGGCCCAGGCCGATCTGGCGCAGGCCGTTGCCGCATGGCGGGCTTTGGCGCCGGCATTGGCGGCGGTGTTTGCGCAGTTGGGCGCGTCGGGTCGCATTGGTTCGGATCTGTTCGACCTGACGGATATGGCCGCCCGCTTTGGCTACAAACGCACGGTTGGGCGTTTGTTGGTCAAAGGCGATCATGCGCTGCCCCTGGCCGGCTCTGTCAAGGCACGCGGTGGCGTGTTCGAAGTGTTCTCGGTCGCGCTGCGTCAGGCACAAGAGGCGGGCGTAATTGGCCCTGATGACGATCCGGCACTGCTTGCGGCAGATGAAGCACGGGCCTTCTTCGCGCAGCGCCGGATCTCTGTCGGGTCCACCGGTAATCTGGGCCTTAGCGTGGGGATTGCGGCGCGCGCATTGGGTTATGAGGTGGCGGTGCATATGTCGATGGATGCCAAGCCGTGGAAAGTGCAGCGGTTGCGCGATCTGGGGGTGACGGTTGTCCGCCACGACAGCGACTATTCAACCGCCGTAGCTGTGGCGCGGGCCGCCGCCCTGGAAGACCCGCTGGCACATTTTGTGGATGATGAAGACAGTCAGCTGCTATTCAACGGCTATTGTGCCGCCGCGCAAGAGCTGCGCGCGCAATTGCAAGATATTGGCCTGACCATCGGGCCGGACCGGCCCTTGGTACTGCATCTTCCCTGCGGGATTGGCGGTGCGCCCGGTGGGATCGCCTATGGGGCACGCGGCGCTTTTGGCTCGCATGTCCACCCGTTTTTTGCAGAGCCGGTGCAATCGCCCTCGGCGTTGTTGCAGATGATGCATGGGGACCGGCGCGGCCAGACGGTATATGATTTCGGCCTGAGCAATCGGACAGAGGCGGATGGTATGGCGGTTGCCACCATGTCGGATTTGGTCGCACGGAAGATGCGCGGGCGCTTGGCCGGGGTGTTCACCGTAGGTGATGAGGATCTGTTTCGCTGGCTGGCGGCGGCACAGCAGGCGGGGCTTCGGCTGGAGCCCTCTGCTGCGGCTGGCTTCGGCGGGCCGATGCTGATGGCAGATGCACCTGCGGGGCAGGCCTTTATGCGCGACTATCTGGCCGGGGTTGATCCAGGGCGGGTGGTGCATGTGGTCTGGGCGACTGGCGGCGCCTTTGTGCCCGAAGACCAATATCAAAAATTTGTCGAACGCGGGGATGCGCTTTCCCCTGAGTATGATTTGAGAAGGACAATGGTATGACTGTGGCCTCGACTGATCCTGCAGACCTAGGTGCGCTTGAGGCGCGCCGGATGATTGCGCGTAAAGACCTGTCTCCGGTGGAGCTGACGCAGGCTTGCATTGCGCGCGTTGATGCGCTGGACCACGCGGTGAATGCCCTGATCGCGCGGGATTTTGATGCTGTGCGACAAGGTGCCAAAGCGGCAGAGGCCGCGGTGATGTCGGGCGCACCATTGGGGCTGCTGCATGGTCTGCCCTTTGGCGTGAAAGATATGATCGATGTTGCGGGCCTGCCGACGACATTCGGATCCGAGATTTTTCGTGACAATATGGCCAGCACAGATGATGCGATCGTGGCTGCGATGCGCGCTCAAGGCGCGGTGCCGCTGGGCAAGACCAATAACCCGGAATGGAGCGCGGGGGGCAATACCCGCAACAGGGTCTATGGTGTCACTGCCAATCCATATGATGTGACGCGGACCTGCGCGGGGTCGTCAGGGGGGTCGGCGGTGGCGCTGGCATGTGGGTATGCGCCGCTTGCGACGGGATCGGATACCGGTGGCTCGCTGCGCAATCCTGCCGCGTTTTGCGGTGTCGTAGGGTTTCGGCCCAGCCCGGGTGTTGTGCCCGGAAATACGCGCGGCACGGCGTTGATCCCTTTGCCCACCTCTGGTCCGATGGCGCGTTCTGTGGCAGATGCTGGTTTGATGCTGCAAGTGCTGGCGCGGGCGGATCGTGACGATCCATCCACCGTGGTGATAGATGGGGCAACGCCTTGGGCGCCCGCCTCATTTGGAAATCTTCCGCGTGTCGATTTGTCCTCGCTGCGTGTCGCGATGTCCGAAGATTTCGGTTTTGCCCCGGTAGAGGGAATTATCCGCGACCACTTCCGCAAAGTCGTGCCGCAGCTGGCACCGTTTTTGGCGGGAGTTGACGAGGCGCATCCAAATTGTGACGGGGCGGACCGGATCTTTTCGGTGCTGCGCGCGGTGCAATTCCTGTGCACCCATCCCAAGCTGGTGGATGATCATCCTGATCTGGTTGGCCCGAATGTGCATGACAATGTGGCAGAGGGGCGCAGCTATAGCGCCGAAGACGTGGCGCAGGCCTTGTTTGCGCAAAGCCGCTATTATCGCGATTGGCAAAGCTTTTTCGAAAGACATGATTATCTGATCACCCCGGCGGTGACGATCAGCCCGCGTGATTGGCATGAGCTATATCCGACCCAGATCGACGGGGTCGCTACCAAAAGCTATTATCATTGGTTGGCAATGGCGTATGCGTCGACTTTGGCGGGGCATCCGTCCATCACAATCCCCTGTGGCCATGATGCCAATGGCATGCCATTTGGCCTGCAGATCATCGGTAAGCGCCATGATGATCTGGGTGTTCTGGCTGTGGCGGCGGAATTAGAGGCGGTGATCGCAGGCCTTTCTGATTTGGCCCCGCGCCGCCCTGATCTAACGGCCTTGGCGGCTGCCCCTGCGCTGCGCAATGCGCCTGGCTTCCTTAGCTTTGAATAAACCAACGAAAGAGAAATACTGATGTCCATTCCATTGTCCAAAACCCGCCGCATCGGTTCGACCCTTTATCTGTCCGGAGAGCTGGGCTTTGCCACTGATGGCACGATGCCCAAAGGCATCACCGCCCAGACGGAAAATTGCATCGATGCGATCGCAAAAACTCTGGCATCCGAGGGGCTGAACCTGTCCAATGTTGTCTCTGCAACCTGCTATCTGACCGATCCGGCGGATTTTGCCGGATTCAACGCGGTGTATTCTGCGAAATTTCCTCAGCCCTATCCGGTGCGCACCACGATCGGTTGTGCGTTGATGATTGATGCAAAGGTGGAAATCACCGTGATTGCTGAGGGCTGATCCAGAAAGGAGACGACCATGTCGGACATAGTTATTCTTGGCGCTGGCATGGTCGGAATCGGCACGGCGCTGGCGCTGCAAGAGGCAGGACACGCGGTGACCGTGTTGGACCGAAAGGCACCCGGGCATGAAACCAGCTTTGGCAATGCCGGTGTGATCCAATCCGAGGCTGCAGAGCCCTACGCAATACCGCGTGATTGGACCACGATATGGTCTTATCTGACAGGGCGATCCAATGATGTTGTTTGGCATTATCGTGATTTGCCCAGTATTTTGATGCCGCTATGGCGGTATTTTCGTGCCTCTGCCCGGGATCGACACGCGGTATTGTCACAAAGCTATGCGCCTTTGATCGCACGTGCGACCGGCGATCACGATGCATTCATTGGGCCGGCTGGTGCGCAGGGCCTGATCCGCAAAACTGGCATGGCGGAGCTGTATGACACAGCGCGCAGCTTTGACGCTGCCGCCCAGGAGATGGAGCGGATGCGCAGCACATGGGGCGTGCGTGGTCAGCTGTTGACCGGGGCAGAACTGCGCGCGGGAGAGCCGGGTTTGCGCCGCACCCCGCAAGGCGCGGTGCTTTGGCCCGATACCTGGAGCACGCGCGACCCCGGCGCGTTGGTGACAGCCTATGCTGATCTGTTCGTCAAACGCGGTGGCGAAATCGTCCTGGGCGATGCCGAAAGCCTACGCCACACTGCCGCGGGCTGGACGGTGCGCAGCCAAGGTGCCACGCTTTCTGCAGATCATGTTGTTGTCGCACTTGGCCCTTGGTCGCCGGATCTGCTGTCCCGGTTCGGATACCGTATCCCGATGGTGCGTAAACGCGGCTATCATCAGCATTTTCAGATACCTACGCCTCTGTCGCGCCCCTATGTTATTGCCAACGCGGGTGTTGTGATGGGCTCTATGACCAAGGGGTTGCGCATCACCACTGGCGCAGAGCTGGTGCGGGTGGATGCGCCCGCACAAACCCGACAGCTGCAGCGCGGCGCGCAGGCGGCCGCGCAATGGGTGGAATTGGGCGAACCGGTAGGGGCGCGTTGGTTTGGCCATCGTCCCTGTTTGCCCGATATGGTGCCACTGGTCGGGCCAGCCCCGCGCCACGCCGGCTTGTGGTTCAACTTTGGCCACGGGCATCAGGGGCTGACCCTTGGTCCGACCACGGGGCGCATATTGGCGCAGATGATTGCAGGCGATGGGCCTGATGGGCTGCAGGCATTAACGCCCAAGGGCCGGGTCTGATCGTTGCTATTCCCCCGCCCAATTCGGATCTGACCCAAACAGGATCTGTCCAGACGCACGTGTTGATGTGCGACTTTCATGACGTATCGGAGCCCCCCTTTGTCCCCCATTTTGTGTGACCGTAGAACCCTGATGCAGCTGATTTGTTTGATGATCGGGGGCGGCACATTGTCATGGCTGTTGTCGTTGATCCATATGCCTGCCGCATTGCTGCTGGGGCCGTTAACCGTGGCGATTGTGTTGGGGGTGCGCGGGACGCGTATTGTGGTGTCGCCGCATGCGATGGCGGTGTCCCAAGGGGTGGTTGGAATATTGATCGCGCAATATTTGACGCCCGATATGTTGGATCGAATTGTGGCCATGTGGCCCGTGGTTGTGCTGTTCGCCGCAATGACACTGGCATTGGCGGGGGTTGTGGGTGTCGCGATGGGGGCGATGACGCGGGTGGATCCCGAAGTCTCAATCTGGGGGTTTTTGCCGGGCATGGCGAGCGCGGTGATTGTCATGAGCCAGGAACGTGGCATCGACAGCAGGTTGGTGGCATTTTTGCAAATTACCCGGGTGTTGGTGGTGATCGTGGTGATGTCGGCTGTCTCACGCGCGTTGATCGAAGATCCTGCCGGTCCGGTTGCGACCGCCGCTCCGGCCACGGCAATGGGGGTTGTTGCGACGCTGGTGATCGCGATTGTCGGGCCGATCCTTGCGCGTTTTATCCCATTGCCCGCCGGTGCGACATTGCTGCCATTGATGGCGGCGGTGGTCTGGCAGATGGCCGGAGGGATCACATTGGATTTGCCCCTATGGCTGTTAGTGGTGACGTATTTCATATTGGGCACGCAGGTGGGATTGCGGTTCACGCCCGAAATTTTGCACCATGCGTTGTCGGTGCTGTGGCCTGTCATCCTTGGGTCATTGGCGCTGATGGCGCTGTGTGGTCTGTCGGGGCTCGCACTGGCAAAGATTGTGGGTGTGGATCTGATGACGGGGATATTGGCGACCGTCCCCGGATCAATTGAAACGATCGCGATCATCGCGGTGCATAGCGAAGCAAATCTGTCCTTTATCATGACGATGCAGGTGATCAGGCTGTTTGCAGTGGTGCTGTTTGGTCCGACCATGGCGCGGGCGCTAAGCGGATGGATGGCGCGCGGCGAAAAGCCACTCAGGCGGTGAAAGGGTCTTGCCTTGACCCGTGGCTTTGATAGCAACAGCGCCACATGTTCAGCACGCGGAGCCAAAATGACCCAGCGCAGCCTTTTGTTGATTGATACCGGCGGCACGATTGGCATGGTGCCGGGGGCACAGGGGCTCACACCGGGGCAGGGCGTAATTGCCGCATTTTTGGCCCCTCACTTGCCATCTGATGTGGCCTTGAAAACCATCAGTTTTGATCCGCTATTGGACAGTGCAAATGTTACCCCAGCGGATTGGAACCGTTTGCTGGACCTTCTGGATGCGCATGCGGGCTGGCCCGTTTTGATTACCCATGGCACCGATACGCTGTCATACACCGCGGCCGCGCTGTCACAGGTGATTGCGCCTGAACGCGCACCCGTGTGTCTGTGTGCGGCAATGGAGCCGGTCGGACAGGGCGCAGATGCCGAGCCTACATTGCTTCACGCGCTGGAACTGGCGCTGAGCGCGGCCACAGGCGTTCAAGCTGTGTTGGAGGGGCAAAGCTTTGCGGCAGCCGGGCTGAGCAAACAAATATCCAATGCACGCGATGCGTTCGTGTCGATTCCGCAGCCCGGCTTTGCTGTAGCGCCCCATGGAAGCCGTTTTCCCGAGGATCGGGATCTTGGGGTCGTGACGATGGTGCCGGGCCTGTCCGCCAGGGCGCTGCAGGCGCAATTGCTGGCCTTTGAGGGGGTGGTTTTGCGCATCTATGGCTCCGGCACATTTCCCGACCGCGCCGATTTGGGAGAGGTTGTTGCACAGGCCATGTTAAAGGGCGTCCAAATCCGTGTCGTAAGCCAATGTTTGCGCGGTGGCTTGCATCCGGGGACTTATGCCGCAGGCGATGCATTTTGGCAGCTCCCTTTGACAAATGGTGGGGTTGAAACGCCCGAGCTTGCCTTCGCACGCCTAGCGTTGTCACTTGGCGCATGATGTTCAGATCCTTGGCATGATCATCACGTCACCGTGAGATTTGGTGACCGACGGTTTTTGTCGGGAATTGCGTGTTGCGGCCAAGGCCGAGGTTGATTAGCACGGTGATAAGCCAGCCGAAATCACAGCGATGAACGATCGCGTGAAGACCATGTGCCAGCGGGAAACCAATTATACAGGAGCCGCGACATGGCACGCTTTACGCGCATGTCGACCGCCCTCTCGCTAATCATGACCTGTGCGGCACTTCCCGCATTGGCGCAGGATTTGACTGATGATGAGGCGCTCGATTTTACCCTTTCAGGGACCGATACATTCACGCTGGACGAAATTACGGTTTTGTCTTTTGAAGAAGAGGTGCTGCAATCTTTGGGTGTTTCCGAAATTAGCGCCGAAGAAATCGCAGAAATGCCGGTGGCCAATGATATTTCGGAATTGGTACGCAAGATGCCCGGCGTAAACCTGACCGGGGCGTCGGCGACGGGGCAGCGCGGCAACCAGCGTCAGATTGATATTCGCGGGATGGGGCCAGAGAACACGTTGATCTTGATCGACGGCAAGCCGGTGTTGTCGCGCAATGCGGTGCGTATGGGCCGGGGTGGGGAGCGTGATACACGCGGTGATTCCAACTGGGTTGCACCGGAGTTGATCGAACGGATCGAAGTTATTCGTGGCCCGGCTGCGGCGCGCTATGGCTCTGGTGCGGCGGGGGGGGTGGTGAATATCATCACCAAGAAACCTGACACCGAAAACCTGACGATCAGCGAACAATGGACCGTGCCAGAAAGCGGAATGGAGGGCGAAACACGCCGCCTGAACGTGATTTGGTCGCGCCCAATCAATGACAGTCTCAGCTTCCGCTTGACCGGGAATTATAACAAGACCGATGGCGATGATCCCAATATCAACGACATTGAGGCCTGCGAAGCGGATGAGGATTGCATCTCACCCGCGGGTAAGGAAGGCGTTGTGAATAAAGATATCGGTGCGTTGCTACGTTGGGATATCGACGACATGCACCGGGTGGATTTTGAAGTCGGCTACAGCCGGCAGGGCAATATCTATGCCGGTGACAGCCAGCTGAGCAACGGCACCGAGTTGACCGAAGCATTGGTGGGCAGCGAAACCAATATCATGCGACGCAAAACGGCGGCGATCACCCATTACGGCACCTACTCCTTTGGTGAATCGACCAGCTATATTCAATATGAGCATACTGACAACAAACGCCTGAATGAGGGGTCGGCGGGCAGCACCGAAGGGCGGATTAATTCGGCTGAATTTGCGACAGCTAAGCTGGACAATATCACGGCCAAAACTGAATGGGATATGCCCGGTCAGATCGCCGGGAAACAGGCGGTTTGGACCTTGGGTGGTGAAATTCGATATGAGCGGATCGATGATCCGGTGTCGATCAGCACGGGCCAGTCCTTGCTAGATGGCGCCAGTGCGTCGGATGAGTTGCGCGCCAGTGTCAGCAGTGACCCGATCGTCGACCAGACGTTGATCGGCCTGTACGGCGAGGGCAATATCGAATGGAGCGACCGTCTGGATATCGCGCCCAGCATCCGGGCGGATTGGTCGGACAGCTTTGGCGCGAATATCTCGGGTTCGATCAACGCCTCCTATGAGATTTCACCAGAATGGACCGCGAAATTTGGCATTGCACGGGCGTTCAAGGCGCCGAACCTGTATCAGCTGAGCGAAGGCTATGTGTATCGCACGCGCGGCAATGGCTGTCCCATTGGCTTCGATACCAGCCTGAGCAATTGCTACGTTCTGGGCAACCCGGACTTGGATCCTGAAACCTCAACCAATATTGAGATCGGAGTCGGGTATTCCGGGATGCAAGGGATCGATGCGACGGTCACCGCTTTCTATAACGATTACCGCAATAAAATTCAGGCAGGCACCAACCTGTTGAGCAGTGTAAATGGCGAAAATCTTTTCCAGTGGGAAAATATTCCACGCGCGGTCGTCTCAGGTGTCGAAGGTAGCTTTGCAGCCCCCTTGGGTGACAATCTGAAGTTGACCACCAATTTCACTTATATGGCGAAATCCGAGAATAAAGAGACCGGCGATCCGCTTAGCCTTGTGCCGAAATACACAGTCAATGCGGCGTTGGAATGGCAGGCGACAGAGGCATGGACGATCATCCCATCGCTGACGCATTATGGTAAAATCGACGCGCGCCAAAACGCCTATACCAATAATGACATTCGGCGCGGATACAGCACGCAATCGCGTGATCCCTATACGATTGCCAATCTGACAACACGCTATGAAATCAGCGACACATTCCAAATGACCGGTGGCGTGACCAACCTGTTTGATAAGCAGATTAAACGCACAGGCGATGGCGCGAATACGTTTAATGAACCGGGCCGTGCCTTTTATGTGGGGCTGTCCAAGACATTCTGATTTGGCCAACACGTCAATTGTCTGGTGCGAAACAAAGGCTGGCGGAGAAATCCCGCCAGTTTTTTTGTGCTGTGCTCAGGTTTTTATAAAAAACGCATCGATGGCCTCGTCTGGTCGAGGGTTAGCCCTAACTGGCATAGACGATTGTTGTTTTATGCGCATGCGCCGACATTGGGCATCGTGGCGATGAGTGTATTTTCAGGCCTCGCCGCCGCGCCATACGCAAGGGCAAGATAATTTTGGGACGGTGCCTGCGGGCATAAAGATTGAGCGGCTGCAATGAACACTCAGACACAACATGGTCGGCTTGGAATTGTGGGGGTTGGGGCATCTGCAGGCGGGCTTGACGCCTTGCGCGCCATGTTGAACACGGCCGACCCTGCGGGTGCAATATCCTATGTGATCGTGCAGCATCTGGACCCAGATCACAGCAGTCTTTTGGCCGAGCTTTTGGCCCGGCAGACGCGGTTGAAGGTGGTGCAGGCACAGACCGGCGATATCATGTGCGCCGGCAAAGTGTTCATTATCCCACCAAACCACGGGTTGCGTATCGCGAATTCCCGGTTGGAACTGACAGATTTGAAACATATCCGTGGTGTCCGGCGCACGATTGACGAATTTTTGGAAAGCCTTGCGGTAGATCAGGGATCATGGGCGGCGGGTGTGATCTTGTCGGGCACCGGAACCGATGGCAGCCGCGGTTTGCGTTCCATTAAAGAACATGGCGGTATCTGCATCGCGCAGCATGGTGAAAGCGCGAAACATGACGGAATGCCGCTGGCAGCGCAGCGCACCGGCTCGGTCGATTATATCCGCCTGCCCGAGGATATCTGCCCCAGCCTAGAGCAATATTTTGCGGCGATGCGTCGCGATCCGGGCGATCAATCACAAATTGTTGCACAGTCGCTGTCTGATATTTGCGCCGTGGTTGACCATTGCTGCGGCCATGACTTTTCACAGTATAAGCGCTCCACTTTGATCCGGCGGGTTTTGCGACGCATGCAATTATCTGACCTGTCCGATCCGTTGGCCTATCTGCGGTCCCTGCGCTCTGACGTTGGGCAATGTCAGGCACTTTACCAAGATTTGTTGATCAATATGACCCGTTTCTTCCGTGATACCGCCTATTTTGACGCTTTGCATGATCAGGTGCTGCGACCGATGGTGCAGGGCGCACAAAGGGATCTTCGGCTGTGGGTTGCGGGCTGTTCTTCGGGCGAAGAAGCCTATTCTATCGCGATGCTTGTGGCGGAAGAAATCCGTGTTCAGCAGCGCAAGATCGACTTTCAGATTTTCGCCACAGATATTGACGACACGATGCTGAACATGGCGCGGGCGGGGCAATATTCATTGTCAGCCCTTCCTGACATCCCAGAGACGCTGCGCGATCGATATGCTGTGTTGGGAAATGACGTTTTCACCGTGTCAGAGGCGGTGCGCAGCCGCGTCCGTTTCTCACATCATTCGGTGGTGCGCGATGCGCCTTTTGCAGAGGTCGACCTGATTTCATGTCGAAACCTGTTGATTTATTTTGAAACGAACCTGCAAAATCTGGCCTTTCCGGCGTTTCACCATGCCCTGCGCACCGGGGGGACGTTGTTTCTTGGATCGTCTGAGACCTTGGGCCAATACGAGTCATTCTTTGCCCCGATCGATGTGCACGCGCGGTTGTTCCGCAAGGTCGATGCGCAATTGGATTTGCCGGTGCTTGGGCAACAAGAACCCCGACCAATTGTGCCGAAATTGGCGGCGGTGCCACTGCCGGCGCAGAAGGCAGATCCAGTGCTGAGCCGTTTGTTACAAGCCTACGCACCGCCCAGCCTGCGGGTGAATCACTATGGTGAGGTAATCAGGGCCACGGGGAAGCTGAGCAAATATCTGGCAGCCACGCCTGAACCCCGCGAAACTGTTTTTGCGACGTCGGTCGCGCTGCCGGGCGTTCGAGAGCCGATTTCGGCCGCTGTCCGGAAGGTGAATGACACAGGACGGCGCGTGATCTTGCGTGATCTGATCGCGCGGTCAGAGTTCGGCCATCAAGCCTTTGAATTGATCGCAGAGCCGGTGGGCGATGATGCGATTTTGTTGGTGTTCCGGGAACGTGATCGCTTTGCCGCGCTTGACGACGATGATTTGGAAGAATTCCAGGCCTCTGACGATGATGTGCGGGGGTTGGAAGATGATTTACGCGAAACCCGTGACCGGTTGAACACCACCGTCGAAGAGCTGGAAACGGCAAATGAAGAGCTGAAAAGTTCAAATGAAGAAATGATGTCGATGAACGAGGAGTTGCAATCGACGAATGAAGAACTGGCCACGGTCAATGATGAGCTGAAAAGTAAGGTGGATGAGCTGTCGGTGGCCAACGCGGACCTGTCGAATTTCTTCAGCTCGACATCCTTACCGTTGATCGTGCTGGACCGTGCTATGCGGATCCGCAATTTCACCAACGCAATCGATGGGATCTATCCGTTCCGTCAAGGCGATCGTGGGCGCCCATTGTCCGAAGTCACCAGCAAATTGGCCAATCCAGCAGATGTCACAGAGGCCGTTGAACTGGTGATGAGCACATCGCAGACGCAGCACCGGCGGGTGCGGTCTTTGACCTCTGGTCAGACATGGTCACTGGTGGTTACGCCGTATTTTCGTGACGAAGACACATGTGATGGTGCCACGTTGGTGTTCACCGAATTGACCGAAGCGTTGCGGCTGGAAGCGGCGCTGCGTTCAGAAGGGGAGCGTCTGCGGCTGGCGCTGGATGTCGCCAATATGGGCGTTTGGGAGTTCAACCCCGCCGATGACGGGCTTCAGTTTGATGATACCGCAGCGCGGCTTTTATGGTTGAAAAATAATACGGTCACTGTCTCTGATTTCTTTCAACATGTGACCGAGAAAGATCGCCCCGAGGTGATGCGGCAGATGCTGCTAAAAGACGGTGAAGATGATGAAATCGATTTCCGGTTCTCGGTCGACCATATGGGGCAGGCGCGCACATTGCATTTTGTGGGCCGCCGCGTCAGCAGCGCGCGCGAAACCCGCTATTTAGGCGTATTGTTTGACGTCACGGCCGAAGATGAGGCGGTGCGCATTCGTGAGATGATGCTGCGTGAGATGAACCACCGCGTAAAGAATATGTTCTCAATTATTTCCGGGATGATACGGATTGCGGGACGAAGCACACGCGAGGTGCCGCAGCTGGTTGAAGGGATCGAACGTCGGATCAATGCACTGGCACGCTCACATGATATGACCCAGCGCGCCGCCAAGGGTCGTCATATGAAGGTAACGTTGAATGAGGTGTTGTCGATGACCCTATCCCCCTATGTAGGACATTCAAAAATTGAGATGGATGGACCGGAGGTTTCCGTTGAAAGCCATGACCTGACTGCGCTGTCACTTATCTTCCATGAATGGGCAACCAACGCGTCAAAATATGGCGTGCTTGGACCGTTGACCGGCGATTTGATGATCAATTGGCAAAAAAATGGCGAAGAAATCACTTTGGAGTGGAACGAAACCTATGAGGCGCGCATTGAACCTGTGAAGACTACGGCAGGTTTCGGTTCAACGCTGGTACAATTGTCTGCAGCACAATTGCATGGCTCGGTCAGCACCGACACCTCTCTAACGCAACGCAGGATGATTTTAACTTATGAGCCAGAACTCGCACAATGACCCGTCGCCTCGCAGCCGTATTTTGATTTGTGAAGATGAGGCGATTGTCGCGCTGGATCTGCGTTTCATGATCGAAGATTTCGGATTTGATGTTATTGGTCCCTTCGCATCGGTGCGGGACGCGCTGGCGGCCTTGAAAGCTGGCGGTCCGCTTCCCGATGCGGCGATTTTGGATGTGCGCCTGCGCGATGGCGAGGTCTATCCTGTGGCCGACGTCCTATACAAAGCTGAGGTAGGTTTGATTTTTCATTCAGGCCACCTTGAGCAATGGGAAATCGATGAAAATTATCCCGGCTCGGCCTGTTGTCCCAAACCTTGTAATACGGCCAAGTTGCAGCATTCCTTGCAACATATCGTTGGCCATGATGATGACGGCCCGGCGGTCACGCATTAAGTTGGCGCATGGCTATGCTTTGAATGCCGCGATGGCGTCGCCTATCGGCGCAGGTTGCCCGACATGGTAGCCTTGTAAAAAGTCACAGTTAAACCCGCGCAGATTATCCATGTCTTTGGCGCATTCCACGCCTTCTGCGACCACCTTTAGCCCCAGTGCATGGGCAAGGCCGATAATGGATTTTGCCATTGTATAGTGCGAATCCGTGTGATCAGCACCGGAAATAAAGCTGCGGTCGATTTTTAGCACATCGAAGGGCATATTGATCAAATAGCCCACCGATGAAAATCCAGTGCCAAAATCATCTAATGCCACGCTAAATCCTTTGGAACGCAGCACCCATAGCTCTTTTGAAATTGTGGCGTCATCTTCAATTACGATATTTTCGGTAACTTCGATTTCGATACGCGCGCAATCTACGCCATGTCCGGCGACGCGGTCAGCCAGATCATTGGCAAATCCTGGTGTCATAATCTGCAACGGGGAAATGTTGATGCTGACATTGATTTCTGGATGGGCGCACATGTCGCGGCAAATGATATCCAACAACGTCCAGCCAAGTGGCACGATCAGGCCTGTCAGTTCCGCGACGCGGATAAAATCCTCTGTTTGGACATGGCCTAATACCGGGCTGTGCCAACGCGCCAAAGCTTCCAACCGCACCAGCTTATCGGGATGTGCGGCGCAGATGATAGGCTGATAGGCAAAGCTGAACTCTGCCGATGGTTTCTTGATAGAGCGCAGCGCGACCTCAATCGCGGTATTGGCGTTGTCCTTCGTTTCCATTTCGGGGCCATATAGAACAACATCTTGGGTTCGCTGCAATTTGGCTGCATACATCGCGCGGTCCGCGCGGCGCAAAAGCTCTTCCGGGATCCAATTTTCAATCCGCGAATAGGCCAGCCCCTTTGACGCGGTGATATCGAAGACAACATCGCCACAGGGGATACGGGTTTTTAAAATTTCACCGATTTCGGTGGTTTTGCGGGCCACCTGTCCGCGCAGGTTATTCGGGCAGGAGAAAATGATAAAGAATTCATCGCCACCATAGCGCGAGACGAATGTATTTGCGTCTGCCAGCTTTGCAATCAGCTTGGAGAATTCGCTTAAAAATAGATCTCCGCCAACATGCCCGACGACGTCATTGATCTGTTTGAACCGGTCCAGATCAATTGCAAGTATGGCGCAGGGTCTGGGTTTGGGGCCAGACAGGTTTGCCAGATGTTCCCATAGCGCCAGGCGGTTGGGCAGGCCTGTCAACGGATCGGTTCTGGCCTGATCCACCGCTTCGGATTCTTTCCGGATCAAGGCGCGCGCTTTATCGCGCAGCAGGCGCGTGGCGGTGACAGACAGGGCGGTAAAGGTCAGCGTGACGCCCAGCATAACCCAGAACATTTTGTCGAATAAATTCGTGCCGGGCGTTGGCGGCTGCCACGCAAGATAGGCGACGGTTTCGCCCGACACACCGCTTAGGCGCAGCTGGGACAGGTTTTTGGGCGGGGGGGTAAAACGGGTGTGCAGGGCGGATACGTTCAGCTCTGCTGCGATACGTTGTAACTGGTCATCGCTGATGACCTTACCAATTGTCGCGATTGCGGTCGCGTCGATATCGATGCTTTGTAATAGAATGCTGTTTTCTGGCAGCAATCGGGACGCGCTGAACATCGCCAGCTCCCCATTCAATGCGCCGAAATAATTGAAGGTTTCGCGGTCTTCGATCTGTAGGTTTCGGGTTTTACGGCGCAATGCGTGCAATGTGCTCTCGGTCAGGAAACCCTTTTGCGGCGCAAGACCTTGTCCCGCGCTCCATGATACGGGCTTTGGGAAAGGGCCATCAAACATTTCGGCAAAATCAAAGACATCACCACGCGCCGCCGTGATGCCGTAATTCGATGACAGCTCCCGGTAATTTTGCTGCGCCGCTGCCAGATAAATATCGGTCCAATTGTGATAATCACTGGCAATCAATGCCGTTTGGCCTTGCAACGCTTGCAATCGGCCACGCATCAAGACCGTGGTGCTTTCAGCGGCCTTGTCATCCATCGCCACGCGGATAGAAAAAACCGAGAACCACAGGACACCAATAAATGTGGCCAAAACCAATGATACCAAAAACACAATCTGCCGTGGCAGCGAGCCATTGTTCATGACGCGATGGCGGTCTTCAGGCGAGTGTTCAGCGGGCTGAAACCCAGGACACGCACAGCGCGGTAATCACAGGTCAGTTCATCGCCAGGAAGCAGATCGCGCGCTGCCACCATTTCATCACCCAGATCGATCAGCGTTGGCTCGTCGCTGTGGTTCATAAAGATATCAGCGTCATTTCCCAACCGAAATACACCACGTTCTTCGATATATTCTGCATTGTGCCAGATGGTTTCAACATCCTCTGGGTCCAAATTTTCAAGCATTGCTTCTGGGATTTCGACATCAAATGTCGGTTCAAAGCGCCAGATCAAAGTGCCCGCTGTTACGGGTTCGCCCAGAAATAATCCTAAGTCATGGATCGGGCTTTGGGTAACAAAATGTTTTACTAGCAACATTGGAACTCATCCTCAATTCACTCAGGCTTCAACAAGATAAACTGCCAGCAGGGCAGCGATCAGACCGCAGCATTGCTTCACTGTCAGGGTCTCCCCAAACGCAAAATACCCGACGGCTGTCAGTGCCAAAATGGTAACCGAACTATAGAGCGCGCCGATCTGCGCAAGGTTATGGGTTTGCATCAACATCACCCACCCCATTGCAGTAGCGGCGTATAAAACCGCGCCCGATACAAACCACATCGAAATGAATGGCTGGGTCTTGCCGGCGGCCAATTTCAATGCGTAGTCGCCCACCACCGTCAGCACGACGATTATCACAAGAATGATGTAAGGGCGGGTCACGAAATATCTCCTAGGTTGCTTGTATTGTTTATCGGATGGAGCCAATAGGACATATTTAACACCATGAAAACCGGTCAATGGAAACAATTTTACCCCGTCTACGCGGGTTTAAAATCATTTGAAAACTAATTTTCACCAAGAGGGAAGCTTTCAACCGCAGGTATTTGCGATCTCGTTGACTTTATAGTGATAAATGCGTGATTTCACGCAGCAGGCGCGCTGAAAACCTCAGGTAATGGTAGAGTAATTTTTTACAATTTGGTCGGGTAAACTGTCGACATCTGGCGAGATGTTTACCCAAGCAGCGACGCGGGAGCGGACATCTCTTGCTCCTGTGGCACATATAAGTTAGCCCCAAAGGCAACCGTTCTCACTGATTGCAGGGACCAAAATGCGTCTTTCTCGCTACTTTCTGCCCGTCTTGAAGGAAAATCCCTCCGAGGCGCAGATCGCCAGCCACCGGCTGATGCTGCGCGCTGGCATGATCAAACAACAACAGGCCGGGATTTATTCCTGGTTGCCGCTGGGGTATAAGGTGCTCAAGCGGATCGAGCAGATCGTACATGAAGAACAGGTGCGCGCGGGCCACATCCCGGTTTTGATGCCGACGTTGCAGCCAGCGGATCTGTGGCAGGAATCGGGGCGGTATGATGCCTATGGGCCGGAAATGCTGCGGATTACTGACCGGCATGGGCGCGATATGCTATATGGTCCGACCAATGAAGAAATGATCACCGATATCTTTCGGGCGCATGTTGAAAGCTATAAGCAGCTGCCGCTGACCCTGTATCATATTCAGTGGAAGTTCCGTGATGAGGTGCGTCCGCGCTTTGGCGTGATGCGGGGCCGTGAATTCTATATGAAAGACGGTTACAACTTTGATCTGACAAAGGAAGACGCGCTGCACGCGTATAACCGCCATATGGTGTCCTATTTGCGGACCTATGAACGTATGGGGTTAACCGCAATTCCGATGCGCGCTGACAGTGGCCCGATCGGTGGGGACAATACGCATGAATTCCTGGTGCTGGCGCCGACAGGTGAATCGGAGGTGTTTTATGACGCGCAGGTTCCCGATCTAAAGCTGGGGGATCGTGAGGTCGATTATGACGACCGCGAGGCCGTGGCAGAAATTTGCACCGAATTCACGACGCTTTATGCACGCACCGATGAAACCCATGACGAAGCAGTGTTTAACGAGCTGCCCGAGGAACGCCGTAAAACCGCGCGGGGCATCGAGGTGGGGCAGATCTTCTATTTTGGCACAAAATACTCCGAGGCAATGGGAGCCACTGTCAAAACCCCCGAGGGCAATGTGCCTGTTGAGATGGGCTCGCATGGGATTGGGGTGAGCCGTCTAGTTGGCGCGTTGATCGAGGCCAATCACGATGACAAAGGGATTATCTGGCCAGAGGGCGTGACGCCGTTCCATGTAGGGATTGTGAACCTGAAGCAAGGCGACGCGGCCTGTGACAGCGCCTGTGATGCCTTGTATAAGGCGCTGGTTCAAAAGGGTTTTGATCCGCTATATGATGACCGCAAAGAGCGGGCAGGCGCAAAATTCGCAACGATGGATCTGATTGGTCTTCCGTGGCGCATTACGGTTGGCCCACGCGGCGTCGCTGCCAATTTGGTGGAGCTGACAAGTCGGCGGACCGGAGAAAGCGAAGAAATGTCGTCGGAGGCGGCACTGGCGCGTATTCAAGAGATCTACGCAGCACATCTGTAACGCGCGGTGGCGCTCGATATAGGTGACAAAGCGCGGCAGTTTTGCCGCGCTTTGTTCGTTTGGTGCTTTGTGCTGTGGGTCAGGTGAGAGTGAAGTGGGGCTCTGCCCCGCTTCGACAGTGTCGAAGCTCCCCGGGATATTTAAGGCAAGATGAAGTAGACCAAGGTTGGGTTGGGAGCCGGAGGGCACATGCCCGACCGCCGCCGAAGGGTTCGATGCCCTGACGGCGGCGAACGTAGGGAAGATTGCAACTTTAGGAAAATTGCGGCACATGGAAGGCCATGTCTGCTTTGGATAAGGTGGAAGTCGATGTCTTGGATGAGCTCCGCGAAGGATCATGGGCCACGCGGTGTATGGTTTCGCGTTTTGGGGCTTTGCTGGGCGATATGTGCCTTGCCTGTGTTGGCGGATGAGGTTTCGGGCTCTGCTGCTCCGGTGAGCTTGACGGAGTGGGGGCGTGCGTTATTCTTTGACCCCAATTTGTCATGGCAGCAAAGCCAGAGCTGTGCCACCTGTCATGACCCGGCCTATGGATTTGCGGACCCCAGGGAGACTGAGGTTGGCCGGGCCGTGTCAATGGGCGATGATATGGTCAGCTTTGGCGATCGCAATGCGCCAACGATTGGCTATGCAGCGTTTTCACCAGCATTTGGTAAAACCGAGGCGGGTGTGTATCGGGGCGGGCAGTTTCATGATGGGCGCGCCGATGATTTGGCGCAGCAGGCGCAGGCCCCAATGTTAAATCCAATTGAGATGGGGATGCCATCGGCCACGGTCATCGCGAAACGTCTTGCTGGCGATGACGCGCATCTTGCCGCCCTGCAGGAACTGTTTGGTATCAGGGATCCTGACGCGCATCCTGATGTTGCGTTTCAGGCTGCGGCCAGTGCAATCGCGGCCTTTGAAGAGACCGAAGAGTTCGCGCCATTTGACAGCAAATATGATCGCTATCTGCGCGGTGAGCTGTCATTAACGGATGAGGAAGAGCTTGGGCGGATTCTGTTTTTTTCGCCTCAATTCACCAATTGTAACCTGTGCCATCAGTTGCGCACCACACCGGGGGAGGCGCAGGAAACATTCTCCAATTATGAGTATCACAATATTGGCGTTCCGGTGAACAGATGGGTGCGCGCGGTAAATGGCACTGCGTCTGGTTTTGTAGATTTGGGGTTGTTGGCCCATCCGGGCGTGGATGACCCTGCGCAGGCCGGCAAGTTCAAAGTCCCGACATTACGCAATGTCGCGGTGACAGCCCCATATATGCACAATGGAATTTTTGATGATCTGCGCACGGTGATTTTGTTTTACAACACTTATAACACCACCCGTCCTGAGCGTCATATCAATCCCGAAACCGGCACGCGCTTTGGTCCGCCAGAGGTGGCCGGCACGCTCTCGCTTGAGGAATTGGAAACAGGTCCAGCCCTTGATGATCAGCGGGTTGATGCATTGGTGGCGTTTTTGCGCACATTGACTGACGCGCGATATGAGCCGCTTTTGGCCCGGGAGACGAAATAAAAATAAAAAAGTGCGACAGGTGAAACTTTGTCAGCGTTGATCCGTGAATCCTTACATACCCGACCAATTCGGACGGGACCTTTGAAAGGATGCGACGATGAAGACATTTGCCCTTGCTGCCGCCCTAAGCATGACTGCTGCCACCGCTTTTGCGGATGACCATATGATGGCACCGATGGTCGAAGCGATGGACCAAGACGTATCAAACGGTGTTGTCAGCGCTGCGAAAATTGTCGCACCTGAAAATGGTTGGATGGTTGTGCATCGCACCGGCGCGGATATGAAACCGGGTCCTGTTGTAGGCTATGCGCCGATCCGCATGGGTGAAACCGACGATGTGGCGGCGATCTTGACCGAAGACGTTGCATCAGGTGACATGTTGATGCTGATGGTGCATTCGGAAGCCGGCGGCATGACCACTGGCGCGTTTGAATACACATTGGGTGCGACTGAAGATGGTCCAATTAAGCCGGATGGCAAATTGGTGATGAAGGTGATTACGGCGAAATAAGCCGTTGATCACTTTTGGTGTTGGGCGATCCGATGCCAATTCCTACCGCACCCGGGGCAGCTTGCTTCGGGTGCACCTTCTGTTCCCACGATCCACGCGGTTTGCCCGGGTCGGGCGCTTGACAACTGCTTGATGCGACGTAACTTTGAAGGACGCGTGGGGGAGAGAAATATGTCCGGCAGAGCCGAAATTGAGACGCTTTTGGCGCGGGTTGCTTTGCGCGATCAGGCGGCCTTTGCTGCGCTATATGATGCAACACATGCCAAGTTGTTTGGGATTTGCCTGCATGTTTTGAAAAACCGCTCCGAGGCCGAAGATGCGTTACAAGATGTATTTTTGCGGGTGTGGCACAAGGCGGATCGCTATGCGGTGACGGGGCATAGCCCTATGACATGGCTGATCACTGTGGCGCGGAACCTGTCGATTGACCGGCTGCGCGCGCGCAAGTCCGCTACAGAAGATATCGATATGGTGCATGATCTGTCTGATGGTGCGCCGGGCCCTGAAGCGGCGACAATTGCCCGATCAGAGGCTGCGCGGATTTCGACCTGCATGGCCAGTTTGGAAGAACAGCGCGCCGAGGCGCTGCGCGGTGCCTATCTAGAGGGGCTGTCCTATGCCGAATTGGCTGAACACCATGCTGTTCCGCTGAACACAATGCGCACATGGCTGCGCCGTGGTTTGCAGAAATTGAAGGATTGCCTGAGCCGATGACCGATCCCACCGATCTTGATGCCGATGACGTGCTTGCTGCAGAATATGTTCTGCGGCTGCTCTCCCCGGCGGAACGTGCTGGGTTTCAGGCGCGTTTGCCCGAAAACGCAAAGCTGCGGCAAGCGGTACAGTTTTGGGAAGCCAATCTGGCGGAGCTGACAGCGGAAATTCCGCCCGTCTTACCGCCTAAATCGGTGCGCAGTGCCGTCTTGGCCGCGGTGGCACCCAAGCCTGCGATCGCGCGGGGGCGGGTGTGGGCGTGGATTACCGGCGGGCTTTTGGCCGCTGGTCTGACCGTTGCGCTGCTGGTTCCGATTGGCCCTCCGGCGTTTGATCCTGTGCTGCATGCTGATCTGATGGCTGAAAATCAGGTGCTGTTTGTACAGGCCGGATATGATGCCGATACGGGCATGTTGCGTATTATCCAAGAGGCGGCAGAGCCAGTGGAAGGCCGCTCAATGGAGTTGTGGCTGATCCCAGAGGGTCAAGAGGCAATCTCATTAGGGGTGTTAACCGAAGATCGCGATGTGATGGTCAAGCTGGATCCTGAGCTGGCGGTGCAATTGCAAAATGCGCTGTTGGCGATCACGGATGAGCCACTGGGCGGTGCGCCAAATGGGGTTGCAACCGGGCCGATCCTGGCGGCAGGGCCGATGTTCGACGTCTGACATTGCTGTGGGTCGGGGGACCCCGCCCTTGACCTTTCTTTGGGTGCGGATAACTGTGCCGCGCAACTTCGCGGAAGGGGACACTATGGCCCGCACGACAGCGCCATTCGCGCCATTTGAATTTATGATTGCATGGCGCTACCTGCGCGCGCGCCGCTCCGAAGGGGGCGTGTCCGTGATGACATGGATCAGCTTGATAGGCATTACCCTTGGGGTAGCCGCGCTGATTATCACCTTGGCGGTGCGGGCGGGATTTCGGGCGGAGTTCGTTGATACGATTCTTGGCGCGAATGCCCATGTGACGGTGTATTCCGCCCCGGTTGAGGTCGTGCCCGACAGCGGTGTGTATACCCGCCAGATGCGCAATTTCCCTTCGCAGGTTGAAAAAATTCTGGCCATTCCCGGTGTGACCTCTGCTGCGCCGCTGGTGCGGGGGCAGGTCATGGTGACCAAGGATGACGCCTCTAACGTGGCCGAGGTTTACGGCATCAGCGCCGAGGATCTGGCCCAGATCCCGCGTATTGCCCATCCAGAACAATCGCTGGGCAGTCTGGATCGGTTTGGTGCGGAAAATGGCGGTATTGCAATGGGATCAGGGTTGGCGCGCGATCTGGGGGTCGGTCTGGGCGATACGGTCCGGTTGATTTCCCCCAATGGGGCGCGCACGCCGGTGGGGACGAGCCCGCGCATCTCGGCCTATCCGGTTACCTATATCTTTACCGCAGGTCGGTATGACATTGATCAGACGCGGATCTATATGCCCTTTGCCGAGGCGCAGACCTATTTCAACCGCGAAGGTGCCGCTGATGAAATTCAGGTGGACGTAACCGACCCGGAAAAAGTGGATGACTATTCTGCTGCCTTGTTGCAGGCGGGGGGCGATGGCGCCATGCTTTGGACTTGGAGAGAGGCATCGTCGAGCTTCCTGCGCGCGCTTGATATTGAGGATAACGTGATGTTTGTCATTTTATCCGTATTGGTGTTGATCGCATCGATGAACATCACCTCTGGCCTGATCATGCTGGTTAAGAACAAGGGCCGCGATATTGGCATTTTGCGGACGATGGGGCTGACAGAAGGGTCTATTCTGCGGGTGTTCTTTCTGTGCGGGGCCTTCACGGGGATCATTGGCACATTGGCCGGTCTGGCGCTTGGTGTCGTGTTCTCCCTTAATATCAGTCATGTGATGGATTTTGTTAATTGGTTGAACGGGGGATCTGCATGGGATCCGTCTATCCGGGGGATTTATGAGCTGCCGGCAAAATTACAACTTTCTGATATTGTGAAATCGGTTGGCCTGTCCTTGGGGCTCAGCTTTGTTGTGACGATTTTCCCGGCGCGGCGTGCTGCCCGCCTGAATCCGGTAGAGGCATTGCGCTATGAATGATCCCGTCTTGCAGCTGACCGATATTCGAAAAACCTATAATGCGGGTCTGCCCAACCAGGTGCAGGTGTTGCGTGGCGTCAATTTAACACTCCCGGCCGGCGAGGTGGTCGCGATGATCGCGCCTTCGGGGGCAGGGAAGTCGACGCTGTTGCATATTGCGGGGCTGTTGGATACGCCAGATTCGGGACAGGTTCAGTTGAACGGTGCGAATCTATCGGATCAAAACGACCGCAGCCGCACCGCGGCACGGCGCAGCGATATCGGGTTCATTTATCAATTTCATCACCTGTTGCCTGAATTCACCGCTTTGGAAAACATCGTTTTGCCGCAGTTGGCCAATGGTGTTGCGCGCGGCGCGGCCGTGGCGCGTGCGCAAAGCCTTTTGGATAAGGTCGGATTGCAGGCGCGGGCCAGCCATCAGCCCGCAGCGATGTCGGGCGGGGAACAACAGCGCGTCGCGTTTTGCCGTGCATTGGCCAATGGCCCTCGGCTGCTTTTGGCCGATGAGCCGACGGGAAATCTTGACCCTGGAACCTCGGAAACCGTATTCCATGCGCTGATGGAGTTGGTGCGGGAAACTGGACTGTCCGCGCTGATTGCGACTCATAACCTTGAGCTTGCCGGGCGGATGGATCGGGTGCTGCGCCTGGAGGATGGACAGTTGAGGGAGGACCGTAAATGATCTTATATGGGATCCCGACATGCGATACATGTCGCAAGGCCCGCAAGGCATTGGACGCGGCGGGGAAGGATGTCGAATTTCGCGACATTCGTAAGTCCCCGTTAAGCGCAGATGAGATAGCGCAATTTTATGCAGAATTTGGTGATAAGCTTTTGAATAAATCTTCTACGACATGGCGTGGATTGGATGACACGGCGCGTGAGGCCGCAATTCCGCAGCTGCTGGCGCAGCACCCCACATTGATGAAGCGGCCAATTGTGGTCGACGGGGATAAGGCGACATTGGGATGGGCCGCACCCGCCCAGGCCATATGGTCAATTGTCTAAGTAAATAACGAAAATCTGATCTATTGTGCGCAGGTTATTGGGCCGGCGTGCACTATAATTAAACCCTATTCATCGAGTCTGTTGATGTGAGTAGGTAACAAGTTTTTTCTGCCATTTGCGCCGGGACAGGGCGCTTCCATCGTTAAACGGTGGCCGGGGATGGCAGGATGTCGACGGGAGATACCCGACTATGCAGATGAACGCCCATCGTGTTGACGATAACGCACATGCGATACGCAAACCGATCCCTGATCCCTGGATCCATCTTGCGTGGATCACCGCAGGGGCGACCCCGCTGAAGGCATGGCGACATGCCGCTGATCTGACCCCGCAAGAGCTGGCCACGATGGCCGGGATCAGCACCGCATTATTGACCCGGTTGGAAAACCGTTTGCAGCCGATGACCGTGACGCAGCGTCTTAGGTTTGCGCGTCTGCTGGGCGTATCAGAGGGTGATCTGACCGAGTGACGGCAATCCCGCCGCCGGTGGGCTGCATTTTGCCATCAGCGTGCACCTCTCACATGCTAAGACCGATCGGATATTCAGATTGACCAGCCATAAAAACGGCCCGCGCAACATACACGGGCCGTTTCATTTTAACCATTAGTCGCCGATTAAAGCAGCTGCAAATCCCCAGCCGACGAACGGCCATCACGCCCAGATGTCAACTCATATGAAATTTTCTGGTTGTCAGCGAGCCCGGTCAAACCTGCACGCTCGACAGCCGAGATGTGCACGAAAATGTCCTTGCCGCCGTCATCGGGTGCAATAAAGCCGTAGCCTTTGGTGGAATTGAACCATTTTACGGTGCCAGTGGCCATCCGTTCTTCTCCTTCAAGTCTACCGACAGCGAGATTGCCGTCGGATCGTGCAGCCGGGTCTTCCAGTGTCTTCCGGCTGCCCCTTGGAGGGAGCGGATAGAAAGTCAGCGTCACACGCTTAAAAAAGATGAACGAAGATTTCAAAAATTCAATTGAAAATTGGGTGAGGGGTAACCCCCTCACCTTGCTGTGATTATTGCATAGGCATCTGCCTAGTTACTGTTGATCCGGTGCAAGTGATTCGGCTTTCAGCGCCGAAATCACCTCATCCAGGGGCTGAACGCTTGTGCGGTTCTCGCCCAGGCGCCGAACCGAGACGGTGCGCTCTTCGATCTCTTTCATCCCGACGGCAAAGATATATGGCACTTTGCCGAGGCTGTGCTCACGCACTTTGTAATTGATCTTTTCATTGCGCAGATCGGCTTCGGCGCGGATACCGGCTTTTTTCAACGCCTCGGTCACTTCCAGCACATAGCCATCAGCATCTGACACGATTGATGCGACCACCACCTGGCGCGGGGCCAGCCAAAGCGGCAATTTCCCGGCATAGTTTTCGATCAACATCCCGATGAAACGTTCAAACGACCCCAGCACGGCACGGTGCAGCATAACGGGGCGGTGGCGCGCACCATCGGTGCCAATAAAGCTGGCGTCCAGACGTTCTGGCAGGTTGGGGTCCACCTGCAACGTGCCACATTGCCATTCGCGGCCAATGGCATCGGTCAGGGTGAATTCTAATTTCGGGCCGTAAAACGCGCCTTCGCCTTCTTGGATCTCATAGCTATAGCCGGCGGCTTTACAGGCATTGCCAAGCGCGGCTTCGACCCGGTCCCAACTTTCTTCCGATCCGATACGTTTTTCCGGGCGGGTCGATAGTTTGATGGTCCAGTTCTCAAAACCCAGATCATCATAGACTTTCGCCAGAAATGCGATGAATTTTGCGGTTTCCGCTTCGATTTGGTCTTCAGTGCAGAAGATATGCGCATCATCCTGGGTGAAGCCGCGCACACGCATGATCCCATGCAGCGCCCCCGAGGGTTCATACCGCGCGCAAGAGCCAAACTCTGCCATCCGCAGGGGCAAATCACGGTAGGATTTCAGACCTTGGTTGAACACCTGCACATGGCACGGGCAGTTCATTGGCTTCAGGGCATTGACGGTTTTTTCACGAGCATGATCTTCGTCGACCTCAACGATGAACATGTTCTCTTGATAATTTTCCCAGTGGCCCGATGCTTCCCACAGTTTACGGTTCACCACCTGTGGGGTGTTGACCTCGACATAGCCATCGGCGCGCTGCATACGGCGCATGTAATCTTGCAAGCCGGTGTAGATGCTCCAGCCATTGGGATGCCAAAAGATCTGACCCGGCGCTTCTTCTTGCATATGGAACAGCTGCATTTCGCGGCCAAGCTTGCGGTGGTCGCGCTTGGCGGCCTCTTCAAGCATGGTGTTATAGGCGTTCAGATCTTTCTTGGTTTTGAACGCCACGCCATAAATCCGCTGCAACATGGGGCGCGTGCTGTCACCCAGCCAATATGCACCGGCCACATGCGTCAATTTGAACGCATCTGCGGGGACTTGACCGGTATGGACCAGATGCGGGCCACGGCACAGGTCTTGCCAATCGCCGTGCCAATACATCCGCAGATCCTGGCCCTGCGGAATTTTATGCACCAGCTCCACCTTGAAGGGTTCATTGCGGTCTTCGTAAAATTTGATGGCATCTTCGCGCGACCACAGCTCGGTCTTCACCGGCTCGCGGGCGTTGATGATGTCGCGCATCTTCTTTTCAATCACCGTCAAATCTTCGGGGGTGAAAGGCTCTGCGCGATCGAAATCATAGAACCAGCCATTGTCGCGCACCGGCCCGATGGTCACTTTTACATCCGGCCACAGCTCTTGCACCGCGCGCGCCATGATATGCGCCAGATCGTGGCGGATCAGCTCTAGTGCAGGGCCGTCATCGGCCAGCGTGTTGATCGCGATCTGCGCATCTTGGGTGATGGGCCATTGCAGATCGTAATGGGCACCATTGACCTGAGCCGAAATAGCCTTTTTCGACAGGGATTTGGAGATATTGGCGGCCACTTCGGCGGCGGTGATCCCGGCGTCGACCTGTTGTTGATTGCCATCAGGGAAGGTGAGGGTGATCTGGGACATAATGTCCTCCTCGTCAGTTTGGCGCCCACGGAACGCCCGGTTGCGGGTATATGTTTCGGGCGCTGTTGTGTTCCCATGGCGCAAACATGTCAAGCGCTGGCCGGTTACCATGGCTTGCCATACGGGTGCGGTTTGTGCTGAGTGTGGCGTAAGGGCCGAAAAGCCATCGCTTCTTGTGAAAGACAGACCTATGCCAGATTTCATGACCACGTCGCAAAATCGCCGCCTTGCCTATTATCAGACCGAAGGGCAGGGGCCGGGGGTTGTGTTCCTTGGTGGGTTCCGCTCGGATATGGAGGGGACAAAGGCGCTGGCGTTAGAAGAATGGGCGCAGGCCAATGGTCGGGCCTTCTTGCGGTTTGATTACTCGGGCCATGGTGCGTCGGATGGGGTGTTTGAAGACGGGGCAATCGGGGATTGGCTTGAAGATGCCCGTGACATCATTACCGAACTGACTCAAGGCCCGCAGGTTCTGGTAGGGTCATCAATGGGCGGGTGGATTTCGTTGCTGCTGTGCCGTGAGATGGCCGCGCGCGTTGCCGGGCTGGTCACCATTGCCGCCGCGCCCGATTTTACCGAAGACGGTTATTGGGCCAGCTTCAGCCCCGAGATCAAACATAAGCTGGAAAGCGAAGGTCAGATCGCGATCCCATCTGAATACGGCGATCCGATGATCATCACCCGCCGATTGATCAATGAGGGGCGCAACCGTTTGGTGTTGCGCGATCCGTTGCCACTGCCCTTTCCGGTACGGTTCTTGCAGGGCACGGCCGATGATGCGGTGCCGGTTGAATGGGCCTATCGACTGCTAGAGCACGCGCAAGGCGACGACATGCGTCTGACGGTTGTCAAAGGCGCCGATCATCGGTTCTCGGACCCGATCTGTCTTGAGGCGGTCGAGACAGCACTTGATGAGGTGTTACAGCTTTTGGCTTGATCACAGTTTCGCGCTTAGGGTGAAAACACCCCGATTGTGGCTTTTCGCCTGTGGTTGTGTCAGGCAAACTGCATCCCCAAGAGCGCGAAGATGCGCCACAGTCCAGGGGATGAGCAATGCAGGGCGAACCGCTACTGTTTTTGCCGGGGTTCATGTGTGATGCCCGGTTGTTTTGGCATCAGATCAATGAGATTTCATCGCAGCGCCCGGTAATGGTCGCGCCGCTGACCGGTGCAAGCATCCCAGAAATGGCCGAGGCCGTTTTGCGCCATGCACCGCCGAAAATGGCTTTGGTCGGCCATTGGTTGGGTGGTCTGGTCGCGATGGAGATTTTACGCCGTGCGCCCGACCGTGTCAGTCAATTGGCGCTGATCAATGTCAATCCACTAAGTGAGACACCGGCACTGTCCGCCCTGCGCGAACAGCGCATCGTTAAGGCGCGCATCGGACGGTTGGATGAGGCGATGTTAGATGAGATCCCCACCGAATCGCTGGACCCTGGCGCACATCGCTCTCAGGTTCAGGCAATGATGTTGGATATGGCACATGCGCTTGGCCCCGATCGTTTTGAAGATCAGTCCCGCGCACTGATGCGCCGTCCCGATCAGCAGCGGACCTTGCGCTCTAACCGGATCCGGGCCTTGTTGCTTTGTGGTGAGTTCGACACGATCTGCCCGCCGCGTCGTCATGAATTTCTGGCAGAACTGATGCCGCATGCTGAATTCAAACCGATTTTATCCGCCGGACATTTCAGCCCTCTGGAGCAGCCGGAAAAAGTGACCGCTGCGCTGCAAGCCTGGTTGTCGGCGCCGCTTTTATTAAAATAGTGCTGGTGGTCGCCTCTGTGTTGAACACAATCGCGATTGGTGCAAATAATAAGCATAGATAATAGTATTTTTGAATGTGTGTTGGTTTGATCTTTTGTGTCGCCTGATGTGCCTTTGCGCCATGTCGGCTGAAGTCCCTTGGGGAGGGAGACTATGAACACAGTTATTTTTATGTCGGATAAGAAAACCGGCGCGGCGATGATTTTCATGACAAACCCGACAATTATTGCAGAGGCGCGTGGCCAGTTGGCCGGGCATCAAAAGCTAAGCTGGCCGCCTGTTGATGAGCTTATGTCATGTGAAATGGATCTGCGGCGTGAATTTTTGCGCGCACGCCGGGCAGACCGTTTGGCACGCTATGCAGAAGGTGCGATTGATTTGGCGCCCACTGATGGCACGCGCGGGGGTTAATCCCTACCGCAGGCTTTACACAGTTGCGATAAAAACACCGGCATATGCGATCATATGCCGGCGTTTTCTATTTAAACTTTAGACCGGGGGGAACCTGTGACGCTCCGCTTAGGCGGGATTATTGGCCGTGACGGTATCATCACCGCTGACGCTATCTGTTGTGTCATCGCCGGACGTGGTCTCGGGCTCTGCAGGTGCGCTTTGGGGGGCTGTAGCCGCGGGGGCTGACGGTGCCTCGGCAGCAGGTGATTCGGGTGCAGGACTTTGTTCGGGGGCTGTGTCCGAAACAGGATTTCCGACCGTATCGTGCACGGGGGCTTCATGGGCGGCTGCCGCTGTTGCTTGTGCGGCGTCTTGCTCCGGTGCGGGCTGTGACGCGCCATCTGTTGATGGCGCCGGTGCTGCAGTTTCGGCTTCAGCAAGGGCTGCCGCCTCTGCTCTGACCTGCGCTGCGGTTTTGCGCGGACGGCGCGTGCGCTTGGCGGGTTTCTTTTCGGCCGGGGCAGGCGCGTCGGCTGTTTCCGTATCGATGACGGTGGTGTCATCTTCGGTTTCATCTGATGACTTGCGTGCCACTTTTGAAGGGCGGAATTCGCGCAGCAGGAAATCGGGCACATGGCTGCCCATGCCGATCACCTCTGGCCCATTGTCGCGGCGGCCACGCCCATTGCGGCTGTAGCGGTCGCGGCGGTCGTTATGATCGCGCGCCGGGGCCGGCGTTGTGTCGGACGAGCCGGTCGCGGCCACTGGTTCGCTGCGCTGCTCGGCACGTGGTTCCGCACGCGGCTGTGTGCGGGGGGCTGCAGGGCGCGACTCCGCTGGTGCTTCGGCCTTTACAGCAGGCGTTGCGCTTTCGCGCTCTTCATTGCGCCGTGCCCGTGGGCCGCGGGGTCTGCCGCCGCGCTTGTCCTCTTCATGGCGCGCACGCGGGGCTGATTGTGCCGCCGCAGACAGCTCAAACCCGTCTGGCAAACTGCCGCGGGGAATTTCCATCTTCACCAAATCCTGGATCTGGCTGAGGAATTTTTCATCAGACGGGGTCGAGATGGAGAAAGCGGCGCCTTTACGCCCGGCGCGTCCCGTCCGGCCGATCCGGTGCACGTAATCTTCGGCATGCATCGGCAGGTCATAGTTGAACACATGGCTGACGCTGGGCACATCCAGACCACGCGCGGCCACATCTGAGGCAACAAGGATCCGCAAAGACCCATCGCGGAAGCTGTCCAGGGTTTTCGTGCGATGCGATTGATCCAAGTCACCATGGATCGGCTGCGCATCAAGCCCATATTTTTGCAAGCTTTTTGCAACAATATCGACATCGACCTTGCGGTTACAGAAGATGATCGCGTTTGTGCAGGCGTCGCCCTCGGCCGCGATCAGCGCGCGGAGCAGTTCGCGTTTGGTTTTGGCGGTTTGGTCTTTGCGCGAGGGCGTGATTTCGATCAGCCGCTGCGTGATATTTTCAGAAGTGGTCGCCTGACGCGCCACTTCAACGCGCACCGGAGCGTGCAAGAATGTATTGGTGATCCGTTCGATTTCCGGCGCCATTGTCGCCGAAAAGAACAGGGTCTGCCGGGTAAATGGCGTCAGCTGGAAGATCCGCTCAATATCGGGGATGAACCCCATATCCAGCATGCGATCGGCCTCATCCACGACCATGATCTTTACATCTGTCAAAATCAACTTGCCGCGTTCGAAATGATCCAAAAGCCGGCCTGGTGTCGCAATCAAAACATCGACGCCCTTGTCGATCAGTTTGTCTTGTTCATTGAACGACACGCCACCGATCAGCAATGCGCGCGTCAGCTTGGTGTTTTTGGCATATAGATCGAAATTCTCGGCCACCTGTGCGGCCAATTCGCGCGTGGGGGCCAGCACCAACGAGCGCGGCATGCGCGCGCGCGCGCGGCCACGACGTAGCAGCGAAAGCATAGGCAATGTAAAGGAAGCGGTTTTTCCCGTGCCGGTCTGCGCGATGCCCAAAACATCCTTGCCTTCCAAAGCGGGCGGAATCGCCTCTGCCTGAATCGGTGTAGGTGTTTCATAGCCGGCATCAGCAACGGCAGAGAGGACCTTCGGGTCCAGCTTCAGATCAGAAAACTTGGTCATATACGTCCTGTTATGGCGGTGTCGGACCGCACAGAAATGGGACGCTATGGGATCGGGCGCCCCGGCCAGTGACCCACCGGATTGCGGGTTTGGCGCTGCTAATAGCGTAAAAAAGCATCTGCGTCAATTGAGACCACTTTGATCTATGGGCTTGCCCAAATGCTGCGAAGCCCCATCATGGGGCGTTGGGCTGCCATTTCGGCCGGCTTTGCAGAAGGAATTGCGGAATATGGCGTTGGAAACAGCGGCGGGGCTCGGCCCGGTGATGGGGTTTGCGGCGGTCGGCGTGGCAGGCGTTGGGGCGCAATGGCTTGCGTGGCGATTTAAGATGCCCGCCATTGTGATCATGCTGGTGGTTGGCATTTTGGCTGGGCCGGTGACGGGGTTGATTGATCCGCAGCGCGATTTTGGTGCGCTGACAGGGCCGCTGATTTCACTCGCGGTGGCGGTGATCTTGTTTGAGGGCGGCTTATCGCTGGACCGTCACCGGTTGGGCGATGCCAAAGCCGGGGTCATGCGCCTGGTGTTTATCGGTGCGCCTTTGGGATGGCTGGTGTCGACATTGGCGCTGCGGCTGACGATGAACCTGTCATGGGAGACATCGGCGGTGTTTGGCGGCATCATGATTGTGACCGGCCCGACAGTGATTGCACCGTTGTTACGCTCGGCCCGGTTGAAGAAAAGACCGGCACAATTGCTGCAATGGGAAGCAATTGTGAATGACCCTATCGGGGCGCTGGCTGCGGTTTTCGCCTTTGAGGTCGTGTTGGTGCTGAACACCGGGGTAGCGCCGCAGCAAGCGGTGACGCAGCTTGCGATCGGGATCGTATTTGCGGCCATTATTGGACTGGCGGCAGGCTTTGCCATCGCGACCAGTTTCCGCAAAGGATTCGTGCCGGAATATATGAAAATTCCGGTGCTTTTTGTGACTTTGCTGATCTGTTTCGCATTGGCCGACACATTGTTGCATGAAAGCGGGCTGTTGGCCGTGACCGTTATGGGGCTTGTCATCGGCAATGCGGATTTGCCGTCTTACACGGAATTACGCCGGTTTAAGGAACATGCGACGATTTTGCTTGTGTCGGGTGTGTTTATTTTATTGGCGGCCAGTCTGGATCTGGAGCAATTGTCGCGGTTGGATTGGCATGCGATTGTCTTCGTGCTGGTCGTGGTGATCCTGGCGCGACCGGCGACGGTGATGATATCGTTGTTGGGTGTTGATATGCCCTGGCGCGAGAAGCTGTTTATCGCCTTGACCGGGCCGCGTGGCGTGGTGCTGGTTGCGGTTGCGGGGCTGTTTGGGCAGCATTTGGCGGATGCAGGTATCTCTGATGGGGCGGTGATCGGGCCGCTGGCGTTCATTTTGGTGACGGCGACCGTTGTCCTTCATGGGTTCACGCTTGCGCCTCTGGGGCGTTTGCTGGGTTTGGCGGGCACGGAAAAGCCGGGGCTTTTGATTGTTGGCGGGTCACGGTTTACCACGCAGCTGGGCGAGATTTTGAAACAAGCCGAGGTGCCGGTGCTGGTCACAGATCCCAACCACGCACATCTGATCCGCCCGAGGGCTGCGGGGCTGCGGACCTTTTACGGCGATATTTTAGGTGAGGCGGCTGAGGATTCCGTTGAGCTGATGGCCTATAGCACTGTTTTGGCCGCAACTGATAATGACGCCTACAATACATTGGTTGCAACGGATTTGGGCGCAGAGCTGGGGCGTAACCAAGTTTGGCAGATTGCGCGCCAAAAGGAAGACCGCAAACGCCATAGCCTGCCCACGCAATTGGGCGGCAGACCCTTTGGGGATGGTCGCACATTTGAGGTGTTTCGCGAAATGGTACGAGAGGGCTGGACCTTTCGGATCACCCGTTTGACGGATGAATTCACCATAGAGGATTGGCGGGTTAAACGGCCAACCGCAGTGCCGATCTTGCGCATCACGCCGGCATCAGAGCTGCGCTTTGTCGATAAGGCTGAAGAGTTGAAGGCCGCACCGGGGGCTAAGATTGTCTCACTTTTGCCGCCTGATGCGTTGGAGGACGAAAACAAACACGCCGCCCGCCAGCCGGTCGAGGATCCCGAAACCATCCCCGGGCCATCGGCAAAAATCCCATAACTCAGCGTCCTGAAATGGCGTGGGGTTGGGGCCCAGATGCGGTCGGGCGGGGCATCGAACCCCGCCCGACCGCCGGAGGCATGCGCCTCCGTCTCCGCCGCCCAGCCGTGCCAAGGGGACTTTGGAGGTGGCTGTGGGTAAAAACACAGGCGTTGACAGGTTCCAGCACGGGCTGTGGTTGACGGCGCGCCTTGCCTCTGGCAGGGAATTGGCAAGCCAGAGGATACTGAAATGAACCTGTTTGCCGAGATGCGTGTGGCGGTGATTGCCGCGCTGGATGAGCTAGTGGCCGAGGGGCATCTGCCCGCCGGGCTCAATTACACCAATGTTGCGGTCGAGCCACCGCGCGATGCGCTGCATGGTGACATGGCGACCAATGCCGCGATGGTCTTGGCCAAGCCTGCCGGTGCCAAGCCGCGCGATATTGCCGAAAAGCTGGCCGCGAAGCTGGCGCAAAGCCCGCGCCTGTCTTCGGCAGAGGTGGCGGGGCCGGGGTTCTTGAACCTGCGGTTGGCACCCAGCATCTGGGGTGAGGTCGCCAAGGCGGCGCTTGCGCAGGGTGCAGAGTATGGCCGTGCCTCGCTGGGCGAGGGGCTGAAGGTGAACGTGGAATATGTCTCCGCCAATCCGACTGGTCCGATGCATGTAGGCCACACCCGCGGTGCCGTGTTTGGCGATGCTCTGGCCAGCTTGCTGGATTTCGCGGGCTATGATGTCACGCGCGAATATTACATCAATGACGGCGGCGCACAGGTCGATGTGCTGGCGCGTTCTGCCTATGAGCGGTATCGCGAGGCGCATGGTTTGGAGCCAGAGATCAGCGAAGGCCTGTATCCGGGCGATTACCTAATCCCGGTTGGCACCGCGCTGAAGGAAAAATTCGGGGACAGCTTGCTGAACAAAGGCGAGCAATATTGGCTTGCCGATGTACGCGATTTCTCAATCGCTGCGATGCTGGATATGATCCGCGCCGATTTGGCGATGCTGAACGTCAAGATGGACGTCTTCTACTCTGAGAAATCGCTTTATGGCACGGGCCAGATCGAAGCGGCGTTGAAGCGGCTTGATGATCTGGGTTTGATCTATGAAGGCGTGTTGGAGCCGCCCAAGGGCAAGTTGCCCGAAGATTGGGAAGAGCGCGAGCAAACCTTGTTCCGGTCGACCAAATTTGGTGATGACGTCGATCGTCCTGTCAAAAAATCCGACGGGAAATGGACTTACTTTGCACCAGATATCGCCTATCACTACACCAAGGTTGAACGTGGCTTTGATCTGTTGATCGACGTATTTGGCGCTGATCACGGTGGCTATGTCAAACGGATGAAGGCGGCAGTTTCGGCGCTGAGCGAAGGGCGCGTGCCGCTGGATGTGAAGCTGATCCAATTGGTGAAACTGTTCAAAAAAGGCCAGCCGTTCAAAATGTCGAAGCGGGCGGGCACGTTTGTGACCCTGCGCGATGTGGTGGAACAGGCCGGTGCCGATGTGACCCGTTTTCACATGCTGACGCGTAAGAACGATGCGCCACTGGATTTCGATTTTGACAAAGTGCTGGAACAGTCGAAAGACAACCCGGTGTTCTATGTGCAATATGCGCATGCCCGGATCAGTTCCGTCATGCGTAAGGCGCGTGATGCGGGTTGGGATATGTCCGATGCGCGTCTGGCGGGGGCCGACTTGTCAGGGATGACCCATGAGGCGGAGCTGGAGCTCGCGAAAAAAATCGCTGAATGGCCGCGCCTTGTCGAAATCGCGGCCCGCGCGAATGAGCCCCACCGGATCGCATTCTATCTTTATGATCTGGCGTCCGATCTGCATGCACTGTGGCATCGGGGCAATGACACCCCGTCATTGCGGTTTTTCCAAGAGGGCGACGAAAACGCTACCTGTGCGAAAATCTGCTTGGCACGCGCTACGGCGGTTGTGATTTCTGCCGGACTTGGTATCCTTGGGGTTACTCCAGCGGAAGAGATGCGTTAAAATTGCACGTCGCTTGGGGGATGAGGGCAAGGCCGGACTTCCCGGCGACGAGGCAGACATGGCAAGCATTCACGGCCACGAAGGCGGCGGGTATTATTCATCCGCCCCGACCGGGCAGGATCCGTATTATCAGACCCCTGAGATGATGCAGGGTGCGATGGGGCCAGCCCCATCGGCCAGCTCGACCCAACGTTTGATGAATATCGCGGGTGCGGTGTCTTCTGTCGCGTTGGTCATCGGCCTGTGCGTTTGGGGGTATAAGCTTGCCGTGCGTGATATTCAGGGCGTGCCCGTTGTGCGGGCCGTTGAAGGTCCTGCGCGTATCTCACCCGAAGATCCCGGTGGGGAACTGGCCCGTCATGTGGGTCTGTCGGTCAATGCCGTTGCCGGCACCGGGCTGACTGCGCCCGGCCCCGATGAGGTCACGCTGGCCCCTGATCCGCCAAATCTCGCGGGTGAAGATTTGCCGATGGGGGAATTGGTCGCGACCCAAGCCGTGGCGCGCCTGCCACAGACAGATGATGCATCGGCAGAAGACTTGGCCGCAGAAGATGATGACATGGTCATGATCGATGGCGAAGATGGCGTGGACACGCCCGATCTAGAGATCATTGCCGCATCGGTGCCCGGTGTCAGCCGCTCTCCACGGCCGCTGAAACGCCCGGGTGGCCGTGACCTGGAAGCGGAAGCTGCGGCGATGGCTGTTGCTGCCTCCTTTGGCGGTGGGGCGGCCGCTGCAGCCCCTGTCGAAATTGACCCGGGATCCTTGTCCGAAGGGACGCGCCTGGTGCAATTGGGGGCATTTGACAGCCCCGAGTTGGCCCGCGCGGAATGGGACCGGGTCGCACAACGGTTTGGCAGTTTGATGGATGGCAAGCAGCGCGTCTTGCAAGAGGCGGCGTCGGGTGGGCGCGATTTCTGGCGGCTGCGTGTTGTGGGCTTTGATGATGTTGATTCCGCCCGCCGCTTTTGTGCAGCGCTTGTGGCCGAAGGATCAAACTGCATTCCCGCAAAGGCCCGTTGATGACGACCGCCGTGATCTTGGGGCTGGAAGGCCCCGACCTGTCCGCCCGCGAGCAGGCGTTCTTTCGCGACAGCGACCCTTGGGGGTTTATCCTCTTCGCACGAAACGTGGATACGCCAGAGCGGTTGCGCCGTTTGACGCAGGATCTGCGCACCTGTGTTGGGCGTGATGCGCCGATTTTGATCGATCAGGAAGGGGGCCGGGTGCAGCGGCTGCGCGCCCCACATTGGCGTGAATGGCTGCCGCCATTGGAGCAGGCGCAGATTGCGCAGGACCCGGCCCGCAGCTTTTGGTTGCGCGCCCTTATCATGGCCGCAGAGCTGCGCGCGGCCGGCATTGATGCCAATTGCGCGCCATGCTGCGATATCGCCGGGCCGCAAACCCATCCGTTTCTGCGCAACCGTTGTTTTGGCGGGACACCCGAAGATGTCATGCGTTTGGCAAGAATGACTGCGGATGGCTTTCTGGCGGGAGGTGTGCTTCCGATTATCAAACATATCCCCGGTCATGGTCGCGCCACGGCAGACAGCCATAAGGATCTGCCCACTGTCACTGCCAGCATAGAGGATCTGGCGCAGGATTTTGCCCCATTCGCTGCATTGAACGACCTGCCGATGGCGATGACCGCGCATATCCGCTTTACCGCCTTTGACACCAGCCCGGCAACGCAATCGCGCAAAATGATGGATGTGATCCGACAAGAGATCGGCTTTGACGGTTTGGTGATGACGGATGATCTGTCGATGCAGGCCCTGTCAGGCACGATCTTGGACCGGGCGCAGGCCAGTATTGCGGCTGGCTGTGATGTCGTGCTGCATTGCAATGGTGACGCACTTGAGGCCGCGCAGGCGGTCCAAGGCGCAGGCATATTGACCAGGCAGGCCAGTCGCCGCGCCGATGCCGCATTGGCCCGAAGGATCACGCCGCAACCGATTGATCTGGATGTGCTGGATGCCGATTTGGCCCGTTTGCTGACCCCGTAACTCCATGGCTGATGACGATCCCCCCTTCCCAACGCAGGTCGCGCAGCGCCTTGCTGCTGAATCGCTGATTGTCGATGTCGACGGCTTTGAAGGTCCGCTGGATCTGCTGTTGACGCTGTCGCGGACACAAAAGGTTGATTTGCGCAAGGTTTCCGTCTTGGCGCTGTCCGAGCAATATCTGCGCTTTGTCGACAAGGCGACGGAATTGCGGATTGAACTGGCGGCGGATTATCTGGTCATGGCAGCGTGGCTGGCCTTTTTAAAATCCAAATTGCTGCTGCCACCGGATCCGCAGGCTGATGGCCCTTCGGCAGACGATCTGGCCGCGCATCTGGCGTTTCAGTTGGAACGTCTGGAAGCGATGCGCGATGCAGCCGCGCGTTTGATGGCACGCAATCGCCTCGGCCGCGATACATTCGCGCGCGGCACCAGCGAGGATGTGACAAAGCTACGCAAAGTGACCTACTCTGCCAGTTTGCTGGACTTGATGCAGGGTTATGCCCGGGTGCGCACCCGTGACGAATTCCGCCCCTATGCCTTTGACCGTAAAGATGTCTTTACGATGGAACAAGCCTTGGATCAGATGCGCTCTGTGATTGCATTCGCCGGGGACTGGACGGATTTGGTCAGCTATCTGCCGCAGGGTTGGACGGCGGAGCGACAGCGGCGACGTTCGGCCACAGCGGCGACATTTGCGGCGTCATTGGAAATGGCAAAGCAGGGCCAGATCGAATTGCGCCAATCCGCGACATTCGCCCCTATTTCTATTCGGAAGAAACCATGAGCGAAACCGTGCACCCCAAAGCCCGCGAAAAGACGCTGTTCAAAGCCCCGCCGATTGGCGAGCAAGAGCGTATGGTCGAAGCGATCCTATTTGCCTCGGCTGAGCCGGTGACGCTGAAAGACATGGCAGAGCGGATGCCGCTGGGCTGTGACCCCGCAGAGGCCGTTGCTTATCTGCGCAAACGTTATGAGGGGCGCGGCGTCAATGTGGTGCGCGTGGGCGAGGCCTTCGCGATCCGCACGGCCCCTGATCTGGGCTTCTTGATGCAAAAGGAAACCGTCGAACAACGCAAGCTGTCGCGCGCCGCAATCGAGACATTGGCGATTATCGCCTATCATCAGCCCGCGACCCGGGCCGAAATCGAGGAAATTCGCGGTGTGGCCGTGTCGCGCGGCACGATTGATCTGTTATTAGAGCTGGATTGGATCCGCTTTGGCCGCCGTAAGATGACACCGGGTCGGCCGGTAACATTTATCGTCACCGAGGCGTTCTTGGACCACTTTAGTCTGGAAACGGCCCGCGATTTGCCGGGGTTACGCGATTTGCGCGCCGCGGGTCTGCTGGACAGCCGTTCAATGCCGGGCGAAGAGGATCCCGATGGGGAGGAAGAGCCCTTGCTCAATGACGACGGGCAAAGCGAACTTTTCAAAGAATAGCTCTTTCAATTTATCGCGCAGCGCCCAAGTATAGGGTGGAAGGAGCCTATGATGAACGCAAGCCAGATCTTGAATATGGTGTTTCGCCAGCTTTTGCGGCGCGGCGTCAACGCGGGTATCAATAAGGGCATCGCCTACGCCAGCAAACGCGGCAAAGGCGGGACGTCCACTGATCCTGAACAGGCCCGTCAGGCGCAAAAATTGGCCAAGCGCGCGCGGCAAGCCAGCCGGTTAACCCGCCGTTTCTGACCGTTCGGTGCCGATGTCGCGCAGATAGATCCGCACCGCATCTTGCACATGGCGGAAGCGGTCGCCGCCAAGATGTTTGCCGCCGTACCAGCGCGTGACGATGACAAGGTGATTTTTCACCTGGTCGCGTTCCAGCATACGTAAAATCACCATGCCTGCGCCGCTTTCACCATCATCATTTTTGATGGGCCCGTCGTCTGTTAACAGCCCCCATGTGTTATGCGTGGCTTTGGCGAATTTCTTGGTCTGCTTTAGTTGTTTGATCAGGCTTTTTGCCTGTGCCTCATCGTAGCACGGCGCCCCTGACACGGCATATTTAGAGCCGCGATCGCGGATGATGTCATCAATACTATGCATATGTCTTGGGGTATGCGAATGGCGGCTTTTGTGCAACCGGGCTTGCAACATCCGACCATTGTCATATTGTCGACAAAAATGAGGATATTTTAATGCCTGATATTGAACCTGCCCGCCTGTGGTCCGATCTGATGGTAATGGGCGCGATTGGCGGCACGCCCAACGGCGGCAGCTTTCGCCCCGCCTTATCCGACGCAGATCGTCAGGGCCGGGCGCTGTTCATCCACTGGGCGCAGGAGGCTGGCCTGTCGGTCAGTGTCGATCAGATCGGGAACATTTTTGCGCGACGTGAGGGCACGCAGCCCGACGCAGCCCCCGTAATGGTGGGTAGCCACCTGGATACACAGATGCCGGGTGGGAAATTCGACGGGGTTCTGGGCGTGCTTGCTGGGTTAGAGCTGTGCCGTGCGTTGGACCGCGACAAGGTGGAAACGCGCCACCCGATTGAGGTGGTGAACTGGACCAATGAGGAAGGCGCTAGGTTTCAGCCCGGCGTGATGGGCTCGGGCTGTTTTTGTGGCACATTGGCGCTGGACCAAGTGCTTGAACGGCGTGACAGCGATGACATCCGCCTGGCGGATGCGCTGCGCGGTATGGCGGGGCCTGCGCTGGTTGGCGGGCGTGTCCCACATTGCTACCTAGAACTGCATATCGAACAGGGGCCCGAGCTGGAGCGCGCAGCGATCGATATCGCGATGGTGTCGCGCACCTCGAATATGGCGTCAGGCTATATCACTATCCGGGGTGCTAACGCGCATAGCCAGACCGAGCCGATGTCGCGTCGGCGCAATGCGTTGTCAGGGGCTGCGCGATTGATTCTGGCCATTGATGCCATCGGCGCGGCGATGGAGCCCGAGGGCATGGTCAGCGCCTCTTGCATTGATAACTGGCCCAATAACCGCGTGAACATCCCGCATCTGACGCAGCTGTCCTATGCCATCGTGCATAACACTGCCGAAGGCCGTGCGCAGATCATGGCGCAGATAAACGATGCGGTGGCACAGGTGAGCGCCCAGACTGGGCTGGATATTGATGTTGAACATCGGCATTTTCGTGAGGCGTTTGATTTTTCCCCCGATCTGCGCGCGCTTGGCGTGGACTTGGCGCAAAAGCGCGGTCTTACTGCAACACAGCTGCCAACATTGACGGCGCATGATGCGCTGGCGCTGCATGGCATTTGCCCGACCGCCCTGATCTTTGTCCCGTGTCGCGATGGGGTATCCCACAGTGAAGCTGAATGGTGCACGCCTGCACATGCGGCCCAAGGCGCGCAGCTGCTTCTGGACCTGGCACTGTCGCAGGCGGGTTAATCGGTGACGAAGTGTTTGGCCAGTTTCAGGCCCTGACCTTGGTAATTCGATTTTAGGTCTGCGCCATACAGGCGCTCTGGCCGTTGTGACATTTGTTCATAGACCAAGCGTCCGACAACCTGCCCGTGTTCCAATACGAAGGGCGCTTCATGACAGCGCACTTCCAACACGCCGCGTGATCCCACGCCACCGGCGGCCCCGTGGCCAAAGCCGGGATCAAAGAAACCCGCGTAATGCACGCGGAATTCGCCCACCATGGCCAAATAAGGCGCCATTTCGGCCGCATAATCGGGGGGGATCGTCACCGCCTCGCGCGACACAAGAATATAGAACGCACCGGGGTCCAGAATGATCCGCCCTTCGGTCGTGCGCAGCTCTTCCCAGAATTCCGATGCACGGTAATGGCCGATTTTATCCAGATCAATCACGCCAGTATGCGGTTTGGCACGGTAGCCCACCAGATCGCCGGAGGCGGGCCGCAGATCCACCGAAAAGCCAAGCCCGTGGTCAATTACCGCGTCCCCTGATACCAGCGGTTCCGCCGCATGCAGCGCCTTAAGCACATCATCGGATAATGTGGCCTGACCCGCGCTAAAGCGGATCTGATTCAGCCGCATGCCCGGGCGCACCAAAACCGAGAAGCTGCGCGGACAAATCTCAGCGTAGAGCGGACCAGTATAACCTGCCGGAATGCGATCAAACTCCACACCTTCATCGGTGATGACACGCGTCAGCAGATCCAGCCGCCCGGTCGAGCTTTTGGCATTGGCCACCGCCGTTACCGTTTGCGGCAGGGCCAGCCGTTCCATCAGCGGCACCAGATACACACATCCCTTTTCCAAAACGCCACCATCGGTCAAATCCATCCGGTGCATTTCGAAATCGGCCAGCTTGTCTGTCACCGGGGTTCGCGGCCCGGCCAGAAAGGATGCGCGGATGCGATAGGCACATGTCCCAAGGCGCAAATCCAAACTGGCAGGTTGAATTTGTTCAGGGATCACGGGCAGATCCGCCGAAATCTCAGCGGCGCTGATCATCTGCTTGATCGACGTATCGGATAGAACACCAACAGCCATATGCGTCTCCCTGATAGCAGAACGCCCACCCCTGTAGGGTGGGCGGTTCGGAGTGGTCGGGCTAGCGAGATTCGAACTCACGGCCTTCCGTCCCCCAGACGGACGCGCTAACCAGGCTGCGCCATAGCCCGACACGAGGGCGATATAGTGCGAACTCTGCCCCGGGCGCAAGCCAAAATACAAAGTTTTTTAAGCTGCTTCGCGAAAACCTGCATTCGGGGTTCGATTAGCCGCGCACAGGGGCCATTAAGGTGCGTTTCAACTGATGCAAACGATGCGCGGATTGGCCCAAAATTTTCTGTTCGGCACTGCTCAGCTGCGCCGGATCGAGCTGGTGCAAGCCCGCGACCAGGTTCAATACCCGCGTCGCGGATTGCTCTGCTGCGCTTAGCGCCTCTATCTGGCTTTCAGGCTCGTCCTCAATTGGCTCGAACGAAGGTTCGGGCTGCGGCGCACGGTCTGCGGGTGGCGTAGGGACCGGGTCTCCCTGGGCCGTATCCGCGCCGGGGTGGGGCAAATCGGGCTCCCAGTCCGGAGGGGTCTCTTGGGTATCATCATCCAGCGCGGCGTCGTCATTGCCTGCTGGGATGAACAGAGGCTCAAATCCGGCGGGATCAACAAAGCTGTCTTCGGGCTCTTGATTGATCGGGGCAAATTCATCTACCGGCTGTGGCGGCGCCGATGGGACAGGCGCCAAGGGGGGATCAGCGGGCACGGGCGGAAACGTATCAGGCTGTGGGGCCGGTTGATCGGAAAATGCGGCGTCAAGATCATCCAGATCCTCGGGTGTGGCTACTGGCTGAGGGCCCGTGTCATGATCCTGCGATGTCTCGTCGAAATTCATCGACGGGTCCAGATCGTCCTCTTCCGAGAAATCAAATAAGGCATTTTGCGCGAAGACCTCGTCAAAGCTGGGCGCGCTATTGGCGTCCTGCGCGACCTCGGTCATTTCGTCGCTGATGTCGCGCTCCGGGGGGGGGGTGGCCTCGTGTGGCGGTTCATCGGGGGCGTCCGATCCTGCAAGGGCCGCTGTGGGTTGTGGCGGCATATCAGGCGCAGCCGTTGGTGGCCGGCTGTTCTGGCTGTCGCCGGTAGACAGGGCCATCATATCGGGCGTGGCACTGGTCGTCTGGGACAAAATCTGCGGTTCCTGATCGACGTTGTCTGCGGCCTCATCAACCACGGGGGAAAGCCCGCTGACATGTCGTATGCCCTTATCGCGCAATACTTTTTGTACGCCGCGGATGGCCAGACCCTCGTCATGGAGCAAATAGCGGATGCCGGCCAGCAGATCAATGTCCGAGGGCCGGTAATACCGCCGTCCCCCAGCGCGTTTAACGGGTTTAACCTGCGTGAATTTGCTTTCCCAAAACCGCAGAACATGGGCCGGAACGCCGACCAGTTCAGACACTTCCGAAATGGTCCGGAAGGCCTCAGCTGATTTCGCCATTACGCCGCCTCTTCTTCATGATAGGGGCCGGAATTTCCGGCCCGGTCGTTTTCAATAAGCGCAGGTGACCTGCGGGTGTTGTCAGCTAGCGTTGCCTTGTGCGACGCGATCTTTCATCAGATGCGACGGGCGGAAGCTTAGCACACGGCGTGGGCTGATCGGAACCTCTTCACCGGTTTTTGGATTGCGGCCCATACGGGAGGCTTTTTCACGGACGGAAAATGTCCCAAACGAGGAAATCTTGACTGTCGTTCCTTCGACCAGCGCGTCAGAGACATGCTGAAGAACGGTTTCAACAAGCTGTGCGGATTCATTGCGCGACAGGCCGACCTCACGGAAGACGGCTTCGCTCAGATCCATACGGGTCAATGTCTTATTCGCCATATTGCTCTCCCTGAACTTCTGGACAAAGGATGCGATCAACATATCCTTTAGTCAATATCAACCACTTGCAAGGTTGCTCAAAGGTGAAGAAAATCGAGAAACGCTTACCAGCGTAGCACGATTGCCCCCCATGCCAGCCCGCCACCGATGGCTTCGACCACCACCAGCTCGCCCGGTTTTAGCTTGCCTTGTGCTTTGCCAACCGACAGGGCCAGTGGAATAGAGGCCGCGGACGTGTTGCCGTGGTCTTGAACTGTGACAATCACATTCTCCATCGGCACGTTCATTTTTTCGGCGGTTGCCTGAATGATGCGTAGATTGGCCTGATGGGGCACGATCCATTGCACATCTGCCGGGGTTAGCCCGGCCTTGTCCAAGGCCGTATGCGCGGTCTGGGCCAATTTGGTCACCGCATGACGGAATACCTGATTGCCCTGCATGCGCAGATGGCCGGTTTTGCCGTTCGAGGACACACCACCATCGACATACAGCAATTCACGATAGCGCCCGTCCGAATGCAAATCACTGGCCAAGATGCCGCGATCAGCATTGGTGCCGGTGCCATCTTCTGCCTCAAGAATCACTGCGCCTGCACCGTCGCCAAACAACACACAGGTGCCCCGGTCTTCCCAATCCATGATGCGTGAAAAGGTCTCGGCCCCGATGACCAGAACGCGCTTGGCCTGACCCGAAACTATCAGACCATTCGCATTGGTCAGCGCAAAGATGAATCCCGCGCAGACCGCCTGCACATCATAGGCAAAGCCAGAAGTGGTGCCCAATCCCGCCTGAACCATCGTCGCAACCGAAGGAAAGGTGAAATCCGCAGTTGAGGTGGCCACGACAATCGCGTCGATGTCATCCGCAACCAGCCCGGCGTCGGTCAGCGCGGCTTGGGCGGCCTTTACGGCCAGCTGCGATGTTGTCTCACCCTCGGCGGCGAAATGGCGGCGTTCAATCCCGGTGCGCGATCGAATCCATTCATCCGTCGTTTCAAGCGTGGCCTCGAATTCGGAATTCTCGACGACGCGTTCGGGCAGATAATGCCCGACGCCCCGGACCACAGCTCTGATATTCATTCGGTTACCCGTTATTTGTTTGTTGTGCAGCATCCTGCCCGGACTGTGCGACCAACGCAACCCGTGCGGCCAGTCGTTGTGCGAAGCCTGATTGCGCCAGTCGTGCAGCAAGTTCGATGGCGGCAGCAACCCCCGTTGCGTCTGCCGACCCATGAGATTTAATCACAGTGCCGTTAAGACCTAGGAAAACACCGCCATTAGCCCTGCGTGGGTCAATTTTCTGCGAGAGTTTCTTGAGCGGCCCCATCGCCAATGCCGCGCCTAATTTGGCCAGCAGCGTCGAGGTCAGCGCCTCTTTCATCAGGCCAGAGGCGAATTTTGCCGTGCCTTCACCGGTTTTCAGTGCGATATTTCCGGTGAAACCGTCGGTGACAATGACATCGACCTTGTCGGAGGGCAGGTCATTGCCTTCGACAAAACCGATAAAATCAAACTCACCCGCCTGCTGTGCATTGGTCATCAGCTCATGCGCGGCCTTCAGCTCTGCATGGCCTTTGTGTTCTTCGGTGCCGACATTAAGCAGGCCTACACGGGGACGTTTCAGCCCCAGCGCATTGCGCGAATAAGACGACCCCATCAGCGCATAGGTCAGCAAATCGGGGGCATCGGCTTTGATATCGGCGCCCATATCCAGCATCACATTGAATCCCGAAGGATTGCGCGATGGCCAGAAACTGGCGATGGCCGGGCGCGAAACACCAGGCACTTTGCGCAGACGGATCATCGACACCGCCATCAGCGCGCCGGTATTGCCGCATGACACGGCCACCTGCGCCTGTTTGTTGCGCACGGTTTCGACGGTGGACCACATCGAGGTGTCCTTGCCCGAACGCATAACCTGCGAGGGCTTGTCATGCATCGTCACCACACCTTCGGCGTGATGGATGTCGCAAATGTCTTCTAGACCGCGCGCCGCAATCAGGGCGCGCAATTCGGTTTCAGGGCCGTTCAGGATAAAACGCAGGTCAGGCGATCGCTTTGACACCAGCGCCACGCCGTCAACAACAACCGACGGTCCATGATCGCCGCCCATCGCATCAACAGAAATGACGATAGCGCCGGATTGCTCCGGCGCTTCAACCGCAGTGCGGCTTTCGGTCATAACGACGCTATCCTGCCCTTGGGCCAGCTTGTGATCGGGCTGTTGGAGCATGACGGGTGCGGCGTTCCGGGCGACGGGCTTACGCCGCGTCGTCGTCCAGATCGACGTCGTCAGCCAGCGCGACAACTTCACGGTCGGCGTAATGGCCACATGCGCCACACACGTGGTGCGGACGCTTCAGCTCACCACAGTTAGGGCATTCTGCTGGGTTGCCAGCAACGAGCGAGTCGTGCGAACGGCGCATGTTGCGACGCGAACGCGTGATTTTATTCTGAGGGACAGCCATGTCACAGCCTCAATTGTTAGGGGGCGTGATGCCCGCGTTTCTGGCCTAAGGCCCTGATTTTCCTGGCGTTTCGTCACGGGTGTGGTGCAGTTGACCACGCGATTCCCCGGTGCGAATCCAAAACTCGAATGAGGCCGGGAACATACTGCGATTTCACCGCTGCGCAACCCTTTTCTTTAAGGGATGCGCGGCTTTTCGCATTGGCCCGCCCTGTGCCTTTTCGTTGGGCAGGGTGACTGATGTCAGGCCCCGTCCGACTCGCCCTTCTTCTGGATCAAATCCCTTAGATTCGCAAAGGGTTTCGTGTCTTCATCCGTCATCGGCTTTACACCGTCGGCTGCCACGACTGTCTGTGACAATTCTGCGCCATCCTTACGCGGATATAGCGGCAATGACAGTTCCAGCGCCTCCAGTGCGACGGCGGCAAGGTCAATCTCCTCGGGCAGCGCCTCTTGCGTGTCATCCTCGGGCATCTCGGCCTCTTCGCCGGTGGGCGGTTGCCAGTCATGCAGATATTGCCGTGTGACAGGTTCATCAATGCGGGTGCGCACCGGCTCTAAGGTGATGATGCATTCTTGTGTCACGGTCGCGCCGATCTGGGCGGTCAGCACCATGTCATGTTTGCCGCGCGGGGTGATTTCCCCTTTTAGGCGCAGCTTTTCGACTTTGGGAATATCTGCCCATTCAGCGATCGCGATCAGGGCCTGCGCGTCGGGGGCGATGTCAAAACGATATGGCTTGCGCCCCGGCAGATCGGCCACGCGCACAGGGTGGCTCCAGGGCAGGTCGATGCCTGTCTCGGTCATAAGCTGTCCTTTCACTGCGCACACAGGCGCGTGTTTTAGCCATTTCATGCGTCACGAATGGTCGGATCGCACTTGAGGGCCGGGCGTTCATATTGTAAGCGGGATAAAAGGCGAAAGGCCGCGAGGCAAGAGGGGGTATCAGTGCGCACGAGTTCCGGACCGTTCCGTTTCGCTGCAAAAGGCGGATGGGCGCTGGCGTTGGTCACTGCTGTGGCGCTTGCCGGCTGCCAATCAATTTACCGCAATCATGGCTATGTGCCGACGGACCTTGAGTTGTCCGAGGTTCAGGTGGGTACCAGTACACGCGAAGATGTCGCCACTATGATCGGGCGGCCCAGTTCTTCCGGTTTGTTGGAAGGCTCTGACTGGTATTACGTCGGATCACGCTGGGAGCGCCGTGGTTGGTTCGCGCCCGAAGAAATCGACCGCGAAGTTGTTGCGGTGTCCTTCGATGGCAGCGACCGCGTCACGAATGTAGAACGCTACGGATTAGAGCAGGGCAACGTTGTTGTCTTGTCGCGGCGCGTGACCGAGGCCAACGTGAAGGGTATCGGCTTTATCGCACAGCTTCTGGGCAGTGTGGGCCGCGTGTCGGCAGAGCAGGTTCTGGATCGCTGATCCCATATTTGCCGCAATATCGGTATCAGGCCGGGCTTTGGTCCGGCCAAAATATATCTGGCGTCATTTTCCTTTCACTTTCTCTTGGCAATCGGGCATCGTTGATCTGGTAAAATGGATCGTAACGGTAGCACAGGAGCCTTGGCATGGACCGGATCTTAGCCCTGACGCGGGGACGTTTTACGGCGCGAACGGCCCATAGCGATGCCGATATCCTAGCGGCGCACAGGTTGCGGTCACGGTGCTTTCGCGACGCGCAGGCCTATGATGAGGATGCGTTTGACAGCTGCTATCATCATGTGATCGTGGAAGATTGCGCATCGGGTCAGGTGGTGTGCTGCTTTCGGATATTGACGTTGGATGACGGGGGGGCGATCAACCGCAGCTATTCGGCGCAATATTATGGGCTTGAGGCGCTGTCGACCTATCCGGGACGGATGATCGAGATGGGACGGTTTTGCATTGATCCCACCGCCAGTGATCCCGATATTTTGCGCGTGGCCTGGGCTGCGCTGACCCGTTATATCGATGCACAGCAGGTTGGGATGCTGTTTGGCTGTTCCTCTTTTGCGGGCACTGATTGGCATTGCTACCAAGATGCATTTGCCATGTTGTCAGAGCGGCATTTGGCCCCGTCGTGTTGGGTGCCGCGGATCAAGGCCCCAAAGGTCGTGCGCTATGCCCGCGCGCTGATCGGGCGCAAGGGCGATCCCAAACGTGCAATGTTGAAAATGCCACCTTTGCTGCGCAGTTATCTGGTGATGGGAGGGTGGGTGTCCGATCATGCTGTTGTGGACACGGATCTGAACACATTGCATGTGTTTACCGGGTTGGAAATCGCGGCGATCCCGCCGGCCAGAGCGCGCCTTTTACGCGCTACAGCCGCCTGACCTGACATCGTGCCTGGCACAGACAGTATATTTCTCATACGTTGGACTGCCAACAGGGTGCGCGGCTGATCGCCAAGCTGCACGGTGTGCGCAAACTGCGGGGGCGTTACGGTGCCGTTTGGCTTAGCTGTCCGGCGGCATCAACCGTTCAGCTTTTTTGCGCACTAAAACCGTGCGCAAGTCATGCATCGCCAGCAAAAGCGCATCGGTGACATGGTCCAACTGGGCGTCTGTAGCCTTGGCTTGCACCCATTGGGTTGTGGTGTTCAGGTAATCCACCGCGCGGTGAATATCATCAATGTCGCGCTGTGCCAGGAGGGCCAATCGCTCAGCCATCCAGCGTTGTATTTCAGCCATCTCTTGCGCCGACAGATCGCGCCCACCATGAGGTTTGACCTCGCCATTGCGGATGTTGACCATCGCAATTTGATCCATTTCGATCCGGCGCTGCCGGTTTTCAGTGTCAACGCGAAACACGGTTGCGCCGTTGTCACGCACACGAAAATAGAATTCCGGCAGATCGCTCATCAGGTCATCGTCCTTGATCGTCGGGCGTTAAGAGGGGGCTATCAGCTTAGGCTTTCGCAGAAACGTTTGATGCGTGCGCAGGCCTCTGTAAGTGCCTCATCCGATGTCGCATAGCTGATGCGGAAGTTTGGCGACAGGCCAAAGGCTGCGCCCCAAACGACGGCCACGTCCGCTTCGTCCAGCAGCGCGCTGGCAAAGGCCGCATCATCGGTGATCACTGTACCCGCCGGTGATGTCTTGCCGATGCAGCCCGCGATAGACGGGTAGACATAGAACGCCCCGTCGGGTGTGGCGCAGGTGATGCCGGGGCATTCATTCAGCCCATCCACAACCAAATTCCGTCGCCGTTTGAAAACATCGACACTGTCGCGGATGTAATCCTGCGGCCCGTTTAACGCCTCTACCGCCGCCCATTGGCTGACCGAGCTGGGGTTGGAGGTCGATTGCGACTGCACTTTGCGCATGGCTGCGATGACCTCAACAGGGCCGGCGGCATAGCCGATCCGCCATCCTGTCATCGCATAGGCTTTGGATACGCCGTTCACCGTCAATGTGCGGTCATACAGGCGGGGTTCCACCTGTGCGGGCGTGGCGAATTTGAAATCATCGAATACCAGATGTTCATACATGTCATCCGTCATCACCCATACATGCGGATGGCGCATCAAGACATCGGTGATCGCCTTCAATTCCTGGGCGGTGTAGCCCGCACCCGAGGGGTTAGATGGTGAGTTGAACAAGAACCATTTGGTGTTTTCGGTTATCGCCGCTTCCAACGCCTCAGGCGAGATTTTATAGCCGCGCTCGGCCTCACCTTGGACAAATACCGGAGTGCCGCCACCAATCAACACCATGTCAGGATAGCTGACCCAGTAGGGCGTCGGGATGATGACCTCATCACCGGGGTTCAGCGTCGCCAGGAAAGCGTTGAACAAGACCTGCTTGCCACCAGTCGAAACCGAGACCTGAGCCGGGGTATAGTTCAGATCATTGTCGCGTTTGAACTTGGCACAGATCGCCTGTTTCAGCTCGGCAATCCCGTCAACAGCGGTGTATTTCGTTTTGCCCTGCTGGATTGCGTCAATCGCAGCATCTTTGATATTTTGCGGTGTGTCGAAATCGGGCTCACCGGCGGATAGGCCAATGATGTCGCGCCCTTGCGCACGCAATTCGGCAACTTTGCCGGTCATTGCGACGGTCGGGGAGGGTTTTACGCGCGATAGGCTCTGCGATAGGAAAGACATAAGGACGGCCTCGGTTTGTAACTTACCGACCCATGTCTTACGCTTGGCCGCGACGGCGTTCAAGAGGAGGGCATAATGACCGATGATTGGTATAGCGCACAGGCGGCGACATTTGGCGACCGTTTGACCGGTGCACGCGAGGCCGCCAATTTGAACCAGCAGGAGCTGGCCGCGAAACTGGGCGTGCGACATGATACTGTGTTGGCGTGGGAGGATGACGTGTCCGATCCACGTGCGAACCGGCTGCAGATGTTGGCGGGCGTGTTGAATGTTTCACTGATGTGGCTGCTGACAGGTGAGGGCGAAGGCCTTGACGGGCCACCCGCTGCGGTGGAAGAGACAGGCAGCGAACGCGAAACGATCACTGAAATTCGTGAGATTCGTACGGTATTAGAAGAGTTGGATGCTCGGCTGGGTCGGCTGGAGCGGAAATTGGTTGCGGGAGAAATGGCATGAGCGAAACGGGTGTAACCCCACGCGAGGCGCGTTTGAAGCGGATGCAAATGCGCAGCTGGCGGCGTGGCACCAAGGAAATGGACCTGATGCTTGGTCCCTATGCAGATGCGCGCTTGGCGACCATGTCCGACGCCCAGCTGGATCTGTTTGACCTGCTGCTGGATGAATATGACCAAGACCTGTATCCTTGGACGACAGGACAGCGGGCGTGCCCAGAAGAATATTTAGAATTGTTATCAGATGTCGCGAATTTCGCGAAAACACGGCACGGTTGACGCAGCGGCCAAGGGGGTTCGCGGCTGATTTGTGATATTTTTCAGCATATTGTTGAAAGATTTTCTGCGCTTAACTGAAAATTTGCGGTTCTGAGGCAATGTTTCTCCGGGAGTGATATAGCGGAGAACAGGATGAGTATTCAGACCCCGGTGGGCCAAGACGAATTGAACGAGCTGAAGGACGGCACACGTCCCGGCTTGATGACCGGGTATCTTGACACCCTGTCACTGGTGGAGCGTTTGCACCGTTTGCTTTTGGATGTCGTCAAAGACGAATTTGAACGTCTTGCGATACTTGAAATCAATCCTGTGCAGGCGCTATTGCTGTTCAATGTCGGTGAGAATGAGGTAACGGCTGGTGAGCTGAAAAGCCGCGGCTATTATCAGGGCTCTAACGTAAGCTACAACCTCAAGAAGCTGGTTGAGACGGGCTATATGCACCATCAACGCTGCGAAATTGACCGGCGATCCGTGCGGGTGAAGCTGACCGAAAAAGGGCGCAATTTGCGCGACGCGGTCGAAGAGCTTTTTGAACGCCATGCGGATGGTATGGAGCAGCGCGGTGTGATTGATTTCAACCAGATGGACGAAATGAACCGAACCCTGCGCCGGATGGAACGGTATTGGACCGATCAGATCCGCTACATCTATTGAACTGCGCGTGTGTTCCGGCACAAGCCGTTGACACTGGATCAGCCGCGCGTCAGGCTTGGACCATGCGCATTTGTGCGCAGGTCATCTAGCGGGGGATGCGGTATGGACAAAGAGCCATCGGTCAATGTTCTGGGAACAGCGTTAGAACCATGTTCGATGGCCCCGGTTACCGGATTTTTTCGCGATGGGCATTGCAATACATGTGCACAAGATCAGGGCAGTCATACGGTGTGCGCATTGATGACGGCAGAATTTCTGGCCTGGTCCAGTTATATCGGCAATGACCTTGTAACGCCGCGCCCGGAATACGGTTTTATGGGGCTAAAGCCCGGTGATCGTTGGTGCTTATGTGCCGAACGCTTTCTTGAGGCCCATGACGAAGGCTGCGCGCCAGAAGTTGTGCTGGAAGCGACGCATAAACGCGCCTTGGAGGTCGTGTCGATGGAGGTCTTGCGCCTGTATCGGCACCTGACACCCTTCCTCTAGCCGTTAGCCGGCAGGCACCCAAATCACGGCATCAATAGAAGGCGCGGCGGTGGCCAGCATCACAAGCCGGTCGAACCCCATAGCAATGCCCGATGCCTCTGGCATATGTGCCAATGCGGCCAAAAAATCTTCGTCGATCGGATAGGTTTCGCCGTAAATTCGCATTTTCTCGGCCATATCGGCTTCGAATCGGGCGCGTTGTTCGACCGGGTCGGTCAATTCGCCAAACCCATTCGCCAGTTCGACCCCACAGGCGTAAAGTTCAAACCGTTCAGCCACGCGCGGATCATCCGGGGTGCGCCGGGCCAGTGCTGCTTCGGGTGTTGGATAGCGGTCCAAAATCGTTGCGCGACCATGGCCAAGATGCGGCTCGACCCGTTCCACCAGGATTTTCGACACCATATCTGACCAGCTGTCCTCCTCAGTCACGCGAAGACCGGCGGCGCGGGCCTGTGTCCGCAAGGCGGCGGCATCTGTGCTGCCATCGGGGTCGACGCTGGACAACAGATTGATACCTGCATAGCGGGTGAAGGCCTCTTGTACGGACATGCGTTCTGGCGTGGCAAAGGGATCGCAGCTTGCGTCTTTGTAGCGCAGCCTATCGATATGTGCCGCCCGCGCGGCCTGCGCCAAAATCTGTGCGCAATCCTCCATCAAAACCTCGTAGGAAGCGCCAACCCTATACCATTCCAACATGGTGAATTCCGGGCTGTGGCGGGGGCCACGCTCGCGGTTGCGCCATACATGGGCAAAGGAAAAAATTCGTTCCTCCCCCGCGGCCAGCAGCTTTTTCATCGCGAATTCCGGCGATGTATGCAGATAGCGCATATGCGCGACCCCATCATTGCCAACGGCCTGGGTGGCGAATGCATGCAGATGGGTTTCATTGCCCGGACTAATTTGCAGCGCGCAGGGATCGACCTCGATGAAATCCTCCGCTGTCAGCCAATTGCGGATCGCGGATTGGATCCGGTTGCGTGCCAGCAGCGCTGGCCGGCGATCTGCATGGCGATCACGGTCCCACAACGGTGTTTCGGGCATCAAGGCGGCTCCTGCATCGGCTTTGAACTGGAATTCTGCTCAAGAATGGTTTAGGCGACACGCCATCCGGGCGCCAGTGCCTGACAGTGTATCGCCCAATCACGGGCCATCCCAAAGCCAAGGAACCGATCATGGCCAAAGTCATCGCCTCGCAAGTGCGCAAGGGCAATGTCGTCGAAATCAACGAACAACTTTATGTTGTGTTGACCGCTGAGAATTTTCACCCCGGCAAAGGCACGCCTGTCACGCAGGTCAGCATGCGCCGCATTTCCGATGGCACCAAAGTGTCCGAGCGGTGGAAAACGACCGAGACGCTGGAACGCGCCCATGTCGAGGAAACGGAATATGATTTCCTGTATGACGATGGCGAAGGCTACCATTTCATGGAGCCAAACACCTATGAGCAGATCTCGGTGCAAGATGACGTCATCGGCGACGCCAAAGTGTTTTTGCGCGATGGTCTGCGGGTCTATCTGAAAACCTATAACGGCGCATGTATCGCGATCGAATTGCCCCAGCGTGTTACGGTTGAGGTCGAAGAGACAGAGCCGGTCGTCAAGGGTCAGACCGCATCTTCGTCCTATAAACCGGCGACATGCACCGGTGATATCCGTGTTATGGTGCCGCCGCATATTGGCGCAGGCACGCGTATCGTGATCCAGACCGAAGACCGGTCTTATGTAGAACGCGCGAAGGATTGATCCGGCGCGGATCTGTTGACAACGGCAGGCACCCTTCGGGGTGCCTTTTCTATGGTAATGGCTGCGGCGCTGTTGGGGGGCGGATATTCACGGTCGCCACGTCAAACACAGCCTGGGCAGAAAAAGCGTCGTTTTTCATTGAACGTTAGGCGGGGCGGGGGCATCGTCGCGCTTGGGGAAGAGGAGATTTTCAATGAATAAGCAATTTGCGATCTATCCAAGCCTGGCTGGGAAATCGGTGATCATCAGCGGCGGTGCCTCTGGCATTGGTGCCGAAATTGTCACCGCATTTGCACAGCAGGGGGCGCGTGTGGGCTTTGTTGATCTGGATGCAGAGGCGGGCGCGGGTTTGGCCTCGCGGCTGGATGTGGCATTTGAGCAGGCCGATATTCGCGATATTGACGCGTTTCAGGCCGCTTTAACGCGCCTGGCCGAGCGCAACGGCCCCGCTGATGTCTTGGTGAACAATGCCGCGCGCGATGATCGCCATGATTGGAAAGAGATTGACGCAGCCTATTGGGATGAACGCCAACATGTGAATCTGCGTCATATGTTCTTTGCGATTCAATCTGTTGCGCCGGGGATGATTGATAAGGGTGCCGGCTCTATCATCAATATGGGGTCCAACAGCTGGTGGCAGGCCAGTGGTGATTTCCCCGCCTATGCCACGGCCAAGGCGGCGGTGCATGGGCTGACGCGGACAATGGCGCGTGATCTGGGGCGCCACCGGATCCGGGTGAACACAGTCGTGCCCGGTTGGGTGATGACGGATCGGCAAAAAACCTTATGGGCCAGCCCAGAGGCGTTGGAATCGCATCGCACACGGCAATGTCTGCCGGATTTGATTCAGCCGCATTATATTGCGCGGATGGTGCTGTTCCTGGCTTCTGACGATGCGTCGATGTGCACAGCCAATAATTATATGGTTGAAGCTGGATCAATCTGATCTGTTTGGTCTTGCCTTGGGGCCTCGGTGCCCCACATCCAACCTCCATGACAGCAACGGAGATGCCAATGCAAAGCGCACTTCTGGATAAGATCAAGAAGCGGATCGACAAGCGTGATCCAGGTGAGTTTGTTCTGCCTGACGTTTATGGTAAAGGGTGGGAGGCGCTGTATCCAGGTGACCAAACCCGGATGAATCGCCGTTTTCTAGAGCTGGTGCGCCACGGCGATTTTCCACAGGTTCGCGATACATTGCGTGCTGGTGATCGGGGTCAGATCTTTATCAAACACCCGCATTGATCCGCGACATTACAGTTTGCGCAGCCTGACAACGACATCGACGGCCGCGATTTCATAGCCTTGTGGCGCCTCTGGCAGGCGGACAATTTCAAGATCGGCTGCCGGGGCGTCAGAGATGCGGTTTTCATCTTCCCAAAAGAAATGCGGATGATCGTCCAGCCGCGTGTCGAAATAGCTGCGCGTGCCGTCTACTGTGACCTCATGCACCAGGCCGGCATCGCAAAACGCCCGCAACGTGTTGTAGACCGTGGCCAAAGACACGCTGTCACCGGCGGCTTGCACGGCGGTATGCAGGCCCTCAGCGGTGACATGGCGGTTTTCGCCGTCGCCCACCAATAAGGTCGCCAGCGACAGACGCTGCCGTGTGGGGCGCAGCCCGCCTTTGGCCAGCCAATCGCGCCCGCGTTCCTGTTCTGGTGTAATCGTGGTCATATCCGGTCTCCTGAACTGTAATATGCACTGGATGGGCCGGGGTTTCAATCAATCCGGTCATGATGGCGTGAAATCCCATGTAAACAGAGGCAATTCACAGCGCCAAGCGGTGGGGGCGCTGGATTTACGCCGCGCTGCGGCAAGGTTACATCCTTGCGTGATCATGTGTGGCGGTGTTAGAGGGGGCAGAACACTACCCAAAGGGGACATTGGCTTATGGCAGATTTTCCGTCGAGCTTTGATCGGGACGATCTTTTGAAATGCGCGCGTGGCGAGCTTTTCGGCCCGGGCAATGCGCAGCTTCCAGCACCACCGATGCTGATGATGGACCGCATCACCGAAATTTCGGGCGATGGCGGTGCGCATGGTAAAGGCCACGTTCTGGCTGAATTCGATATCACACCTGATCTGTGGTTTTTCGACTGCCACTTCCCGGGAAATCCAATCATGCCCGGTTGCCTTGGGCTGGATGGTCTGTGGCAATTGACCGGATTCAACCTCGGCTGGCGTGGCTGGCAGGGTCGCGGTTATGCTTTGGGCGTTGGTGAGGTAAAGCTGACCGGTATGGTGCGCCCAGACCGTAAAATGCTGACCTATAAAATCGACTTTACCAAAGCGATCCAGACCCGCCGTTTAACCATGGGCGTTGCCGACGGCATCGTTGAGGCGGATGGCGAAGTGATCTACCAGGTCAAGGATATGAAAGTCGCTCTGTCCGAGACCTGATCTACCCGAACAAACAGGAGGCCCCATGCGCCGCGTTGTCATCACCGGTCTGGGCATTGTCAGCCCCATCGGCAATTCCGCCGCCGAAGTTTCGGACAGCCTAAAAGCTGGCCGCTCTGGCATTACGTTCCAGCAAGATTACGCGGACAACGGGTTCCGCAGTCAGATCGCAGGCGTGCCGCAGATCGATCTGGCCGCTGAAATCGACAAGCGTCAATTGCGCTTTATGGGGCCGACTGCGGCCTATGCCTATGTTGCCATGAAACAGGCGGTCGCGGATTCAGGCCTCACCGATGAGCAGGTGTCGAACGAACGCACCGGCCTTGTTGCAGGGTCTGGCGGTCCGTCAACCTCGAACGTGTTCCAGGCACATCAGATCGTCAAAGAAAAGGGCAGCCCGAAACGGATGGGCCCCTTCATGGTGACGAAATGCATGTCATCCACCGTGTCCGCCTGCCTTGCGACGCCGTTTAAGATCAAAGGCGTGAATTATTCGATCACGTCGGCCTGCTCGACTTCGGCGCATTGCGTTGGCAATGGTGTCGAACTGATCCAAATGGGCAAACAAGACATCGTCTTCGCCGGTGGCGGTGAAGAGGTCGATTGGTCGCTGTCATGCTTGTTTGATGCAATGGGCGCGATGTCATCGAAATATAATGATGCGCCCGAAACGGCGGCGCGCGCCTTTGATGCCACCCGAGATGGGTTTGTCATCGGTGGCGGCGGCGGCATGTTGGTGTTGGAAGAGCTGGAGCACGCAAAAGCGCGCGGTGCCAAGATTTATGCCGAAGTCACCGGTTACGGCGCGACCTCGGATGGCTATGATATGGTTGCCCCTTCGGGTGAGGGCGGCGAACGGTCCATGAAGCTGGCGATGTCGACACTGCCAGAAGGGCGCAAAGTGACCTATGTGAATGCGCATGGCACCTCGACCCCGGTTGGCGATGTCACCGAAGTGCAGGCCGTGCGCCGCGTTTTGGGCGAAGATCACGCGCCGATTTCATCGACCAAATCAATGACAGGCCATGCGTTGGGTGCGGCCGGTGTCAATGAGGCGATCTATTCGTTGCTGATGATGGAGGGCAATTTTATCGCGCCATCTATCAATGTCACGCAGCTGGATCCCGAGATTCGCCCCGAAGAAATCGCGACCGAAGTCGTGGAAAATGTCGAGCATGATTCGATCCTTTCGAACAGCTTTGGCTTTGGCGGCACCAACGCGTCGCTGTTGATGAGTAAATATCGCGATTAAGTTGGATTAAGGCACATGGCTGATTTGATGAAGGGCAAGCGTGGGCTTGTCATGGGTGTCGCCAATGAGCGCTCTATTGCGTGGGGCATCGCCTCGGCTTTGGCCGCGGAAGGTGCAGAACTGGCATTTTCCTATCAGGGTGACGCTTTTGGTAAGCGGGTAAAGCCGCTGGCCGATAGCGTTGGCGTAACCCTGATGGTGGATGTGGATGTCACCGATGACACGTCGATGGATGCCGCATTTGCCACGTTGAAACAGGAATGGGGCACGATTGATTTCGTGGTCCATGCCATTGCCTTTGCCGATAAGTCGGAATTGGCCGGGCGGTTCAAAGATACCTCGCGCGACAATTTCAAGGTCGCTTTGGATATCAGCTGCTATAGTTTCATCGATGTGGCCAATCGCGCCGCCGAGCTGATGCCAGCAGGCGGGTCGATGATCACTTTGACCTATGGCGGGTCAAACCGGGTCACGCCGTTCTACAATGTTATGGGTGTGGCCAAGGCGGCGCTGGAATCCTCGGTCCGGTATCTGGCCAATGATCTGGGTCCACAGGGTATCCGGGTCAATGCGATCAGTCCCGGCCCGATGAAAACCTTGGCAGGTGCCGCGATCGGCGGAGCGCGCAAAACGTTCCGTCATACCGAAGCCAATGCACCTATGCGCCAGAACGCGACATTAGAGGCGGTGGGCGGCACAGCGGTTTGGTTGGCCTCGGATTATGGCAATTGCACCACTGGCGAAATCGTCACGGTTGACAGCGGCTATCATGTCTTGGGCATGCCGCAATCAGACAATATCTGATCTGCTGTCATCTATGTGAAACCTTGCGCGGGCCCTTTGGGGCCCGTTTTGCTAGCCGCTGCGCGGCGCCCATAGGATGATTGCTGCGCCGCATAGGCACAGGAGCAGCCCGATCAGATCCCAGCGGTCAGGCGCTTGGCCCTCGGCGCTCCACATCCATCCCAAAGATGCCGCGATGTAGATCCCGCCATAGGCAGCATAGGCCCGCCCCGCCGTATCGGCCGGGCTAAGCGTCAGCAGATAGGCAAATAAGACCAAAGACCCAATGCCAGGGATGAGCCAGAATATGCTGTGGCCGCTGCGCAGCCATGCCCAAACAGCAAAACAGCCTGCGATTTCGGCAAGCGCGGCAATCATATACAATGGGGCAATCATCATCGTGGTGTTCTCCTGTCCCTATCTTATAGTTGGTTTGGTATGCAAACCATAGGGGGCCCCATGACGACGAAATTTTTTGCTGCAGCCGATGGCGCGATGCTTGCCTATTCCGTCGAAGGGCAGGGGGTGCCGGTTCTGGCATTGTCAGGGCTGACCCGAAATATGCGTGATTTTGACTATGTCGCGCCGCATCTGCGCGATGTTCAGCTGATCCGAATGGATTATCGCGGGCGCGGGCAATCGGCCTTTACCGGCGCTGCCAGTTATACAGTGCTGCAAGAGGGGGCCGATGCACTGGCTTTGTTGGATCATTTGGGGATCAAGCAGGCCGCGATCCTTGGAACCTCTCGTGGGGGGCTGATAGCGATGTATCTGGGCATGGTGGCGCAGGCGCGTCTATTGGGGGTTTGCCTGAATGATGTCGGGCCGAAGTTAGAAACCGCGGGATTGCATCATATTTTCGACTATATCGGCCGTCAGCCTGCGGCCAAAACCTATGACGATCTGGCAGCGAAATTGCCTGCGCTGATGGCGGGGTTCAAGAATGTGCCTGCCAGCCGCTGGGCGCAAGAGGTTCGCAACCAATATGACGAAACGCCCGAAGGGCTGCGTATTAAATATGATCCAGCGTTGAGAGAGCCATTCCTGGCCGCATTTCAGGGTGATCTGCCAGAGGCCTGGCCTGCCTTTGATGCCTTACAAGCTTTGCCGGTTTGTTTGATCAGGGGAGAAAACTCGGCATTGCTGTCGCAGGCCACAGCGGATGAAATGCGCAAGCGCCGTCCCGATATGATTTTCGCACAGGTCCCCGACCGCGCGCATATCCCATTTCTGGATGAGCCAGCCGCGGTGACCGCCTTGAAGGCATGGATTGATAAGTTGGCTTATAATAACCTACGCTAAGTATTTGAAAATGCTTTACAAAAATGAATTTTGTTGGCAGGTTGTTAATGTCTCCTTGCCATCTTGTGCCTACCGGCCTCAAGTGGTGGGCAAGGGGTGGCGGAGCCGGGTTGATGAGTATGTTTGTATCAGTGCCTGTGTAAGTGCTTTGGTTTTGAGTGCCGGCTTTGCCTTCTAACATGACGCGATTGGCCTGTTGGCCTTTCGCGCATGTCAGCGCGTTGCGAAGGGTGTCATGTCTTTGCGCACCAATTCCCGCAATGTGCAGGTCAACCGGTCATCGGGCAGGGTGCGCCGGGCCAGTTGTGTCCAGTCGGCTTCGTCAATTTCGGGAAAATAGGCGTCGGCCGCATCAATGGTCAGATCCACTTCGGTGATCATCAACCGCTGTGCCAATGGTAGCATCGCCTTGTAAATTCCTTCGCCGCCGATACCGTAAATTCGTTGATGGCCCTGCGCATGGCAGGCGGAAATCGCGCTTTTGATGTCTTGGAACACGTTCTCGGACAGGCTGGTGTCTTTGGACACGACGCAGTTGAACCTGTTTTTCAGCGGCTTGAATGGCAGGCTGTCCCATGTGTTACGGCCCATGATAATTGCCCCGCCCATGGTTTCGCGTTGAAACATCTTCAGGTCTTGTGGCGCATGCCACGGGATTTCATTGCCCTTGCCGATGGCTCCGTTGCGTGCACGTGCGACGATCAATGTAATCATGGGGCATCTTTCATTTTTTGGCAGGCTCAGTGCTATTGCTTTGGGTCGGACCTCGCAAGGGGTGGCAATCGGCGGGTAAGGCTCTTTCCCCTTGCACCGCCATATCCTATCCCATTATCTGGGCGCAGGCCCATGACTGCGATGACACAGGAGCAAGGCGATGCAACTCTGGGTGGGGCTTGGAAATCCGGGCGCGAAATATGCGGGAAACCGTCATAACATAGGGTTCATGGCGCTGGATCAGATTGCGGTGGATCACGGTTTTGCCCCGTTTCGCAGTAAGTTTCATGGGCAGTTGAGCGAAGGCCGCTTGGGGTCACAACGTATCGCGCTGTTGAAACCTGATACATTTATGAACCTGTCGGGGCAGGCTGTGCGTGCGGCGGTGGATTTTTATAAGCTGACGCCGGATGCGATTACCGTGTTCCATGACGAGCTGGATCTGGCACCCGGAAAATGCCGGGTAAAACAAGGTGGCGGGCACGCTGGGCATAATGGTTTGCGCTCTATCCATGGGCATATTGGGCCCGAATATCAGCGCGTTCGGCTGGGGATTGGCCATCCCGGACATAAGGACCGTGTTGCCGCCTATGTGCTGGGGGATTTCGCCAAGGCGGAGGCCACAATGCTGGATGATTTGATGCGCGGCTTGTCGGACGGTGCGCCTGCACTGGCGGCGGGTGACAGTGCCAAGTTTCTGAACGCGGTCAGCCTGCGTGTTGCGCCGCCGCGCAGCTCCACAGGGACACGGCCACAGGGTAAGCCTGTGCCCCAGGCTGCAGCGCCCTCTGACGCACCCATGGGCAAGGCCACGCCTGCGGCCAAAGCCGACGCTGTGCCGCAGGCGGATGCGCGCAGCCCATTGCAGCGTCTGGCCGATAAGTTTAGCAAATGAAAACGGCCCCGATCGGGGGCCGCAGATCGTTGCACTGCGCCAATGCTTTTTGGGTGCGCGGGCTGGATTTTTGACGCGGCTTACCAGCTGCCGGTGTTTTCCATGCTTGCCCAAGGTTCTGCCGGGGGCAGTGCGTCCCCCATTTGCAGCAGCTCAATCGACACATTGTCAGGGGAGCGGACAAAGGCCATATGACCATCGCGTGGCGGACGATTGATCGTCACACCTGCCGCTTGCAGCTGCGCGCAAAGCTCGTAGATATTTTCGACCTTATACGCCAGATGGCCGAAATGGCGGCTGTCAGATGGCAAGCCGGTATCGCCATCCCAATTATAGGTCAGCTCGACATCGGCGCGGCCATCCTCTTGTCCGGGTGGGCACAGGAACACCAATGTAAATCGGCCCTTTTCATTTTCAATCCGGCGCCGTTCAACCAGACCCAGAAGCTTGAAAAACGCGATGGTCTTGTCCAGATCCAGCACGCGCACCATTGTATGCAAATATTCGATCTTCATAGCATTTTCCTTTTTGTCAGGATCCAGGCGGCACATGGTAGGCCACCACCGATCCAGTTCGCGGCAAACGGTAGCGCATCGGTTGCCGACGGCAACCCCCGTTGTCAGAACGCCGAACGCAACCCGACGGAAACACCCAGACTTTCGCTTTCATACAGCGGCACATCCGCAATGGATTTGCGCGCATTCAAGGTGACAACCGGGACATAGCCAAAATAATCTACCTGGGAGAATGTTGCGCTTAGATGCGCGTCGGCAGAGGTGTCGCTTTGCCCGTCTCGCATGAACGGAAAGTCAGGATGCATACGATGGGTCAGGCCAAGGCCCAGATCCAATGAAACGCCTTTTACCGGTGCCCCTAGGCGATAGCCAAGATCCAGCGCGACCTGACGATAGTTCAATGTTTCGCCTGTGCTGTCGCTGTCCAGAACTGTCAGGCCAAGGCTGAGCAGGTCTTTGCTATCGGTCAGGTGGCTCCATGTCAGGCTGGCTTGCAGCCGGTCGACATCAGAGCGCGTGCCAAGCCCCTTTTGATGTTCGGTCACGCCGCGTAGGTGCAAAATGTCGCGTGGGGCAATGCGTTGGCCCAATCCGGCATCCAGACGTGCGAAATCATACAGCCCATCACCGCCATACCAACTGCGCCCGGCACGGCCCGCGATACGATAATCACGTGTGTTCGGCTGCAACGTGCCGCGATGTTCCAACCCAATGGCCACGCTGCCAAAGGCGAAATCGGCGCCCGAGACATCTTCCGCCTTGCGCTTGGCGTCCGATGACAAGGCATAGCTGCGATAATCGGCCCCAAACAGGGCAGAGGTTTCCGACTGCGCGTGCCGTGCCAGACGGTAGGACAGATCCGCCCCCACTGATCCGGCCACGCCAGACAGTGGCAGGCCAGATCCACTGGGCTGCACCGCAAAGGGCAGATCATCAGGTTGCCATGCCTCGGCAGAGCCATTGTTCAGGTTGGAGGTGGGCATGATCGCAAAGCGCAGGTTGACTGACAGCGGATTGCGTTCGCGCATCCGGCCGAATTCGGTGCGGGCGATTGCCTTCAGCATCGGTTCAGGGGAATGTTCTGCGGCCCGGCGCAGCCACAGCTGGCCCCGGGTGTAATTGCCCCCAGCGTTCAGGGCCTGGGCCATCGTATAGGCCGCAAGGTATTTCTGCCCGTCGCTATCTGCCTGATCCCAGGCACGCCCCGCGGCATCGCGCCCGGCGTCCAGTTCCCCCAATTCGGCCTGCGCGCGTGATAACACCAAAAGCGCATCAAAATCCTGTGCATCGGCCTGTAACAACCCCTGCGCGATTGCGCGGGCGGCACGGTATTGCTTTGCCTCCAGCAAGGAGCGTGCGTAATCGCGTGCCTGCGCACGGGTCAGGCGCTGTGGCGTGTCTGACCCGGCCTGCGTTGGAGATTGTGCATAGGCATTGGAAGGGGGCAGCGCCGCAGCACAAAGCACCGCCGCAAACATCGCGGCGGTGCAGCTGGCAATGCGCGCAAATCGCGGCATTCGCTTACTCCGTGACTTGTTCAGAGATCGCCACACCCAATTCGCGCGCGGTTTCATCCGATTGGAACACCTGACTGTCCAGAGATGTGGATTGCGAGGTCACGGTCACATTGCTTGGCACGGTCAATGTTGCGGCCAATGTCCCGACGCTTTCGCCCGCTTCAACCCGGGTTTGCACGGTATCCGCGCCAATTTGCTCCAGTGCAGAAACGGTGCCAGAGATCGGTGTGTCTACGACGATAGGCTGGCCGGATTGGTCGATCCCGGCGACAGGCTGCGTGCCCTCCCATTTGATGACCTCATAATAGACCTCTTGCATCTCGGCCGGGCCGGTGATGTTGACCAAAGCGCCCATGCTTGTGCCATCGTCACCCGCAATCATACCCTGATAGCTGCCACTGTCTTGCACCGTGACCGTCGAGGCATTCGGCAGATAAGAGGTCGCTGTGCCGCCCTCAAACCGTCCGGTATCGGTCTCAAATGTTACGGTTTCCAGCTGCACATTAGGCAATGCGCGTTTGCTAACCCCATCGGTGGTCTGACGCGCGCGGTTTGATATCGTGCCCATCACGGTACCCTGTTGCCCGCTGTCGGGATCCACGTCCAGGATGTCCAGCGCAAGGTTGATATCGCCTGTCACAAATTCCAGCCCGGTCTTACCGTTGAAGGTCCGCGTGGCGGCATAGGTCCCGATATAAATATATTCACCGATATTCGTGCCAGAATCGCCTGCTGGCAGGGCAAATGTATTGCGCTGCAGCTTGGCACCGGCAAAGCCCGCGTTTTGCCAGTCCGAGCTGGCGGCGCTCATGGCTTCCATATCGTCATTGCTGATAAAGACAGCGTAGTAATCCAAGATCCCCTTGGTCGGAATACCGCCGATAGAGCTTTGACGGCTGGCATAAATCGGCACGCCGTTAAATTCACCCCTGCGATCATAGGTCATGTCTGGCCCGTCATAGGGCAGGTTGTTGATCACCAATGTATCGGTTGTATCGTCATATTCGACGGAATTCAGCGTTAAACTTGCGCTTTCGTCGAATAAGAACATCGCGTTGTCAGTGTTCGGGTCAGTGCTATCTACCGTTGTCGGCGTTTCATCCGTGCTTTCGCTGGTTTCTTCTGTGGTTTCGTCTTCAGGTTGGATCACGGCAGAGCCGCTGCAACCTGCCAGCCCAAGCGCCAACAGCGCCGTCAAAGGGAGCGCAAATCTCGACATTGTTATTTTCTTTCTGTGGTCCTGCCTGGGGGGAAGGCTCCTGTATAGGTCACGGAAAGTCAATTATCCGGCATAGTCTGGTTAACGCTTTCCGCCGATGGCGTGCCATCGCTGCGACACTGCGCGGGGGTGAATGCCGGATATGGTAAGAAGCGCAAAATGATCCGCGATATGTAGGGATGTGCAAAGTTAAACTTATCGATGTGGTTGGCGACGCTTTTGTGCGTTGGTATGTGTCCTTGCCTGTCCGTTGAGCGTCAGTCCCAGCCAGTGAAAGGTTGTGCCGCGCGGGCGAATCCGCCACATAGAGGAGCAGATTTTTTGACGGGAGATCGTGCGATGCGCCATCCAGAATATCAGTATCTTGACCTGATGGATCGGGTCTTGACCAGCGGGGATGAGCGGGTCGACCGGACCGGGGTTGGTACCCGGTCTGTCTTTGGGGCCATGGTCCGGTTTGACCTGTCTGGTGGGCAGGTGCCCATTCTGACCACCAAACGGGTGTATTGGAAAACGGCTGTAAAAGAGATGCTGTGGTTTTTGACCGGTGGCACGAATATCCAGCCTTTGCTGCGCGAAAATGTTCGCATCTGGAGCGACTGGCCCCTTGCGGCCTATCGCCGTGAAAGCGGCGAGGATATCTCGCAAGAGGCATTCGAGGCGCGGATCGTAGCCGATGATGCCTTTGCCGCGAAATGGGGGGAGCTGGGCCCGGTTTACGGCAAACAGTGGCGCCGTTGGATGGGGGCGGATGGGCAAGAATATGATCAGATCGCCACGCTGGTGCAAACTCTGCGGGAAAACCCGTCAAGCCGCCGGATGCTGTTTCATGGCTGGAATGTCGCAGAGCTGGGTGGAATGGCGCTGCCGCCCTGCCATATGGTGTATCAATATCATGTCACCTCGGATGGCCGGCTCAATTGCCTGATGTTCCAACGCTCGGTCGATTTGCTGTTGGGGGCGCCGTTCAATTATGTAGGCGCTGTCGCGCTTCAGCTGATGCTGGCGCAACAAGCCGGGCTGACGCCGGGCGAATTCATCTGGGCAGGTGGGGACGTGCATCTGTATCTGAACCATCTGGATCAGGCGCGCGAACAAATGTCACGTGCGCCGCGCACGTTCCCCACGATGCAGCTTGCGCGCAAGCCCGACAGTATCGACGGTTACAAAATCGAAGATTTTGTTGTGGATGGCTATGCGCCGCATGCTGCGATTAAGGCCGATGTTGCGGTGTAATCATCTGCAATGAAATTAAAAACGCCCCGAAAACCGTTTCATGCGGACATCGGGGCGTTTGCTGTTTTAAGCGTCGATGACCTATGGATCAGGCCACATCTTCCAAGCTGGCGCGCGGCGTGATGCCAAGCGCATGGCAGACATCGCGGGTCATGTTCGGGCGGTTTAGCGTGTAAAATTGCAAATCCTCGACACCGCCCTGGATCAGCGTATCGCAAAGCTCGGTGCACAGCGCGGTTGCCAGAAGCTGCTCTCGGTCATCGCGCACAGCGGCTTCAAAGGCTTCTTCCAGATGCGCGGGGATCTTGGTGCCACAGGATTGCGCAAACCGTTTCGTGCCTTTCCAGGATTGGATCGGCAAGATGCCCGGTATGATCTTGGCATTCACGCCTTCTTTTTCGCAAAGATCGCGGAAGCGGAAGAACGTGTCTGCTTCAAAGAAGAACTGAGTGATGGCCGATGTCGCGCCCGCTTCTACCTTGCGCTTCAGCCAGCGTACATCTGCCAATGTATCGGCACTTTCGGGATGTGGTTCGGGATAGGCACCGCAACGGATGTTGAAACGCCCATCTTTGGCCAGGGCTTCGATCAGATCGATCGAGGTCTGAAACCCATCCTTATGTGCCGTAAAGTTTTCCTGACCTTTGGGCGGATCACCACGAAGGGCCACCAATTCGGTCACGCCGGCCTCGGCATAGGAATTGACGATCTCCATCGTTTCTTCCTTGGAGGCGTTTACGCAGGTCAAATGGGCCGCAACATTGACGCCATAGTTCTTGCCGATGGTTGTTACGGCCTCATGTGTCAGTTTGCGGGTTGTGCCGCCCGCACCATAGGTGACCGAAACGAATTTGGGTTGCAGCGGCGCCAGAACACGCACCGTCTCCCATAGGCGAAACGACGCCTCCAGCGACTGCGGCGGAAAAAATTCAAAGCTGATATTTGGCGTGCTCATGGCATGATCCTTTTGTTCGTCCCTCTTGTGCCTGAAACTGCGATGTGAAACAAACTCATAATCTTCAAGATCAACATGAGCCCGGCAACAAGATGCATCTCGAACTTCGGCACCTGCGCACTATTAAGGCAATTCATGATTCAGGCGGGCTGGCCCGTGCGGCGGGTCAATTGCACATAACACAAAGCGCCCTGTCGCACCAGATCAAGGGGCTGGAGGATCAAGCGGGCATGGAATTATTCGTGCGCCGTTCACGTCCGATGAAATTGTCGGCTGCCGGACAAAAGTTGCTGCGCCTGGCAGAGAAAATCTTGCCAGAGGTTGCCGCAACCGAGGCAGAGTTCCGCGCCATTGAGGATGGTCGCGCCGGACGGCTGCATATCGCGATTGAATGCCACGCATGTTATGATTGGTTGTTCCCGGTGTTAGAGCAGTTCCGCCGCGCCTGGCCCGATGTGGATATAGATATCCGTCCCGGGCTGGCCTTTGGCGCCCTGCCTGCACTGGACCGGGAGGAGGTGGATCTGGTGATTTCTTCCGACCCTGAAAAGCTGGATGGGATCACGTTTAACCCGCTATTTGATTATTCACCCACTTTTATCGCGGCGGCGAACAGTCCATTGGCAGGGCGGAAATTTGTCACGGCAGAAGATTTTGCGGATCAAACGCTGATCACCTATCCCATTGATCGCGCACGCTCAGATATCTATTCGCAAGTGTTGATCCCAGCCGGGATTGAACCGGCGGCGCGCCGTCAGGTGGAATTGACTGCGGTGATTTTGATGTTGGTGGCTTCGGGGCGCGGTGTGTCGGTGCTGCCCGATTGGGTGCTGCGCGAGGCGAAATATCAACCTGATTATATCACCCGTCCTGTGACCGAACACGGGCTGACCAAACGCCTGTATGCCGCCACCCGCAGCGATGATGCAACAGCCCCCTATATGGCGCATTTCCTGCGATTGGCACGCAGCGAACCGGTCAAGCTGCAACGTGCTTAGGCCGTGCGGCGCGGGTTTTGGCGGGGAACACACCGCCCAACCGGCATTACTTAAGCATTATCGCATAATCCAAGGTGTAAAACTCTTGGATTCCCGCGGCTGACGGTGTAACCGAACGCCTTGAATCTAAGGAGCCCTCCGCATGCAAGGCACTGCCAATCTCAATTTGATGATCAAGACTGCCCGTAAGGCGGGTCGTGCGCTCGTGAAGGACTTCCGCGAAGTCGAGAACCTTCAGGTGTCTTCCAAAGGTCCGGGGGATTTCGTGACCCGCGCCGACCGCGAAGCGGAGCAAATCATCAAAGAAGATCTGCAAGCCGCACGCCCATCCTATGGGTGGCTGGGGGAAGAAACCGGTGAGGAAGCCGGGGCAGACCCAACGCGGCGCTGGATCGTGGATCCGCTGGATGGCACGACAAATTTTTTGCACGGTATGCCGCATTGGGCCGTGTCCATCGCCTTGGAGCATAAGGGTGAAATCATCGCGGGTGTCATTTTCGATGCCGCCAAAGATGAGATGTTTTTTGCCGAAAAAGGCTTTGGCGCATTTATGAATGAGACGCGCCTGCGCGTTTCGGGGCGTCGCAACATGATCGAATCCGTGTTTGCCTGTGGCGTGCCTTTCGCTGGAAAATCCACCCTTCCGGCGACGTTGAAAGATTTTGCCAAGCTGATGCCGGTATGTGCGGGCGTGCGGCGTTGGGGTGCAGCCTCGCTGGACTTGGCTTATGTTGCAGCAGGCCGTTACGAAGGCTACTGGGAGCGTGAGATCAACCCGTGGGATATCGCCGCAGGTCTGGTGATCGTAAAAGAGGCCGGTGGCTTTGTTGGCCCGGTGCGCGAAGGCCGTGATATCTTTGAATCGAAATCTGTGATTGCAACCAATGGCGAGATGTTCGACCCGCTTGCCAAGATCATCCGCTCGGTCTGATTGGGCTACAGTTTTTGATCTGACTATAATCGAACACAAATTGGAGCCGTCGGACCCGGGGTCCGGCGGTTTTTTGCATTTTAGAACAAAAATAGAACAACCTTAGATTGATTTAATCTTTTGTTCACCGCGTTCGCGCAATGTTCCCCTGCGTCAAGTGGGCGTTGGCCCCGAAATCGGAGGATTGCAGATGGCGGAAATGTATCAAGATGCGAAATGGATGGCAGTGGGCGCAGCGGCGCGTCATGCCACCGTTGACCGACGTTTGCAGCGCGTCGTTCAGGCGATTGTTCAAATCGCTGCTGCGGCGCGTGATATTGCTGTTTGCGAGATGGCAGAGATCGCCGCTCTTGGTCGAATTGACGCGTTGCGGGCCACTTTGGTTGCGGTCGAGACCGAGCTGGCGATGATGCATAGCACCGACGCCGGTCTGGAAGGGAATGTGGCTACGCTTTGGGATGATTTGATCGAACACGAACAAAGCCTTCCCGTTGAATTGGCGCATCAAGCAGATCAACGCGACGCCGCATCCGATCGGCTGGCCGCAGCACGGCGTGACCTAAGCTGTTGTCTGAGCGAATTAAATCGATTTTGTGCACCGGATCTTCTGCCAGATGCTTATTCGGACCTGTTTGATAGTGCGGGGGTTGATTTGCACGCTGGATGGCGTGGGTTGATGGATGCTGTCGATACCTGTCAGGCGCGTCGTGCCGAAGATATTATTCGTACAGCGCGTGCGGAGGCAAAGGCGCGTGCTGCAGGTGCGGCCTTGCCCGATCCAAGAAGTGCCAGGTTCCACATGACCCAACCCGAAAGTTGGGCGGCATTTTGCGCGTGGCGGTTGATCCCTTCTGTGGATTTGGGGGAGGGACCTTTGCTGGTTGGTCATGCGCAGCGCGTTGCCTGACGGGCGTGGTCGCTGGGCGGGCAGATCACAAAGGGCATGCAAAAAGGCGCCCGATGGGGGCGCCTTTTCTTGAAGCAAAGGAAAGGGGCGCTTAGTTGCGCTCTTTGTCCACCATTTTGCCCGCGGAAATCCACGGCATCATCGCGCGCAGTTTTTCACCGACTTTTTCGATCTGGTGTTCATCATTGATGCGGCGCGTTGCTTTAAACGACGGCTGACCAACTGCGTTTTCGACCATAAAGTCCCGTACAAATTTACCGGTCTGAATGTCGGTCAGAACGTCTTTCATACGCTGTTTGGTTTCTGCGTAGGGAAGGACGCGTGGGCCAGAAACATATTCACCATATTCCGCGGTGTTCGAGATCGAATAGTTCATGTTCGCGATGCCGCCTTCATAGATCAGGTCGACGATCAGCTTGGTTTCATGCAAGCATTCGAAATAGGCCATCTCAGGCTCGTAACCTGCTTCGACCAGCGTTTCAAAGCCGCAACGGATCAATTCAACGATGCCGCCGCACAGAACCGCTTGCTCACCAAACAGGTCGGTTTCGCATTCCTGACGGAAGTTGGTCTCGATGATTCCCGAACGGCCGCCACCGATGGCGGAGCAATAGGACAGGGCGATATCTTGCGCTTTGCCCGACGCATCGTTTTCAACGGCGAACAGGCAGGGCACGCCGCCGCCTTTGGTGTATTCGCCACGCACGGTGTGGCCCGGGCCTTTGGGGGCCATCATGATGATGTCAACGCCGGCTTTGGGTTCGATCAAGCCGAAATGAACGTTCAGGCCGTGTGCGAATGCGATGGCCGAACCTTCTTTCAGGTTGTCATGGACGTATTTCTTATAGGTTTCTGCCTGAAGCTCGTCGGGCATCGTGAACATGATCACATCGCACCATGCTGCCGCTTCTGCGATACCCATGACCTGCAGGCCTTCGGCTTCACATTTTTTCGCGGAGGGCGATCCTTCGCGCAGGGCAACAACGATGTTTTTCGCACCGGAGTCGCGCAGGTTCAGCGCATGCGCGTGGCCTTGGCTGCCGTAGCCCAAGATCGCGACTTTTTTCTCTTTGATCAGGTTCACATCGCAATCGCGATCATAAAACACACGCATGTTTTTTCCTCCAGATAGGTTACAACGGTAAATTACGGATTTTATTGCCATGACGCGTTCTTTTATTGAGTTATTTTCCGATTTGAGAGAAAATGTATTCGCAATAAAATGATTATTTGGATAATTCATGCCAATAGATGATACAGACCGCAGGATTTTGCGCCATATGCTGGCGGATCCCACTTTGCCAAATGCCGATTTGGCACAGCTTGCCGGGGTGACGGCAGCGACCTGCTGGCGGCGGATTGAAAAAATGCGCAGTGATGGCGTGATTGAGGGGGTTCGCGCCAAGATCAATTGGCGTGCCTTGGGGTGGGAGGTCGAAGTATCGCTGCGCTTCGTGCTGGATAAGACCAATCCGCGGGCTTTTGATGAATTTTTGGAGGCGGCCCGCGCTGTTCCAGAAGTGATTGAAATTCAGACGTTTCTTGGACAAACGGATGCGCGGTTGAATGTCATCGCGCGCGATATGGCGCATTATCAAACAATCTATCGGACGCAGATTTTGACCCTTCCGCATATACAAGAAACCGACGCGTTGATGTTGATCGGTTGGGTGAAAGACACGTCGGAGCTGCCACTATGATTGCGCTGGATGACTTGGATCGGGCGATTTTGCGTGCGCTGGCAGCGGATGCATCGCAAAATGCCGGAGCGCTTGGGCGGCGGTTAAACCTGTCGCAACCAGCCTGCTGGCGGCGGGTCAAGCGGCTTGAGGATGCAGGGATCATTGCCGGCAAGCGGCTGGATCTGGACCGCGCGGCGCTTGGCTTTGGCGTTTCTGTGTTTTTGGGGATCAAACTGGCGACTCGTGGTCGTGTCAGTTTGGAGGATTTTGAACGCGCGGCCCGTGCGATTCCAGAAGTTCAGGTAATTCAGCATGTTCTGGGGCAATTCGATTACCGAATGCGGGTTACGGCGCGCGATATTTCTGATTTCGAGCGTGTGCTGCGCAGGCGTGTTATGACCTTGCCTGGCGTTGGCCATGTGGAAGCGAATGTGGTTCTGTCCGAAGATCGCCGCTTGGGGCCGCTTGGTTAGCGTTTGCCCATTTATGCGCCGTTGCGTCTATTTTTTACTCATATTAAGGAGGGGATTTGGCTGCCGTCACGGCATAGGCTATGCAGATCATGGACCTTTGCCCGTGCACCCGTTTTCATGCCCGCAAGAGGAGCCCAATGTTCGACACGCGCATATCATCGTCACACGGTCAGATTTTGCAACGCAGCCATGGTGCTGCGATGGTGCGCTTTCGCGCGGGTCGCTTGTGCGGATTACGACAGCAGGGCTCGGCCAAGGCGATCCTGCCACGGGTTGGCATGGTCCCTGAAGTGGTGTTTTTAAATACGTCCGGCGGGCTGACATCAGGGGATACCCTGTCTTATCAAGCAGATATCGAAAACGGTCGAATGGTTGCGACCACGCAGGCCGCGGAACGGGCCTATCGTGCAGATGGCGGGGCTGCGCGGGTCACGGTGGATCACCGCGTTGGTCCCGGTGGTTGGCTGGATTGGCTTCCGCAAGAGACGATCTTATTTGATCACGCACAACTTGACCGGAAAACCATGATCGAACTGGACGCCGATGCCGGCTGCCTGATGTTGGAGGCGGTGGTGTTGGGCCGCCACGCGATGGGAGAAGTCGTTGAAACATTAGGGTTTTCCGATCGCCGTGAGATTCGCAGGGCAGGACAACCAGTGATGATTGAGCCGCTGTCGCTGACTCAGCCTGTTTTGGCGCGCACCGATTCCGTTGCTCTGCATGGCACGGCGCGTGCACTGGCGACTATGGTGCTTTGCGCCCAAGGGGCAGAGGATGCGGTGGGCGCTGCGCGCGCGGTTTTGACAGAACCTGGCGTTGAAGGTGCTGCATCGGGCTTCGACGGAAAGTGCGTTATTAGACTTTTGGCGCGTGACAATTGGCCATTGCGCAAGCAAATTTTGCGTTTGATGGGCGCGTTGCGCCAGGGGGCTGTGCCCCCGCGCGTGTGGCAGATTTAAAGAAACGAGGGACATAATGAACCTGACCCCCCGTGAACGGGAAAAGCTGATGGTCAGCCTGGCGGCGATGGTGGCGCGTGGGCGTCTGGATCGCGGTGTGAAGCTGAACCACCCTGAAGCCATTGCTATCATTTCAGATTTCGTCGTAGAGGGCGCGCGTGAAGGCCGCTCGGTTGCGGATCTGATGGAGGCGGGCGCCGAGGTGATCACAGCAGATCAATGTATGGATGGTATCGCGCAGATGATCCATTCGATCCAGGTCGAAGCCACATTTCCTGATGGCACCAAATTGGTGACCGTTCATCATCCCATCCGTTAATTGTGCCGAAAAGAAAGGCTTATTCGATGAAAACGCTTCTTTCCGCTGTTGCTGTCAGCGTCATTCCGGCGGTGGCATTGGCGCATGCCGATCACAGCCATGACGCGCTGACCACAGGCCATATTCTACATTCCCCCTTCCATATTGCGCTGATCGTCGCTGCCGTGGTGGGCGTGGCGGTGGTGGGCCGCATGGTACTGCGTGAACGCCGCGCTGCACGCGCCCGGCAGGAGACGAGCAAGTGATCCCGGGCGAGGTCTTTCCCGCGGAAGGCGATTTGATATTGAATGCGGAGCTGGAGGCGATCACAGTGATGGTTGCCAATACGGGCGATCGTCCGATCCAGGTGGGCAGCCACTATCATTTCGCAGAAACCAATCCCGGGCTTGAATTCGACCGTGCTGCGGCGCGCGGCTATCGGTTGGATATTGCGGCGGGCACGGCGGTGCGGTTTGAACCTGGTCAATCGCGCGAGGTCCAGTTGGTCCCATATCGTGGTGGACGGCGTGTCTTTGGGTTTAATCAAAATGTTATGGGCGACCTTTAACCAGTTGTATGTGTTGGTATTTCACAAAATGTCTCAGCCAAATTAAAAGGATGAACTGATTATGCCTGCACCTATGAACCCCTATGATGGTCTGCGCCTGTGGTTTGATTTCGCCCGTATGTCGATGGAAGCGCAATCGGTGATTGCGATGCGCGTCGCGGGAATGGCGGGTTTTTGGTCCGTTACACCCAGCGAGAATATGCGAATGGTGACCGAAAAACAGCAAGCTGCGGTGGCAGCCATGGGGGCAATGTCGCAGGCCATGCTTTCTGGAAAATCCATGGATAAAATTGCCAGCGCAGGCCTGCGTCCGGTGGGCCGCAAGACGGCTGCAAATGTAAAACGGCTGGGCAAACGTGGTCCGAGCCTGCCTAAATAAGACAATTCGCGCCTGTGGCGCATCCGACAGGAGAAAACGATGCCTGCGAAAATTTCCCGCGCGACCTATGCCGATATGTTTGGCCCCACAGTGGGTGACAAGGTGCGATTGGCCGATACAGACCTGATTATCGAGGTTGAACGCGACCTGACCACCTATGGCGAAGAGGTCAAGTTCGGCGGCGGCAAAGTGATCCGCGACGGGATGGGGCAATCGCAGATCAGTCGGGCCGGTGGCGCCGTTGACACTGTGATCACAAACGCGCTGATCGTGGACCACACCGGGATTTACAAGGCAGATGTGGGTCTGAAGAATGGACGGATTTGTGCGATTGGCAAGGCTGGCAATCCTGATACACAGCCCGGCGTGGATATTATCATCGGTCCGCCCACCGAGGTGATCGCAGGTGAAGGCAAGATTCTGACGGCCGGGGGAATGGATGCACACATACACTTTATCTGCCCGCAGCAGCTAGAGGATGCGCTGGCCTCTGGCATGACAACGATGCTGGGCGGCGGGACCGGCCCTGCACATGGCACATTGGCCACCACATGCACGCCGGGGCCGTGGCATATCAGTCGGATGTTGCAGGCGTTTGAAGCCTTTCCGATGAATCTGGCACTGTCGGGAAAGGGTAATGCCTCACAGCCAGAGGCGCTGGTGGAGATGGTCGATGCCGGTGCCTGTGCGATGAAACTACACGAGGATTGGGGCACGACCCCGGGCGCGATTGATTGTTGTCTGTCGGTGGCAGATGACATGGATGTGCAGGTGATGATCCACACCGATACGCTTAACGAATCCGGGTTTGTGGAAAATACACTCGCCGCGATCAAGGGCCGCACGATCCACGCGTTTCATACCGAAGGGGCAGGGGGCGGCCACGCGCCTGATATCTTGAAGGTCGTGTCGGAACCCAATGTGATCCCATCGTCGACCAACCCCACCCGGCCCTATACCGGAAACACGATTGAAGAGCATTTGGATATGCTGATGGTCTGTCACCATCTGGATAATAAAGTGCCCGAAGATGTGGCCTTTGCCGAAAGCCGTATCCGTAAAGAAACCATCGCGGCCGAAGATATCTTGCATGACATGGGTGCGATGTCGATCATCAGCTCGGACAGTCAGGCGATGGGGCGCGTGGGCGAAGTTATCATCCGTTGCTGGCAGACCGCGGATAAGATGAAGAAACAACGGGGACGCTTGGCCGAAGAAACCGGCGCGAATGACAATATGCGCGTGCGGCGCTTTATTGCGAAATATACGATTAACCCTGCGATTTGCCATGGGATTTCGCAGCATATCGGCTCAATTGAGGTAGGAAAACGTGCTGATCTGGTGCTGTGGAATCCGGCGTTCTTTGGCGCCAAACCTGAAATGGTGTTGATGGGCGGTATGATTGTCAGCGCGCAGATGGGCGATCCCAACGGATCAATCCCGGCGCAGCCCTTCTATACCCGCAATATGTTTGGGGCATATGGTAAGGCGCTGGCATCGGTTTCGGCCACGTTTGTGTCGCAGGCGGCGCAGGCCAATGGTGTCAAAGCGGCCTTGGGGCTGGAGAAAGAGGTGCTGGCGGTTCAAGGCACGCGCGGGATCGGCAAAGCGCAGATGATCCACAATGCCGCAACGCCAAAAATCGAAGTGCATCCCGAAACCTATGAGGTGCGCGCAGATGGCGAGCTGCTGACTTGTGAACCGGCGACCAGCCTGCCCTTGGCGCAGCGTTATTTTCTCTACTGACGCAGGGGTGAATGTTACGCAAATTTAATGCCTGCGTGTCAATGCGCGCGCATGCCAGCAAACAATCGCGCCCTTGGCGCGGCCGGTTTCGCGCTTTGCGTGGTGGTGGTTTTGGGCGTATCCATTGGACCCAGCGCGGATTTCTTACGCAATGTGAGCGTGCGCGTGACCTTTTCGCGGGTATAGGCCGGATTATGGCGGATATCGTCAGGCAGCAGGCGCGGATCGAAAATGTTTTGGCGATGCGTCACCAGCTCCACCTTATTCCAGCGGCCGATCTTAGGCATATCGGCATCGGTCAGCCACGCTTCCCTCAGCTCCGCTTCGCGGGCTTTCAGACGTTGAATTTCGGCGCGAATTTCGGCCAGCTCATCAGCGGGGGATTTAACAAACATGGATCAGGTTCCAAGCGACTGCGATGCGATAGATTAGGCGGGCGTTGATTAACAAATCCCCAAACGGGTTTAGGAAAGATGATGTAACGATGGAAAAATTGCAGCAGGCGGTAAAAATTTTGCCCAGCGAACAGGCTGGGCCGGCGGCAGGGCAGGTATCTTTGGATTACGAGGGTCGGTTTTTGCGCCGCAAACGGTTGACCGCCGATACAGGCGAGAGCTTTCTGGTGAACTTACCCGAAACGACGAATCTGACCGGCGGCGAGGCATTTGTTCTGGACGACGGGCGCCAGATTGGCGTGACCTGTGCGGCAGAGCCAGTGGTCATCGTTCAGGGCGATTTGGCGCGCTTGGCTTGGCATATCGGCAATCGGCATACGCCCTGCCAGATCGGTGTAGACCGTTTGGTGATCCGCCAAGACCATGTTTTAGAAGCGATGTTACAGGGTTTGGGCGCAAAGTTAACGCGTCAGGCTGCGCCGTTTCAACCCGAAGGCGGCGCCTATGGGATGGGCCGCACGATGGGGCACGACCACGGTCACAGTCATGACCACAGCCACAGCCACCACGATCATTCTCATTCGCACAGCCATGATCATGGCCACACGCATTCACATGACTGAAACAACCGCGCTGTTGTCGTTGGTGCAATGGATGTCACCGGCATTCCCCACTGGGGCCTTCGCCTATAGCCACGGGTTGGAACACACCATTGGCGCTGGCGAATTGGCCAGCGAAGCGCAGCTGACGCAATGGTTGAGCGATGTGTTGACCTATGGCGCGGGCTGGTCGGATGCCGTGCTTCTGGCGTGTGGGCTGCGCGGGGATGATTTGGACGCGCTGGGGCAAATCGCGCGTGCCTTGGCGCCCAGTGCAGAGAGGCTGTCTGAAACGATGCAGCAAGGTGAGGCGTTTCAAAAGGCACGGGCGGCGATGTTGGGCACTGATTTGGGGCCGCCGCTTGCTCTACCATTGGCAGTGGCGCAGGGGGCGCGCGAGCTTGACCTGACTGCTGCGCAGATCATTGCGGTCTATCTGCACGGGTTTGCATCTAACCTGACCTCGGCTGCGGTGCGGTTTGTCCCGCTGGGACAGGCACAGGGCCAGCGCGCTTTGGCGGCACAACATGAGCGGATTGCAGATATTGCAGCCCGCGCGGCTGTGGCGCAGACGGAAGACATCACGCAATCCGCCTTTCGCGCGGATATGGCCGCGATGTTGCATGAAACGATGGATGTGCGTCTGTTCAAGACCTGATCAGATGCGGCTGTAGGAGGCAAATATGGCAAACGGACCTTTGCGAGTGGGTATCGGTGGCCCGGTCGGCGTTGGAAAAACGACATTGACCGAGCAGCTGTGCCGGGCGCTGGCCGATCGACTGTCGATGGCGGTCGTGACGAATGACATCTATACCCGAGAGGATGCCGAGGCGCTGATGCGCGCCCAGGTGTTGCCGGGCAGTCGTATCCGCGGGGTCGAAACAGGTGGCTGCCCCCATACAGCCATCCGCGAAGACGCGTCGATCAACCTTGCGGCTATTGCGGAGCTTAACAAAGCGTTCCCAGATCTGGATTTGGTCTTAATTGAATCAGGTGGCGATAATCTGGCCGCGACATTCAGTCCCGAACTGGCCGATCTGACGATCTATGTCATTGATACCGCAGCTGGGCAGGATATCCCGCGCAAACGTGGGCCGGGGGTTACACGCTCTGATCTGTTAGTGGTCAATAAGGTAGATCTTGCGCCTTATGTTGGGGTCGATACCGATCTGTTGGAACGTGACACACAGGCTGCACGGGGCCAGCGTCCCTATGTTCTGGCGCGGTTAAAGCAGGGTCACGGGGTTGAGAAAATTGTTGATTTTCTGATCCGAGAAGGTGGATTGCAGCCGGCTGCTATCCCGGCATGATTCACAATAATAGCTTATTTTTCCATCAAGAGACATCATCTGGCCGCCTATTCGTTAGCCAAAGGCATTAATTATGCGTATTTATTGTGCGGTATTGCGGGTTTGTGACGCCGCTTCTTGTTGTCAGCCGCGCTCACGATTGCGACATGGGCGCGGCTGCGGCTTGCTGTGGTCGGGCCATCAAAGAGCCTGAACAAAACGATTTTCAAAAGACTTTTCGCCCCCTGACGGGTTTAGGGCGTGCGATTATCCAGAGGGACACTCCATGACCGGGATGAAGAAATATTTGATGGGCGCAGCCCTTGCGACAGTGTTTGCCGCCGGCGGTGCCTATGCACAAGAAGACACGATCAAGATCGGCGTTTTGCATTCGCTGTCGGGCACGATGGCGATTTCGGAAACCACGCTGAAAGACACCGTTTTGATGCTCATCGAAGAGCAGAACAAAAAAGGCGGGATCTTGGGCAAGCAGCTGGAAGCCGTTGTCGTTGACCCGGCCTCTGACTGGCCGCTCTTCGCAGAAAAAGCACGTGAGCTGATCTCTGATGAAGGCGTGGATGTCATGTTCGGGTGCTGGACCTCTGTGTCACGCAAATCCGTCTTGCCGGTCATTGAAGAACTGAACGGCCTGCTGTTCTACCCGGTGCAATATGAGGGCGAAGAATCCTCCAAGAATGTCTTCTACACGGGTGCTGCGCCAAACCAACAGGCCATTCCCGCCACGGATTATTTCCTGGAAGAATTGGGTGTTGAGAAATTCGCGCTGCTGGGCACGGACTATGTATATCCGCGCACCACGAATAATATCCTTGAAGCCTATCTGAAAGACAAAGGCATCCCGGCTGAAGATATCTTCGTCAACTACACGCCATTTGGTCATTCCGACTGGTCGACCATCGTGTCCGATGTCAAGGCACTGGGTGCGGATGGCAAGAAAGTCGGCGTGATTTCGACGATCAATGGTGATGCCAATATCGGCTTCTACAAAGAGCTGGCTGCCCAGGGCATCGCGGCGGAAGACATTCCTGTCGTCGCCTTCTCAGTGGGTGAAGAAGAGCTGTCGGGTCTAGATACTACCAACCTTGTCGGTCATCTGGCGGCGTGGAACTATTTTGAATCCGCCGAGTCACCCGAGAATGAAGAGTTCATCACCGCCTGGCATGAATTTACTGGCGACGCAAACCGCGTGACCAATGACCCGATGGAAGCCACCTATATCGGCTTCAACATGTGGGTGAATGCGGTTGAAGCGGCAGGCACCACCGATGTGGATGCTGTGACCACGGCGATGGTGGGACAAGAATTCCCGAACCTGACTGGTTCCACCGCAAAGATGTTGCCAAACCATCACCTGACGAAGCCGGTCTTGATTGGTGAAATCCTGGAAGATGGTCAGTTTGACATCATTTCAGAGACCGACCCGGTTCCAGGCGATGCATGGACCGATTTCTTGCCTGAATCCGCTGTGCTGAAATCCGATTGGATCGATTTGGATTGCGGCATGTATAATACCGAATCCGAAAGCTGTGTTCAGCAAAAGTCGAACTACTAATTCCGACGAGGCTTTTATCGATGTGAACGGTTCAAAAGAGGGGGCCATGTGCCCCCTCTTTTTTCTTCTGTATTGGAGAGATAATGCGCAGTTTCCTTTCGGCGCTGGCTTTGGGGATGTGTCTGTCTACGACATCCGGCCTTGCCCAAGTCGCAACCCCCGACGTCCTCGCGAATGATGTCCCAGCGGATAGTGTCACCGAAGCGCAGCTTAGCGGTCTGGCCGCTGTGATTGCTGCAAACCGTGCGGACATTGCCAAACCCTCACGCCAGACCATCGGACCAGTCATCGACCAGATCGCGGCGGAAGGCGAAGATGCGGCTGCTTTTCTGACCGCATGGGAAGCGCGTGAATTGGGCCAACGCGAAAGCGATGGCGCGATTTTCAAACTTGACCGTCAGGGCGATGTCTACGCGCTGTTCAATCCGATTACCGGGGAGCCATCAGGCACAGCCCCACGCAGCGATATCAACGAAATCAAACCCAATTCGGGTGTGCGCGGGTTGATCAATTCCGCGCTTGTGGAATTTCAGCTTAATGCGGCGGATCCGACCATCCGCGCCGCCGCCCTTGACAGCTTGGAACGCAATTCTGATGCCAGTCAGCTGGCGCCTTTGCGCGCGTCCCTCGAACAAGAGGAAGATCCGGCTCTGCTTGCGCGCAAACAGCGTATCGAACGGTTGCTGACCATCCGTTTTGGCGAAACAGCGCAAGCCCGCGTGGATGCGATAAATGACATGGGCGCAGATCTTAGCCTTGATTTGCGCGCCGCGCTCAATCCGATCACATCCACGACCACACGCGCGTTTAAGGGCGCGCCGACAGGAAACATCGCCCGGACGCTGACACCGGGACAAGATATTGACCAAACCCAGGCCTATCAGCTGTTGATCGACGCAGGGCTTCAGCCCGCCCGACTGACCGCCGCAGATCTGCGCCGCACGCTGGAGGATAATATTTCCGATGGACAAGTTGGCGGCATCCCGGTGTTCCAGCTTGATGATCCAGACAAACGCATCGCCGCTTATCGCGCCTTGGTGGCACAGGGGCAGGCGCAGGCCGCGGCAACGGATGCGGATATTGCAGATCGCCTGAGCGGCTATAGCTTTGCCGAAATCTACGCCGATCCCGATGCCGATGTCACAACCGCTGCCGCTATGGCCCTGAAAACCATTGATATGAAAGTGGCTGCAATGCAGGCTGCGGATCTGGGGCTTGACGCGATTTCATTGGCCTCGATCTACTTTCTTGCAGCCATCGGCCTGGCGATCACCTTCGGCGTTATGGGCGTGATCAATATGGCCCATGGCGAATTTATCACCATGGGTGCTTATACCGGCTATGTGGTGCAGCTCTATATCACCGATTACACTGCGTCGATCATTGTTGCATTGCCGCTGGCTTTCGCCATCACCTTCATCGCCGGTGTCGCAATGGAACGTCTGGTGATCCGCCACCTGTATAAACGTCCCTTGGAAACGCTTCTGGCCACATTTGGGATTTCTATTGCGCTGCAGCAATTGTTCAAAAATATCTTCGGTACACAGGCCCGCCCGCTGACATCTCCTTCATGGCTTGATGGGCAATGGGCGCTCAATGATGTGGTGTCGATTTCCTATATCCGCATCGCAATTTTTGTTCTCGCCCTCATCTTTCTGGCTCTGTTCCTCTACGTGATGAAGAAAACCCGCCTTGGGCTAGAGGTCCGCGCGGTCACCCAAAACCCCTCCATGGCCGCCAGCATGGGGATCAACCCCGACCGTATCAATATGCTGACCTTTGGTCTTGGCTCAGGCATTGCCGGTATTGCGGGCGTTGCCATCGGGCTCTTCGCCAAAGTCACCTCCGAGCTGGGCTCCGATTACATCGTGCAAAGCTTTATGACCGTTGTCGTCGGCGGTGTGGGCAATATCTGGGGCACGCTCGCGGGGGCCTCGCTTATCGGCGTGCTGCAAAAGGGGATTGAATTCTTCAACCCTTCCAACACGCTCGCCGCGCAAACTTATATGATCTTGTTCATCATCATCTTCATTCAATTCAGGCCGCGCGGTATCATCGCGCTCAAAGGCCGGGCGGCAGGGGATTGATCGCCATGACATATCTCGTCTCTTTTGCGCTTTCATCTTGCCTTAAATATCCCGGGGGGGCTGGCCGCATGGCCAGCGGGGGCAGCGCCCCTGACCCCGCCCACCAAAGGGAGTGTCGCTTATGAAACAAGGTTTCATTTCCAAAAACCCCAATGTGCTGATTTTCATCTCCTGTTTGGCCCTGTTCACACTTGTCATCACGGTGCTGTCTGAGGCCTATGGCACCGGCCTTATCTCCACTTCGATGATCAAAACATTGGGCAAAACCCTGTGCCTATGTCTGATCGCGCTCGCGATGGACCTGATTTGGGGGTTTACGGGCATTCTTAGCCTGGGTCATTTCGCCTTCTTCGGGCTGGGCGGCTATATGATCGGCATGTGGCTTATGTATGCACGTACCCAAGACATCGTGCTGACCCAAAGCGGCGCCTTGCCGATGACGCCACAAGAAATCCAAGACGCTGTCACCAATCAGATCTTTGGCGTGGTGGGCACGTCCGAGCTGCCGATGGTCTGGCATTTCGCAGGCTCCTTGCCTGCGCAGCTTGCGTTGGTTGTGCTGGTGCCTGGAATTCTGGCGCTGATCTTTGGATGGCTGGCGTTTAAATCGCGCGTCACTGGCGTGTATTTATCGATCTTGACACAGGCTGGCACGCTGGCGCTTTCGCTTTATCTGTTCCAAAACGATTCCGGGCTGCGCGGCAATAACGGATTGTCTGGTTTGCAAAATATTCCCGGGTTGGACAGCGTAGGCCAGGCCGCGGTCTCGGTGTGGTTCCTCTGGGGCTCCGCCCTGGCGCTTGGGCTGGGCTACATGCTGCTCAATTGGGTGGTGTCGGGCAAGTTTGGTTCGGTCATCCGTGGCATCCGCGATGATGAGGCACGCGTGCGTTTTCTGGGCTATTCCGTCGAAAGCTACAAATTGTTCGTCTTTACGCTGACGGCGGTGATCGCTGCCATTGCCGGGGCGCTGTATTACCCGCAGGCCGGGATCATCAATCCGGCTGAAATCGCCCCGATCGCATCGATCTATCTGGCGGTTTGGGTTGCAATTGGCGGACGTGGGAAACTTTACGGCGCCGTCTTGGGGGCGGCCTTTGTCTCTCTGGTATCGACATGGTTCACCGGCGGCAAAGCCCCCGACATCAACCTGGGCTTTTACACGGTCAAATGGGTGGACTGGTGGTCTGTCCTATTGGGTCTGTCCTTTGTCCTTGTCACCTTGCTGGCACCACAAGGCATCGCAGGACTGATCTCATGGCTTGGCGGTCTGCGCAAAAAGGAGATCCAAAAATGAGCCAACTTTTGGAAGTCTCGGGGATCTCTGTCACCTTTGACGGGTTCCGTGCGATCAATAACTTATCCTTCACCATCGGCCCGGCAGAGCTGCGCGCGATCATTGGTCCAAACGGGGCAGGCAAGACCACATTCATGGATATCGTCACTGGCAAAACCAAACCTGATGAAGGCAAGGTGCTGTGGGGGGAGATGTCGCAAAATCTGCTAAAGCTGAACGAAAGTAAGATCGCTCAGGCAGGTGTGGGTCGAAAATTTCAGCGCCCAACTGTGTTTGAAGATCAATCGGTGGCAGATAACCTGATGATGGCGCTGAAGGCCGATCGTGCGCCTTGGAAAGTGCTCTTTTGGAAGCCACGGCAGGCGGACCGTGATCGCGTGGTCGCCTTGGCGCAGCAGGTCGGGCTGTCCGATGCGTTGGACCGTCCCTCCGGTGAGCTAAGCCACGGCCAAAAACAATGGCTGGAAATCGGTATGCTGCTGGCACAAGAGCCACGGCTGTTACTGGTCGATGAACCTGCCGCCGGCATGACTTTGGCCGAACGCGAACAGACCACCGCGCTGTTGGTGGAGCTGGCGAAAACCCGTGCGGTTGTTGTGGTCGAGCACGATATGGAATTTGTCCGGCGTTTGAATTGCCGGGTCACTGTGCTGCATGAGGGCTCGGTTCTGGCCGAAGGCTCATTGGATCATGTGACGGCCAATCCGCGTGTCATCGAAGTTTATCTGGGGCGGTAATATGTTAAAAACCAAAGACTTGACGCTCCACTATGGTGGTTCTCAGATCCTGCATGGCATTGACCTAGAGGCCCGCGCGGGTGAGGTGACCTGCATTATGGGCACCAATGGCGTGGGCAAGACATCGCTGCTGAAGGCAATTTCGGGCACGCATATCCGCTCGGGTGGGGGGGTGCAGTTGGACGGCCAAGACATGGGGCGCGTGCCGCCACAGGCGATGGCGCGTGCCGGCGTGGGCTATGTGCCGCAAGGGCGGATGATTTTCCCATTGTTGACCGTGCAGGAAAACATGGAAACTGCTTTTGCCTGCCTGCCAAGAGCGGAGCATTTCATCCCGGATGAGATCTATGAGCTGTTCCCGATATTAAAGGAATTCCTGCATCGTCGCGGTGGCGATCTGTCTGGCGGGCAGCAGCAGCAATTGGCTATCGCCCGTGCGATGCTGACCAAGCCAAAGCTGTTGCTATTGGATGAGCCGACCGAAGGAATTCAGCCCAATATTATCCAGCAGATCGGACGGGTGATTTCCTATCTGCGTGAAAAGGGCGATATGGCGATCATCTTGGTGGAGCAATATTTCGACTTTGCGCATGATCTTGGTGATCAATTCTATGTGCTGCGCCGTGGTGAGGTTGCGATGCAGGGCACCAAAGCCGAGCTGACGCGCGATACATTGCGTCAGGTCGTCAGCGTTTGAACGAATGGGGGCCTCGGGCGGGGCGCCTTGCGCACCCGGCCGGGGCCGTGTCCGATCCGCCGTGCCTTGCATGCGCGGCGCAGGCATTGGCGGACAGGGATTGCAGATACCACAGGCCGGTCTAAGGTTGTCGAAAATGCCCGTCGCCCAGTTGCGACCCCAATTCGATAACAGGAGGCTGCCTGATGGGCTTGCGCTTTATATTCATGCTCACCCGAAATGATCGCACGGTAAAGGACGCGGCTGAGCACCTGGCGCAGGCGCTCTCGCTTGGGGTGCGCCATATCGGGTTTAAGGATATCGGCCTGCCGGTCGATGATCTTAAGGCGCTGAACGCGACGATCAAGGCAAGCGGTGCCACATCCTATCTGGAGGTCGTGTCGCTGGACCGCGACAGCGAGGTAGCATCGGCCAAAGCCGCCGTTGATATTGGTGTCGATATCTTGTTGGGGGGCACCCGGGTTGAGGATGTTTTGCCCGTGTTGCGCGACACGGGGATCGAATATTATCCGTTCCCGGGCCATATCGTTGGCCATCCAAGCATATTGGAAGGCACGATCGAAGAGATCGCCACAAGTGCCAAAGACCTTGCCTCCCGCGAGGGGGTGCATGGGCTGGATCTGCTGGCCTATCGTTCGCCTTTGCCTGATATCCCTGCGCTGATTTCAGCGGTTTGCGCTGCGGCGGGCAAGCCAGTGATCGTGGCGGGCTCAATCGCGGATAAGGACCGTATCGCCTTGGTGCGCGGGGCAGGGGCGGCGGGGTTCACCATTGGCACTGCCGCGCTGGATGGTGATTACCCTGCACAAACAAAAACGCTTGAGGCGCAGCTTTCGGCCATTGTCCGCGATGTCGCAGAGTTGAACGGCCATTTGTCGCCTTTTGGGAAACATGCGCTGGATGAGGCATTTGGCAGTGTTACGGAGGCCTGGGCACCCCGCGTTGCAGGCCAGGTCAATGACATGCAGATCAAACTGGCCAAATTTAGGGGTGCAGCCGCATGGCATTTTCATGAACGCGAAGATCAGCTGTTTCTGGTGCATCGCGGGCGCCTGTTGATGCGGTTTCGCGACCGTGAAGAGGTGGTCAATGAAGGCGAATTTATTGTCGTGCCCCATGGTGTGGAACATTGTCCGGTTGCGCTGACAGACAATTGCAAAGTGGTGCTATTGGAACCTGCAACCATTGCACAGACCGCCCGCATCGAAGATCCGCGCAGCGCATTTATTCCGTCATAGGCACCGGTGCCACCCCCACAGCCCGCGCCGCACAATGCTGCGAGAGCCGCGCAATAAATTCGTGACAGGGTGGCATCAGCCTTTTAGTCTTCACGTGTCGGGCGTGCCTTCGCGCATCATGCGGCATAGCTGTCGCGCCCGGTCGGATCCACCCGCGCCGTCCGCCCTGACATAGGGAAGATGCATTTCGGCCCTTGCTACTGCTCTGCGGGCGCAGGAATGGTGATCTGGGTATTTTAGCATGGGGAGCCCCAATGAACGCAGTTTTGACCTATCCTGCGCTGCCATCGGCAGAGGTTGTATCCATCCTCAAGCCGCAATGCGCGCTGCATACGGATTGCTCTGATGTGCATTCCGCTTTCGCATCACAAAAAGATCCGGGATTTGTGCTGTTGCATACAATGGGCACCGAGGCCACATTTTCCAAACGCCACATCCCCAACGCAGTGTTCTTACCGCATCGTCTGATCACCGCAGAACGCATGCAAGAATGGCCGATGCAGACTCTTTTTGTCACCTATTGTGCGGGGCCGCATTGTAATGCGGCGGAACAGGCAGCGCTGCGACTTGCGCAGCTGGGGCGTCCGGTCAAATTGATGCTTGGTGGTTTGATGGGGTGGGAATTTGAAGGATTTGCCTTTGCCGGTCATCGCGCCGACCAGGCAGATGCCATAGCGGAAAACTGCGGCTGCTGACACGATGTCACATAGAAAACGCGGGGCCAATGATGATTGGCCCCGCGTTCCTAAACCATAAAGACTGTCGCGAAGATTACTCTTCCGCTGCGTCTTCTGTCTCTTCGTCAGCACCGCCACCAAAGCCTTTCGGCGCGGTCACGTTTGCGATCACGAAGTCACGGTCGATGGTCGCTTTCGCGCCTTCTGGCAGCTGCACGTCAGAGATGTGGATCACATCGCCGATTTGCTTGCCTTCAAGGTCGACAACGATCTGATCAGGAATATCACCGGCCAAAACGTTCAGTTCGACTTCAGGGCGAACCAGGGTCAACGTGCCGCCGCGCTTAATGCCCGGGGATTTGTCCTGGTTGATCACCTCAACATGCACGAACAGCGAAATGCGCGACGCGCGGTGCGTGCGCATGAAATCGATGTGGGTCGGCAGATCTTTGACAACGTCTTTTTGAACGCCACGGCAGATCACGCGCACATCTTCCTGACCTTCAACCGACAGGTTGAACAGGGTGGACATGAAACGGCCTTTGCGCAGGCGGTTCAGCAGCTTGTTATAGTCAAAGTTCAGCGGCAGCGGGTCTTTGCCGTCACCGTAGACGATACCGGGCACATAGCCCTCACGACGTGCCTGACGAGCGGCCCCCTTGCCTGTCCCCGAACGCACGACGGCTTCGATCGTTTCGATCTCTTTAGCCATTAGCTAATCTCCAATATAAAAGTCATGGCCGCCTCCAAGGGTGCGACCCACGAACCCGGGCCACTACCCGCAATCGCCCATAAATACAAGCCCAATTTAATTTGCCTGCATTTTCAGCCGTCATGGCAGTGGTATTTAGGAACAGCCATCACAACGGGTAAGGAATACCATACCGCCCGTCACAATGCGCAGGATTTTTGAACCGTTTGGTATAATGACGATCCACATAGGGCCCAAGCGGCGTATCGATACAGATAATTTTACCCTTACCTAGCAATATATGCGCCCGCCGCCGAATTGGCGCGTTCGATTGGAAATATGGTTTCAAAGATGACAGTGATGCCCCGCACCGTTTGGAGGATCATAATAACCTATATCTGTGGCTCGACCGCCTGTGCTTTGGTGATTGCGAATATCATCGCATATCTGGTCTTGGGGCGCGCATCCTATGCGGATCTGTGGCCACAGGCTTCGCTGATCACTTTCCTTACCGGGACGCTGACCGGGATGGTCTTTTTCATCCATCTACGACCCTATTTTCTGGCATCCTATGAACAGCATCTGGCAAGCCAGCGTGATTTCCTGACCGGGATCGACAATCGCAGCCGGTTTTATGCGCGCATGTCTACCAGTATGGCACCATCTACGCACCGGGGCAAAAACACCCAAACGGGGGTAATCATTGCAATCGACATCGATTATTTCAAAGCCATCAATGATAATTTCGGCCATAGCGGTGGGGATGCGGTGTTGATCGCCGTGGCGCATGGCCTGCGCGACCACAGCCGCGCAACAGGGTTTGTGGCCCGTTTCGGTGGCGATGAGTTTATGATGGCGCTTCCCGATCACAACATGCAAGACGGTATCGCAATCGCTGAACATATGCGCGACGCGATCGCCAATATGGCAATCGAAACGCGCCGCGGCACCGCCTGTGTCACCGCCAGCTTTGGTGTCGTTCCATATCGATGCGAAGAATGTCAGGTCGATGACGTCCTACATCGCGCTGATACAGCGCTTTATGATGCAAAAGCCAATGGTCGAAATTGCGTCGTGTGGCGGGTCGGACAGTGAACAGCCGACGCCCCAAACGCAGACTGGTCATCTTTCATCTTGCCTGAAATATCCCGGGGGTGAATTGGGCCGTATGGCCCAAAAGGGGGCAGCGCCCCCCCCCTAAACCCTTGTGCTTTTGCGCGAAACCTCGCCTCGACACTGATTTTAGGCGCGATGCGCCCCACTGGCCAGTGTTTCAACAAAGGACAGTACCTGTGCAACTGGCTTGCCCTGTGCAATCTGCTGCACAATGGCTGAGCCCACCACACAGCCATCGGCGCAACCGGCAATGGCTTGCGCGGCATCGGGGGTGGTGATGCCAAAACCAACAATAACCGGCAAATCGGTCTTGGCTTTGATCCGCGCCACCTCTGGGCCGACCGTATCAACCTGTGCTGCAGCCCCGCCGGTGATCCCTGTCACGGACACATAATACACGAAGCCAGAGGTGTTTTGCAGCACCTTGGGCAAGCGTTTGTCATCGGTGGTAGGGGTGGCCAGACGAATGAAGTTCAACCCCGCAGCCTGTGCTGGCAAGCACAGCTCACTGTCTTCCTCGGGGGGGAGATCGACAACAATCAACCCGTCGATCCCGGCAGCTTTGGCATCTTGTAAGAAGGTCTCAACCCCGCGGCTGTAGATCGGGTTGTAATATCCCATCATTACGATCGGTGTTGTGTCATCGGTCTTGCGGAATTCTCGTGCCAAATCCAATGTCTTTTGCAAGGTCATGCCACCGTCCAGCGCGCGCTGACCAGCCAGCTGAATCGTGCCGCCATCGGCCATCGGATCGGTGAAGGGCATTCCCAGCTCAATGATATCAACACCTGCCGCCGGCAGCCCCTTCATTACCTCTAATGACGTGGCAGGGTCGGGATCGCCACCCATGATATAGGCAACAAAGGCTTTCTTGCCTTGCTGTTTCAGCGCGGAAAATTTGGCGTCGATACGCGTCCCGGTCATGGCGATCTCCCTAGAAGTTCGCTTCTTTTCGCGTAACCATCGGCCGATGTCCAGCGATGGGGACGTGCCGGGGCCTATATTGTTGACAACCCCGGCGGCTTTGGGCGCGAAATGAGGTGCGCCTTGGGCTTGGTGTTCTTGCACACAGGCGTGCAGATCTTTAAGAAGCGCGAAACTTTGGCCGTTAGGAGAGCGTGATGGGCTTTAAGATGGGTATCGTGGGTCTGCCGAATGTCGGCAAGTCGACCCTGTTCAACGCGCTGACCAAAACGGCGGCGGCACAGGCGGCGAATTTCCCCTTCTGCACGATTGAACCCAATGTCGGTGAGGTCGCGGTGCCCGATGAACGTCTGGATAAGCTGGCCGCAATTGCGGGCTCAAAAGAGATCATTCCGACGCGGATGACATTCGTCGATATCGCAGGTCTGGTGAAGGGTGCATCCAAAGGCGAAGGCCTGGGCAACCAATTTCTGGCTAATATCCGCGAAACTGATGCGATTGCACAGGTGCTGCGGTGTTTTGAAGATGATGATGTGACCCATGTCGACGGTCGCATTGATCCGGTGGCTGATGCCGAAACCATTGAGACCGAGCTGATGATCGCGGATCTGGAATCGGTCGAAAAGCGCCTTGCCAATTTGGTGCGGAAAATCCGCGGAGGCGACAAAGAGGCCAAAGATCAAGAGCGCCTGCTGCAATCAGCCAAAGAGGCGTTGGAATCGGGCCGCCCTGCGCGCACGGTTGAGGTCGCTGAAGATGACCAAAAAGCATGGCGCATGCTGCAGCTTTTGACGGCGAAACCCATCTTATATGTGTGCAATGTCGAAGAGAGCTCCGCCTCGACCGGCAATTCCTTATCCGAGAAAGTCGCGCAGATGGCGGCGGCTCAGGGCGCGGGCACTGTGGTCATTTCGGCCAAGATCGAAGAGGAGATCAGCCAGCTTGACGCCGATGAGGCCGAGATGTTCTTGGAAGAGATGGGGCTGGAAGAGGCGGGCCTGGACCGTTTGATCCGCGCGGGCTATGACCTGCTGAACCTGCAAACCTATTTTACGGTTGGCCCAAAAGAGGCGCGCGCCTGGACGATCTTGAAAGGCACTTTGGCACCAGCTGCGGCCGGCGTCATTCATGGCGATTTTGAACGCGGTTTTATTCGGGCCGAAACCATTGCCTATAACGACTATATCGCTGGTAAAGGCGAAGCCGGGGCAAAAGAAGCCGGTAAATTCCGCGTTGAAGGCAAAACATATGAGGTAAAGGACGGTGACGTCCTGCACTTCCTGTTCAACGCCTGATCCAGCGCAAACACTCGCCTTGGTGGCTGTTGAAATCACCAGGGTAATTTTGCCATTCGGGGGTTTTTGGCTGCCACTTGACAGGTCTTGCTCTGCCACCTTTGGATAAGTCATTGATTTTACGTGACCGCGAAAAACGCCGCTCCGATCGGGGCGGCGTTTTGCATGGAAGGTGGCCGGGCTTGACCTTTCTGCCTGAGAACGCCTTCTTCTACCGCATGACACAGCATCTTCCCATCGGCCTCATACGGGGCGCGCCTGATCCGCCCCTTGCCCCGCTTTGCGGGGTTCATTCCCCATGGCCCACGACGGAAGACCTCCATGACCAAGATCCAGATTATCCAGGTGCGAGAGTTCAGCACCGATCACGTTGCGATGAAAAAGCGCCTGCGCAGTTTTCTCCAGGAATTCCGAGCGCGAAAAATCACGCGAGAGCTCGTTGGCGATGACGAGTGGTCTGCCGAACTGGACGACATTGAGGCCGAGTTCAGCGACGCGGCGGTTCCCGGCAGCGAGCTGACCTACAAGGACGAAGTGGCAATCGCGGATCGCGTGCGCTGCCTGGTGGCCAAACGCAACCGGGCAAGCGGGACGGCGCATTTGAAGGACGACGACCGCAAGCGTCTCAGCCCGAAAGAAGCGTGCATGCGGGCCATCATGGCGCCGTCCGAGCATTGGGCGGACGAAGTCGCCGCGGCGCTGCATGCTGAGATGCCATGGATGGGACGGGCAACGGAAACCGCCTGGCATGATCTGCGCCGCGCCGCACGTCGCGGCACCCCGATCAAGATCCAACCCCTGCTGCTCAACGGTCCACCGGGGATCGGGAAGAGCGCATGGACGCGGTCCTTGGCCAAACGCCTCAAGCTGCCGATGGGGCAGAGCGATGCGGGCGCGGGCGGTGCAGGGTTCGAGATCGCAGGCGTTGAACGTGGCTGGGGCAGTTCACAGCCAGGGCGGCCGGTGAACCTGCTGCTGGATCACCGCATCGCCAACCCGATCTTCGTGGTGGATGAGATCTGCAAGGCCGGCTTCGAGAAATCCACGAGCGGGCGGGTGTTTTCCTTGACCGAGGCCATGCTTGGGCTGATGGAGCCTGGCTCGGCCCGCGCCTGGAATTGCCCCTATTTCCGCGTGGCGTTCGACATGAGTCACTTCTCCTGGCTTTTCACTGCCAACCAGATCGACACGGTGCCCGAGCCGTTCCTGTCTCGCTGTCAGATCGTCGAGGTTCAGGACATCTCTCTGGCGCAGCTGCACGACTTCGCCGTGCGGCGCGGGCTGGAGATGAAACTGTCGCAGGAAGCGCTGGAGGCCGTCTGCGAGGTGCTTGTGATGGCGCCCCGGATGACGGGACGCCGCATGAGCCTGCGGGACGCGGTACGGATGCTAGAGCGCGCGGAGGCGCTGGAAGGGCGGCCACGACTGCAGTGATCAGCGTGCGTAGACCCTGGCTGCATCTTCAGGCGTGAAGGTCGGTTCAAAGGAACCTTCGAACACCAGCGCCGGGAACGCTTGCTTGCCGACAGGTGTGTCGACCTTCAACTTGGTCGAAAGATCATCCACGAGGCCAAGGCCACAGCTCGCAGCCGCGCGCCCGGCGGCCAGCACCATACCGACGTTCTGGAAGCGCCCGACTACTGCCAAACGCCCCGTCGGGCGCATCCAAGCCTTCCAAGCTGCGAAGTACGGTGCAAACTGCGGAACGAAGTCCTCACTGCAACCTAGACAGTATTCATATTGACCAGCGACCGCAGTTCCATGTGGTTTGCGAGAGGGATGGAAATTTGCAAGGTCGAAGCCAAAATCGCAGATGACAAGATCGTTTTCGGGACGCCCCTCTGTATCTAGGTAGTTCCCGCAGACGAACTCGGCCCCCGTGAGTTCGGAGGCAATTTCGACAAGGTTTGGCGCGGCGTCAATGCCACCGACGGACACGCCAGCAATCTCGGATTGAAGGAATGCGCTGGCAAAGCCTGCGCCGCAACCAACTTCGAAAACGCTATCCTGTTGATTGTCACTGAGAACTGACCCGGTATTTTCACCGAGATTTGACCCACCCTCGGTTATGCGTCGTGGTTTATGACGTGGTCAACGTTTTGGTCTCCTTTCGTGTTTTCTTTGCAGACTCGGAGCTGGCCTTGAAGCGGTAGCTGTAGTTGCCAGTTTCGAGGATGTGGCAGCGGTGGGTAAGCCGATCCAAGAGAGCCGTGGTCATCTTTGCGTCTCCGAATACCTGCGCCCATTCTGAGAAGCTGAGGTTTGTGGTGATGATGACGCTGGTGCGCTCGTAGAGCTTGCTGAGCAGATGGAAG
>NZ_MDHA01000068.1 GCF_001705665.1 Thioclava sp. SK-1 | reverse complement strand
CCAAAACGCATCTTCGGCCGCCTGCACCGCGCGATCCACAAGATCAACCGTGCCCACGCTGAAATCATGGCTGGGCCCATGCGCCGGGCTCGACGCAAAAAACGCCGTCCCTGAAACCCAATCGCCCGCAATCAAATGCTGACCATGCGGCGTGAATGTCAATTGTCCGTCCATCGTGTCTCTCCTTAGCGTATTAGCTTTGGTGAATAGGTTCATCGGTGAAAACACCGCCCTGATAGGTTGCGACCGCATCATTGCGGTTAGGGCGCGGCACCGTTTTGGCAATCTGTTCGGCATAGGCCTGCGCATTGTCGCGCGGCACCCAGCCCAAAAACGCAGCATGAGAATTATCCCACCAACCCGCGTCATTCGCCGATTGCCCCCACACAACGGTGCAACCCAGACGGGGCGCTGTAAAGGCGGCCATGATCAATGACACGAAATCTTCATGACTGAACCATGTTGATAACATGCGGTAATTCTCAGGGGCTGGCGTGCAGGACCCGATCCGAACCAACGCGCTTTCTTGGCCAAATTTATCGTGATAAAGGCTTGCGACCGCCTCTCCAAATATCTTGGACACACCATAAAGGCTATCTGGGCGGAACGGATCGGTATGGGACAGACGCTGATCTTGGGTATAAAACCCAATCGTGTGGTTCGAGCTGGCAAAGATGATCCGCGGCAGGCCGTGCATTCGCGCCGCCTCATAGAGATTATAGACGCCGCGCAGATTTGCAGATTCGATCAGATCAAAGCTTTTCTCAACCGAGATCCCACCAAGATGCACGATGGCATCACAGCCTTCGACCAATGCATCGACCGCCGCACCATCGGCCAAGTCACACAGGACAATTTCTTCACCCGGCGCCGCCACGCCCAGATCGGTAATATCGGACAGACGCAGCATTTTTGCATGGGGTTTCAGCTTTTGGCGCAACACAGCACCCAACTGCCCTGCCGCCCCAGTGATCAAAATACGGTTCAACATCAGATCACTCCATCATATTTGGCAAGAACATGGAAAACGCGGGCACATAGGTCACCAGCAGCAGCGCCACCAAGATCGCGCCGTAAAACGGCAAGATGGATTTGACCGCATTCTCCATCCGTACACCGCCAACAACACAGCCCACGAACAAACAGGCCCCTACTGGAGGGGTGCATAACCCAAGCCCAAGGTTCATCATCATAATTACGCCGAACTGTATAGGATCCATGCCCAAATTGACCGCCACCGGCAAGAAGATCGGTGTACAGATCAAGATCAGCGCGGCCATATCCATGATCATGCCAAGCACCAACAAGATCAGGTTCAACAGCAGCAAGATAACGATCGGATTGTCCGAGATCCCGGTGACCGCGGTCGCCAAAAGCTCTGGCACGCGATACAACGTCAACAGGTAAGAAAAGGCCGATGCCGTCGCCACCAATAACATCACCAGCGCCGTGGTCCGCACCGAGGTGGCAACCGCCAGCTTAAATTTGGCCCAGGTCAGTTCACGGTAGACAAAGATTGTCACCAGCACCGCCCAGATGGCACCAAATGCACCTGATTCCGTCACCGTCATCACACCAGACAGCACTCCGCCCACGACGATGATCGCTGTCATCAGCCCCGGCAATGCGGTCACGAAAGAATATCCAAGCGCGCCCCAGCCCGGAAATTGTTCGGCCGGGTAGCCACGGCGCACGGCCACGACCCAAGCGACCACGCCAAGGCACAGACACATCAAAACCCCCGGCACCACACCGGCAATAAACAGTTTAGACACCGAAATGCCGCCAGCGGCCACCGCATATAGGATCATGTTATGTGACGGCGGAATGACCACACCCGCCACCGAGGAAGTGACCGTGACATTCACCGCGTAATCGGGGTCATAGCCCTTTTCCTTCATCACCGGAATCAAGATTGAACCAAGCGCCGAAGTATCGGCCACAGCAGAGCCGGAAATACCGCCAAACAGCATCGAAGACGCCACGTTGACAATACCCAGCCCACCGCGCATCGATCCAACGGCAGAGGACGCAAGCCGGACCAAACGCCCGGCGATCCCGCCATGCATCATCAGCTCTCCGGCGAAGATAAAGAACGGAATGGCCAGCAGTGAAAACACTGAAATACCTGACAAAACCCGCTGAAACCCGATAAACAGCGGCAGGCCTTCATAAATAAAGCCACCAACCGCAGCAAGGCCAAGCGCGAAAGCCACCGGCATCCCACAGATCAGACCAAGGGCAAATAACCCAAAAAGTAAAGACAACCCCATGTCAGCCACGGCCCTTTGCGGTTTGATACATTTGATACAGGGTGAATACAGCGCTTAAGGCACCGCAAATCGCCATAGGAACGGCGCGCAGCCCCTCGGACACGCCCAGCATGGGCACGGTACGCGGCCATGTGTTTGATGCCAGGATCGCGCCTTGCCAGCCAAGGCACAGCGAAAAGGCCAAAACGCCAAACATCGCAAGCCATGTCATGACAATGGCGACCGGGCGCGGAAAGGCGTCACGCAGGAAATCAACAGCTAGATGCGATCGGCCCCATACACCCGCAGCGGCGCCCAAAAAGGTAATCCACACCACCAGCAGCAGGGCCAATTGCTCCACCCAGGTTGGCGTGTCATTCATCACATAGCGACCCCAGACCAGCCAACCAAAAATGACGATCAAGGTCACCAGACCCGTTCCGGCAATCACCACACAGATCTGCGAAATAAGATCAAGCAGGCGATACACGGCCCCTGCCCCAGCCTGAGGTTGCAACGTCATAATGACACTCCGAAAGACCCGCCCCGCTGCCGGGGCGGGCGTAAGATCAGTTGACGGCCTGAATGTCGCGGATCAGAGTTTCGAGATCAGGATTAGCAGCAATGAAATCAGCATAAACCGGCTCCATCGCATCCTGGAATGCTTTGGCATCCTGGACCTCATTCACGGCGACACCGCTGGCGATCACATCCGCTTTTGATTGATCGGACCGCTCGGCCCATAGCTCTCGCTGGGTTTTGGCCGCCGCAATTGCCGCTTCTGTCACCAGTGCTTTATCCGCATCGGACACTTTATCCCACACGCGGGTCGACACGCAGATACATTCCGGGATGATCAGGTGGTTGGTGATCGAATAAAACTTCGCCACTTCATAGTGGTTGGAGCTTTCAAAGGACGGGTAATTGTTTTCCGCCCCATCGATTACGCCCGTCTTCAGGGATTGATAGACCTCTCCATATGCCATTGGCGTGGCATTTCCACCCAGCTTGTCCACCATCTGAACATACAGGTCATTGTTCATAACGCGGAATTTCAAACCAGCCATATCGGCAGGGGTTTCAATCGGGCGTTTGGTATTATAGAAGCTGCGCGATCCGCTATCCATCCAGGACAATGCAACAAGCCCCTGCTCGGACAGCGCATCCGAGAATTGCTGGCCGATATCGCCATCCATCACCTTATGCATGTGATCGACATCGCGGAAAATGAACGGCAAAGACAGCACATTGGTCGCTGGAACGATCTCACCCATCGGTCCCATATTGAAATTGCCGACCGCGATGGCACCCGCACGCACCTGTTCAATCGCATCAGGCTGCGAGCCCAAAACACCATTGGCGTAGACGGTTGGTTCAATCCGGCCTTCGGTCGCCGTCGTCACATCGCTGGCGAATTGCTCCAGCGCGGTGACATTGGGATAGCCCTCCGGGTGAATGGCCCATGTGCGCCATGCCTCAGCCTGAGCAACCCCTGCGAAACCCGCACTGATCACAGCTGCCGATGCCGCCATACGGAATGTCTTTGTAAAGTGACGCAAAACGATGTCCTCCCTCTCGATGCGTATCTTTGTCGGCTTGGGTTATCGCAAATTCATATGATAAGTGTCAATCATCTTGTATGATGAAATCAAATTCCACCGCGAATTGATTAAAAAATAAAGGGTTATCTGTATTTTAGGCACCAAGGCACATATCGTGACGCTGCGCGCGGCACGACGGCACGGTGAGTCACCTGTGTGATAAGCGCACGCGGATCAACCCGACGACTCGTCTGACAGGCAATCGCGCAAAATCGGCAGTAACAGGCGCGCGGTCAAAGTCTGATCTTCGCCTGCACGCGACATCAGGCCAATCGGACCAGCAGTAGAAGACATATCAATGCCCAACTGGATCAGATCACCGCGCGCGACATAGGGCGCCACCAGCCCCTGTGGCGCGATCCATAACGCCCCACCCTCCAAGGTGCGCGACAGACCAAAGGCGAACGAGCTTGTCTCAATCCGCATTGGAGGCAGCGGCACACCCGCGCTGACCAAGAACCGCCGCACAGCGGGCCGTATCGGATCTTCGGGTGGTGGGTAAATCACTGGCCAGTCTATGATTTTTTGCAATTCCGGACGATTTTGCAGCGCATGACCTGGGGCTGCGACAATTACCAATGCCTCAGTGTAAATCTGCGTGAAGCTTAAATCACCCATACTCTCGGGCGGACCTTGCAGCCCCAGAACCACATCCAACTGCCCGTCACGCAGCCGTGTCACCAAATCAGTATGTGCGCCCTCGACCAGGCTCAACCGCAAGTCTTTCGTGTCTTGCGCCACAGCGGCTGTAACCATCGGCATCACCCGCACCGCGACCGAGGCTTGCATACCAATTCGCAGATGCAATCCAGAATCATTGGCAAAATCCCCGATACCGCTGATCCCCCGCTCCAATGCCGATAATGTCGCATCGGCGAAGCTCAGGAAAAATGCACCCTGCGGGGTCAGCTCCACACCGCTACGGTCACGAACCAACAACCTGCAGCGGACGATATCCTCCAGCTCCGCCATCGTGCGTGAAATGGCGGGCTGCGTCAGGAACAGCTGCTTTGCCGCGTGTTTGAAACTGCGAAGACGACTAATGGCAACGAAAGCCTGAAGATGCCGAAGCTTGATCCGAGTGTTCATTGATTACCAATTTCGATATGTAATCTAATGAATAACTCATTTCCACAAATCCAATCAACATGAGAAAACCTTACCGGGAGAACACGGGAGGAAATCTTATGCGCACACAGGTCGCGATTATTGGCGGTGGTCCGTCCGGGCTTTTGCTGGGTCAATTACTGTATAAAAAGGGCATCGACGCCGTTATTTTAGAACGAAAGACCCGCGATTATGTTTTGGGACGGATCCGCGCTGGCGTGTTGGAACAGGGTTTGGTGCATCTGTTAGAGGAGGCTGGCGTGGCCGACCGCCTGCATGCAGAGGGGCATGAACATGACGGAACGGTTATCGTTCATGATCAAACTTCCTTCCGGGTCGACTTTCGCAAACAGACGGGCACGCCGGTTGTGGTCTATGGCCAAACCGAAGTCACCCGTGACTTGTATGATGCCCGTGAGGCCGCGAACCTGCCCACGGTATTTGAGGTAGAGAACGTAAAAATTCACGATGCCAAGGGGAACAGCCCCTATCTGACCTATCAGGTGAACGGCACCCCCAAACGGCTGGAATGTGAATTTATCGCCGGATGTGACGGGTTTCACGGCGTGTCGCGCCGCACCATCCCCGATGATGTGCGACAGGAATACGAAAAGGTCTATCCCTTCGGCTGGCTTGGTATTTTATCGCAAACACCACCGGTCGCGGATGAGCTGATCTACGCCAATTCGGACCGTGGGTTTGCGCTATGCTCTATGCGCAATGACCATCTTAGCCGCTATTATGTGCAATGCCCGATCACTGATACGGTCGAAGATTGGTCCGATGACCGCTTCTGGGAAGAGCTGAAACGGCGCCTGCCCTCAGAGATTGCGCAACAGATCATCACCGGCCCCTCGATTGAGAAATCCATCGCACCGCTGCGTTCATTCGTGACCGAGCCGATGCGCTGGGGCAATCTGTTCCTATGTGGAGATGCTGCGCATATCGTGCCGCCAACGGGTGCCAAAGGGCTGAACACCGCCGCCTCTGACGTGCATTACCTGTATCACGCATTGACAGAATTCTATCACACCGGCTCGCGTGAGGGGATCGACAGCTATTCGCAAAAAGCGCTGGACCGTGTGTGGAAAGCCGAGCGGTTCTCGTGGTGGTTCAGTTCATTGATGCATCGCTCCCCGGACCAGACACCGTTTGATCGCAAAATGCAGGCGGCGGAACTGGCCTTTTTGGCGCAAAGCGACGCGCAAAAGCAGGTGTTTGCCCAAAACTACGTCGGTCTGCCCTACTGATAATATGGCCTGGCCTACCCTGGGGTCAGGCCATCGTTCACGCCCGCGCCGCCGCCTTTTGCGACACAAAGGCACAGACCAGCAGCTGCGACATGTGATAGATCATCACTGGCAACACGATTGCCCCCACCTGATCCGGGGCGAAAAGCGCGGTGGCAATGGGCAGGCCACTGGCAAGGCTTTTAGTGGATCCGCAGTAAAACAGAACCGCGCGATCAGTCTGTGGCAGGGCACATATCCGTCCTGCCCCCACCATCAGCCCCATCGACAGCGCCAAGAACACCAAGACCACAGCAAAAAGCGCCAACAGGCTGACCAGCGGTATCGCCGCCCACAGGCCCGACACGGTGCCTGCGCTGAAGGCGGAGTATACGATCAACAGGATCGATCCACGGTCCACAACCATCGTCAGAACCTTATGGCGCTTGACAAAGCCCCCAACCCAAGGCCGCAAAATTTGGCCGATGACAAAGGGCAAAAGGATCTGCACGCCGATCTTGGTGATCGCGCCAAGACTGACACCGCCATCACCTTGATGGAGCAACAGCGCGACCAAAGCCGGGGTCAATGCAACGCCGATCAGGTTGGACACCGATGCCGCACATATCGCGGCCGGCACATTCCCCCCCGCAATAGAGGTAAAGGCGATCGATGATTGCACCGTTGATGGCAGAACCGATAAAAACAGCAAACCCAGCGTGACGCTTGCGCCCAAAACCGGGCCGAACACAGCAGCCAGGATCATCCCCAGCACGGGAAACATCAGATAGGTCGCGCCAAAGGTCAGCCCTTGCAGCCGCCAATTCATCAACCCTGCGCGCACCGCTGTGGGATCCAGCTTGGCACCATATAGGAAGAACAACAACGATACGGCCCAAAAGGTAACATATCGCAACCCCTCCGCCGCCACGCCCTGCGCGGGCAGGGCAATTCCGGCGGCAACCGTCGCCAAAAGCAGCAGCATATAGGTATCAATACCGATACGTTTTAAACAGTGCATATCTTATCCTGACCTTGCCCCCGTCGCTGACAGCCGTCCGTAAAAGGGGAAATCTGGCGCGGGGTTTTCCGGCCACCGCGCCACATATGTTATGATTTAGAACCCGGCGGCCTGTCCGTCTTTACGCGGATCAGATCCGGCAGCATAACCGCCATCGGGCAGGCGCGCCACAAGCTGCGCCCCCCCAAACCCAAAGGCATTATCGGGTGCTTCGATCTTGACCTGATGGCCCAGCCCTTCCAGACCCGCCAGCACCTCCGGTGCCATTGACGGTTCACAGGCAACCTCTAACCCCTCAACCATACGCCAGCGCGGCGCATCTGCGGCGGTTTGCGGATCCTGATCCCACAGCTGCGTGCGCAGCAGCAACTGCATATGGCCCTGTGCCTGAATCGGCCCGCCCATCATACCAAAAGCCATCAGCGGCGCGCCCCCCTTCATCGCAAAGCCCGGAATGATTGTATGGAACGGCCGCTTCCCCGGCGCGACCTGGTTGGGATGCCCCTGTTCGGTCGTAAAACCAAACCCACGGTTTTGCATCGACACACCCGTGCCCGGCACCACAACGCCAGAGCCAAACCCGGCGTAGTTCGACTGAATAAAGCTGACCATCATGCCCTGCGCATCTGCCGCGCTTAGCAACACCGTGCCACCGTGTTTGGGCGCACCCGCACCGAAATCTTGTGCACGCGTCGGATCAATCAGTGCCGCGCGCGATTTCAGATAGGCAGGGTCCAACAATGCCGCATCGTCTACATCGGTCATATGATCGCGATCGGCCACGTAAGCATGCAAATCGCGGTAGGCCAGTTTGATCGCCTCGATTTGTAAATGCACAGCTGCCAGATCGTCTGGACCATAATCGCGGATAGACGTGTGCTGCAAAATCCCAAGCGCCATAAGCGCCGCAATCCCCTGACCATTGGGCGGGATTTCATGCAGCGCGACATCGTCGAAGCTCTGGCTGATCGTTCCACACCATTCGTTGCGGTGGGCTGCCAGATCTTTCAGCGTCATTGCACCGCCATTGGCTTTGGCAAAGGCCACAATTTCTTGCGCGATTTCCCCCTCATAGAAGGCGCGGCCCTTGGTTTCGGCAATGGCACGCAAGGTGCGCGCCGCACCGGGATTGCGAAACCGCTCGCCAGGCTTGGGGGGCTGCCCCCCTGGCATGAAGGTTTCGGCAAACCCGGGCTGGTCCTTTAGCACAGCTGCACCTTTGGCCCATGCGGTACCCACAACCGGCGACACAATGAACCCGTCTTCCGCATAGCGGATCGCCGGGGCCAAAACCGTCGTCAGCCCCAAACGGCCAAATCGTTCTGACAGATCCACCCAGGCGCTGACCACACCGGGCACCGTCACTGCATCCCAGCCATGTTGCGGCATGCCGTCGGGGAAACGCTCCGGTGTCCATGCGGCAGGCGCCCGGCCCGACGCATTCAATCCGTGCAATTCTTTTCCATCCCATAGGATGCAAAATGCATCCGACCCAAGGCCGCAGCCTGTGGGCTCCACAATGGTCAAAACGGCCGCTGTCGCGATGGCGGCATCCACGGCATTCCCGCCTTGCTGTAAGATGGACAAACCTGCCTGCGTTGCCAATGGCTGAGAAGTAGCAACCACATTTTGTGCCAAAACAGGCGAACGCCGCGAGGGGTAAACAGGATCATGACGCAGCTGCATCGGACGACCTTTCGGATAATTTACGAGATTTCAAATGGCTCCGGATTGCCCAAACAATGGATATCACTGCGGCAATCAAGAAAATCAGGCTGATCGGGCGGGTAAAAAACAATGACGGATCGTCATTTGTCATCAGCGCCCTGCGTAGATTGGTTTCCGCTATTGGCCCCAAGATGACGCCCAAAACCAATGGTGCCAAAGAATAGCTAAGCGCGCGCAGCGCATAGCCAGCAATGCCGATAAAGATCAGCAAGTATAAATCCGTCACACGGTTATTGAGCGCGAATGTCCCGACCACACAGCAGGTCATGACAACGGGAACGATCAGCCATTTAGGCACCTCGGTCACGCGCAAGAACAACCGCATAGAACAGACCGCCACAACCAGCATCATCAAGGACGCTACCGCCATGGCGATAAACATCCCATAGACCAGATCGCCGTGATCCAAGATCAGGCGCGGCCCAACAGAAATACCATGCACCATCAAGGATGCCATCAAGATAGCATCCACCGCAGATCCAGGAATACCCAACCCAATCAATGGGATAAGGCCACCTCCGGCGGTTGCGGAATTGCCTGCTTCAGACGCAACAATTCCGTCGACCTCGCCAGTGCCGAAACGTTCGGGATGTTTCGATCCGCGCTTGGCCTGATCATAGGCCACCAGATTGGCGATGGATCCGCCCGCACCCGGAAGCGCCCCGATCAAAACGCCCACCATTGACGAACGCAGCAGATTGAGCGGGCGCATCAGCACCTCTTTCATCACGGCCCATGTCTGAAAATCGATCGCCCCGGTCACCAGCGGATTTCCAGACCGCACTGTATCAGCGTTTTCAACCTCTGACACCAGTTGGGATATCGCAAAAATCCCAATCAATACGACCAGAAACGGCAGCCCGGTTTGCAACATTTCAATGCCGAAATCAAAGCGCGGTCGCCCCATGATCGGATCCGTGCCCACCGTCGAGATGGCCAGCCCGATCAACCCGGCCAACATGCCCCGGATCACCGAAGAACCCACAAGGCTGGCCACGATCGTCAATGCAAAGACGATCAGTGAGAAATATTCCCACGGTCCCAGACGGACGGCAAACAGGGCCAGCGGCGGCGCGGCGAAAATCAGAACGACGGTCGAGATCAACGTCCCAAAGAAAGACGCCCACACGCCGATTGACAGCGCCCGACCGGGCTGGCCATTGCGCGCCATAGGAAAGGCGTCAAAGGTTGTGGCAACCGAAGAAGGCGTTCCGGGAATCCCCAGCAAAGCGGCAGATATCAGCCCCCCCGTATAGCCGCCGACATAGACCGACAGCATCACGGCAATGCCCTGCAATGGCTCCATCGTGAAAGTCAGCGGCAGCGTCAGCACAATGGCCATCGTGACGGTAAAGCCGGGAATGGCCGCAGCCACGATCCCAGCCACCGATCCAAACAGCATATAGATCAGCGTCGCAAACGTGAAAATCTGCGCGGCGCCGGTCATGAAATCAGACATATCAGAACACTCCGCGCGGTAAGAAGACGGTAAAAACCTCGGCGAATAACCAGTTCAGGCCGAAGGAAAACACCACAGCCACCACGGCGGCCAAGGCAATGGATGGCATGCGGCGCGGCATCAAAATGACCTGAAGGCCGAAGATGAATACAAAGCTCGCGATCGAGAAGCCAAGCACAGGGATCGCCAGCAAATATGCGCTAAGTGCACCAAGGCAGATAAACACCAGATAGCAGCGGCGCGCCCAGCCCCATGCATCGCACAGAAAACGTCCATAGGCGGGGCCAGAAATTTTGCGCAGCGCGTCAATGATGGCCACGATAGACATAAGGGCAATCGCCGCGAACACGATTTTCGGAAACGCCCCCGCACCCAGTTTTTCAAACCGAGATGCCGGGATGGCGCCTGCGGCACAAAACAGCCCGACCGCCCCCAGCAAAATCACTACATAGCTAAGAAGACGGGCAATTTCGCCCGCCTCCTGTGCCTGCGTTTTGCTCACCTTAGCGTCGCTCACGGGGCCAGAACCCCTGACAATTCGGTGACGGTCTTGTCCAGCTTGGTCAAATATGCGCGGTAAGCGTCTTGACCACGAAAGGCCACATCAGCGCCGGCATTATTGGTTTGCTGAATATATGTCGGGTCTTTCGCCAGCACTTCCAGCGCGGCCTCCATCGTATCACGCACCTCTTGCGGCGCGCCTTTGGGCATTACGATCCCGCGCGTGACGTTCAGCTCCAGATCCTGGCCCAATTCCGTAAATGTCGGCACGTCTGGCTCTGCCGCAACGCGCTCGGTCGCCCCGACCGCCAAGAAGGTCAGATCGCCATTATCAACGAATTGCTTGGCCGAACTGATATCGCCAATCGCAGCATCCAGATTGCCACCCACCAACGCGCGAATGCGTTCGCCCGTGCCCTCATACCCGACATATTTGAATGTCAGACCAAAGGCTTTTTCAATCATGGCCGCGTGCAAATGCGGCACACCGCCCAGCGTTACACCCATCGAAATTTCGCCCGGATGCGCCTTGGCATAGCTGACAAATTCGTCAAAATTGCTGTAGTTTTCGTTACGACCAACGACAAGATATTGCGGCGATGCGGTCATCAACGCGATTGGCTCGAAATCATCCCATGCCAGATCGGTGATCCCTGTCTCGGTCGCCACCAACAAGCCTTCGTGCACCTGACTGATCGTATAGCCATCGGCCTTGCGGCGCGACGCTTCGCGCAGGCCCACTGTGCCGCCTACGCCAGGCATATTGATCACCGGCATTTCCGTGCCCAAGAAGGGCTGCACATTATTAGCGATCAACCGCATCAATGTATCCGAACCGCCACCGGGCGACCACGGTACAATAAATTCAACCGGGTGATCGGGATAGGTATCGGCCGTCGCAGGTGCCGCGATCAATGTGGCCGCGGCGAAAAGGGCAGCAAGGCCCGTGCGCAATGTCATAGAAGACTCCCTGTGAAGAAGACGCGACAGTTTAGCCGTCGCTTTGATTTCCTGTCGACAATATCACAAGTTTAACCCAGACAAAGCGCGCAATTATTGCCATTAAGTTTAGTATATCTTATGTTACTCGCATGGACACACGACAGCTTGAGACATTACTGGCGATTGCACACCACGGTGGCTTTGCCGCCGCGGCGCAGGCGGTGAATTTAACCGCCTCGGCCGTCAGCCAACAAATATCCGCCCTAGAGGCGGAATTAGGTGCGCAGCTTTTTGATCGCAACCGCAGACCACCTGCGCTTACGGCGAAGGGCGCTGAAATGGTCCGCTCGGCCAATGCAATCTTGCGCATCGTGTCTGAAACCAAGGCCTCTGGCACGGATGGGGCGGTGCGCGGCACATTGGCCTTTGGCACCTTGCGCACCGGGGCCACGTCACTGGTGCCAAAGGCGCTGGCGCAGCTGAATGACACATATCCCGAGCTCAACTTCCGGCTGCGGATCGGCATGTCAGAAGAACTGATGACGGAGGTCGTTTCGGGCCAGTTGGACGGGGCGCTGGTGGCCGATCATATCGCCGTGCCGCCCAGCCTGCATTGGACCCCTGTGATCAATGAGCCGTTGGTGGTGCTGACCCCGCCGGGCACAACCGCGCGCACATTAGAGGATCTGATCGACGCAGTGCCCTATATCCGCTACCGCACACAAGTGCCGCTGGCCCGGCAGATCGACACCGAAATCGCCCGACTGGCCGCCACCCCGCGTCAGGTGGTGTCGGTCAACACAATGACGGCGGTCGTCGGCTGTGTGCAGGCGGGCTTGGGCTTTGCGGTGGTGCCTCAAACCGCGTTTCAGGATATGATAACCGCCGCGTTGAACTGGTTCCCCTTTGGCGCGCCACCTATCCACCGCCGATTGGGACTGGTGCAGCGCGCCAGCTCCAGCCGGCAAGAGGTCTTGGCGACGCTTATCACCGCGTTGCGCGCGCAGGGACGCCCGGCAGATGATCACGATTAGGCCAGAGCCGCCGCACGTAGCAGTCGCATATGTCCACCGCTAGCGTTTTTGTGTTCCAACCAGAGTGATTTTATATTTTGACTATTTTAATCAGGAAATTTAAACCGTGACCTGATCGCAAGGGGAACCTTGGGGTTCACCACCACAGCGCATTGCGCCATGACAGGTCGGATCTGCCCTCTGCCTGCATGATTGCCCGTTCGCACACAGGAGGCTTCCTATGTCCGCCCCGACACAAATATGGCCGCAAGATTTTGCACAAACCTATCGTGATAAAGGCTACTGGCGCGGTGTAACATTTGGCGAATGGCTGGATGAAATCGCGGAAAAATATGGTCCTGCCACGGCCATGGTCGCGGGCGATACACAGCTTAGCTACACGCAGCTGCGTTCAGCAGCACAGCTTTATAGCGCGGGATTTGTGGCACGCGGGTATCAACCCGGCGCGCGGGTTCTGGTGCAATTGCCCAACACAGCGCAATTCCTGCCTGTTGTCCTTGGGCTGTTTTACGCCGGGCTTGTCCCGGTCTATGTGCTTCCAGCCCATCGGCTGCGCGAAGTGGTGCATTTGGCGGTTGGCTCTGGCGCCCGCGCATTGATTGTAGCGCAATCGCATGAGGGGTTCGACTATGCACCGATGGCACGCGACGCCTTGGCACAATGCCCCGACCTGCAAGAGGCATTCATTGATGGTGCGGCCGACGACCTGACATCGCTGACAGCATTGACCCACGATACCGCGCCGCTGGAACAGCCCGTGGCCCGCGCCCCGGGCGATGTTGCCTTTTTGCAGATCTCAGGCGGGACGACCGGCTTTCCCAAGCTGATCCCCCGCACGCATGACGATTATATCTATAGTTTTGAAGCCTCGGCGCAGATTTGCGCGGTGACGGCGCAATCCAGCTATATGGTGGCCCTACCCGCCGCGCATAACTTCCCAATGAGCAGCCCAGGGTTCCTTGGCGCGCTCTCGGTTGGCGCGAAAGTGGTCTTCGCCCTTAGCCCCGCACCTGATACCGCTTTTCCGCTGATCGCCGCGCAACGGATAACACATGTCGGGCTGGTGCCGCCCCTTGCCCTGTTATGGATGCAGGCTGCGCCGAAAACGACGCATGATTTATCCTCGCTTCAGGTGTTGAATGTGGGGGGGGCGAAATTCACCCCCGAAGCCGCCGCGCGGGTAAAGCCGGTCTTGGGATGCACATTGCAGCAGGTATTTGGCATGGCAGAGGGCCTGGTCAATTACACACGCCTTGACGACCCCCAAGATGTGATCATCCACACCCAGGGGCGCCCAATCTGCCCCGATGATGAAATTTTGTTGCTGGCCGAAGACGGCACACCCACCCCGCCGGGTGTACCGGGCATTTTGCACACGCGTGGCCCCTATACGATCCGCGGCTATCATAACGCGCCAGAGGCCAATCACCGCAGTTTCATCGACGGCGGTTATTACTGCACCGGCGATATTGTCTTGCGCCGCCCTGATGGCAATCTGGAGGTACAAGGCCGCGCCGGCGATCATATCAACCGCGCGGGCGAGAAAGTGTCCGCAGAAGAAATCGAAGATCACCTGATCGCGCATGAGGCGGTGTTCGATGCTGCGGTTGTCTCGGTCCCTGATACGTTTTTGGGGGAGCGCAGCTGTGCATTTGTTGTGCTGCACGACGACCAAAAGGTCAGCCCCGCGGCCCTAAAGGCCTTCATGCGCGCACGCGACATTGCTGCCTTTAAGATCCCTGATCAGATCATCTTCACTGCCAAATTCCAGACAACCGCCGTGGGCAAAGTGGACCGCAAATCCCTGCGCGCCGCGTTGAAAGAGACGCATTTTGCCCCCCAAACTGCCAAATCCACACCGGAGACACCCGCATGAGCTTTCACTTTGACACCATCCGCACCGATGTCGCACAGGCACTGTTCATGGCCCCAGACGATATCGGGATGGAAGATAATCTTGGCGATCTGGGTCTCGATTCGATGCGGATCATGACGCTGGTTCTGGGCTGGCAGGATAAGGGGCTGACCGCGAATTTCCTCTCCTTCGCCGAGGATCAGACATTGGCGGCATGGAAAGCCGCCTTTGATGCCCAGCAGACCAACGACGCCTAAGATGAAGGATCTGGCATCAGGTGACGCGCCGCTATGTGACGCACAAGAAGGGCTGTGGATGGCGCAGCGGTTGGCCCCAGATAATGCGCTGTTCAACACCGGGCAATATATCGAACTGACCGGCCCGCTTGACCTGCAAGCCTTTGTCGCCGCCCATGATGAAGCCATGGCGCAGGCCTGCGCCCTGCGTCTGGTCATCACGCCGCAGGGGCGCCAAACCCTCGCCGGCCCGGTGCCTTTGCTGGACATTGTGGATCTGCGCGACCATGTGGATGGCCACGCTGCTGCGCTGGCCGCGATGCATGCCGACAGCCACACCCCGGTGGACCCATCCAAAGATGCGCTGTCGCGGTTCATCTTGTTTCGACTAAGTGATGGGCTGCATTATTGGTATGAACGCATCCATCATCTGGCGATTGATGGCTATGGCATGGTGTTGATCACGAACCGTGTCGCGCAGCTTTATGCGTCGCATATCGGCACCGCCCCTGCCGGACCTGATCTGGCGCCGTTTTCTCAGGCGATCACGGCCCAGGACAGCTATCGTAACGGCCCAAAACCCGCCGTGGATGCTGCGTTTTGGGCGCAGGAGCTGACCGCATTGGATCAAGAGGTCGCATCGCCCTGCGCCCGCTCTGCCGTGCCGATCTGTGCCGGACAATTCCACCGGGTGCAAACAACCGTAGCACCCGATATCGTGGCCCGGTTGCAGCAACGCGCGCAGGAACTGCGGCTGGGCTGGCCCGATGTTTTGACCATCCTTAGCGCGGCCTATCTGCGCCGCGTGTCACCAATTGGTGCACCTGTATATGGCCTGCCCTTCATGGCGCGCTTTGGCACCAAAGCCGCCCGCGTACCCTGTATGTGGATGAATGTCCTACCCTATCCTTTGCAACTGGATGAGGATGACGTGCTGAATGATCAGCTGCGCGCGCAGGCGGCGCGGCTGACCCAGATGCGCCGGCATGGACATTACCGATCAGAAGCGGCGCGCCGTGACATTGGCCGCACCCGCCGCGAAGAACGAATTTACGGCCCCCTGATCAATGTGCAACCCTTCGATGTCGCGCCAGAATTTGCCGGGCTGGACAGTCATCTGCATATCCTAAGCGCCGGTCCGGTCGAGGATATCACACTAAGCTATCGCGGTGATGGGCGCCACGGGCTGACGTTGGAAATTGATGCCAATCCAAACAGATATGACATGGACGAACTACATGCGCATCTGACGCGGTTGACCACATTCCTGGACACCGCCGTCGATGCCCAGCGGCTGCGCGATGTCGCGACCGTCACCGCAGCCGAGCATCGCCAGCAGGTTTTCGATCTGAACGCGACCGATCATCCCGTCGCCCGCACCACTTTGACCGCGCTGATTCATCAACAGATGCAGCGCAGCCCGGACGCCCCAGCGGTAATGTTCCACAATGACACCCTGACGTATCACGAGCTTGATCGCCGCTCTGCGGCATTGGCCGAGCACTTGCTTGATCAAGGCGCCGGGCCGGGGACATTGGTCGCAGTGGCGCTGCATCGCGGAATAGACCTGGCCGTGTCCTTGATGGCGGTTTTGCGGGTCGGGGCAGCCTATGTGCCACTGGATCCCGATCAACCCGACCAACGGCTGCAAGAACTGATGCAGCAGGTTCAGCCCGTCGCGCTTTTGGCGCACTCACCGATTGGTCCGCATAAGGCAGTGCAGCCTGCTGACTGGCCCCACATCCCGCGTGGCGCGACGCTTCCCGCGCCCGCCCCCGATGATCTGGCCTATGTGCTGTTTACCTCTGGCTCCACCGGCGCCCCGAAAGGCGTGATGATCGAACATGATGCCATCGTGAATCGGCTGTTGTGGATGCGCGATCATTATAAGATTTCGCCCGACGACCGGATTTTACAAAAAACACCAATCACGTTTGATGTCTCCGTCTGGGAGCTGTTCTTGCCCTATCTGGCCGGGGCGACATTGGTGATGGCGCCGCCTGATGCGCATCGTGACCCCAAGGCCCTTGCACAGGTGATCCGCGAACACCGCGTTTCGGTCCTGCATTTCGTCCCCTCAATGTTGGCGGCGTTTTTGGCCGATCCGGTTAGTCAGGGCCTGCGCACGCGGCTGGTTTTTTGCTCGGGCGAGGCATTGCCCGCCGATCTGCGCGACCGGTTCCATGGCCGGGTGGCCGCAGAATTGCACAATCTTTATGGCCCGACAGAGGCCGCCGTGGATGTCACCTATTGGGATGCCGGACGCCATGACACCAGTAACCCGCTGCCCATTGGCTCCCCCGTTTGGAACACCCGCTGCTATATTCTTGACAGTGCCTTGCGCCCTGTGCCCTGCGGCACACCAGGTGAGCTGTTCTTAGGCGGACGGCAATTGGCTCGCGGTTATCTGGGCCGTGACGACCTGACCGCGGCGCGTTTCTTGCCCGACCCGTTTCGGCCAAACGCCCGGATTTATGCCACGGGCGATCTGGCCCGCCGTCGCACAGATGGGGCAATCACCTATCTGGGCCGCAACGATCATCAGGTCAAAATCCGCGGCATGCGCGTTGAGCTGGGCGAGATCGAAGCCGCAATTTTGGCCCATGACGGCATTTCCGAAGCCGTCGTTCTGGCACGCCAGGACATGGGATCTGGCACGCGCCTGGTTGCCTATATTGTGACACAGGGCACTGGTCTGTGGGGCGATGATGCGGACAGCGCGGAAACCGACGCCCGCCGCGCAGCGTTGCGGCACCACCTGGGGCAGGCCTTGCCGCAGCATATGATCCCCAGCGACATCATGCCCCTTACGCAGCTGCCTGTCACGGCCAATGGCAAGCTGGATCGCCGCGCATTGCCCCGACCTACCACCACGCCTGCGCAGACGACCCAGCCGCAGCCGGGGTTGGAAGCCGATCTGGCACGGGCGATGCAGGATGCGCTCTGCCTGCCACACTTACCGGGCCGGGAGGCAGATTTCTTCGCATTAGGCGGCGACAGCCTGTCCGCGCTGCGTCTGTTGCTGGAAGTTGAAACCGCAACCGGGCTGATGCTGCCGCTTGGGCAACTTTTTGAAACACCTGTCATTCATGCGCTGGCAACCGCCATGACACGACAAGAAACCGCAAGCGCTGGCCTTAGCCCCGTATTGCATTTGCATCAGGGGCCAGCATCGGCCACGCCACTGATATTGCTGCACCCGGCAGGTGGTCTATGCTGGGGCTATCGGACATTGGCCCGCGCTGTCTGCGCACAAGGTGACAGGCCGGTCATCGGGTTGCAATCGCCGGTGCTGAACGGTGCGGCGATGCCCGACAAGCTGCAAGACCTGACCCGCGCCTATGCCGATCTGATTGACGCCACAACCGACAGCCAGACCATAGATCTGGCAGGGTGGTCGCTGGGCGGGATCTTGGCGCAGGATCTGGCGGTCGAACTTAGGCTGCGCGGACGCCGCCCTAATAGGGTCGCTTTGCTTGATGCTTATCCCGCAGAATGTTGGCGGGCAGAACCCGAACCCGATCCGGCCACCGCATTGCGGGCGCTGTTGGCAATCGCAGGCCTTGATCCTGACGCACATCCACAGCTGGACACGCGCGACAAAGTCGTAGCGTTCTTAAACGGTCGCAACAGTTTGATGGGCGCATTGCCGCTGCCAGTGCTGGATGCGGTTGTATGCCTTGTGACAGGAACGAACCGGCTGATCCGGGGGCATGATCACCGCCATTATGACGGCGCGATGATACATATCCGTGCCGCACATGATCATGCCGGGCGCGGGCTGACAAGCGCACTATGGCAGCCTCATTGCGCAGAACTGACGGCCCTGGATCTGCCATGTCTTCATAAAGATATGGTCGCGCCCGACCATTGCGACGCTATCGCATCCGCGCTGACCGGCAGATCATAGCGTGGGCAAACAATCCGCAGCAAAGCCCAGCACCCAAGGCAGGCTGCTGGGCAAAGTGGCAATATGCACCGCCCCGTCATAGATCTGATGGGTCACATTCAATGTCCCCGGTGCCGCAAGCGTGGCGATAAGCTGATCAAACGCCGCCGGGGCGGCATCGGGTTGCGGGCCCGGCGATCCAGTGCGTTTTTCACGCGTGCCACTGGCCAAATATGCGCGACGCCCCGTGCAATTTTTGGCCCAGGTTTGGGGAGGGGCCAAAAACGGCGCCAACCGTTCCGGGTGCCACCACAATGACGGGCTGATCGCGGCAAATTGCGCAAAGCTTTCAGGGTGACGCAGCAATTGATTGACCACAAATAGCCCGCCAAGACTGTGCCCCCAAAGCGTGCGTCGCGCAGGGTCCACCTGCACGCCTTCCTCTGCTACGCGGCGCAGCGCGCCCGTCAAAAGCGCGCTGAACTGTGCCCCGCCGCCGGTCAACCGGTCGCCATAACCTGCATCCGCGGCAAGCCCGTGCTGACCTGCCGCGCCAAAGGTCAGATCGCGAGCACGCGCATCGCGGTCAAATTGACCTTCGCATTGCTGGCCGACACCGACGATCATCAGATCCGGCACATGGGCCAGCAGGTCCGCCGTCAAAAAATCGAAGGCTGCATTCCCATCCAGCAGATACAGCACCGGCCAGCCATGCGCCGGCGCCTGCCCCTTTGGCACGGCCCGAAACACGGTATAGGGCGCAGCACCGGCTGCGCAAAGCGGATGGCTGATCCCCGTAAGTTGCACAGAGAGGTCATGGCTGTCGCAGCCCTGTCCCAACAGCTCATGACGCACCACTTGCCCCCGATGCGGTGGCAGATCCAACTGGGCCGGCGGCACCATTTGCGGCCATTCGCACACCGCCAGATGAAAAGCGCGTGTATCCCACATCTGAAAGCCCTTTCGCCCGCCTAATTACTTGATGTTTTTAGTCGGATTTGATTACTTACGCCAAGCCCTATCCGGCATGTCGACGCCGCGCAACCAACGAGTGCCCTATGTATTTCAAACACGCCCGAGTGGCAGTCCTTTTGCTATTTTCAATACTGATGTCGGCGATGCTTGCGACGGCGACGCGTGCCGACATCACATTGACAGACATAACCGGTCGCAACGTGACATTGCCACAGCCCGCCCAACGCATTGTTCTGGGCGATGGACGCCATATCATGGTGCTGGGATTGTTGACCGATGATCCGGCAAAATTGGTAGTGGGCTGGCGACAGGCCAAGGCGCTGGACCCGGCGCGGCTGCAAGCCCTAAGTGCGAAATTCCCAGAGTTGGACAACGTCGCCTCAGTCGGGGCGGGCAATCGCCAATTGTCCATCGAAAAAACCATCGCATTGCAGCCCGATCTGGTGATCCTCTCGCTGATCGACGCGCAAGATCCGCAGATGAAGGTGCCGTTGGCCCAGTTGAATGATGCCGGCATCCCTGTCCTCTTTTTGGATTTTTTCAGCCATCCGATTGAGAATTCGGCGCCCAGCCTGAAGATTTTGGGCCAGGCGATCGGCGCAAGTGACCGGGCCGCAACGTTCAACGCGTTTTACACCCAGCATCTACAGGTGATCCGCGACCGGATCGCCAAGGCCGACCCTGCCCGCCCTTCGGTTTTCGTGCAGGTCCATGCGGCGCCTGACAGCTGCTGTGCGACGGTGGGTCAGGGCGTGTTTCATGATTTCATCACCGAGGCCGGCGGGCATAATCTGGGCGACGATCTGGTTCCCGGCGTCATGGGGACTGTAGGTCTGGAGACATTGATCGCCGCCGATCCGGATTGGTTTGTGGCCACAGGTGGGCTGCATATGGCAGCGCGTGGCGGCTTGGTGATCGGTGCAGGTGTGGATCAGCGCACGGTTGATCAAAGCTTTGCTGCGGTGCTATCGGCCCCGGGCATTTCCGATCTTCGCGCCGTGCAAGATCATCAAGCCCTTGCGATATGGCATTTATTCAATGACAGCCCGATGCATATTGTCCTAATCGAATATCTGGCAAAGGCCTTCCATCCCGATCTGTTTTCCGATCTTGATCCTGCGGCGACCATGACAGAATTTCAAACCCGTTTCTCACCCATCCAATTTGACGGCGTGTTTTGGTCACGCCCGCAATGAGACACGCGCAGACAGCCGATCCCATCGCCCTTCATAACCGCCACACAGCCAAGCGCATCCTTTTGGTCGCGACCTTGGCCGGGCTGGCTGTGGTTGGCCTGCTGGCCGATTTGGTATCAGGCCCGTCAGGCCTACCCCTGTCCGAGGTGATCGGGGCGTTGCTGGGGCATGAGGATATTTCGCGAGGGGCCAGCGTGATCGTCTGGAAAGTGCGGCTTCCGGTGGCGCTGATGGCGCTGTGTGTCGGCGCGGCGTTGTCCCTGGCCGGGGCCGAGATGCAGACCGTGTTGGAAAACCCGCTGGCAGAGCCATTCACCCTTGGCGTGTCCTCTGCCGCCGCATTGGGCGCGGGGGTGGCCATTATCCTTGGGGTCAGCTTTCCGCTGTTACCGCCGGTTTGGGCCGTGTCGGCCAATGCGTTTGTCTTTGCACTGGGATCGTTGATGATCTTGCAATTTGCCTCGCGTTTGCGCGGGGGTGGGGCGGCAATGGTGATCTTATTCGGAATTGCGCTGAATTTTACCGCCGGCGCATTGCTGGCGCTACTGCAATTCGTGGCCTCAGCTGATGCGCTGCAACAATTGGTATTTTGGACCATGGGCAGTTTGGCTGGCGTGCGCTGGCAGGCAATTGCGTTGGTTGCGGTGGTCTTGCTGTTGACGGTACCGTTTTCGCTGCGGGCGGCCTGGGCACTGACGGCACTGCGGATGGGCGCGGAACAGGCGCAGGGTTTTGGTGTTGATGTGGTCCGTTTACGTCGTTGGGCCTTGATCCGCGTCAGCCTATTGGCCGCAAGCGCAGTGTCTGTGGTTGGGGTGATCGGGTTCGTCGGACTGGCCGGGCCACATATCGCACGGATTTTGGTGGGGGAGGATCACCGGTTCTTGCTGCCTGCCTCCCTACTATGCGGTGCGGTGTTGATGTCATTTGCCTCGATCATGTCGAAACTGCTGGTGCCGGGAATCTTGCTACCAATCGGTATTGTCACCTCGCTTGTGGGGCTTCCGGTGTTTTTCGCGCTGATCTTGCGCCGCCAAAGGGGGCATGCATGACCCTCAACCTGACGGATATTGACCTGTGCCGTGGGCCGCATAGCATTCTGGAGAGTCTGCGGATTGACGCGATCAACCGCGGTGAGCTGGTGGTGCTCGCTGGCCCAAACGGGGCCGGAAAATCAAGCCTGCTGCGCGCCATTTCGCAATCCCTGCCCTATCGCGGCCAGATCTGTTTTGACGGGCATGATCTGGCGACCCTGCCCCGTGCCCAACGTGTCGAACAGCTGGGCTATATGCCGCAAACACTGCAAAGCCAATCCGATCTTAGCGTGCTGGACAGTCTTTTAGTGGCGCAAAATGCCGCGGGCACGATGCGCAATACCACCACTGCCACACAATTGCAGCGCGCCGAAAATTGCCTGATCCGCCTGGGCATTCGGCATCTGGCGGCCCGCCCTCTTGCGCGGCTGTCAGGGGGGCAACGCCAAACCGTTGGGCTGGCACAAGCCATCATTCGCAACCCTGCATTGGTGTTGTTGGACGAACCGACCGCCGCGTTGGATCTGGCCATGCAGTTCCATATCCTGAACGAGATGCAATCGCTGTCTCGCGAAGGGCGAGTGGTCATTGCAGTGCTACATGACCTGACGCAGGCCGCACGTTGGGCGGATCGGATCATCGTGCTGTCCAATGGGCAGATCGCAGCGGACGGACCGCCTGCGACGGTGCTGACGCCCGCGCTTCTGGCGCAGGTTTATGGGGTGCGCGCCCGCGTAGAGCGTGACAGCGCAGGCCATCTGCTGGTCTGTGTCGACGGGCCCGTCACACCTGCCTGAACGACATGCAAAAGGCGGCCACATCGCAGTGGCCGCCCTTCACTTACCTGCCGATTATGGCCTTATTTCTTTGGCGTGATGCGCCATACTGTGTTGCCCATCGGGTCATCCTTGCCTTTGGTCTTGCTGACCACAAAGACAGTACCTGCGTCATCTGCGATCAGGTGGTTTGGGTTTGTCCCGACATCCAAGTTTGCGACAATCGCACCATCTGCATCCACCACAGCCATATTGCCCGACTGACGGTTGACAACATAGGCCAGCTTATCCGCATCCACATAGGCGACATTCAACGGCCCTGCACCCACACCGATATCGTTCAGCTCTGCGCCATCTGCATCAAGAACCTTCAGGTCATCCGAACCTTGCGACACCACGAAGATACGCTGACCATCGGCAGAGGCATCGACACCAATCGCAGATTTCGCACCCGCAAGATCATATGTGGTGACGCTGTTATCGCTCAGGTCGACCTTTGCCGCCTCGGGCGAGGTCAGCGAGACCGTATACAGCAGCTTGTCTTCGGTGTTCAGCGCAAGGCTCATCGGGGTGAATGTCTGGCGGAACTGGCCTGAGGGCACGGCGATTGTGTCCACCACTTCCAGCGATGCTGTGTCAAAGACCAGAACACCATCGGCGCTGCCGCTGACATAGGCACGACCATTGGCGGCATCAATCACCACATCACGCGGATGGCCAGCCGTTTCCGGCGGGAATTGTTTGATCAAGGACAAATCGTCTTGCGAATACACAGCCACCGTATTTTGGCGCGTGTTGGTCACCCAGACCGTATTTTTGGCATCATCAACGCCAACACCATAGACCGCGAACACGCCACCGCTGCGATCACCACGCGCCGGGGCTGCCTCTGGCGTGGTTTCGGCCAAAAGCTTCAGCGTGGTCGCATCCAGTTTGAACAAATAGGATTCTTCCACCGGCGGGCGCCCGACAGCCGATGTAACGAAGATCGTGCCATTCTTGACCGATTCCGCAACCTGATACAGGTTACCCTTTAACTGTGCAGTGGCGATGTCGAATTTTTCGGCCCCCTCCAGCGCCAGTTTCGGCGAAATTTTCGCGGAAATGACTTCGGCGGAATAGGGGTTTTGGGTTTTCACGATGATCGGATGCGTGCCAATGGCCGCATCTTCGGGCAGATCATAGGTCAACGAGAACGCGCCCGTATCATCCACCGCGACATGATCAGCCAAAACCACGTCACCGCGTTCAACCGTCACAGTCTGACCAGGCATAAAATCCGACCCGCTGACCTGCGCCGTGGCGCCAGGATACAGCGCACCGCGGTTTTCACCCGAAACCGACACGCGGCCAGTAAATTCGGCCGGGGTATCAAATGCTGTCTGGGCCACAGCCGTCGCGACGGATCCCATTAACGCCGCCATAACGCAAAACGTGCGGCCGACAGAGAAGATATTTTTCATTGAGCATCCCACTTAATAAAGGGCATGGCTGGTGCAGCCTTGGATCAGGGTTGGCACTGGCTTCGCGTTGTTGTTCTATTGCACAGGTTAAAAGTCAAGCATTGCCTGACAAATTCAATCAGGTTTTTGGCGGCACCAATCCGCCTCTTCCGCTCAGGCTTTAAGCGTGGCACCGCCATCCACATACAGATCTGCCATGGTCACGTGCCCCGCCTGATCTGACAGCAAAAACATGGTGCTGGCAGCGATATCCTCTGGCGTGGCCAATTTCCCCAACGGAATACCAGTTTTATGAAGCGCCAGATTGCCGCCAATGACCGCCTGTGCGCCCCTTTCATCAGCCCACATGCCGGTCTGCATCGGTGTCAACGTCGACCCCGGCGCGACGATGTTGCAGCGCACGCCATGGGGCGCGATCTCTAACCCAAGGCAGCGGATATACATATGCAGCGCCGCCTTGCTGGCCGGGTATGAGCCCATATTTAGCCGCGGAATATCGGCAGAGTTTGAGCCGACCGCGACGATGCTGCCGCCCTTGCGTGGCACCATCACCCGCGCCAAGGCAGAGGTGACACAAAATCCGCCATTCAAATTCACATCGACCACGCGGCGCCAATCCTCGATTGAGGTGGCCAGCAACGGCCCCCCGCCCAGGATCCCGGCAGCAAAAATACCATGGCGGATCGGGCCAAGCTGCGCCTCACATTGTGCCACAGCACGGTCAACGGCGGTAGCATCTGTCACATCCAGCGCGGCCCATATCACTCCTGGCATCGGTGCCAGATCGGCCACAGCCTCCGCACGGTCAGTCGCATAGACCTGAACACCGCTATCGACCAGCGCCGCCACCAAGGCACGCCCAATACCGCCCGCAGCACCCGCAACAAATGCCGTGGTACCATCAAACCCCGTCAGCTTCATAATGTGGCCTCCAATTGTGTCAAAACGCCTTGGGTCAACATCGGCACGCCCGCGCAGGCGGCAACCCACTCCACCGCCATGTCATGTTTGGCCTCGGAAAAATCCGCCAACGCATCGGCAACGAAGAATGGCTCAATATCGCGCTGGAACGCCTCTGCCACTGTCGCTAGGCACCCGATATGTGCATAAACCCCGGTCACAATCAGCTGGTCGCGCCCGCGCGCCCGCATCAGATCCGCGAGGTTGGAGCGCTGAAACGCGCTATAGCGATGTTTGACCAATCGAATATCGCCGGGCTGAGTGGCAAGCGGTTCGATGATGTCTTCATGCCCGGGGATGGCCTGCATACCTGGCCCCCACAGATCGGCCTGCAAACCGCGATCAGGCAGGAATTGATTGCCCTTTTGCGCCGTATAGAACACCGGAATGCCCTGCGCCCGCGCGGCCTTGGCAATCTGCGCGATCCCCGCCACCACGCTGCGCAGGGTGGACCCGTCACGGGTCAGCGCATCTTCGCCATAGGCCGCACAAAAATAGCGCTGCATGTCATGGATCAGCAAAGCCGCACGCGTGGTGCGAAGTGAAAAACTGGCACGAGGTTCCGGCAACTGCGTTGGCAGCGGATAGTCAGGGATTTTCGGCAAGGCCACGGCGATACTCCAACGTCTTAGTTCAAAGCGTGTCACAAATGCCAAGCGCCTTGCGCATGGCGGCAAATTTCGCACCTGTTTCCGCGATTTCTGATGCGGGATCGGATTGAGCTACAATCCCCGCGCCGGCAAATAATCGCGCCCGGTGACCGTCGATAAGGGCACAGCGTAGCGTGACATACCACGCCCCATCATTTTGCCCGTCCAACCAGCCCAGCGTGCCCGCATAAAAGCCGCGCTCGAACGGCTCGCTTTGGGCAATCACCTCCAACGCTGTTTGCAACGGATGACCCGCCACGGCAGGGGTCGGGTGCAGCCTATATAACAGCTCCAGGCAGGGTGTGTCGGGATCTTTCAGCACGCCCTGTATGGGTGTTCCCAGATGCCACATCGTTGCCGTGCGGTCCAACTGTGGCGCGCCGGGCACATCCAGTGTTTTGCAATACGGCGCCAGGATATCATGGATATAGTCGACCACCACGCGATGCTCTGCCAGATCCTTTGCGGATCGGCTAAGCGATTGCGCCGCATATTGATCCGCCTGCGGGTCGGCGCTGCGCCGTGCCGATCCTGCCAGCGGATGCGATATTACCGCGCCTGCGCGTTTGGACAGTAACAGTTCTGGCGTCGCGCCAACCAACCATTTTGGCCCGGTGCCACCTGCCGACGGAAGGGGCACACAATAGCTGGTAACATGGCGGTCGGCCGCCAAGGTCTGCGCAGTTTGCAGCGGATCAATTTCTGCGTCGGTTTCAAATTCCAGCGCACGCGCCAAAACGACCTTGGCCAAATCTGCGCCCGGGGCGCCAATGCGCTGTGCCGCCGCAGCCACCGCCTGGCCATATTCTGCCTGCACCGGAAACCGGGTTAAGCTGCGGCTATGCGCTTCACGCGGTGGGGCAACGGGCGGGGCGGGCGCGGTTTGAATGCAGTACAAATACCCCGGCGCGCCCCGATCAAAGGGAAACACCCCCAGAAGGCGATCTTGCGTCGCCAGCGGCATTGGCACCGCACCCGCCGCCTGCGCCAATGTCACGCTTCGGCTGTTACACACAGTGCCGAAATCCTGACCGATCAGGATCGGCTGGTCCAAACATGTCTGTGCAAAAAGGGTCGGGGCATCCTCAAGCGTCAGTCGCATCACAATCATACCTTCGATGATGTGGTTGCCTTACCGAAACGGTTGGGTGACCAGTAGAATATAGGGCTGCCGCATATGGACCTGCCCGTCTTATGTGTCGCCTATAACTCTGGCAGCAGCAAGTCAATCAAGCGCCGTGCCTCATATCAGCATTCGGATCCTACGCCGGCGCATAATTGATGACCCATCGGACGCGCCCGCAATTAGCTCCGCCATGCCAAAAGCCCATATTTTTATAAGGTTTCACCAGCCAAGCGGACCAGTTCTGCGACATTTTCGTCAAATGAATATTTTCGATCGTCGGGCACTTGAGTCCTCCTCACGAAAAACTTACTAAAAAAGTCAATAATCATGAAAGGACATAGAAATGCTCCGACGCCCCATGCGTACAGCCCTTGTCATCACCACAGCATTGTCACCCCTGACTGCGCTTGCACAAGAAATTACCGATATTGCCGAAATCACGGTAAACGGATCCAGCTACGAAACCGAAGGTACAGATAGCTACAAAAGCGATCTGATCTCGGTCGGGGAAAAATCGGCAATGACCCCGCGTGAGGTGCCGCAATCCACCACAGTCATCACCCATAAACAGATCGAAGACGGCGGCTATACCGCATTGGAAACCGCAATGCAGGATGCGCCCGGCATCATGGTGTTGACCAATGACACAGGCCGGTCATCGCTGTATTCCCGCGGCTTTGAATTTGATTATCTGTATTATGACGGGCTGCCAGCGCCAGTGTCATCGATTTATGGCACCTAGCCCGATCTGTCGATCGTGGACCATGTTGAAATTTTGAAAGGTCCGTCGGGCCTGTTTATCGGCACCGGCTCGCCTGCAGGATCGGTAAATATGCGCCTGAAACAGGCGGACCGTGTTGATCCGGGCGGCTATATCACCGCCACCGCAAATTCCTTTGGGTCGGCCCGGTTTGAGGGCGACATCGGCGGCGCGCTGAACGCCGATGGCACCGTGCGCGGCCGTGCTGTTTTGGCCTATGGTGATGGCGACGGGGCCATCGACAAACAAAAGAACGGCGTAAAACAGCTGTATGGCGCCTTGGCATGGGATATTTCGCCCAGCACCACGGCCACATTTTCGGTATCCCATATGGAACGCGATATTGCGCCCTATAACGGCCTGCCAACCTATTCCGATGGCACGCTGCTGTGGCTGGATGCCGATACCACAACGGCTGCAGATTGGAACACATTTAGCAACAGCGTCACTGATGCCATCGTCGCCGTCGAGCATGAATTCGACACCGGCGCGCGTGTGAAATTCTCGCTGCGGGATTCGCAACAAGATACCGATTTCCTGTATGCCTATGCCTCAAGCGCGGCAGCGGCGGATAACACCGTCAATGGCCTGCGTTGGTTGGCGCGAGATTTCAGCCAAGAATCTTTAGCCGTGGATGCCCATGCTGAGCTGCCCTTCACCCTGGGCACATGGGACGCAACGGCAATCGTTGGGGTGGATGCCCAAAAGACCACGGCAACCACCTATCAAGATCGTGGCCAGATCAGTGGAACCTACGATTTAGACAATTGGGATGTGTCGGGTGTGGCCAAACCCAATGTGGATTACTTCGGCTCCAGCACCGCGACACGGACCCGGACAGAAACCACATCGACCGGGGTTTATGGGCAATTGCGGGTAAAGCCGACCCAGGCACTGACCGTCATCGGCGGTGCACGCCTGTCGTGGTATGATAGTGACTCAACCAATTTGATCACCAACACCACGACCAACAGCTCGGAGAACGGGCATGTGACACCCTTCGCCGGCGTGACATATGATGTCACGCCCAGCACCACCATTTACGCCAGCTATTCCGAGATTTTCCAACCGCAAACCGATCTGGATATCAATGGCAAAACGCTCGATCCGCTGGAGGGGCAGCAATTTGAACTCGGCGTCAAGGCCGAGCTGGCCTATGGTGTGAACGTCTCCGCCGCCGCGTATCAATTGGAACAGGTCAACCGCGCCCTGTCTTCGACCGATGGCAGTTATTCCATTGCCCAAGGAGAAATCCGCGTGCGAGGCATCGAATTGGAAGCCGCCGGTGAGATCGGTCCGAACCTGCATCTGTCGGGCGGCTATACCTATGCGCAGTCGGAATATCTGAATGGGCCTGACGAAGGGGATGTGTTCTCAACCTACACGCCCCGCAATATCTTGAAGCTATCGTTAATGTATGATGTGCCGCAAGGCGCGTTGGAAGGCTGGAGCTTTGGCGGGCATCTGCGTGCAATGTCTGGCTTCTCATCGGTGTCTCAAGGCATCACGATCAACGCGCCGGGATATGGTCTGGTGGATCTGACAGCAAAGAAAACACTGACCAATGGTGTGGATTTGCAATTTGGCGTCGATAACGTGTTAGACAAAGCCTATTACAGCCGTGTGGGTGGGACTTCTGTGTTCAACTTCCGTGGAGAAGAGCGCAGCTATAGTATCGCGATGACCAAACGCTTCTAAAGATTGCGGCGGGCGGCAACGCCCGCCCGTTCCCCGTTCCGTTCCATTCCCGGCCATATGGGACCAAACAATTGTGATCTGGCCAATCAGAACATTGAAACATCCCCGGCGGGCCATATCGTTAAACTTGCAGCCGCAATGTTCAACAAGGATCGATCAATGACCCAAGCCACAGAACTGACCGCAGCACCGCTGATCAAAGGCACTGGCCCGGATCTGTTTGAGATGTTCCTAGAACCCACCTGCCCGTTTTCGGTCAGGGCCTTCAACAAGATCGACGCCCTGTTAGATGCCGCAGGTGAAGATAAGATCAGCGTCAAAATCACGCTGATTTCGCAGCCTTGGCATATGTTTTCCGGTGTCGTGACCCGTGCCGTCTTGGCAGCGGCGACTTTGCCAGACGGTGCGCAGGCCGCTTTCAAGGTTATGCAGGCTGTAGCCGATCACCGCGAAAAATTTGAATTTGAAGATCATTGCCGTGGACCAAATATGGACACCACGCCACGCGAAATCCTGCATCGTTTGGAAAGCTATAGCGGTGTCGCACTGGCCGATGCCTTCGACGTGCCGCAGCTACAAAAAGTTATCAAACGTCACACGAAATACGCGCGCCAAAACGGCATTCATATCTCTCCGACCTTCATGATCAACGGGATTGCATATCCCGAGATTGGGAGCGGCGAACCCGTTGAAGACTGGGCAAAGCGGATCTTTCAAGAGGCATAATTACCCAGGCCACACGCGTCGCCAAAGTTATAAAAATGGGGCGGAAAGGGCCGCCCCATTTGATTGGTGCGATCAATTCGTCACGGATGCCTCTTGTGGGGATTGGGCGTAACCCGCCCCCGCACCAATTGCGATTTGCAACATTGCCCATTCCTGTGCTGCGGTATTGCGCGCCGAAGCCGCCGCGATCCGCGCCGTTGCCTGTGAACGGTCTGTGTCAAGCAGGTCCAGCAAGGTCAGCGCACCATTCCGATAATTGGTCCGGCCCAATTCCAACGCACGGGTATAGGATTGCGCCGCCTGATCCAAACGCGCCGCCTGTTGGCGATATTGCTGCAGATTGGATTGTGCGACCTGCACATCCTCAACCGCACCCATCACCGCCGAGCGCCAGTCAATTTCCGCCTGTTTGGCTGCAGAAACCTGTGCATCACGCGCCGCACGCAACGCCCCTTGGTTCAAAATCGCCAGCGTGACAGAGGGGCCGAAGCTCCAGCTTTTGGTGGTGCTGACACCCGACACATCCCCAGTCAGGCTGAGAGAGGGATACAGCGCCGCCTGATCCACCCCAACTTGCGCCACCTGTTGATGCAAGACCGCCTCGTAATAGCGGACATCGGGACGATTGCGCAGCAGATCTGCCGGAACGCCGGTCGCGATATTGCCCGGGATACGCAGCTGCGATGCCCCACGCTGCATCTGCGCCATCAATGGTCCTGCCGGTTCATTCATCAATGTTGCAATGGCAAATACCGATGCCCGGAATTGTGCCAAGTAGCTGGGCAATTCAGCGCGTGCAGAATCCAGCGCCGCCTGTGCCTCGGCCAATTCAAATGTCGTAGCAGCCCCGGCGTTGACCTCTTGCTGGGTGATGTTGAACGTATCTTGCCGCGTGGTGATCGTCTGCCGGGTAAGTGCCAGCGCCTCTTGGTAGTAGCGCGCGTCAGAGTAATCCGCGATCAGCTCTGCCAGCCATGCAAGGCGCTGCGTGCCAACATCAGATTGTGCTGCCACAAGATTGGCCTGCGCCGCCTCTTGTTCACGACGGATCCCGCCGAACAGATCCAGCACCACACCCGCACTGAGATCCGAATTGGTTTGCCAGGCGCTGCCTTGCCCATCCGTGCCAGAGCGCGTGCGGCTGACGGTGCCTGATCCGCTAAGCGCGGAATTCACGCCTGTCTGGCGCAGCTGTGCGCGCGCCTGACGGATACGTTCTTGCGCCTGCACGATATCCAGACTTTGCGCAAAGCCGCGTTCCACCAGACCGGTCAACATCGGGTCACGGTAATCACGCCACCAGGCCTTCTGCGCCACCTCATTCAGCTGCGCCGCATCGCCACCTACAAATTGCGCTGTCAGCGCGGCGTTGGGGGCCTGAAAATTCGGACCCACCGCTGCGCAACCCGCCACCAGCATCACCGGCGCCCATTTCAACATCTGTTTCATACAGTCTCCTTGCGGCGCCAGCCGCGAACTTTTTCCACACTCAACATCACCGCCACATACAGCACCGGCACCATTAAAATCCCGAACAATGCCGAGAAGGCAATCCCGCCAAGCATCCCGATCCCGATAGAGTTCTGTGCATTGGCACCGGTTCCGCTGGCCGTAGCCAATGGTAAAACCCCAAGCCCAAAGGCGAATGTTGTCATCAAAATCGGGCGCAAACGCATCCGCGCTGCTGATTTTACGGCCTCAAACAGGGATTGCCCCTCTTTGCGCAGGCTTTCGGCAAACTCCACGATCAAGATCGCGTTTCGTGCCGCCAGACCGATGGTCGTCAGCATGCCAACCTTGAAATAGACGTCGTTGGATTGTCCCAGTAGCCATGCCGCCAGCAAAGCCCCCAACAGCGCCACCGGCACCGAGAGCATGACGGAGAATGGCACCGCCCAGCTTTCATACAAAGCTGCAAGTGCGAGGAACACGACAATCGCGGACAGGGTATACAGCATAGGCTCCTGATTGCCCGACAGCTGCTCTTGATAGGACAGTCCTGTCCACGCAAGGTCGTACCCGTCAAGATTTCCAACAATCTGCGCCATTTCATTCATCGCATCACCCGAGCTGACACCTTCCCCCGGAGAGCCTTGAAGCTCTATCGCGTTGGTGCCGCCATACCGGCTGATAGTGGTATATGTTTTGCCCCAGACCTGTGTGCTAAACGATGACATCGGCACCATTTCATCACTGCTATTGCGCATATACCAGGATTTGATGTCCTCTGGCTGCATCCGGTTTGGCTGATCGCCCATAACACGCACATCGCGCAATTTGCCATTCAATGTGAAGTCATTCACGTAGTTTCCGGCAAAGATCGTCGACAGATTGGAATTGATATCAGAGATTGTCAGTCCAAGCGCCTGCGCCTTCTCTGGGTCAATATCAATCGACAGCTGAGTTTCTGTGTTGGCCTCAAAGCCGCGGATCGCGGTGGCTTTGCCACTGGCCTGGGCCTGTTGTGCGACCTGCATCGCAGTTTGCTGCAATGCCTCCAAGCCGGCGCCGCCCTGATCGATCAGATACATGCTGAATCCGTTGGACGAGCCCATCCCCTGAATGGCAGGCGGCTGTAAGAAAAACACCTGACCATAGCGGCCCGAGCCAAAATACATATTTGCCTGCATCGCGACATCGGCCGCAGACATATTGGGCCGCTCAGCCAATTCTTTCAGCTTGACGAACATCATCGCGTTATTCTGACCCTGACCCGAGAAGCCAAAGCCGATCGCGGCGAAATCACCCTCTACATAATCCCCCATCTGGGTGTTCATAAAGTCGCGCATTGCTTCGATCGTCTTTTGCGTCTGCGCACGCGTCGCGTTTTGTGGCAACGCAACAGAGGCCATCAATACGCCCTGATCCTCGGTCGGGACAAAGCTGGATTGCAGCCGACCATAGACCATCGAAATCCCAACGCCGATGGCCAGAACAACAATGATCATTCGCAGCGGTCGTTTCATCAACATAACGACCGAGCCCAGATAGCCACCGGTCAGACGGTCCATGCCCGCATTGAATTTCCGTGCAGGCCAGATTTTCTTTTCACCATGCGTGGACTTCAGCAAGGACGCACACATTGCCGGCGTCAACACAAGCGCGACGAACAGTGACAAGACCATCGCCGTAATAATGGTTACCGAAAACTGCCGATAGATGATCCCGGTCGACCCGGTCATAAAGGCCATCGGCAAGAATACCGACGACAGCACAACCACGATCCCAACAAGCGCGGTCGTGATCTCACGCATACTTTTCTCGGTGGCCTCAACGGGGCCGAGCCCCTCTTCCTCCATCACGCGTTCGACGTTTTCCACAACGACAATCGCGTCATCGACCAACAGGCCAATCGCCAAAACAAGCGCGAACATCGTCAATGTGTTAATCGACATACCTGCAATCGCCAGCACCCCAAAGGTGCCCAGCAAAACAACCGGCACAGCGATACAGGGGATGATCGTCGCACGCCAGCTTTGCAAAAAGACCAAGATCACGATGAAGACCAACACGATGGCTTCGCCCAAAGTGTGATAGATCTGATTGATGGACTCTTGCACAAATGGCGTCGTGTCATAGGGATAGACGACCGACACGCCTTCTGGTAGCGTCTTCGCCAAACGATCAATGGCCGCATGCACCCGCGCGGATGTATCCACAGCATTCGCACCATTTTGCAAATTGACGCCAAAGCCGGTGGCGTTTTTGCCGTCATACTGGCCCATCACGCTGTAATCATCATCAGCCAATTCGATCCGCGACACATCACCAAGATAGACCGACGATCCATCCTCGGTTGTCGTCAAAACGATCTTGCGGAAATCATCCACAGATACCAACTGCGACTGCGCTTTCAGCGAGATGGTCATCTGCTGCCCGGTCGCATTGGGCAATGCCCCAAGTGACCCGACGCTGACATTGGTGTTTTGCGCCGAAACAGCCGTGGTCACATCGCTGGGCGTCAGGTTGTATTGATACAGCTTGTCCGGATCCAACCAGATCCGCATCGCATATTCAGAGCCAAACACGTTGATCGAACCAACGCCTTCCAGACGCTGAATTGTATTTTCCATCGTGGTCGAGAACATATCGCCCAGCTCGACCCCGGAATAGGAGTTGTCATCGGACACCAATGCACCGACCAACAAGATCGAGCTGGTAGAGCGCGTCACGGTCACGCCCGTTTGCGTCACCGCCGTGGGCAATGTGCTTTCAACAAGCTGAAGCTTATTTTGAACCTGAACCTGCGCGATATCGCCATCGGTGCTGCTGTTAAACACCAATGAGATCGACGAACTGCCTTCGGTGGAAGAAGATGTCATATATAACAGGCCATCAAGGCCGGTCATCCCATCTTCAATAACCGAAGTCACGGAATTTGCCACAATCTGCGCCGAGGCGCCAGAATAGCTGGCTTGGACGCGGACCGTCGTGGGTGCCACTTCGGGATATTGTGAAATCGCAAGGCTGTTTAGACCAAAGGCCCCGCCCAGCATCAATGCAATTGCAAGGACCCACGCGAACACTGGGCGGTGAATGAAAAACTGTGCCATGCTGATTATTCCGATGCCGACGTCTGGTCGGTCATGGCATCTTCAGATGCCGTTTTGATGTCTTGCGTGGTGCCCGAACTGGTGATCTGAACCGCGGTCGGGGCCAAGGCGGCACCGGCCTGTAAATTCTTCTGACCATCCACGACCACCTGAACCCCGTCATCCAGCCCCGAGGTCACGATCCAGGAATTATCGTAGCTGCCCTGCGTTGCAAGGGACACGGATTGGGCGGTGCCATCCTGTCCCACGATGAACACCGATAGCATGCCATTGGCGTCATGCGAGCCTGCGCGCTGTGGCACAAGAAAGGCTTGCTGCGTGCCCAATGTCACTGTGGCGCGCAAGAACATGCCGGGCAAAATCTTGCGCTCAGGGTTGTCGAATTCAAACCGCACATTGACCGCACCGGTGGTGGTCGATACGGTTGAAGACGGCGTAACCAATGTGCCTGCGCCCGAATACACATCACCATTATCAAGCGTCAGGCTTGCGGTAATTTGCTGATCTTTGGTCAATGCGCCACTGTCGATCTGATCGCGAATGGCCAGCATATCTGCGGCGGGGGCAGACAGATCAACCTCAATCGGGTCAAGCGTGGTTACAGTGGTCAACGCCGTGGTCTGACCCGAGGTCACAAGATCCCCAACCGACACATCCGCCACATCCACCACCCCATTAATAGGGGAGCGGATCGTGGTCCAGCCCAGCTGAATATCGGCAAATTTCAAAGCCGCTTGCGCGGATTGCAACGCCGCTTGCGCCGAAGCCAGCGCGGATTTGGCGCTGTCGACATCATCGGCGGTATAGCCGGATCCCTCCAGCTTTTTGGCACGGTCATAGGCGGCTTGTTTGACGGGCAAATCCGCCTGCGCCGAAGCCAGTGTCGCCGCATCTGCAGCCACCGTGGCCTGATAACTTGCATCATCCAACTGGAACAATGGGTCACCCGCCGACACAATGGCGCCCGGTTGATACAGTTTTGCGGTCACGACACCATCAACGCGGGGACGAATATCCGCAAGCTCTGTCGCGACCGCGCGTCCTGGCAGTTTAGCCTGAACCGGCACCGTCGTCTTGCTCAGCGTTACAACGCCGACCTGCGTCTTTGCCGCCGCCTCTTGCGCCATCACGGCGCGCGGCGCCAAAAGTAACAGCGCGAATCCCAACGCGCGACAGGCACGCCCATTAAACTTGTACATAATAACCGTTCCTGATCGTGTCTGTGTCTAACGTTCCGTAGCGGCGATTCCGTTGCTTTTCACGGTTGCCACAAGGCCGGACAAGACTCACTTGCGTTCAACTTGCATAGTGTGCAAATTTTGCGTGGAGCGCAACATGCTTGCGAAACGTAAAACTAAACAGTGGGTTATTATAAGCATGCATGGTAATATTTCCACATACGCGGGTAACTACTGGTGTTTATACGAAAAATTTGACATTCAGCGTGATGTGCCCAAGATGGCAGCCTATTCGCTATGCAAAAAACGCATGGCGGACTTCACGCCTGAACATGTCGTATTTAATGGAACCGCGCCATGACCGGCCTTCGATCCCGCAGACGCAGTGAAACCGCCAAGGATATTCAACGCGCTGCCTTGTCTTTGATTCAGCGTGACGGCTATGACGCCGTAACCACCGATGCGATCAGCCGCGCTGCCGGGATCAGTCAGCGCACATTTTTCAACTATTACGCCAACAAAGAATCCGCCCTTATGGGGGAGCTGCCAGAGATCTCTGAACAGGCCCGCGCCGCATTACTGTCGGGCGAAGGGCCAGCCCATCGTGATCTGTATCGGATGATGTATTTCCATACATTGGGCGCGATGGACAAACGCGAAGAACTGCTGGTCTTTGTCTGCCTGCTGAATGAACATCCACAGATCTTTCAGCTGTATCTAACCCGGCGCGAGCAGATAAACCGTCAGCTGGAAAGCCTGCTGGCAGAAAAATTCCCTGATTTACCCGAGATGATGATCAAAATCTTGGCGGATGTGATGTTGAACACAGGATGGGCTGCCATTCGGTGCTGGTTGCAAACAGACACCACATTAGAGGCCGCCTTTGACAATGCCTGGGCATCCTTGCTGGATTGTTTGCCTTTGTTATTACCTACAACGCAGGAATGATCCCAAAAAACAATGGGCGCCCCCGCAGGGACGCCCATGTTTACAAAATGACCACAGGGATCAGTTGTTATCCAGATCGCTGGTTGCGGTGACATAGGCCGCTGCGATCTGTGCCGGGGTTTTGCCCGCCGGATCGATCCCTGCGCGCGCCGCCAATTGTGCCAGACCAGCATTTTGCGTTGCGTCTTCTTTCGCATAGGCGTCAATCAAGCGCTGTTTCGCATCGGGGTCTGTGTGGTTGCGACTGGCTTGAACCAATTGCTGCAACTGACCAGTGGTGTATTTGCCCGCCGGAACGCCGGCCTGTGCGGCAAGCTGCGCGTCACCGGCGCCTGCAGGGGCTGCGCCTGCGTTTTCCAAAACGAACGCGCTTTTCAGCTGATCAACATCCACACTTTGATTCGTGTCACGCTGAGCTTTGATGATCGCGTCAAGCTGGCCGATGGTGTAGACGCCGGGTTGAACGCCGGCTTCGGTCGACAACTGCACCTGTGCAGGTGAGAAGGTTTGTGCATTTGCAGTGACAGCACCACCAGCAAGAGCGGCAGTCAAAGCGACGGCAATAGGTGTGATACGCATGATAAATCTCCATAAATACAAGAGGGAGGCGCAGGAGCCACGGTCCTTAATATTGGCCGTGCGGGGCTGCGTGTCGCCTCGATAAAGGGGATATATGGCGGCATTTCGGCCGGTCAAGATGGGTATTTTCGATTTTGTAAAGTGCAAAGGTGCACAATAATGTGTATCATGACACATGGAACAAAATGCTTTTTACAGTATGCCAAACCAACGAATTTAATACGATCAGCGACATGAAGAGGTGGTCCCCGTCTTTTGGCCAGTTTGCGTCCTGATTTAAGGTGGATCTTGGTTTTGTTTCAGGCTGCTATTTTCTCGGGTTCGATTTTGGTCTCATAGACCTCTTTCGGGGGCAAGATGCCGTGGGTTGAGCGAGGCCGTTAGCGTTATACTAGGCCCGCCATTTTCTGATGCCCGCTCTTGCCTCTAAGCCGGTTTCAAATGCGTTCAGGTAGACGCATTCGTATTTCAACGAGCGCCAAAGCCGTTCAATCATCGGGTTGTCGATCCAGCGGCCTCGGTCAGCGCATTGGTCCATTCAAAGCCAGTGAACTGCTATCCTTGGACGCCCTTCTAAGAGTCAAGCGGCGATTTGTGTCTGATTGATCTCTGTGTAGCGGCGCATGATGATGCCGAAGACTTCGCGTGCGATGTAACGTTTGAGGCTGCGAATGGCTTCCAGCTTTGAGTTTCCGGCAGCGATCCGTTTGGCAATGTAGGCTTGAGTGCGTGGGTCCAGTCGCAAACGTCCGATGGCGATAATGTGGATCGCACTGTTGGCTGCGCGATCACCGCCTCTGTTCAACCTGTGCCGGACAGTTTTGCCAGAAGACGCAGGCACGGGACTGACGCCGCACAGGGCGACAAAGCTGGCTTCGGATTTCAACCGCTCTGGATTGTCGCCAGCCGTCAGCAACAATTGTGCCGCGCTGTTCAGGCCGATCGCGGTCTGTTCGAGCAGCTCAGGAGCAAGGTCCTTGACGATGGCTTCAATCATGTCATCCAGATCGGCGATCTCGTCATGC
>NZ_MDHA01000067.1 GCF_001705665.1 Thioclava sp. SK-1 | reverse complement strand
CCGGGGACATCACTTATATCTGGACCCGCGAGGGTTGGTCCTATTTGTCTGTTATTATTGATCTATATTCGCGGCGTGTGATCGGTTGGGCGATCAGTAACCGCATGAATCAGGACTTGGCGCTACGTGCCTTGGACATGGCAATCGCGCTACGCCGGCCACCGCCTGGCTGCATTCATCACACCGATCGTGGTGCGCAATATTGTGCCCACGAGTACCAGAAACGCCTTCGTCGTCACAAACTCTTGCCTTCGATGAGCGGCAAAGGAAATTGCTTTGATAATTCGGCTGTCGAAAGCTTCTTCAAATCCCTCAAGGCCGAGCTGATCTGGCGAAACGCGTGGCAAACACGCCGGGATGTCGAGGTCGCGGTGTTCGAATACATCAACGCTCTCTCATAACCCGCGCAGGCGCCATTCAGCCTTGGACGGAAAATCACCCGTGGCCTTCGAAAAACTCGCCGCCTAAGATGAGCAACACACCGGAACGGAAACGGTGCAGGTCCATTCTTCACGGAAATCGACATGATTGCCTGCCAGCGAGAGCCATGCTGCCCCTCATTGTCGATGACCAAACGCACGGCGCGTTCGCGCACTTCGGGGGAAAACTTGTTCGTTGCCTTGCTCATGATGCTCCACCTTACTCAGGAGTTGGAGCCTCCGGCAACCCCGGCGCGGTTCAACTCGCCGCGCTGCCGCGTCCATACAATCGTTCAGCGCAGATCGAAGGTTGTAATAGCCAGCGCGATGTCCGCGGATAACGCGGTGTCGAGACCTTTAAATACATCCGCGGCATATTGGCCGTTGCGACGGGCGAAAATATCAGTTGGCGCTGATGATGCTATCGCCATCAAGATCTGTGACGTATCTCGGGCGGGGGCATTGCGTGTGACAGGCACGCTGAAACGCGCAAAATTTCCCGTGGTTGTCATAAATCGCTCTAATGTTTGCACAACACCATTATTATCGACCAGTGCTAAGGTTACGAACCGACCCGCAACCCCGCGTAGCACACCGGTCAACCGCGTGCCCGAAGGGACCTCGGCGCGGTCAATGGCCAGCCCAAGGCGGGTGGCAGGGTAGTCGCGGCTTTGGCGAATGAATTGCACCGCTGCGCATTGTCTTGGGTCAATCAATGTCCGGGTCTGACGCAGATCGGCATCTTGATCGGTGAGGACATGCGCCACGAATTCGGTCATAGCGCGATCCGAAGCGGCGACCATTTCCAACCCTATCCCGTTTTCGCCGTCGCGGCGCGGCAGGGCCAGCAGGCAGGGGTCTGCAATGGCCGCGCGTATCCGACGGATCAGATCGCCAATGGCAAGGTCACGCTTTGACAAGGGGGGTGCGGGGTGCGGTGGCGTTTGCACCGTGTCGGGGGGCGATGGGGCCACTGCAGAAAGTGTCTGTAGCCCCTGCGGCGCAACAGCTGTAAGGCGGGTCGTCCCCCCAGCCTGTGCAGCCGTTGTGCTGGGGGCTAGGGGGGCGGTGACTGTTTGCGCGATCACCGGGTTCAGGCGGTCGGGCGGCGCGGTTACGGCCGGTGGGGCAACAAGCGGCGGCACTGTTTGTGTGACAGGCGTCTGTGACGCCGGCTCGGGCAAGGCGGGTTCCACCAATTGTGAGGCAAGCCCCGCCGTGTCCACGGCAGTTTCGGGCGCAGGTGAAGGCTCGGGATCCGGGGTGGCGCTTTGGGTGTCTGGCGCACCTGCAAGGCCATTTTGTTCGGTCAAACCTGCCAATGTGTCAGTTTGCAGCCGTTCCAATGTCACTGTAAACTGCGGCGTCTCTGGGGGCGTGTGGGATAAATCAAATCGGCTGAGCAGCCCGCCAGCAGCCAGACCCAGAACAAGCACATGTAACACCAACGATGATCCGGATGCGGCAAGCCAGGATTTTGCATCCCGCCTGGCATAGGGTAAGAAGCTCATGGTTGCGCCCGTTCATGAACGGTCACAAGCTGAATATTCAGCTGTTCCATTTCAGGGCGAGCGACGATATCCAACAGATCCAAGGCCCGTGCGTTGGCATCAATCACCACATAAAGATCCGTGAACCCGTCTAACGCCTGTGGCAGCTGCTGGGTTGTGATGGGGCTGTCATCTAAGGTCATCGCGCTTGCAGAAATGACCAGAACGGGGGAGGGCAGCTGTTCAATTCGCAGATCCTGCGTCTTGGCCATTTCTACGCCACCGGTCGAGGCATTCATCATTGCTCCCGTGGCAAGAAAGAACAAAATCAGCAGTAAGACGATATTCACAATCGCCAAAGAGACATCAGGCCGGGTGGTGCGGCTTGTCCCAGGCAAAGGCTGTTGGATCATGTTACGACCCTCCCGTGGCCAATTGGACCGCGCTTACATCGGCCGCGCGTAGCCGCGCCAATACGGTGGACACATCTTGCACCCGCGCCGATGGGCGCACAATGACAACCACCTTTGGCACAGCGCCGTCTTGTCCCAATGCCTGTGTCAGATCATCCAGCGCATCAAATCCAAACCGTTGGCCGCCGACGATCACGGCCTCTGCTTCCAGCGTCCAAAGCGCGGTATCACCGGGCTGCACGCTATGGCTTGGGGGCTGTGGGTGCAAACCGGGTTGCCCTGGTGCGCCATCTGCAACCTGACCGCCTGATTGCAGCGGCAACAGTGAATAGGGCGTCAGGCTGGACGACAGCATGAAAAAGATCAGCAGCTGAAACATTGCGTCCGCCAAAGGGGTCAGGGCAAAGCGATAATTTGCTGTGCGTCTGGGCAGTTCAATTCGGTTGGCGTGATGCACGGGGCGGGCCTTAGCTGACAGAGGCTGCGGGGGCGACTCGACCATGGATCGCGGCAGAGATAACGGTTTCGATCAGCACGCGTTCGCGGTCAATCCGCCCCTCCAGCCATGTCGCGATGAAATAGGCCACCAGCGCGACCGACAGCCCCACGGCGGTCGTCGTCAGGGCAGTCCAGATCCCACCGGCAAGCCCTGCTGGATCCACCGTTCCCTGCGTTAAAGACAGAACGGAAAACGCATCAATCATGCCCACGACCGTGCCCAGAAGCCCCAGCATCGGGGCCGCTTGCACAACCATTTCCAACAGGCGCATACGTTCTGCCATAGTTGCCAGTTCGATCAACGCAGTCTGTCGGCCAAGTTCCTCTGCATAGGCGGTGTCGCCCGGCTTGGCCTGAACGCCCGAGAATACGGCCTGCAAGACACGGGCCAAAACGGATTTTCGCTCGGCTGCTGCTTGGGTCGCGGCCTCGGCGCGGCCTGACAGCCAATTGTCCAAAATCACTTCGGCTTGATTGCGCCGCCCCACACCCAGTTTGGAAAATTGGCGCGCCTTGAATATCGCGACCGACACGGTGATCAGGGACAGGACCGATAGCGCCAGAAAGACGATCAGCGTGGCGGGTGTCATGAAATTCGACAAGAAACTGGTCATAAGGCGGACTTTCACCCGTTAGCACGGGGTTGGTTAGGGCCGTTTGCGGGCCGTGGGTTGTTCGGCGGTGTCACAGCCCGAATTGAATGGCCGTGCGCGAGCGCGCATCAAGATCCTCTAGGCACACGGTGGTTTGTTCCTGCGTGCCAGCGGGCAGGCACGCTGCGGCGGTATTGACGACGATACGCGAAATATCATCGCAGGGGCTATCGCTTAGATCAAATTGTACGACCTTGGTTTTGCCTGCGGGCAGCGCGCCGAATTCCAACACCAACAGGCGGTCGACGATGCCTGCACCATCAAAGACCGCGATTTCATAGGCGGTGCGGTCATAGCCGATATCGCCTGTATTGGTCGCGACATAGGTCAGGCGGCATGCGCCATCTTGGGTGTCGGTGGCTGCGTTAAGCTCTAGCGCGAATGTCGGCAACCCAGCGGGAACGGTCTCTTGCGCGGTGGCGCTGGTGGGGGCGCACAGGATGGCCAACAGGCCTAAGGGCGCGAACAGGGAAGCGGCGGGAAAGGGCGTTGAATACATGATGTCCCCGAATAATTTTTTAAATTCAGCGGTATTTCCGAGAAACAACCGCAATATGTCAACCGTGAAGGCTATGCCGGGCGCGAAGGTGTCTGGGTTAGCGGAAAACGCCGATCAGGTAGTCGGGCTCTGGCGTGGCGGCGCGTGGAAGATTGGGCGTCAGGGAATGCAACCCTGTGCCGGGGCCTGTGCCGGGGGCGCTTTTGCTGGCGATGGTCGCGTTTGGCAGTCCTTGAACCGGTGCGGTTGGGGTCGATGGTGCGGAACCGGAAAAAACCGGGGCGGAGGCATCGGGTGTGAAACGCACATGGGGGGATGCAATGGCCTGCGGTGTTGATCTGGGCGTGCCCACCGTCCCGTGCACCGGGGACGCGGCGTCGCGCAGCGGCGCTGCCATGGTGGGTAAACCTGTCGGTTGTCGTGCGGCTGGAGGTGCTGTTGGGCGCGCCACATCGGCGGGTTGCAAGACGATCCGGGGCACGGCGGGGGCATGCTTTGTGATGGTCTTGTGCTGGGGCGTAAAGGCATCAACCGGCAGCACATGGCGCGTGGAAAAATCCGGCCTCGCGGAAAATGACTGATGCGTCAATGCCAACACTATCCCACCAATCACACAAAGCGCGGCAAGACAGGTCGACAGCACGATAAAGCTTTTCATATAAATCGCCTTAGCCAAAATTGCCGCGGTGTATATTGGTCTCAATGGAAATGAGTTTAGGACAAGTGACGGTGGGAAATCCAGCCATATCGTGCCGTATTGTCGCGTTGCGGATCGCCGTGTGTCTGACAAGCCTTATAATGGGATCGGCGGCACAGGCCAAATTTGCTGTCTGCAATCAGACATTTGATGTTGTCAATGTGGCCCTAGGGCAGTTTGAACGGGGCGCGTTTGAAACCAATGGCTGGTGGACCATCGGCCCAAACCAATGCGCCAATGTCATCGATACGCCGCTGACGGCGCGGTATATCTATGTTTTTGCCCAAGATGTGTTCGGGCGGGAAATCCTGACGGGTTCGGTGTCGATGTGCGTTGCACCTGACAGGTTCACGATCCGGGAAGAGACGCAATGCCTGACGCGCGGCTATCTTGAAGCGCGATTTCATGAGGTCGACACATTGCGCACCGAACGCTGGACCCTGTTCCTGTATCCGCCGCCCTAATCGCCAGACCCATAAGTCTGTCAGGGCTTTCCACGTTTGTGAAAAATGGCCGCGCGGCCGATCTTATCAAGCATCTCGCGCCCCGCTTCTGTGCCAAAATGCGGCTTATGCACAAGGTCAGGCATTCGGTCGCGAATTTCGGCGGTCAGCTCCTCGGGCATCATGTTCAGCGTGGTTTCGGACACAAGTAGGCTTTCGACCGGCACCCCTTCGGCATAGATGATTTCATGATGGTCGAACACCAGCGCGTAATAATCGACATAGCCGCCTTCGCGCCGCCAGACATGTTCGTCATCGACCAGATGTTTCGCCTGCACCAGAATTTCCGATGTGGTGCCCAGACGGGCCTCGCCCCGCCGGTATAAGAACACCCGGTGATGGGGCGAGACAATCAGATCCCCTTCATTCCCCAATGTTCCGGCAGAGATTACTACGGGGGCAAAACTGCCCAGCCCGCGCATCGTGGCCTTTGACACCACCCGCAGTGGTTGAGGGCCATTGTCGCGGGTTAAAATCCGATCGCCCGGTGACAGGCTTTCGATGGGACGCTGTGCCCCGCCTGCCAATGTAATCATCGTGCCGGTGGTAAAGGCCACACAGACCAGGTCGGCCAAACGCACATCGCCAGGGTCTTCGGTCGCTTCCAGCAGGGTATAATCCACCCGCGGCGCGATGGGCGACAGGGGCAGGGCAAACAACTGTTGCGAGGGTTCATGTTCCAACAAAAGCAGATCGACCTTATCGCCCTCTGGCGCCATCAATACATAGCGGCTGAGCAGGCCAATCCGGTCGCCGGGCAAGCCGATTTGCGAGCCAGGCGCGACGCGCTGCCCATCCTCGGTCGACAGCATCATGCGCAGCGGAATGGCTGCACGGTCCAATTGATAGGTGTCACCAGGTTCGCACAGACCCGCAAGATCCAGACCATCACCCTGATTGGCGCCGGATGTTACCCAGAACTGATCCGCGTCGAACACATGCACAGTTTGCGCGGGCACAGTAGGTGTGGGCATAGGGACGAATCCTTGGTCCTTGGCGGCTGTCAATCGAATGATAATACAACAGTAACTTTGCTTATCACCGATTAAGATCCGCAGGTTTTTCCGTCAAGTCCTGCGATGTTGACCCGAAGGCATCGGTGGCTTCTGTGCATCTGCGCCACTTGCGCGCCTGCGATCTGCTGATAGCAATAGGGCAAAGCGCGACGCTGACCAATGGGCTGTGCGCGCTGCATGACGAGATATGGGAGAGACAGATGGATCTGGGACTTCAGGGTAAGACCGCGATTGTATGCGCAGGTTCCAAGGGGCTGGGGCGCGGTTGCGCCGAGGCATTGGCACAAGCGGGCGTCAATATCATCTTGAACGCGCGAAACGAAGAGACGCTGCGCGCCACGGCCAGTGAAATCGCGAAGCTTACCGGTGTCAGCGTAACGCCAGTGGCTGCAGATATCACAACCGAGGCGGGGCGCGCCGATGTTCTAGCAGCTGCGGGGCAGGTGGATATCTTGGTCAATAACGCCGGTGGCCCGCCGCCCGGATTGTGGTCGGATTGGTCGCGTGAGGATTTCCTGGCCGCGTTGGATGCCAATATGCTGACCCCAATTGCCCTAATGCAAGCGGTGCTTCCGGCAATGATGGATCGCGGCTGGGGCCGGGTGGTCAATATCACCTCGCAATCGGTGCGCGCGCCTATTGCGCAGTTGGGACTGTCAAATGCGGCACGCACAGGGTTGACCGGCTTCGTGGCTGGCACTGCGCGTCAGGTGGCGCAAAACGGTGTAACGATCAACAATCTTTTGCCCGGTATCCATGCGACTGATCGCGCCGTGTCTTTGGACGGCGGCGTGGCGCAAAAGGCGGGTATCACAATGGATGAAGCCCGCGAGCAGCGCGAGGCGACCATTCCCGTACGACGCTATGGCACGCGGCAGGAATTTGGTGCGATGTGCGCCTTTTTATGTTCGCAACATGCCGGGTTTATCGTGGGGCAGAACATCTTGCTTGATGGTGGTGGCACCAATATCACGATGTGATCCACGCTAGGGTGTAAGATCGTGCGCCTTGCCCCGCTGGGGTGAGGCTGCTAATTCGCGGGGCAACCTGAAAGATATGATCGGATTTGACCGATGCCAGACCGCCAGATCCCGCCACCCCGGCTTGAGGTGCACGCGCTTGAACGCCAATTCGATGGCGTGCCTGTGTTGCAAGACGTGTCTTTCGCCATTCCTGCGGGGCAGGTGACCTGCCTTCTGGGCCCTTCGGGTTGCGGAAAATCCACCACGCTGCGCATCGTGGCGGGCGTGGATATGCAAGATCGCGGTAAGATCTTCGTGGATGGCAACCTGGTCTGCGATACCGTGTTTCGCATCCCGCCAGAGCGGCGCGCGATTGGCCTGATGTTTCAGGATTTCGCTTTATTTCCACATCTGTCGGTGGCGGATAATGTGGCATTTGGTCTGTCGGGAACCGGGGCGCAAAAACGCGCCCGTGTTGAGACACTGCTGAAACGTGTGCATTTAAGCCGTCATATCGACAGTTTCCCGCATGAATTGTCGGGTGGTGAACAGCAGCGCGTCGCCTTGGCGCGGGCCTTGGCGCCCAAGCCGGGGGTTTTGCTGATGGATGAGCCCTTTTCCGGTTTGGATGAACGTCTGCGTGACGATATCCGCGATGAAACCTTGGCGCTTTTGAAAGAAGAGGGCACGGCGGTTTTGTTGGTCACCCATGACCCGCATGAAGCCATGCGCATGGCCGATGAAATTTTGCTGATGCGGGATGGAAAAATCGTACAGCGCGGCGCGCCATATAACCTGTATAATGCGCCGGTGGACCGGGCGGCTGCGGCGTTCTTCTCGGATATCAACGTGTTGAAAGGCGCGGTTCAGGGCGCCCTGACCAAAACGCCTTTTGGCGATTTTTTGACTCCGGGGCACCCGGATGGCACGCAGGTGGATATCGTCATCCGACCGCAGCATTTGAAAATTGACTTTGACCGGGCCGGCCGTGGCCCTAACCCAACCGTCCAAGATGGCGCGCCCGCCCGTGCAATCGTGGAACGTGCACGGTTCATGGGGCGTGAAAGCCTGGTAGAGTTTCGGATGGAATTCGACGGGCAAATCCTGCGCACCAGCGTGCCAAATGTGTTTTTGCCCAAGCCGGGCACAGCCATGTGGTTGATGATCCGGCGCGACCGATGTTTTGTCTTTCCCAGCTAATTTACCGCTTAATTTTATTAATTTGACCAAACTGTGCAAATTTGATTTGTCATCGCCCGAAAAGCTTGCTCAGATATGTCTGATTTAAACGGGCTGTGATTGTTTTGGCCTGCTATTTATAGTGTTTATTGCGTGTAACACGCGTGTTCTCAGTGCTGGCCAGTTTGGCCGTGGTTCCACCATGTGGTGGTTGCCAAATGTGAATGAGGAAAACGCGTGAAGCAAATGATGTATCCGATCGTGCGGGACACGCCAGACTTTGGGTCTGATCTTGCGGATCTATTGGATCAATTGAGCGAGACCGCCTGTGCCCTTTGCAGCGCCCAAGCCTGTGTGATTGATCCCGCGGTCGATCTGGGGGATATGTTTGACACCGTGCGCACCAAAATGCAGCAAACTGCCGATGTCGATCCGGCGATGGCTGCAGCAATCAAAGACATGTCCGATGAATTGCGGTTGACCCAGGATGCCCAGGCGTTGCGCACTGGGGTGCTGCCTCGCAGTGGCGGTGTTTTGCGCGCTACTTTCGGGGGGGGGCTGGCGCTATATGGCCGGTGTCTTTGGTCTTCTCAAGGGGAGCCTTTGGGCCGTTTGACGATGGTATTTGCGCCGCGCGACGCCCCTAAGTCCGACCAGATCCACGCGATTGATTTGCTGACCGACACAATTGCCGGGGCATTGGAGGCTTTTGCCGAACGGCGGCAGTTGATGGAGACATTGGCCCGGTCCGAGATGCAGGCCGCTGCCCTGCGCCGCAAATCCGAAACCGATCCGTTGACACGTTTGGAAAATTCCGCGTCGTTTGAGGCCAAGTCGCGCCAAAGGCTGACAAATGACGCGCAAAAATATGCGTTGATCGTGTTGGACATCGACCATTTCAAAGCGATCAACGACCTGTATGGGCATAAGTTCGGGGATACCTATTTGCGTTCCATGGCGCAGGCCTTGCGCACGGCAGTGCCCGATAGCGCGATTATTGGCCGTCTGGGCGGGGATGAGTTTGGCATTTTACTGGAACTGCCGCAGACCAGTGGCGCCTATCTGGATGGGCTGATCGTGCGGGCGCGTGCCGCGGTGCAGCGCAGCATTGCGATTTTGGGCAAGCCCGATATTGGCCGCGTCAGCATGGGCGTCAGCCTGTTTCCCAATCATGCGCGTGATTTCAACGCGTTGTTTGAACGTGCCGATGTTGCCCTTTATGTGTCCAAACGAATGGGCCGCGCAACCAGCACGATTTTTGACCCCCACCATCATGATCGCTTTAACATGGGGGTGATCAATTCGCGGTTTCGCAAAGCCTTGCTGCAGCGCCAGATTGTTCCGTTCTTTCAGCCGATTTATGATTTGGCCAGTGGCGCGCGCGCCGGGTTTGAGGTTCTCAGCCGCTGGGATGATCCGCAGCAGGGTATTTTAACTCCAGATATGTTTCCGGCCGCTTTTAATGATCATCTGTTGTCGGAACAATTGACGCGGGTGATGATCGACAGCGCTTTGGCCACGATCACCCGCGCACAGGCGCACCAGCCCGAGCTGGCAAAATGCGACATTGCCGTAAATCTGACGTCATTTGACCTAATGAACCCGGAGTTTGTCTTTGATCTGCAATCCAGCCTAAGCGATCACGAGGTCAGCTGGGAGCGGATCACCCTGGAGGTGACAGAGCGGGTGATGCTGGGCGATCGGAATGGGCAGATCTATCGCACCTTGTCAGAGCTGCGTATGCGCGGTGCCAAAGTGGCGCTGGATGACTTCGGCACCGGCTACGGCGGGCTGCGCCATCTGGATGATTGGCCCGTAGATGTTTTGAAGATTGATCGCTATTTCGTTCAAAGCCCCACAAGCCGCCCCCATGCACGCGCGGTGATTGAGGCAATGGTGTCGATCGCGCGTGCTTGCGGATTTCAGGTGGTGGCCGAAGGAGTGGAAACCGCAGAGCAATTGCATCTGGTTCGTGATGTCGGCTGCGATATGGCGCAGGGATTTATCTTTTCGCGACCGGTGTCTATGGCACAGATGCCGCAGACGGATGGTCAGGTGGATATGGCGGGCCTTTCGGCCTGAGCGCGCTGTGGCAGACTAAGCGCAAGCGTATTCGCCAAGGTGATCAGGTCAACAGGTTTGCGCAGCACCAGCCCAGGTACGACGCGCCCGTTGCGGCTAAGTGGATCCGTATAGCCCGACAGATAGATAACGGGCAGGCCGGGATAGCGCTGCACCACCTTTGCCGCCAAAGCATGACCATCCATATCGCCGGGCAAGATGATGTCAGTCAAAAGAAGATCAAGCTCAGGCAGATGCTCTAACTGTTCCAAGGCGGGAAGGGCGGCTTGTGCGCGGATTACATGCGCCCCTAACGAGCGCAGAGCCTCATCCATGACATTGTGCAAATGGGGGTCATCTTCAACCATCATGATCCGTAACCCGGTCAGGTCTACAGGCAGGGACGGCAGGTCGTCGGCGCCGTTTTGCGGGTTGCCCAGTGGATCGTTGATCACATGGGGCAAGGTTAAAGTGGCTTCAAAACCCACCGGATCAAGATTGCGCAATGTGAATGTGCCGCCCAGCTGTGTGGCACGCATGTCGATCATCGACAGCCCCAGACCTGTGCCGCCCTTGCCGGTGCGGGTTGTAAAGAATGGCTCGGTCGCGCGGGCTAATACACTGTCGTTCATGCCCGGACCATCGTCTTGTATGCGCATATGCACTGACGCTTCATCCACCCACAGAGATAGGGTGATTACCCCACTTGCATTGGTGTCCTTGATCGCGTTGCGCGCGTTCAGCACAAGGTTCAGCACTGCGCCTTGGAAATCTGTGGCGGAAAGCGCGATGTTGGGGGCCGTGTCCGGCAACTGCGTTGTCAGCGTGATCGATGGCGGTAAAGCCGGACTCAACAGCGCCACCGCTTCTTGAATGATGGTCAGTGGGTTGCTGCGTGGGGCCGTGTCGCTGGGGGCGCGCGACAGGTCCAACAGACGGTTCGCCAGATCGCCACCCCGGTCGCACGCGCTTTGAATCGCAGTCAATTGATGCGCCACGGTGGGTTCTTGCGCCAGCAATTGCGCAGTGTCTGAGGATAGGCGGACAACGCCTAAAATATTGGCCAGTTCATGTGCAATGCCCCCAGCCATCTGTCCGATTGCATTCATCCGTTCGGTGCGCGACAGGTTTTCGCGCAGCAACCAACCTTGGGTTTCATCGGTGATCGTCAAAATCAGCCGATTGCTTAGGTCACTATGCGCCACAGAGAAATGAAAGGCATGTTCTGCGCCTTGCCGATCGCGCCAACCCGCGAAAAGGTCGGTGGCGGTCGCGCTTTGCATAAGTTGCGTCATCGGGTGGCTTGGCCCAGATAGCAGATGTCGGTCGCTCAGGTCATGGAAATGCTCTCTCAACAGCCAGTCTTTGGCCGATCCACCATCGCCCACCAATTTATCCGCGGCAAGATTGGTCAGTTGCAAGCCGCCTGTGCGGTCAAACACAAAAACAGCGGCCTGCAGCCCATTCAGCGCGTCTTTTAGCCGGCGCTCTTCATGTAGGTTTGCGGCAAATTGAATGTCATGGAACCGCCCGGCGCGTATCGAAAGCAGGCCGGACAAGATCGCCATACCCGCCGCCAAAGCCGCCAAACGAATATTGGGGTTCAAAATGCCGCTTTCGGTCACGCGCAGCGCGATGAAACACAGAAAAACTGGCCCTAGTATCGCGACAGGTAGCGCCCGGCGCACCATGCGCCCGCCTACTGTGTTTTGCCATAAAATGGCGACCCAGCGGGGGGCGGGCGGAATAATCAAGGTCGCAATGCTAAGCATCAAAAGGCATAGGCTGGTGTGTAGCGCCAAACCTTTGAACAGGCCCTGTCCGCGCAGCGCCTCTTGATCGAAGATAAAGCCGATCAGGGCGATAATGGTTAGGCAAAATGTCACACTCGCCGCCCCAACACCCAGTTGATAGCGCCATTTGTTACGGCGCATCAGTGTGGCAACTGAGAAAGGAAATGCGCTGGCTGATAGGGCCAGACACAGCAGCCCCGCCGCCGTGGCGCGCGACATTTGGTCCGTCTGTGCATGGGTTTGCTCGGTGAAAGAGGTAACGATGCTCCAAGTTGTGCTTAGGATAATAGCGGCCAAAACGGCGCGGATGATCACATCAAGGATGCGCGGCACCACGATGGCACAGGCAGCCAAACTGCGCACCAATATTGCAACCGACAGACCGATGATGCAGCCCGCCGTCATCGGAACCATCGCAGGCCATGCCGGGTGCAACCTTACCAGCGCATCAATTCCAAAGCCCCATCCAAACACCAGCACAAGACAACCGATGCCCAAAATCGATACCGTCAGCCCCACCGCCAGATATTGCGGCGAGAACGCGGAATTTGGCAACACGGGGCCGTTCAGGGTCATGGCTTTGGGGTCGCAATCACTCGTTTGAATTTAAGTTCGCGGCAGGGGCCAGTTGGCGAACAGTCCGATCAAGCTCTGACAATGACGCAGTTTTTTGTAGCTTAGCCTGAGCAAAGCGTAATCCATTGCGTAACAGGGGGGAATGCCCCAGCTCTGGCCGCCCTGTGATCACCACGATGGGCAATTCGGCATTCATATTGCGCACCGAATGTCCCAAGGTGATTGCCCCACCGCCGGGCATGATCACGTCTAAAAATACGATATCGAAGTCTTCTTTGCGCAGACGGTCAAGGGCGGCATCACCGCGTGAGACGCCAACGGCTTCGTGGCCCATTGCGGCCATACCGTCGCAAAACACGTCTAGATAGGCGTGATCGTCGTCAGCGATCAAAATTCGCGCCATGATGCTCTCCCTTAGGTTGAACCTTGGATAGTATATGATAACTATGGTAGATGATATGTGAATAAGGATAGTGGAAATTGTGACTGATATCACAAGCACCCTAGTGGAAGATGGAAGCGCAGAAAATGGCTTACCATTAATCGCGATTGGCGCGTCCGCAGGGGGGCTGGAACCGCTTGAGGCGTTTTTTGAACATATTCCTGACGATAGCGGCTGGTGCTGTGTCGTTATTCAGCATTTGTCACCCGACTATCGGTCGATGATGGCGGAGTTGCTGGCGCGAAAAACGACAATGGCAATCAAGCATATCGAAGATGGCCTACCGTTAGAACCCAATACAATTTTTATCAACCGCGCCAGTACACAGGTGCGGCTGGAGGGGGACGTGTTTCGGACGCGGCCATATGCCAGTGGAGATCCGCTGCCGAACCTGCCAATTGACACGCTTTTCCAATCCCTTACCACCCGTGACCCAGATCGGACGATTGCCGTGCTTTTGTCTGGCGCAGGCAGCGATGGCGCGCGCGGTGCCCAAAGCTTGTATGCGGCAGAGTGCTCTATATTTGTGCAATCTCCGGGTGAAGCGGCCTTTCCGTCGATGCTGCGTGCCGCTTTGGCGGCCGGGGCGGTGGATCGGGTCTTGCCCGCAGCCGATATGCCCAAAGTTATAGCGGAAACATTAAAAATGGGACGCTCGCGCCCCCCGCGCAAGGTTGGTGTGGAACAAACGATTCTGGCGATTGTGAAGCTCTTAGAGACAAGCCACCATGTCGATTTTTCGGCATACAAAACCGCGAATGTAGAACGCCGGATCATTCGGCGTCAGCAGCTGCGTAATTATGACACGCTGTCGGATTACCTGGAGGTTTTGCAAAGCAACCCCGCTGCGCTGGATGAGCTGTATCGAGATTTGTTGATCGGCGTGACGGAATTCTATCGCGATCCTGATTCTATTGCTGTTTTGCGTCGGGCAGCGTTGGAAAAGCTGGTCGATGAAAGTGGGGTTGATACGCCGTTGCGTATCTGGGTTCCCGGTTGCGCCAGTGGCGAAGAGGCCTATACGATTGCCATCGAATTGGCCGAGGTCATGCGGGAACGTGGTGTGACCCGGAAATCGCGGGTGATTGCCACGGATGTGCACCGCCATTCGATCGATATTGCCTCTGCTGGGGTCTATTCCGTCGAGGCGTTGCAAAACGTGCCGCCCGAAATTCGTGAGCGGTATTTCAGCCATCATCGGGGCCAATATATTGTCGATCCGCAGCTGCGCCAAAAGGTGGTTTTTTCGGTTCATGATGTTCTAAGCGATCCGCCCTATATGCATCTGGATCTGATTTCGTGCCGGAACCTGATGATATATTTAAAGGAGCAAAGCCAATCTCGGGTGATCTCGATGTTCCTGTTCGGGCTGCGGCGTGAGGGTTTTTTATTGCTTGGCCCGTCCGAAAGCCTGGGTAAATTCGCGCAGGAATTTGATGTGATCGACAGCCGCTGGCGGTTGTTTCAAAAGAATTCTCATCACCGGGTTGTCGACCGCTCAATGTTTCCGACCAAAATCGGTGGTATAGAACGATCCGCGACGACAAAGGCAGATGCTGAAACGCAGGGTCATGCGCGCCGCATCCGCGCCAGCACCGATATGAACGATCAGCGCAATCGCGACAGTCTGATCCGCAGCTATGATGCGCTGCTGAAACGCTACGCGCCCTCGTCTATCCTGATCACGGCTGAAGGAACGATCTTGTCGTGGTTTGGCGCTGCAGCAGCGTTCATTGATACGATGAACAACCTTGCGAATTGGACGGTTGAAGAGATTATCCACCGGGATTTGCAATTTCCGATCAATGTGGCGATGGAAAAGCTGCGTCAAAATGCGCTTGTAACCTATTCGCGCCGGCTTGAAATCGAACTGGTCAATGGGACTGTGTCCCAATGTATCGTCACGATTGAACCGTTGGAGACGCGCGCTGGGCCCAAGCTGATGTTGGTGCAATTGCAAATGACCGGCGAAAATATGGCTGCGGTACCTGAGGACACTGTCGCCGCGATTGCCGCGCAGTCGTTGTCGCATGATGATCAAAGCCTGCTGAACAGACGCGTGCATGAATTGGAACGCGATCTGCGACTGACCGAAGAAACATTGCAGCATGTGACAGAGCGGTTGGAAGCAAGCAGTGAGGAATTGCAGGCTTCCAATGAGGAGCTGCAAGCCTCCAATGAGGAACTGCAGGCCTCCAATGAAGAACTGCAAAGCTCTAATGAAGAACTGCACGCCGTGAATGAGGCGCTGATTTCTGTCACGGCGGAGCATGAACAAAAAATCGGCCAAATGATTGAGCTTAATCAGGGCACCGAACATGTTTTTGCCGCGCTGAATATCGGCGTGATCTTTGTTACTGCGCAAAATCAGATTGGGCGTTTCAGCGCGCTGACAGGGCAGATTTTTGGGCTAGAGCCGCAAGATATTGGCCGAGGATTGGATGTTGTCGGGCCAAGATTGGATTTTGTGGATTTGATCGCCGCCACGCAACAGGTGTTAACCGATCAACGTCCGCAGGTTCATACCGGCACCTATCGTGGATCCGATATGTCCGTCAGTGTTCAGATCGCGCAATTCGCGTCCGATACTGTCTTACAAGAGGGCGATACGCCAATGGCAGAGCGAGTGGTGCTGATTTTTTCTGGCGGGGCATTGACCAAAGCGTAGCGCTCTATGCGTTGCCGGGACGATTGCGGGCCCGCCCGCCACGGCGCTTTTGCAAACGCGGTGCACGGGCAGGCAGTTGTTCTATCACTGCGCGGCGTTCATCTGCGGACATTTGCGACCAACCGCCGATTTCGCGCAATGTGCGGAAACAGCCAATGCACAGCTGCTCTGTCGGGTGAATTTGACACAGCTTGACGCAGGGGCTTTGCACCTCGTCGCGTTTCCAGATGTCATCGTTCATGGAATTATCCCCGCGCCATATGGCCCAATCTGTCCAACGCACCTTGCAAAATAAACCCGGCTGCAACATGGTCAATCGCCTCGGCGCGTTTGGCGCGTGACATGTCGGCCTCCAGCATCGCGCGTTCGGCGGCAACGGTCGACAGGCGCTCATCCCAAAAGGTGATTGGCAATTCGGTCAGGCGCTCCAGATTGCGGGCAAAGGCGCGGGTGGCTTGGGCGCGTGGCCCTTCTGATCCATCCATATTGCGTGGCAGCCCCAAAACAATGCCGCAGACTTCGCGTTCGGTCACCAGCTTTAGCAGTGCGTCGGCATCCACCCCAAATTTCTTGCGCTTGATGGTCAACACTGGCGTCGCAACCGAGCGCAGCCGGTCAGAAATCGCCACGCCAATCGTCTTTGTGCCCAGATCCAACCCGGCCACAGCACGCATGGGCAACAGTTGCGGGACGAATTCCTCCATCGTGTCGCAAATCATGGCGTTATTCCTGCTGCTGTGGCGGCGGCGTTCAGCGTGGCCAATCCGGTTGCATCCTCGGCCAGCGCCGCGCGACCTTGGATCAATAGGGCAGTCGCCTGTGTGCTATCGCCCAAAGTGGCCAGCGACGCAACCGCACGGCCCCATTCTTCTGGGGATCCGCCATCGCTGCGCAGCCGGTCCACCAGCCCATCCACCATGCCGCGGATCATTGCATCGCGATCTTGCGGTGTCATGTCGGCGGCCGCATCAATCTGTGCCTGATCAGGGGCAGGGGCAGTGGAATCGGCCACGGGCCAGCGCCCCTCATAGGCAGCTTGTACCAAGGCCAGTGCATCGGCCTGTGTGCTAAAGACAACCTGTGCCTCACCATAAATCCCTGTCGCGCGATCTGTTTCGCCTAACAATTGTGTGCCTGCAATCATCACGGCCCAATCCTGTGGCGGCCCGCCTTGTGCGCCCAACCGTTGACCCAAGGTCTCCAGCCCGTCGCGCAGAATTGCTTCGCGTGCCTGCGGCATTGGCGCGCGCATGGCCCGCATGACATCGTTCACAGTGACCACTTTTGCGGTAGACGGCGGCAGGGTGTAATTGCCCTGACCGGCCAACCATGCCAGCGTGGGAATATTTTCACGGATGACAGGAACCCATTGCGCATCGGGGGCAGAGTTTCGCAGAACCTGATCCCAGATCTGAAAAGCACGGTCAGGCCGCCCATTTTGCGCCATCATCAAACCGATGTAATATCGTGCACGCTCATCATCAGGGTCGCGATCCAAGGCTTTTGCAAAGGCGGCTTCGGCATCGCGTGTGATGATGTCATTGGCGGCAACCGTCAGATATTCGCCCAGGTCGGTGTAATCCTGTGCTGTGGCTGTATCGCCTTTCGCGGCAATCAATTTTGACTGCGCGCGGTGGCCTGCAACGTAATTGCCCAACCGCATTTCATATTGCGCCAAAAGGGTCAGCCCCTGCACGTCACCGGGCTTGCGTGCGACCGCTTCGCGCAGTTGCTTCATCAGGCTTATCATCTCTGGCTGGGGCGCTGCACGCGATGGTGCGGCAGGGCGTGCGGCTTCGGCTTCTTCCTGGGTAGGGCGGTTGGCGTAAAGCTTATCTGCAAACGCATAGCGCGCAGCAATTGGCTGATCGCCGTACCCTGGGGCACCCAACACACTATATAGCCCGAATGCGGCCAACAACGTCCCCAAAACACAGGCCACACCGACCCACCCGGCCCATATTGGCGCAGGCCCATCCGCCGCAGGCCCCTGTGCCATACGGTCCGCCTCCAGCATCTTGCGCGAAATTTCCAACCGAACCTGCTTGGCTTGCTCTACAGGCAAAACCCCGCGTTCGATATCGCGCTCCACCTCGCGCAGCTGGTCGCGGTAAACCTGCATATCATAGGCCCCCGCAGAGACCCCGCCGCGACCGCGACGCAACACAGCAAGCGCGAAAAGCGCGGCAATCAGGGCCACAAGGGCGCAGGCAATGATCCAAAACAGCATAGGCATTCCTCATCCATTGCATCCATTTAGGCAATCGCGACCTTTGGCGAAAGGGGCAAGCGTGTCGCAGGCACGATCCCGCGGTATCTTGGCAATCTTGGGCACAAAAGACGCCATGTCGCATTTTGACCGGAAATGCCGCAACCAAGGGGCTTTTCGCCACGCGCTTTGTCCATCACAAGGAAGATGGCGGCCTGTAGCTGACTCGCTGCGGGCCATCGACACGACATCACGATTACGGGAGCCAGACCTTGCGGAAATATTCCATCTTCGCCGTCGCGCGTGAGGCGATGCGCTATCACGCAGGCTGGGAAAAGGCGTGGCGCAGTCCCGTCCCGAAAAAGAAATACAAAGCGGTTATCATTGGCGCCGGCGGGCACGGGCTGGCCACCGCATATTACCTTGGTAAAGTGCATGGTATCACCGATGTCGCGATCGTTGAAAAAGGCTGGCTGGGCGGGGGCAATACCGGACGTAACACCACCATCATTCGGTCAAATTACTTGCAAGATGCCTCTGCTGCGATTTTCGATAAGGCGCTGCAGCTTTACGAAGGGCTCAGCCAGGACCTGAACTACAACGTAATGTTCTCGCCTCGCGGCTTGCTGATGCTGGCGCAATCCGAACATGAAATGCGTGGCTACAAACGCACCGTCTATGCCAATGATTTGCAAGGGGTCTCCACCAGATGGATCGACCGAGATGAGGTCAGGGCGCTGGTCCCAATCATTAATATTGATGGGCCGCGCTACCCGGTGCTGGGCGCGCTGTACCAGGAACGCGGTGGCACTGCGCGCCATGACGCCGTGGCCTGGGGCTATGCCCGGGCCTGCTCTGCAATGGGAATGGATATCATCCAACAATGCGAGGTCACAGGCATCCGCACCCAAAACGGTACAGTGGCAGGCATTGATACCACAAAAGGGGCGATCGAATGCGAAACCCTCTCCATCGTCACCGCGGGCCACAGCTCGGTGCTTGCAGATATGGCCGGGTTTCGGCTGCCGCTGGAATCGGTTGCCCTACAGGCTTGGGTGTCCGAACCGGTCAAACCCTGTATGGATATGGTGGTGATGGCCAATCTCGTGCATGGCTATATGTCGCAATCGGATAAGGGCGAAATGGTTATTGGCGGCGGCACCGACGGGTTTAACAATTATACACAGCGAGGCTCCTGGCACCATGTCGAAGAAACTACACGCGCCTTGGTCGAAACCTTCCCCATCATCTCACGTCTGAAAATGCTGCGCCAATGGGGCGGCATTGTCGATATGACAGGCGACCGTTCACCCATCCTCTCCGCGACACCGATCAAGAATGTCTTTGTGAATTGCGGCTGGGGCACTGGCGGCTTCAAAGCGATCCCTGGCTCGGGCTGGGCGATGGCAGAGCTGGTTGCACGCGGCACTCCCGGCCCATTGGCGGCAGATTTCGGCCTTAACCGCTTCCGCGAGGGGCGCTTTATCGACGAATCCGTTGCAGCCGGGGTGGCCCATTGATGCAACAGCTGAAATTGCTTTCATCTTGCCCGAAATATCCTGCGGGGGTCCGGGGGCGCAAAGCCCCTGGCATGGGCCACGATGCTGACGTTGCGTATGCTGGGAACTATTCCTATCACAGCGCCGTTATCCTTTTGAAATCAGATCAAAAGGACTCATTACAATGGCCGATAACAACTCAGGCAACACCAAATCCTTCCTCATCGGCGCGCTTATTGTCGTCGTCGCAGGGCTTGGCTGGTACATCTATTCAGGCGGCGATGTCCCCTCCGCCGATGAACCCGAAATCCAAATCGACCTGCCCGACGGCAACAACTAAGGGGCGCCTTGTGCGCGCCCAAAACAGGGAGCGCGCACCATGCTCATTCTGACATGCCCATATTGCGGTATCCGGGCCGAGGAAACCGAACTCCATGCCGGCGGCGAAGCACATCTTAAACGCTTTGGCCCCGGCGCCTCGGATGCCGAATTTGAAACCTATCTCTTTGCTCGGAAGAACCCCAAAGGGGTGCATTTTGAACGTTGGCGGCACTCAGCAGGGTGTGGCAAGTGGTTTCTGGCGGCCCGCTGCACTGCCACGCTTGAAGTCTTTGGCACCTATAGTGCGCAAACGACACAGCCCCCCAAACATATTCTCGATGCGATCAAGGCCAAGCGCCCCAACTGGGAGGGTTTAGTATGAGCACCCGTCTGTCCAAAGGCGGTCGCCTGATCGACCGCGCCACCTCCTTGTCTTTCAGTTTTAACGGCAAACCCATGCATGGGTTTGCAGGCGATACTTTGGCGTCTGCTTTGCTTGGCGCGGGGCAGTCGCTTTTGGGGCGTTCGTTCAAATATCACCGTCCCCGCGGTTTGGTCGGTTCGGGCGCGGAAGAACCCAATGCCTTGGTCTCAATGGGTCGAAATGCCCGGTTTGAGCCCGATCAACGCACCACCACGACCGAACTTTTCGCTGGTGCCGAACTGAAAAGCCAAAACCATTGGCCTTCGCTCAACACCGATATTGGTGAGATCAACGACAAATTCTCAAAATTCCTGCCCGCCGGGTTCTATTACAAGACATTCATGGGTCCGCGTGCGGCATGGAAACATCTCTATGAGCCGATCATCCGCCATTCTGCCGGACTTGGTGCTGCGCCAAAAGAGGCCGATCCCGATCGGTATGAGCAGGCCTATACCTATGCGGATGTGCTGGTCGTGGGCGGCGGTGTCGCAGGGCTGGCGGCCGCGCTGAAACACGGGGCGGCTGGTAAACGGGTCTGGTTGGTGGAACAGACCGCGCATTGGGGCGGGCGTACGCCCGTCGATGGTGGGCAGATTGACGGGCTGGACCCGCAGGCATGGGTTGATCAAACCCTGACGCGGCTGAAGGCCATGCCCAATGTTACATTGCGCACCCGTTTCATGGCTGCAGGGCTGCATGATCATGGCTATGTCATCGGCTATGAAAGCGTCGGAGAGACCGCGCCGGATTCGGGCAAGCCGCGCCACCGTTTATGGCGGATGCGTGTCGGGCTGACGATCACGGCCACGGGTGCCATTGAACGCCCGCTTGCCTTTGCGGGCAACGACGTGCCTGGTGTCATGCTGGCCTCTGCTGTGCGCGATTACGTTGTGAATTGGGCGGTGTCGCCCGGCGACCGCACTGTAATTGTCACCAATAATGACGATGCCTATCGCACCGCACTGGCGCTGACAGAGGCGGGGCTGACCGTGCCCGCAATCATCGATGCCCGCGACAGCGCCATCGGAGAGCTGCCCGAATTGGCCCGGGCCAAGGGCATTCGCGTGTTGGAAGGGCGCGGCATCGCGCGTGCCCTGGGCCGTAAATCGGTCACCGGTGTTCAGATTTGCGCGCAGGCCGGTGAAGGCGGCGCGGTGGAGGACATCGCCTGCGATTGTGTCGCCATGTCGGGTGGCTGGTCCCCTGTTGTGCATCTGTGGTCCCATTGCGGTGGTAAACTGACCTGGGATGACAGCCATGCGATGTTCCGACCCGACCCTGACCGCCCGCCCTTGGGGGATCAGGGGCAGGCGATGGTGCAGGCGGTTGGCGCGGCCAATGGCATGCTGCAGCTGCAAGATGTGATGGCCGAAGCCAATGTTCCAGCCTTTGCCGAAGCCGAGGCGGCGATGTCTGCAGTATGGTTGATGCCTGCCGGCGCAGGAGAGGCGCTGAAGGCCAAGGCGTTTTTGGATTTCCAAAATGACGTCAAAGTTTCTGACGTGCAGCTCGCCGCCCGCGAGGGGTTTGAATCTGTCGAGCATACAAAACGATATACCACATTGGGCATGGCGACGGATCAGGGTAAATTATCCAACATCAACGGATTGGCTATTCTTTCTGATGCGCTGGGGCAGCCGATCCCGGCCACAGGAACAACTACGTTCCGCCCACCATATACGCCGATCAGCCTTGGCGCGGTAACGGCCGAGGCCAAGGGCGATCTGTTTCAACCACTGCGCCGCACGCCGATACAAAGCTGGCACGAAGCCCATCATGCGCATTGGGAACCGGTGGGCCAATGGCGTCGTCCCTATACCTATCCGCGCGGTGAGGAGACGCATCGAGACTCGGTCAACCGTGAGATCCTCAATACCCGCGAAAATGTTGGGCTTCTGGATGCGTCGACCTTGGGGAAAATTCTGGTCAAAGGGCCGGATGCCGGGAAATTCCTCGATATGCTCTATACCAATATGATGTCGACGCTGAAGGTTGGTAAATGTCGCTATGGGCTGATGTGCAACGAGAATGGCTTCTTGATGGATGACGGCGTTGTGGCGCGCCTGTCCGAAGACAGTTTCCTTGTACATACAACCTCTGGCGGGGCAGAGCATATCCACGGCTGGATGGAAGATTGGCTGCAATGCGAATGGTGGGATTGGAAAGTCTATACCGCCAATTTGACAGAAGCATTCGCGCAGATCGCGGTCGTTGGTCCCAAGGCCCGAATGATACTGGAACGTTTGGGCGGCATGGATGTGTCTGCGGATGCGTTCCCGTTCATGGCGTGGCAAGAGGGGGAATTGGGCGGCATTCCGGTGCGTGTCTTCCGGATCTCATTCTCGGGCGAGCTGTCTTATGAAATCGCGGCGCCTGCGTCGCGCGGGTTGGAACTGTGGGAGGTTTTGGTCGATGCAGGCAGCGATCTGGGTGTAATGCCTTATGGCACAGAGGCCCTGCATGTTATGCGCGCCGAAAAGGGCTTTATCATGATCGGGGATGAAACGGATGGCACCGTCATTCCGCAAGACCTGAACCTGAATTGGGCTATTTCCAAGAAGAAAGCCGATTTCCTTGGCAAGCGCGCGCAAGAACGTTCCTATCTGGCCAATCCCGACCGTTGGAAATTGGTTGGGCTGGAAACGTTGGACGGGTCTGTGCTGCCCGATGGCAGCCATGCGCCGCTGGACGGGTTCAACGCCAATGGGCAGCGGTTGCTACAGGGGCGTGTGACGTCAACCTATTATTCACCGACGGTGAAAAAGGGGATCGCGATGGCGCTCGTGCATCGTGGGCCAGACCGGATTGGCGAAGAGATCGCCTTCCAAGGGGAAAATGGCATGGTGGCCTGTCGAATTGTTGATCAGGTTTTCTATGACACAGAAGGGGCAAAACAAAATGTCTGAACCTGTCAGCGCATTGAATGGCCGCAGTTATGACGGCTTTGCCTGTGTCGTCGAAACCGGGCTGCAGGGCATGATCACGATACGTTCGGATTTAGGATCAAAGCCCCTCTCCAAGGCCCTGAAATCACTGGGCGTTTCTGTTCCAAAGATGCGTAGTTTTGCTCAGGCCGACGATGTGATGGTGGCGTGGATGTCCCCCGATGAATTGCTGCTTTTGTGCGACCACGCCCGCGCGCGTAGCCTGACTGCGCAATTGGAACAGGCACTTGCAGGCACGCATGCTTTGGTCGTGGATGTCTCCGACGCGCGCGCGATGTTCACCGTGACCGGCGCGCGCGCGCAGGAAGTGGTGATGAAACTGTCCCCAATTGATTTTGCCACATTGGCTGATGACGAAATCCGGCGCACCCGCACTGCGCAGGTGAATGCTGCGGTTTGGCGTTCTGGGGCAGATCAACTGTCGCTGGTCTGCTTCCGGTCTGTCGCGGGCTATGTGATGGGGCTGTTGGAAGTGTCGGCGCGTAAGGGCGGCGAAATTTTCTGACCTACAGCATCGGCGCGGGTTTACCACCGCGCCGATGCGATGGTCACACGGTGGACCGAGGCAGGAAAGGCCGCAGCACCAGTGCCAGAAGGGCAAGGGCGAAAATGGCGGCAGGCAGCATGATTAGATCACGTCCCCAATTGGCCGCAATCACCCCAATCAGCGCCCAGATCACACCGATCGGATAGGTGACAGGCGGGTTCATCCGCGCCGTCACTGTCAGCGCCACTGCGGCAATCACACATAGCATCGTTAATGAGACGGCCGTCTCTGACCCGATGCCATAACCAATCAGCACAACACCGGTGGCCACACCGGTTGCCGCGGTCACCCAGCCCGCGTAAAGGCCGATCGGCCCCGACAGCAGCGCAAAACGCGCATGTTTTGTGGGTTTGGCCTGGCCGGTCTTCGACAATGCCCAAAGGGCAAAACCCGCCATCAGCCAGATTTGCACTGTTGCGAGCACCGGGGCCACCATCGCGACTTGCAACCAACTTGCACCTAAGCCCAGTGAACAAATCATGCCCCAACGCGGTGCATCCCAATCAGGCGCGTCGGAGCGTTTGAAAGTGGACATCACCGCGTGTCCCAGCAGCCAAAGATAAATCACCCCCCAAATTGAGAAGGCCCAACCGGCAGGTTGAATGGCCGGATCGGTGATTTGCACAGGGAAATTTTGCGGATCATAGCCGCGAAAGCTTTGCGCCCAAAATGGCGATGCCAGAAAGGCAATCGTGGCGATGAGCAGCAAAACAGCCTTAAGACGGATCATGATATATTCCAGCAGGTTTCTCAGGCCAAACGCCCCACATCCGGTGTGGTTCCCGTGGAAATACCGGTATGTCGACATAAAAACGGCGGGCATTGTGCCCGCCGTGATCCATCATAATATAGGCCCGGATGCGAAACCGGGATCAGACCAACGCGCCATCCACCAACCGCGTTTTGCCGCCCAGATAGGGATGCAGCGCGTTTGGCAATGTGACCGAGCCATCGGCGTGTTGGCCATTTTCCAAAACCGCAATCAGGCAGCGCCCAACCGCCAGACCGGACCCGTTCAGCGTGGCCAGAAACTCTGGCTTGCCGCCGCTTTCGGGTTTGAACCGGGCGTTCATCCGCCGTGCCTGAAACTGACCACAGGTGGACACCGAAGAGATCTCACGGTAGGTGTTCTGCCCCGGCAGCCAAACTTCCAGGTCATAGGTTTTTTGTGCGCCAAAGCCGATATCCCCAGTGCATAGCACAAGACGACGATAGGGCAGGTCTAGCCCCTCCAGCACCGCTTCGGCGCATTTCGTCATCCGCTCATGCTCATCCAGCGCGTTCACGGGATGGCAGATCGTGACCATCTCCACCTTTTCAAACTGGTGTTGGCGCAGCATGCCAGAGGTGTCTTTACCCGCAGACCCTGCCTCAGAGCGGAAGCAATTCGTATGCGCGACATAGCGGCGCGGCAGGGTGGCCTCATCCCATGTTTCACCGGCCGCGAAATTGGTCAATGTGACTTCGGCCGTGGGGATCAGCCACCAGCCGTTCGTGGTCTGATAGCTGTCTTCCGAGAATTTCGGCAATTGGCCGGTGCCTGTCATCGCCTCGCTGCGCACCAAGACGGGGGTGATGTTTTCAGTCAGCGCGTGATGATCGACATGCAGGTCCAGCATATATTGCGCCAAGGCGCGGTGCACCCGTGCCACGCCCCCCTTCAGGGCCACAAACCGCGAACCAGACAATTTGGCAGCAGTTTCAAAATCCATGTTGGCGCCCACGGCGGGCAGGTCAAAATGTTCTTTGGCGGGAAAGTCAAAGCTGGGAACCTCGCCCCATTTCGACAGTTCGACATTTTCGGTCTCATCCGCACCATCAGGCACATCGGCCAACGGCATATTGGGCAGGGTCATCAACAGGTCACGTAGCTCCGCGTCTTTGACACCGGCTTGCGTCTGCATGGCTGCCACTTCGGCCTTTTTCTCGGCAACCAATCCACGTAGGCGTTCAAATTCCGCTTCGTCCCCGGCGGCTTTGGCCGCGCCTACCTTCTTTGACGCCGCATTTTGTTCTGCCTTGGCCGTCTCGGCGGTTTGGATCGCGGTGCGACGCGCTTCGTCCAAAGACAGCAAAGAGGCAGACAATGGCGCCAAGCCCCGGCGCAAAAGCGCTGCATCGAACTGTTCGGGATTTTCACGGATCGCGCGGATATCGTGCATGACGGTCCTCTTTGCTTGCGGCCCCAATCGGGCCAGGGAGTGCAAACAGGCTTTAACGCGGAAATTTAACTTGGGAAACCCTGCAACCGGCGGCAAGTGGCGATGGGGCCGCAAAACCGGTCAATAGCAGCAAAATAGGTCTAAGGACGGGCGCAAAACATCTTATACAGCAGGCTTACCACCTGCTCTACGCGGGTATCGGCCAAAGTATAATAGATCGTCTTGCCTTCGCGGCGGGTGGCGACCATGCCCTCGTGGCGTAACCGCGCCAATTGCTGACTGACCGCAGCCTGACGAGTGCCCAACATCGTTTCAAGCTGCGTTACAGATTTTTCACCCGTCGTCAGAAAACACAGGATCTTCAACCGGCCTTCATGTGACAAGGCTTTCAAAAAGGCTGCCGCGTCATGGGCATTTTGATCCATATCCGCGCTGCCTTGGGGCGCGCGGGGGGCAGTGCCCGTGTCATGATACAACATGGATGCGTTTTGTGTCTCGGGTGGCATATCCGATCCTAGCATGGCTGACGATCGCCGCCCCATGCACCGATCCTGTTTCCGATAGCATTGCCCGAAGCCGGCGGGCAATGCACAACACGAAAATCTGATCGGGGTCAGCGGGTCATTGCGCCTTAGAGTCGCGCAGCTCTGCCTTCACGCGCAATTTTCCTATTAAACTGCGTAAGATAACGAAGCCGATAAAGGATAAGGCAAGCGTATCAAAGCTGATCATAAATGGCTCCGGCAGAACGAAGGAAACTGACTACATTGCCAAGGTCACGCCCAATTCTGGCACAAACATGGCGAATTTCAGTTCATTTTTGTGATTAGGTTAATGGCGCCAAAAATCGTCTGTTATACGCTGTTTTCCTGCTTAGCTTTGATGGGAGGAGGGGCGCGCAGCGCGGCGTGTGCGCCGTGCAGGCTGTGTGGATTGGACCAAACCATCATTCAGCAGCTGCGTCATCGGATGCCCGTTGGGTGCGTCATAGCTGACAAGGACGGTGCGCATCGCCTCAACCGAGTCGCAGTTGGGTGGCAAAGACAGGGCCCAATCCATAAAAATCGAACGACATTCTGCGTCCGAGATACCGTCGATACGAAAACTTTCGCGGATCAACCCTTTGGGGTCGGCCTGTTGTAGGCTCATAATTCGTCGTCCCATTGTGCTACCAATGCCTCCTCAATGATCTGCGCGGTCTGCGATGTCACATCGTGAAGGGTCTTGGCCAATTCCTCAAGGCTGGCGGCATTGCATTCGCGTAACACAAAGCTGCGACCGCCTTCGCCGATGGCGTCCATATCCAGACCTTCTTCGGTCAGCAAGCGGGTTGCAGCCTGTAGCCGCCATAAGATGTCGTAATTCTGGCTGAGGGTTTGCGCGGTTTGGGTGGTGATAAGCCCGGCCTTGGCACCGCAGCTTAGCTGCGCTTTGACCTGGCGTTGGGGACGTGCCGTGCGCAGCGCCAGACATTGCGCGAATAGCTCCAGATCTTGCAGCCGGCCCGGGCCGTTCTTGGCTTCCCACGGGGATGTGGCGGGTTTGGCAGCGAACAGGCGCGCGCGCATTTCGGCCAGATCAGGCTGCACCCTTGGGTCTGTCCCTCGGCTGGTCAAGACCTCCAGGCGTGTGGCCTCCAGATCCGTGGCCAAACCGGGGCGACCAGCGATTGGGCGCGCCCGCGTCAAAGCCAGGTGCTCCCATGTCCATGCTTCGGTCATCTGATAATTGGTAAAGCTTTGCAGCGATGTCGCCACCGGTCCTTGCCGCCCCGAGGGGCGCAGCCGCATATCGACCTCATATAATCTGCCCTGCGGCATTGGCGCGGTGACGGCGGTGATCATTGCCTGCGTTAATCGTGCATAATAAGCTCGTGTCGACAGGGGTTTGCGCCCCTGTGATGCTTCGTCGCCCTGCGCGTCATAGATCACGATCAAATCCAAATCCGACGCTGCATTCAACCGTTCCGCGCCCAGTGAGCCCATGCCCAGCAGCACAGCACCGCGCCCGGGTGCGGCCCCGTGGCGGGCCTCAAAGTTATTCAGAACAAGCGGCCAAAGCCGTTCCATCGCCACGCCCGCAATATCGGCGTAATAATGCGCGGCCTGTTCTGCATCGATCAACCCGCGAAGGTGGTGCACCCCCACCCGGAATTTCCATTCTTTGGCCCAGGCGCGGCTGGCATCCAATTGTCGTTCATAATCTTGCGCGACACTTAGCGCATGGTCCAGATCATCTTCCAGCGCAGCAATCCCATGCCATGGCTCAAAGAAACTGCCCCCCAAGACGGCATCCAAAACCGAAGAATTGCGCGACAGATAGCTGGCAAGCGCCGGTGCGGTCGCACAGATATCGACGATCAGATCGATCAGCACCGGGTTCGATTCAAACAATGAGAACAGTTGCACACCCGCGGGCAACCCCTTCAGAAACCCGTCAAATTGCAGCAGGGCCTCATCGAAATTTGCCGCCCGCTTCATCCGGCACAGCAGCTCCGGTTCCAGTCGCGCGAAAATCACCCGGGCACGTTCGGATTTCAAACAAGGATAGCTGTGCCAGCGTGTGATGATTTGCGTGGCGCGGTCATCGATTTTGGGCCGGGCAGGGGCAGGGGTGGGGGCGAAAAATTCGCCCGTCATCTGTTCCACCTCTTGCAGCCGGGCGCGCAATTGGTCGGCCCAACGCTGCGCGTCGCCCTCACCCATCATCGCGGCGATCCGTGCCAAACCTTCGGCACTGGTGGGCAGCGTTTGGGTCTGACTATCATTGACCATCTGCAAGCGATGCTCCACCTCACGATGGGCGCGGTAATGCTGCGTCAGGGAAAGCGCAATATCGTCTGGCACCCAGCTTTTGCGCGCCAGCGCGGCCAATCCGCCAACCGTGGTGCGGCCACGCAGGTCACTGTCGCGCCCGCCTGCGATCAGCTGCCGGGTCTGGGTGAAGAACTCGATCTCGCGGATGCCCCCCGGGCCCAGTTTCATATTGTGGCCGGGCACGTTGATATCGCCATGCAGCCCTTTGTGATCGCGGATGCGCAGGCGCATATCATGGGCGTCCTGAATGGCGGCAAAATCCAGATGGCGGCGCCAGACAAAGGGGCGCAGCGTGCGTAAAAACGCCTGACCGGCGACCACATCGCCTGCCGCAGCCCGCGCTTTGATATAGGCGGCACGTTCCCAGGTGCGTCCTTCTGCCTCATAATACAATTCGGCAGAGGCCATCGACAAACACACTGGCGTTGCGCTGGCATCAGGGCGCAGCCGCAAATCGGTGCGAAACACATAGCCCTCGGCTGTGACATCGGACAGTATTTGGCTCATTTTGCGGGTCGCCCGCACATAGGCCGAGCGCGCCTCCAGCAGGTCATCAGGGTCCAGCCGCGACTGATCAAACAGGCAAATCAGATCAATGTCAGAGGAATAATTCAGCTCCCCCGCGCCCATTTTTCCCATCGCAAGCGCAACCATCCCGCCCGCGGTCTGCGCATCATCTTGCGTCATGCCGGGCAGTTTCTTGCGTCGGATTTCTTCGGAAATCAGGTTTTTGACGCAAATATCGACAGCGGCATCTGCGAAATCACTCAAAGTCTGCGTAACCTGCTCAAGCGACCAGACACCGCCCAGATCTGCGAGTGCAGATAAAAGCGCGATCCGGCGTTTGGCGCGGCGCAATTCGCTGTTCAGATCGGGCAATTCCAGCGTGCGCACCCGGTCCAATTCCTGTGCTGTCGCCGCTTCGGGTGTGTCCGCCAGCGCGGCGCGCAGCCAATCAGCCTCGCGCACCAATAGGGTGTTCAGATAGGGACTGCATCCGGCAGTTCCGGCAATCAGCGCAGCCAGTTCCGGGGCAAGGTCACTGTAGCGCATATGCGCCTCGGCCCCCAGTGCAGGGTCAAAAGGTAACGGACAGCGGGTCAGGCGGGATGCAAGTGTCATGCAAGGACAGTAGCCGTGTGGATACCCACGTCAAGATGGGCCTTAGTGTTATGGATCTTAACGATCTTTTCGCGCCGCCCGACATTCGTTCCAGGACTATGATACGGGTCGGAGCGTGAGGGTCCTATCGTGCCGGTTCTTCTGAAGTGGCGGTATGTAAAAATGTTTTACATTGCCCCTTGCGCAGCGGGATGCGGAGTCCCATCTTGGGTATGTGAAAGGAATTCACATCACCAACTGGAGGTTGTCATGTCTTACGTTTCTTCTGATCCCGAGTTGCAGCAAGGTCCGATCCGGCGCGCTGTTGACTGGATGGATCAGCACGGGCGAATGGCGTGGATTGTGCTTATGATTGGCACGTTCATTTTCGCCGGCCCGCTTGGATTGCTGGTTCTGGGCTTCATGCTGGTCACCGGCCGGTTCAAGCGCAAATTCCGCGATGCGCACCACGTGACGCGCAAATGTGGCCCGAATTGGGGGCAGGCGCGTAGCCAGTTCAATATGAGCCGTTCGTCAGGAAATGCGGCCTTTGATGCTTATAAGCTGGACACGATTGCTCGTCTGGAGCAAGAGCAAGATGATTTTGAAGCCTTCCTGACCCGTCTGCGTGATGCCCGCGATAAGGCCGAGTTTGACCAATATATGGAAGATCGAGCCAAAGCGGCGGCTCAGGACGTCCCTGCTTCGCAGGATTTTGATACTCAGCCACGTGAAAAACCCGCGGCAGATTGATCATATCGCCTTGCCAAGGGCGCCGACGCGGCCTTGGCCAAATCCTGCGGGGCGCCGCTCAAACAGATGATTGCCAAGAAAAGCGGCATAAATCGCACTGCGCTTAACACTTTGCTGAAAATATTGAACAATACTGGCCCCGAACTTGTAAAAGGACGGGGTTTTCCCATGTTGTAAAAACGGGGCTTGGCTGCTTTGCCCGAAGTTGTTAGCTTCTTGGCAGCTTTGATGCCAAAAATCGTCCTTTCCCTAGCTTCGCGATATACTTACCTATGCGCCACTCGCTTCCGCTTGCTCCGCAGTTTTATGTGACCGCGCCTCAGCCTTGTCCCTATTTGGACGGGCGCGCAGAGCGTAAGCTGTTTACCGCATTACAAGGTGAAGGCGCGGAGAAGCTGAATAATGCGCTGTCGCGTCAAGGGTTTCGACGGTCGCAAAATGTGCTGTATCGTCCGTCTTGCGCAGATTGTATGGCGTGTTTGTCGGCGCGGATCCGCGTGGCGGATTTCCAACCCACACGCACACAGCGCAAGGTTCTGAACCGCAATGGCTGGCTAAAACGCACCGCGACCAGCCCCTGGGCCACCGAAGAACAATTCGGACTGTTTCGGCGGTATTTGGATTCGCGCCACGCAGATGGCGGCATGGCGGATATGGATATTTTTGAATTTGCTGCGATGATCGAAGAAACCCCGGTGAAATCCAGGGTGATTGAATATCGGGAGGCGCGCGATGCCCCCGGATCTACCCGTGCCTTGACCGCCGTATGTTTGACAGATGTGCTCGATGATGGGCTGTCGATGGTCTATTCCTTCTATGATCCTGATAAAATCAAACACAGCCTTGGGACACATCTGATCTTGGATCATATCGACATCGCCCGGCGGGCGAACCTGCCTTATGTCTATTTGGGCTATTGGGTGCCGGGGTCTAAGAAAATGGGATATAAGGCGAAATTCTCTGGGCTTGAGATTTTCAAGAATGGCGCCTGGACCGATATCGGAGACCCGGATTCGCATGAAGGCGAGACACATCCCCTGTCGGTCGATCCGATTGCAGAGCAGGTGGCACGGATTGATCTACCCGATACCACACGCAGTTAAGCCGCAGGCCGCGTCCTGTCACATGGCAACGTCCCGCGACTGTGCGCACCAGCTACGGCAATATCGCCAGCCAGCCCCAGATTGTGACAATTGATCCTGCCGTTGCGATCAGCACGGCAGAGGCTGCAACCCGGCGTCCCACCCCATAGATATTGGCAAAAATATAGGCATTGACGCCGGGCGCCATGGCAGCTGTCAACACACCCGAACGCATCTGATCTGTGTTCAGATCAAAGCCCCAGCGGCCAACGGCATAGGCAATCGCGGGATGCAGAAGCAGCGAAAACCCGGTGACCATCGCAATGGCTTTTGCGTCGCCTTCGGGCCGGTAGCGCACCAGAACACCGCCCAATCCAAACAGTGCGGCAGGGATTGCGGCCCCCGCCATCGTGTCCATCGCCTCCCATACCGGGTGGGGTAAGTTCAGACCGGTCAGCGCCTGATAGATCTTGATACCAAAGCCACATAGAATGCCGATCACCATCGGTGTTCGGAACACACCAATCAACGCATTCATCCCCACGCGGCCAAGGCTGGCCCCGGAATTGGCCGAACGGACCCACTCCATTGCCACGATACCCAATGTGTAAAGCAGTGGGGAATGAATTGAAATAATTGCAAAATTACCCGAAAGCGCATCGGCACCATAGGCGCGTTCTGTGATCGGCACACCCAAGAGCAGCGAGTTGGAAAACAAACAACAAAAGCCGATTGCCACGGCTTCATCCGGGCGCCGGCCCATCGCGCGCGCACCTGCTATTCCCAAGCCAAATGACAATAGCGCTCCGGCATAGAAGGCGATCATCAACCCTGGATCGAAGCTTGCACCCAGATCCAGCCGGGCAATAGAGCGCGCCAGAAGCACAGGCACCGCAAATGTCTGTGCAAAGCGCATCAGCCCATCAACGGCGGTGTCGGAAAACAACCCACGCCATGTGGCCAGATAGCCAAATCCGATCAACAAAAAGACCGGAAGGATAACGTCAATCAGCGCAGTCATAAGAGGAGTACTCCAGTCTTAGCCCGTCATAAGCGGGTCGAATGTGATCGGGCGTCTCCTCCGCCAACCGATCATGGTCAAGGTCGATATGCATATTGGTCAGCACCGCCGAACGTGCGCCCGCCTGCGCAATCCAATCGAGTGATTGTTGCAAATGCGCATGGGTTGGATGCGGCGTGTAGCGCAGTGCATCCAAGACCCAGCAATCCAGATTTTGCAGATGTGGCCATGCGGGGGCGGGAATGGCCGATACGTCAGGAAGATAGGCCAGATCGCCAATGCGGAAGCCAAGCGCATCAATATTGCCATGCACCACACGGAAAGGCTGAAAGCGGATCGGCCCACCCGCACCATGAATGGTGAAAGCCGTGTCGCGGATCGCGTTCAAGGTGCAGATGGGTTTGTAATTGCTGTCGGCGGGCTGCACGAAAGCATAGCCAAACGAACCCAGCAACCGATCCTGTGTGTCCTGATCCGCCCAAACGGGCAACACGCGCCCCATGTTGAATACCACTTGGCGCAGGTCATCAATGCCGTGGATATGATCGGCATGGGCATGGGTATAAACCACGCCATCCAACGCGCCAATTTCGGCAGACAAAAGCTGTTCGCGCAAATCCGGGCCGGTGTCGATCAAGATATCTGTGCTGCCTTTGGCACCAAATCTCTGCACCAGCATGGCACAACGCCGCCGCCGGTTTTTCGGGTTGGCCGGATCGCAGGCCCCCCAATTGCCGCCGATGCGTGGCACACCACCGGAAGACCCGCATCCCAATATGGTAAAGCGCAGCGTCATGATGCTGACCAACCGGCGGCTTTGGCGAACAGCCTGTCAAAATTGATCTGGGTCTGGGCGGCGAAATCAGCGTAGCTTAGCCCAAAGACCTCGGCGCCGACGCGTGCGGTATGGGCCGAAAACGCTGGCTCGTTGCGTTTGCCGCGATGGGGCGGCGGTGCCAGATAGGGGCTGTCGGTTTCCACCAAAATCCGGTCAATCGGCGCTTTGGCAAAAATTGCGCGCAGGTCTTTGGAACGCGGAAAAGCAGTGATTCCCGACATGGACAGATAGAAGCCCATCTCTAATGCCGCTTCGGCCAAACGTGGACCAGAGGAAAAACAATGCATGACACAGCCAAAGGGTGCCTTGGCCAGACCCTCTGACAGGATGTGTTCCATATCTTCATCCGCGTCGCGCGAATGTATGATAAGTGGCAGTCCGCTGTGCTGCGCAGCCTCTATATGCAGCTTCAGGGATGTTTTTTGAACATCGGCGCTGTCAGCGGTATAGTGATAATCCAGCCCGGTTTCGCCCAAACCCACAAATTTGGGATGGGCTGATAGCGTAAGCAGCTCTTCAACCGATGTCATCGGTTCCTCTTGTGCGGACATCGGATGGGTGCCTGCGGCGTAAAACACCGGGGCAAATTCTTCAGAGATGGCACGGACCTGCGGTTCAAGACGCAGCTTGGTGCAGATCGTTACCATACGCGTCACGCCGGCCGCCAAGGCGCGTTCGATCACCTGTGGACGTTCAGCATCGAAATCAGGGAAATCCAGATGGCAGTGGCTGTCGGTGATTTCCGGGGTGATCTCGGCCATGAAACGTCCTTTCCCAGTATGCGCTAAGCAACCGCTGATGTGATGCGTAAGATCATATCCAACACCAGCGCGGCAGGGTCAAGGTTGACCGCCCGACCATGGCGCGCACGCGCCCCACTCTCTTGATGCAGCCGTGCCCAGACCATCGCCCAATGCCCGTCAGGCGATAAGCGCGCCAATAATTGCGATTCATTTTTCGCCGCCTCCGGCTGTGGCGGTCCGCTAAGCCCTGCGCGTGCTGTGCGGGCCAAAAATAAGTCCAGCAAATCCAACAGCAGATCAAAGCGCGGCTCATTTTTCTTGCCAGCCAACCCATCGGTCAGAGCAATCGCACGTGGGCGATCCAACCGCGGCAGCGTGGACATAAGGTCGATCAGCGCGGAATAGGCCGCCAAACCATCCATTTGCGTCAGCCGGATTGCCTCACCCACTGAACCAGATGACAATGCCGCCAGTGCCATCGTATCGGCATCAGGGTCCAGCGCATCGGCGGCTTGCAGCGCCAATGCCATATCTTCAGGTTGGACGGTGGTCAGACGCAATTCGCGGCACCTTGAGCGGATTGTGGGCAACAGCGCCGCCGGCTGATGTGCGATCAGCAAGAATGTCACCCGCTCGGGTGGTTCTTCCAGCAGTTTCAGTAGGGCGTTGGCGGCTTGCGGGTTCATCTCATCCGCGCAATCAATGATCACCACACGCCGTCCACCCTCTGTCGCAGACAGATGCAAAAAGCTTTTCAGCTTGCGCACCTCATCCACACGAATATCGCGCGACAATCCGGTTCCTGTGGTATTGGCACCGCGTTTGAGTTCAAACACACCGGCCTCAGATCCTGCCAAAATGCGCCGCACGGCGGGGTGGTCAGGATCACTGGACAGATCGGTCGGCGGTGGCGGGGCGAACATGCCCCCGTCGTCATCAGGCTGCGACAGCAGGAATTTTGCGATGCGCCACGCCAATGTCGCTTTGCCAATGCCGCGCGGCCCCACCAGCATCCACCCATGATGCAAGCGGCCCGTGGTAAAGGCGTCCAGAAACTGCGCCTGTGCTGCATCATGGCCAAATAGAGTGGTGGTTTCGCGCGGATGGGGCGCGCCGTCTATCTGGCAAGGATCGGGCAGAGGGTCAGCAGATTTTTTCGGCGCCCTCATGCGCAGGCCTGCAACGCATGATGCAGCACATCAGCGGCCACGGCATCGGCATCGCGCGCGCCATCGATCAGCCGGAACCGTTCGGGGAACTGCGCCGCCAACGCCAGGAAACCTGCACGCATTTTTTTCTGCAATTCCAGGCCGAAATCTTCGAACCGTTCCTCGGTCCCGTTGCGGGCTTTGGCGCGTGACAGCCCCACGGTCGGATCAATGTCGATCAGAAATGTCAGATCGGGTTCGCGCCCGATCATCATCTGATGCAACTTGTCCACATGGCCGCGCAGATCGCCCCGCGACAGGCCCTGATACATGCGCGTACTGTCGGCAAACCGGTCGCAAATCACCCATTTTCCAGCCGTCAGCGCAGGCGCGATCAGCCGTTCCATATGGTCGCGGCGCGCGGCGGTGAACAGCAACAGCTCCGTTTCGGCGGACCAGCGGTCAGGATCGCCTTGCAGCACCAGCGCCCTGATTTCCTCGGCCCCGGTGGAGCCGCCGGGCTCACGGGTTAAGACGACATCGCGCCCCGATTCTCGCAGCGCCTGAGCAAGCCGTTTCGCCTGCGTTGATTTGCCGGACCCGTCGATCCCCTCAAAGCTGATAAACATCGTTAGCTATTCGCTGCTTCCATTGCCTTGGCGGTCAAACGGCCCATCGCCGCTTTCACACGGGTCATGAAACCGCCAGCTGCGACATCGTTTTGTGCAACCAATGGCACGCGTTTTTCACTGTCCAACCCCGGAATAGTCAGCACCAATTCACCCAATCTATCCCCTTTGGCGATGGGCGCGGCAATCGGGCTGGTGAATACTGCTTCGGCCTCCACCCCGTCTTGCAATGCAGCAGGGATCAGCAGTTCAAGATCTTCGGCAGGGACAAGTCCTACGGTATCTGTCTCACCCAACCACACAGGGGCTTGCGCCAAACGAGTGTCTTTCGTGACAAGGGTTTTCAAAACAAATTGGCGAAAGGCCCAATTGGCAATGGATTCCGCTTCTCGCGCGCGCTCCCCCTCAGATGTCAGGCCAGAAATGACAAAGACAATCCGGCGTTCTCCCATAACGGCAGACCCTACAAGCCCATATCCCGCTTCCGACGTATGGCCGGTTTTCAGCCCGTCGGCGGTCCAATCCGCCGCGCGGATTTGCAACAACGGATTGCGGTTGTTTTTATTGGCCGGCGCACGATCTTTGTAGTTAAACGTGGTCTGCGAAAAGATCGGATAATATTCCGGGAATTGTTCGATCAGTCGCGTGGCCAAAACGCCCAAATCATGCATCGACATGCGTTGGCCCGGATGTGGCCAGCCAGAGGCATTGGCGAACATCGAATCATTCATCCCCAATTGATGGGCGCGGCTTGTCATCAGCTCGGCAAAGGCGCTTTCGGATCCGGCCAAACCTTCGGCCACCACCACACAGGCGTCATTGCCCGAATTGATGATGATACCGTGGATAAGATCTTGCACCGACGGCCGATCGGTCGTGTTCAAGAACATCGTTGACCCGCCCATCGCCTGCGCGGTGGGGGAGACCGAAAACGTGGTATCCATGCTGACACGGCCATCTTGCAGCGCCTCAAACAGCAGGTTCAATGTCATTAGCTTCGACATGGACGCGGGTGGCAGCGGAATATCGGCATTCTTTTCCAGTAACACGGTTTTCGTGGTCATATCATAGACCCAGGCCGCCGAGGCATTGGTATCGAACGCATGTGCAGGCCAAGCCGACATCACCGTCATGGCGACTCCGATGATCAGGCGCTTAATGTGCATCTGTGTCGCTCCTTATTTCGAGACGGCATAGGCATCAGTATAGCCCAGGCCCTTGATTTTATTTAGCAACGCGTTGCGATCACTGGACGAGGCTGCAGGCCCCGCAACCACGCGCCAGAATTTCTTACCTTGCCAGTTTTCGGCAATGGTCTGGGTGACGACGCCGGATTTAGACATTTTATCGGCCACACCTTTGGCATTTGCCTCAACCGAGAAAATACCAATCTGCACAAACATATTGCCTTTGGTTGCAGCAGGTTTCGGCGCTGCTGGTTTTTCTGCCGGGGCAGGTGGCGTAGGTTTCGCCTGCGGTTTGGGCGCAGGTTGCGCTACGGCAATGGCACCTGCTGCAGTTTTGGCTACATCTGAAACAGGTCTTGTTTCAATAACTTCGGCCTTCAGAGCCGTCGTTTCAACGGCGTCAGGCGCGGCCACGACAGGATCGGTGACAAGCGGCGCATCCTGTGCGGGGGCTTCTTCGCGGCGCAGCGCCACGACCGACAGTTTGGTTGGTGCACCCGCCAGCATTCCTAGGGCCTCTGCCGCGTCGGAGGACACTTGCAATTTTGGACCGGGGTTCTCACGCTCTCGGCGGAACAGGGCGCCAATGACGAATTTTCCGTTGGCATCGTTGCGAATGATCACACGTTCGGGGTCTTTGACGCTGGGATGTGCCACCCAAACGCCGCCTAGCGAGGGCCGGCCATCCCACAGCCCGTCTTCATCAACCGAGAACACATCGGGGGCTTCGACATCGCGTTCAACCATCCGCGCCGAGGTTGCAGGCTGTGCCGCACCGTCGGGTTTCTTCATAAGGTTAAATCCGTTCTCGCCCGGCTTACAGCCTGTCAGAACAATCGCTGTGCCCAACAAAAAGCTGCAAACCATCAGATTGCGCGTGCTCATTCATGCCCCTTTCTGCACAGGGCTGCCCCTGCGTAACATCCTCTCGTGCGCCTGCATCGGGTTGGCCCGACTGCATATACGCATGGTCTGCGCCTTATTGCCGACGCTGTCTTTGGACATGACAGTATCCAAAGCGCGGCTACAAGAAAAGCACCGTGGCGAGGGACGGTGTGAATTTGGGCTTACAGCCCCTCAGTTTTTCGTGACCAGCGGTGATTTTTATAGGTCGTTGCGCGGAAAAACGCGACAAACCGCTGTCGTAACGGCAGGCTCTCGCAATGGTGTTTTTGCGCTGCGTCTGAAACTCCCCATCTTCTTATAGTCATTATCAGTAAGGAGTATCGGAATGCAGTGTTCATTGAAAACAACGGCTAAGGCTGCGCGCGCCGCGCTTATGGTGCGTCGCGGGAAAATCAGCACGGATGAGCTGCGCGGCGAAGCCCGGGTCATGTATGACATGCTGACAGAGCGAGAGCTGGAAGAATTTGCAGGCCTTCCGCTTGGTTAATCTACGCGGCGACTGCGGCCCAAAGCTTCATATAAAATTCGACACTTGCCGGTAGCATGCCTAGGTAGGTCATGACAGACCGTCTGAATGCGTCGAACCAAGGGGCTGTATGGAAGAACTCGGATCTCTAACCAGCCTATTTGTCTCTGGGCTTTTGGCTGCCACGCCGATTCCAATGCAGTCGGAAATTGTTTTCGTCGCCGTGCAGGCACGCGGCGATGTGGCTTTGTGGCAAATGGTGCTGATCGCAGGGGTCGGAAACACCTTGGGTGCGATGATAACCTATGCGTTGGGGCGCGGGATCAACCGGTGGCGTGGGCGCAAATGGTTTCCTGCAAGCGAGAAGCAACTGGAGCGTGGGCACCGCTGGTTTGAACGCTGGGGGTTTTGGATCTTGCTGATGACTTGGGCGCCCGGCGGCGATCTGGTCTGTTTGGTGGCCGGCGTGCTGAGGCTGCATCTGGGCCTGTTTATTCCGATGGTATTTATCGCGAAAACAGGGCGTTATCTGGTGTTGGCCTTTATCACAGCACAGGCTTTGGGCTGGGCGGGATAAGGCTTAGCGCGGCGCTTTGGCCTGCGCCAATTTCCGCCTGATATCGTCAAACAGCGCACGACGTTCTTGTGACGTCAGGAATCTTCCCAGCTCTACTTCACGCGGACCGCCCAAAAAGGTCAGGTAATTTTCCACTGGCCCGCCGGTGTCGCGACAATGAAGTTCTGCCCAATAGGAATTGGCGGTCCATGATTGCGTTCTTCCCGCAACTGTGTGCGTCAGGCTGATGTGATCTGGCGTGATCGTCAGCGTTTCTAGGATTTCACCGCTGCGGTAGCTGTGGTTCAGCGCGATCCATATCATGATAACAGCCAGCGCCAGAAACGGCAGGAGCACCCAAAGAACTGATGTGCCCAAAACCACAAAAAGCGGCAGGCTAAGAAGCCCAGAAGTTGCAGCAATGAACAGCACAAAGCCTTTGCGCGGAAGCGATCGATACGGCCATAAATGCAGCTGCGCGACTATGTTACGCTCTGATCCGGTGGTAGAGGGCCGTGTGATCCATTCATAGGGCATATCGGCGCCGCAATTGGCTGAGAAACGAAAACGGCCCCGGAAATGCTCCGGGGCCGTTCGACTGTGCTACGGGTCAATGCGCGTGACTGCGATCCCAATCTTCACGCTTTGGAAGCTGCTCGAACGTGTGCTCTGGCGGCGGGTTCGGAAGGGTCCATTCCAGCGTGTCTGCATATTCATTCCAATAGTTATTCTCGGTGACGCGTTTGCCTTTAAACAAGGTGTAGAACACGATCCCGATGAAGAACAGGAAGGATGCGAAGGAGATGAATGCCCCGATCGACGAGATATAGTTCCAGAACGCGAATGCTTCTGGATAGTCGATATAGCGGCGTGGCATCCCTTGACGGCCCAAGAAGTGCTGCGGGAAGAAGATCATGTTCGAACCAATGAACATCGCCCAGAAATGCAGCTTTCCTGCCCATTCGGGATATTGCCGGCCCGACATTTTGCCGATCCAGTAGTAAACCCCGGCAAAGATCGCAAAGACCGCGCCCAATGACATCACATAGTGGAAATGCGCCACCACATAATACGTGTCGTGATAGACCCGATCCAGAGGTGCTTGTGACAGGACAACACCGGTTACGCCGCCTACAGTGAACAAAAACAAGAAGCCAAATGCCCAAAGCATCGGTGTCTTGAATTCAATCGAGCCGCCCCACATCGTTGCAATCCAGCTAAAGACTTTCACACCGGTTGGAACCGCGATGACCATTGTGGCCAGCATGAAATAGCTTTGCTGCTGCAAGGACATGCCGACCGTATACATGTGGTGCGCCCAGACGACAAACCCCAGAACCCCAATGGCAACCATCGCATAGACCATCGGCAAATAGCCAAAGATCGGCTTGCGCGAGAAAGTTGCGATGACGTGGCTGATGATGCCAAAGCCCGGCAAAATGATGATATACACCTCTGGGTGGCCAAAGAACCACAAGATGTGCTGATACAAGATCGGATCGCCACCGCCCGACGGATCAAAGAACGTGGTACCGAAGTTGCGATCCATCAACAGCATCGTGATCGCGCCAGCAAGAACCGGCAGCGAGAGCAAGATCAACCATGCGGTGACAAAAACGGACCAGGCGAACAATGGCACCTTGTGCAGGGTCATCCCGGGGGCACGCATGTTCAAGAATGTGGTGATGATATTGATCGCACCAACGATCGAAGACGCACCAGAAACATGGACTGCGAAAATCGCAAGATCCATCGAAATCATGCCCTTGGCCTGTGTCGACAGTGGTGGATACAAAACCCACCCTACGCCAGAGCCAAGCTGCCCGGATACCGATCCCGGCGTCAGCAAAGACGCAATGCCAAGTGCCACACCGGCCACATACAGCCAGTAGGACAGGTTGTTCATCCGTGGGAAGGCCATATCCGGCGCGCCGATATGCAGCGGCATGAAATAATTGCCAAAACCGCCAAATAGGGCGGGGATGACAACGAAGAACATCATCAGAACGCCGTGATATGTGATCATCACGTTCCATAGATGGCCGTTGGGCGTGCATTCCGCCTCAGATGCGATGAAGCGTGCGCCTTCGGCACACATATATTGAACGCCGGGCTCCATCAGTTCCAGTCGCATATAGACCGTGAAGGCGACCGAGATCAGCCCGACGATCCCTGCGGTGAACAGGTAGAGTATCCCGATGTCCTTGTGATTGGTCGACATGAACCAGCGGTTGAAGAACCCCCGATTATCATGCGCGTCGCCATGTACGGCTGCGTCTGCCATTTCCGATCTCCCTTTCCTCCCAGCAGGCCTGGGTCTCCCAACCTTGATCCCGCTGTTTCTCACTTTTTAGAGTGCATTTGGTTGCCCATCAATGAAAGACCTTTGGCCAATCGCAAAAAATACCCAATACGCAGCATTTTCGCTCATTCTCACAGGGGCGCGGGTATGGAAACCGCCCGTCGTGGCAACGACGGGAGGCAATCATGGGGCAAAGATTCGCCCGGTCAACAGGGCTGTTACTGCGCCACCGACGCCAAATATGCGGCAATTTCGGCCTGCATTTTAGGCTGCTTGTGGGTCATGCCGGACGCCGCCCCGGAATCGCCGGTCTTTTCGACCAGCCATGCTTTGGGGTCGGTGATATAGGCGGCCAGATCTTCTTGTGTCCAAACCATGCCGGTCTCACCAACGGCGACAATCGCGTCTTTATATTTAAAGCCATCGACGCCGCCGACCTGACGACCGATCACCCCGTAAAGGTTCGGGCCGACCTTGCCGCCCTTGACGATCTTAGTGCCATCGGCTGCTTCAATCATGTGGCAGGCTTTGCATTTACGGAATTCTTTTTCACCAGCGGCAACATCCTGCGCCATCGCAGGAGCGGCCAGTGTGAAAGCGGCGAGTGTGGCGAACAGGCTAGTTTTCATCGCTTGGTCCTTATCTGGTAGCAACGCACCGCATGCTATGAGGCGCGCTCAACTCTGCAAGATGCAGATTATAGTGTCAGCTTATGACATATCATGCGGGCTTGGGAGGCGTCAGCCCCAAATCATGGGATTTTCGTCGTAACCGTGGCACGACCTTGGTCGAATACCCGTGCAAATGTTGCCTTCAGGGCGGCATCCAAATCCCCCATCGTCGCATTACGTCCCAAATCCATAAGAGAGGTGACCCCATGATCCGAGATCCCGCAAGGCACAATCCCGGAAAAATGGTTCAAATCAGGGTTTAGATTGATCGAAATCCCGTGAAAGCTAACCCATTTGCGCAGTTTAACGCCGATTGCTGCGATTTTGTCCTCTGCCAGCGCACCAGTGATCAGTGGCGGCTTATCGGTGCGGGGCACCCACACCCCGACACGACCGTCGCGGATTTCCCCCTGCACATCGAATTCAGCCAATGCCGCGATCACCCAGGCCTCCAGCGATTTGACAAAGGCACGGATGTCGCGGCCGCGCGCGTTCAGGTCCAACATCACATAAGCGATGCGTTGCCCTGGCCCATGATAGGTATATTGCCCGCCACGCCCGGCAGCAAAAACCGGAAAGCGATCAGGATCCACCAGATCTTCAGGTTTGGCAGATGTGCCAGAGGTATACAGCGGCGGATGTTCCAGCAGCCAGATCGCTTCATCCGCCTCGCCCGCAAAAATTGCTGCAGCGCGGGCTTCCATGATCTGCAGTGCCTCGGGGTAGGGCACCAGTTGATTTGAACGTATCCATTCGACCATAGGGCACCTCCTGATCCGTGATATGCCGCCATGTGATATGGCGCCCACGGGGTAAAATAGCAATCATGGCAATCTTGCGGATGCGCGCCAATGTAGGGGCTGTGATGGAAGAACAGAGCTGGGCGCAAAAAAGTCTAGGCAAACTGAAAATTTCTCTTTCCAATCGGATCTGGTTTGGCTAGATACCCGCCACCAAGCCTTGATCGTGCGGTCGTGGCGGAATGGTAGACGCGCAGCGTTGAGGTCGCTGTGGGGTAACACCCGTGGAAGTTCGAGTCTTCTCGACCGCACCAAATTTTCTTCATAATCCGCAGGATATGCAAATTCTCGCGTTTTTATGGATTTGGGGAAGTTTTCGCCCTGAATTTTTCTGACAGCATCACTGTTCCAGAGCAAAGCTCTGTAAACTTCGTCATATAGGCGCGGTTTTTGCGTCATTGGCAATCCTCTGATCTTAGGGGGATGTAGAAGTCAATTTTCTAGGCAGGATAAACGACAAGATACCGATGAGGCAGACCCGATTAATAGAAGCGCAAATCATGGCAGTGCTGCGCCCGATAGAGCTCAGTTGGCCTGCCGTCAAGCTGTGCTGCGAACATGGAATTAGCAGCGCCACGATGTGCAAATGGCGATAAAGAGTGTCAGCATCGCGCTGGCGTGTCGGGGGGATGTCAGTGAGACATTAAACGCTAGCTGAAAACTGGACATTAAGAACGAGCAGATCGCCGGCCTGCTGCTCAGATTGACGAAGGCCAAGAAGACTTGACGCTATGGCCCGTGTTTCCTGCAACTGCGCAACGTTCGCGAATGAGCCATTGAGACGCGATAGGTTCAAGTTCAATGGTTAACGCCCCGAAAGCGGTTGAAGTGGGACAAGCCCGAAGCGCTGGCGGTTTGGGGGGCTGCGAATGAGGTAGGGCCTTTGGCTTTCACGGCTGATCGCTTTGGAATGTGTGCCAGTTCCCGCGGTGGAACGTTCTGGACGACTTCATCCGTGAAGGCTTGGGCATCGAGGTCGAGTACTCGCTCTCCGCCGAGCGGGTCGTTAGGGCGCTGAACCAGATCATCGAATTGATCCGCCGCGGGTTTACCGGAGACCTATAGCTTCATTTCACGCGACCATATCGAGCACGTCGCGCTGTGCATAGAAGTTCTGTTCAGCCTCTGCCGGCGGTATGTTTCCGATAGGGCCGAGCAAGCGCCGGTGATTAAACCAATCGACCCAGCCGAGCGTCGCCATTTCCAGATCCTGCATGTTGCGCCATGGACCCTGGCGATGGACCAGTTCGGTTTTGTAGAGACCGTTTATCGTCTCCGCGAGGGCGT
>NZ_MDHA01000066.1 GCF_001705665.1 Thioclava sp. SK-1 | reverse complement strand
ATGACAACGCCCTCGCGGAGACGATAAACGGTCTCTACAAAACCGAACTGGTCCATCGCCAGGGTCCATGGCGCAACATGCAGGATCTGGAAATGGCGACGCTCGGCTGGGTCGATTGGTTTAATCACCGGCGCTTGCTCGGCCCTATCGGAAACATTCCGCCAGCAGAGGCTGAACAGAACTTCTATGCACAGCGCGACGTGCTTGATATGGTCGCGTGAAATGAAGCTATAGGTCTCCGGTAAACCCGCGGCGATTCATTCCGTAGTGTTTCGCCAAATCGACAGCTCTGGGGAAGATATAAGATACCGCAGCGGCTTCATCTGGCCATTTGCGATAATAGTTCTTTTTGCCTCTTTCGCTGAAATACGTATACCAGACGCCGTCGATCTGCTCGATCCCGTCTATCTCGCCGCCTCCAAGGCCGCCATGCGTATAGACAGAGCCGTCTTGATACCATGCCGGGCCAGATACACGATCATGTCGTGCAAGGTCGATATCACTCGCTTAGCCTTTCGTTCAAATCGGTGATCGCCCTCGACAAAAAATCCGAAACATTCACCTGCTCGGAACGAATGAAATTACCCAGACTAGAGTGATAGATAAGGTCGACGGTGATGCCTTGGAACATCAGGGTATATTTAACATCCCATCCAATATCGTAGGTTTTCTCAACTACAGCATTCCAGTGTTTCTTGAAATACTGTGCGAGGGCGTCGCAATCGTCATGATTCGACAGTTAAGTTATATAACAGTCCGTTATGCCATTTCATTTAGTACATTTGATAACGATGAAACCGCTGCCCATTTTTATCAACCTTTTGGCGCGCCTGACGAGACGATAGAGATGGGCCAGACTGGTATTTTCGTCGCAGGTTGTATAGGCCTGCCCTCGCAACATTTTAAAAACCGAATTTTCTGCCACCCTGTCTAATGTGGAGACGCGCGTGGAAAGCGATGATTGGCTGCACCTCACAGACTGCTCTCCGGCTGCTTTGCCTGACCGGCCGAAGGCACAGGTCACTCGGCTTCCGATCACGCCTCTGGATAAGCAATTCGCCGTTTTCCCCAAACGATCCGTCCCGGATGAATGTTTCGAGGCGCTTTTCGGCCAAGACATCCCCGATGCGGCGTTGAAAACCTATGCGGTCATCGATGCGGCGAAAATCACGGATTTGCGGGACAGTCTGGAACGGACCAATCTGCCACATGCCTGCCTGTTCAAGGGAAAAGGGGCGGAAGATTGGGGCGATGCAGCGCCATGGCTTGTCGAGATCACGCCTGACGACGATCTGACACGCGCCCTGTTTACCAAAGGCGATAAGCCCTGGCAGCTTTGGGATCTCCAGGCCGCGATCTTCCTGCGCACGACCGCAGGATTTTCCGACCTGCATGCACATCTGCGCAAATTCCTGAAACTGACGGATGAAGCGGGGAAGTGGTTCTTTTTTCGCTTCTGGGAAGCCAAAGCCTTTCAATTAATCGCGGCCGCGCTCAGCGAGGATGCAGCACTTAGCCGGTTCTGGTGGCCGGAAGATGCGCATCCGATCCGCACCATGATCGCGCCGGACCGCGATGCGTTGTTACTTTGCGCCACCCCCAACGCACCGGAACGACAGAAAAGCCTTCGGCTCAGCACGCCGCTACGCGCGCAGATCGACGAAGCTATCGATTACCGCTTCTGCGACGAGATGGGACAGACCCTCTTCGCCACTGCACCCCGGCATATGCAAAGGCTTGGTGTGGCGAACCCCGAGCCGGTCAGGGCGGCGTTGCCCCATGTCTTCGACATGACCCGACATTACGGGTTCACGCGGCGGAGCGATTGCGCAAGGCTTATGTCCATGGCGATTTTTTACGGGACATGGTTCTTGTGGGACCCGCGGGCGACCGGCGCCGTTGCCACAAGCCTTGCTATCCCCTCGGCACCGTCATTGCAAATGCGGCGCCTGGACATGGCTTTGCAGGAAACGGCCTGGCATCAGGTTGTCACATCCGACGCCGGCCTTTCGACATTGCACAGCCTTTTGGCAACAGGGGCACTTCGGGCTGATCGCCTTGATCCACGAAAGCTTGCGCCCTTTGGCTTTACCTCCGCCGGACATCTGGAGCAGTTTTCCGGCCTTTGCGCCCAGCAACAGGATCAGGCCGGTTTCCGCCTGCCCGCGCAAAGGCGGGCACATCTGCTTCTTTCCTGCCTATACACGCCATGGTTTTTAAGCGATCCACTACACAGCATTTTGCAAAAGATATTCTACGCCCACACGCATGATCTGCCCGAGCAGCTTTCGCGCGAAATTGAAAAGCGACTGATTTAACAGGTTTTTGCCCATGACCGATGCAACGCATGAATATAGCGCGGCACAGGAGGCCGCTCTTTCCCAAGGCGGCAGCACAGGCGGATGCGCCGAATGCCATAGCGGCAACTGGATCCATATCCGTTATGAATATACGGATGATACGCCGGTCACCGATGCCGTCTATGTTGTACAGGAACCGAATGACGGAAAACCGGGAGGCCAGATCATCGCAGAAGGAGTGATGGCCGTCACGACATCGTCAGCACATGACTACGTCCATGTCGATCTAGGCGAGTATAGCGGCGAGGTCGAAGTCTATTTCTACGACGACCCCGAAGATGTCATTCCGTATGAAGAGCCCAATCCGGTAAAAGATGAAAGGGCGTGGTACCAGAAGGCCGCCGACGCAACAGTGGAGGCCATTAGCGATGCGGCATCCTGGACCGGCGGCACGTTAGCGGGCGATTTCAACGAGGATATGACCTCGAGCCAGATCATCGCCAATACGGTCATCACGATGATTCCGGGCGTCGACCAAATTGGGGATGTGCGTGATCTGGCGGCCCATGCCAAAATGCTGATCTGGGATGAGCGCTGGAATGACCGCTGGGTCTGGGTCGGGGTCGTCACCTGTCTGATCGGGCTGGTTCCGACATTGGGGTCTCTTGCTAAAGGGATCATCCGCTTGGCTTTCCGTAACCTCGGAAATATTGGCGACATTCTGGTACTTATCAATCGCTGCGCGGATAAGCTTGGATTCCGTATTAATGGGGTCTCAAAAATTCACGAAGTGGCCCAAGCACTTGTGTCACGATCTGGCGATCTGGTAGCCAAGTTCAACGAATATATGGATCTAGTCGCTGAAGGCGTACGTAAATCCGTTGGTCTGCTTAATAGAGGCGTGACAGAGCGCGTCGTCGGCAAGATCGAGTTCGTCAAAAGCCTTGCAGCACAGAAGATTCCCGAAAGCGCAAAATATGTCGCCAAGCTACTCACGGATGGCCTGGCCCGCGCCGCGTCGACAGTCGTGCGAGGGCGCAATCGCATGGCAATTCGCGTCAGGCGGGTAACAAGCACTGTGATTAAATCCCGTCGTTATGAAAGTTGGGATGAAATCGCAGAAGATGCAGCCCGCCGCGCGCGCGGGGAATATGATCCAGATATCGACGATCTGGGCGCCGTACCTGTTGAGAGGATCAGGGATATAGAAGCTGATGCTCTGGCGCGGCGCATGGATAATCTGGCTGCAATCAAACGACAGATTGCCGAGATTCCCGATAGCCCATGGAAAAACTATAGCGATAAGGATTTACTCGAGCAGATCGAAAAATTCAACGGCACGCCACGCATTCGGGATTTCGAGACCGAGCCGCAAACGCTCTATCGTGTTGTGCAAAGCAAGTATTCTTCGGGCGGCGACTACTGGTCGCCTTCCGCGCCACCCGATACAGAGGCAGCATGGCGCAGCCGTGATGCAGTCTTGCAGAACTGGAACGAAGCCGGAGCCTATGTGGTCATACAGACGCCGCCACCTAGATATGGGATGGTCGGAGAGGTCGGCCCGCAGCGGAGCACCAACAACCCGGATCTTGCCTTGCTTGGCGGGGGGACAACAGGTGTGGTTCCCAAAAGCAGGAGGCCCACAATCTCGGGAGACGATCGCTCCTTTCAAATCGATTGACGAAGTTGAAGACCATATACGAAACAGCGAAGGCGGTGGTTTTTTCCTAACACCTTGGAATAATCGTGTTCAATCTCCGGCTCAAACCGGGATCGCGCGCGCAGGTAAAATATCAGAGTGTGACAAATGACTCAGACTACCCGGGAATCCTTTTACGACGCGGCTGATCACATATTACAGGAAGCTGCTGCACAATGGGACAATGTTGTAGATCGTATCTTACGAGAGCTCGAAACGACTGGATCCGAGAAACCCACGGTTCTTAAGGTGATCGACACGCGAGAGACCAGTATTCCGGACGCTATCAAGAACCTACAGAGACGAAACCCGTTTACATTCTGGCGATCAAGAATGTGGCAGGCCGTCAATAAGAAAGATTGGATGGGCGCCTATATAAACGCGAACGAAAGCTTCAAAGAAATGCACAATCTAAAAAACATAGGCCTATACATTAAAAGTGCTGCGCCAGATCTAGGCGACCTCTATTATAAGATGGTCCTACTTTCGGATGAATTAGCGCAGGCTGGCTTGCACAAGTAGCCTCATATGTCTGACGTCAGCGCCAATGGGACAGTTTAGGGCGATTTGATAAGAGAGGCTTTCTGGCTCATCGTAACCACGAAGGAGTGAAGATGAGACAGGAATCTGGGACCAAACAGAGCCATGGCGAGAAGGTTGTCAAAGACATCCGGCGCGCAACCCGCAAACAGTATTCAGCGCAAGAGAAGATCAGGATCGTGTTGGATGGCCTGAAAGGTGAGGACAGCATTGCTGAGCTGTGTCGCCGGGAAGGCATCGTTCAGAGCCTGTATTACAGCTGGTCCAAGGAGTTCCTTGAGGCTGGGAAGAAGCGCCTAGCCGGCGACACAGCGCGTGCGGCGACATCGACCGAGGTCAAAGATCTGTGCCGTGAATCCCGCGCACTCAAAGAAGTCGTGGCCGAGCAGGCGCTGGAGCTGCGGCTTCTCAAAAAAGCATGCTCGGGGATGGGGGCGACGACGAATGAGGTATCCCGCATCCGAGAAGCTGGAGATCATTCGGCTGGTTGAGCAGTCCCATCTGCCGACCAAACGAACGCTGGACAAGCTGGGCATCCCCAGGACCACTTTCTATCGCTGGTATGACCGGTATTTGGCCGGTGGCCCCGAGGCGCTTGAGGATCGCAGCCCCAAGCCATCCCGGGTCTGGAACCGCATTCCCGAGCCGGTTCGCGAGAAGATCAAGGATCTGGCCCTGCTGGAAAGCGATCTGTCGCCCCGCGAATTGGCCGTGCAGTTCACTGATACGGAAAAGTATTTTGTATCAGAGACTTCGGTCTATCGCATCCTCAAGTCCTACGACCTGATCACCAGCCCGGCCTATGTGGTGGTGTCTGCGGCCGACGAGTTCCGGGACAAGACCACGCGGCCAAACCAGCTCTGGCAGACCGATTTTACTTATCTCAAGGTCATCGGCTGGGGCTGGTTCTATCTTTCGACGATCCTGGATGATCGCAGCCGTTACATCTTCAGTTGGAAGCTCTGCACCACGATGGCTGAATCGCTGCGGGTTTACCGGAGACCTATAGCTTCATTTCACGCGACCATATCGAGCACGTCGCGCTGTGCATAGAAGTTCTGTTCAGCCTCTGCTGGCGGTATGTTTCCGATAGGGCCGAGCAAGCGCCGGTGATTAAACCAATCGACCCAGCCGAGCGTCGCCATTTCCAGATCCTGCATGTTGTGCCATGGACCCTGGCGATGGACCAGTTCGGTTTTGTAGAGACCGTTTATCGTCTCCGCGAGGGCGTTGTCATAGGAGTCTCCCACGCTGCCGAGCGATGGCTCGATGCCAGCTTCGGCCAGACGCTCGGTATAGCGAATGGATAAATATTGCCCGCC
>NZ_MDHA01000065.1 GCF_001705665.1 Thioclava sp. SK-1 | reverse complement strand
TTGTAAAACGACGCATCGCTCATACCATGATCGCGGCAAAGCTCGGCAACCCGAACACCGCCTTCGGCTTGCCGCAGGATCGCAAGGATCTGCGCCTCAGTGTATCTGCTTGTCTTCATTCAAAATCTCCTCGTTCATCTGGCCGAGAAAATTCTACCTCCGCATCCCCTTACTGTTGGGGGGATTACCAAGCAATCTGGCAAAGAAAAACACCTGACAATAATGCCTTGATTCACCACTCAGACCGTGGGTCGCAATATCTCACGATCAAGCGTACCGAGCGCCTTGTCGAATTGGGTATTGATCCATTGGTTGGAACAGTCGGAGATTCCCATGACAATGCTCTCGCTGAATGCGTCATTGGCCTGTTCAAAACAGAGGTCATCAACCAGATTGCCGTGGAAATCGATGCGCGAAGTCGAATGGGAAGCGCTGAAGTGGGTCGATTGGTATAACAACCGCAGGCTATTGGGTCCCATCGGATACCTCACGCCCGCAGAAGCAGAGGAGGCACTCTATGCAAATCTAAATACACTCGATAAAGTAGCCTGACGTTGAGAAAATTACCCTCCGGCAAATCCGGGGCGGTTCACACCCTCGGCTCCAACTGGATCGGTCGATTAGTTTCACATTCACTTGGCCAAGGTTAACGACGTCCGAGGCCACCTGCGCCCTAGTAAAACCGCGATACATCGCGATCCGGAAGCTCGGTGTATCAACCCAAAGGCCTGCGGTTCGCGTCGGATGAAATTTCACTGATAGGTCGATCTCGCCGCGACAATTACTCTTCGCCTGCGCGAGAAGATCGCGGATTGCCCAATGCGGATCGATCGATGCCACCATGGCGCATCGCTGAGCCACCCACAGCACGGATTGTTACCGGTCGTTAGGGCAACGCGCGCCTGGCATTAAGTGCCACCATGCCATCCCGTGTTAGCAATGCGGTACTCTTGCGTCATCTTGGGTGCCCCTGCATACCACCAGCCCGCAAAAACGCACCAAAGGCAGGGCGGAGCGAAGTTGGACCGGCGAAGCCTAAAGAAATTTGCTCTCCCCTAACCACCTACGGCTTGCCGTTGATGAATATAATAGCACCCAGAAAACAATCGTTCTCTGGGTGCTATATCCCAAATGCGGGACAGCGCGATTGACGCGGTGCGGGCTTTTAAAGCCCGTTGCTTTGGAAGATCAAAGCGAGCGCTCGATCTCTTCACGCTCAAAGATCTCAATGACATCATTGGGACGGATGTCATCGTAATGTTCAAAGGCCATACCACATTCTTGCCCGGATTGGACCTCTTTGACCTCATCCTTGAAGCGTTTGAGCGTCTTCAGCGTGCCCTCGTGGACCACGACATCGTCACGCAGCAGGCGAACCCCTGCAGAACGACGCGCCACCCCTTCGGTGACAAGACAGCCGGCAACTTTGCCAACGCCGGTAACCTTGAAGACCTCTTTGATCGTCGCGTAACCGATGAAGTTCTCACGAATTTCTGCCGAAAGCAGGCCAGACGCCGCAGCTTTGATGTCATCCACCAGATCATAGATGATCGAATAATAGCGGATCTCAACACCTTTCTGATTCGCGGAATTACGCGCGGGCGCATTTGCACGGACGTTAAAGCCAATGACCGGGCAACCCGAGGCTTCAGCCAAACCAACATCCGACTCTGTGATCGCACCAACACCCGAATGGATGACACGGACGCGCACTTCGTCATTGCCGATTTTCTCAAGCGCCTGAACGATCGCCTCATTCGACCCCTGAACGTCGGCCTTAACGACGACCGCCAGTTCGGACACATTTTGATCCGCTTTGGCTTTGGCCATCATCTGCTCAAGCGTGGTTGCAGCACCTGCCGCAGCACGTTTGTCTTTCGCAGCCGAAATCCGGTAGTCAGAAATTTCTCGCGCTTGCGCTTCGGTTTCGACCACGTTCAACACGTCACCTGCTTCGGGCGTGCCATTCAGACCAAGCACCTCAACTGGGACCGATGGACCGGCTTCTTCGACGCGCTCGCCTTGATCATTGATCAGTGCACGCACCTTGCCCCACTGCTCGCCGACGACGAAGATATCGCCACGTTTCAGCGTGCCGTTCTGCACCAGAACGGTGGCGACAGGCCCACGCCCCACATCAAGCTTGGCTTCGATAACAGCGCCGCTTGCGGACCGATCTGGGTTCGCACGCAGTTCCAAAATCTCAGCTTGCAGCGCGATCGCTTCCAGCAACGTGTCAAGGCCTTTGCCAGATTTCGCTGACACTTCAACCGTTTGCACGTCGCCGCCCATTTCTTCGACAACAACTTCATGCTGCAAAAGCTGGGTCCGCACACGCTGCGCATTGGCTTCGTGTTTATCGATCTTGTTGATCGCGATAATCATCGGGACCTTCGCCGCTTTGGCGTGGTTGATGGCTTCGATTGTCTGCGGCATGACCGAGTCATCGGCAGCCACAACCAAAATGACGATATCCGTCACATTCGCACCGCGTGCCCGCATGGAGGTAAACGCCGCGTGGCCCGGAGTATCAAGGAACGACAGAACCGCACCGGATTCCGTTGTCACCTGATAGGCGCCAATATGCTGCGTGATCCCGCCCGCTTCGCTCGACTGAACATTCGCCTTACGGATTGCATCCAGCAGCGATGTTTTGCCGTGATCAACGTGACCCATGATGGCAACAATTGGTGGGCGTGCGATCAGATCTTCGCTTTTGTCTTCGATCTGGTCGATCACCTGTTCAACGTCAGCATCCGAAACACGCACGGCCTTGTGGCCGAACTCTTCGATCACCAATTCCGCAGTATCTGCGTCAAGCGCCTGATTGGCCGTGACCATCATGCCCATTTTCATGAGCGATTTCACGACATCTGCCGAACGTTCCGCCATACGGTTGGCAAGTTCGCCAACCAAAATGGTTTCGGGCAACCGCACTTCGCGCGATTGTTTCTCGGCGCGCTGATTGCCACCCATTGCCTTTTGGCGCTGACGTTCTTGTTTACGCTTCATCGCGGCCATAGAGCGGTGACGGCCTTCGCCACCCGACAATGCCTGGTTCAGCGACAACTTGCCAGAACGGCGGTTGTCCTCTTTGCTTTTGGCATTGCGCGCGTCACGCTCATTGCGGTCGCGCTCCCGGTCGGTTTTGCGTGGACCGGAGGCAACAACGCCCTTGGTTTCCGCACGCGACGCAGCCGCTTCCGCAGCCGCACGATCCTGAGGCGTTTGTGGCGCGTCAGTTTTCACCGCTTTGCGGGTTTCTTCTTTTTTCTGCGCACGCAATTCGGCTTCACGCTTTTTGCGATCTTCCTCTTCTTGCTTCATGCGCAGCGCTTCGACACGTTCACGCTCTTCGCGCTCTTTCGTCTCAATCTCGGCGCGACGGCGCTCGCGCTCTTCTTCGCGTGCCTTTTCTTCAGCCGCGCGCTGTGCAGTTTCTTCTGCCTCGCGTGCCTTCGCTGCCTGCAGCGCCTTTAACCGGCGCTCCATTTCCGCATCTGAAATCCCTGCGGGGCGTTTTGAAGGATCTCCAAGCCGCGGCTTACCGCCAGCGCCCTTGGCGCCAGGGCCCGGCTTATTGACCACTCGCTTCTTGGCCTTCGTTTCGACCACAACGTTCTTAGTCCGCCCGTGGGAGAAGCTTTGCTTCACCTGACCAGGGCGCGACCCGCCACCAAGACCGAGGGTTTTTTTGCCGTCCGTATCGCTCATGCCGTCTTCGTATCCTTACTAGCGACCGCCTTGTCGCCGTCCTGCTTGCGCATCCCCGCAAGCCTTGCCGCTTCTCTTATGACACTTGGAGTGAGTCCACCAGCCGCAAGCGCGCCGTGTATTGCACGATCGCGGCCAAAAGCCAAACCCAATTCCGAACTTGTAAGGCAACCGAACCATCGGCTGCCTGTCGGGGTCCATAACTTGCCCTTCCCGCGGTCAGATCCATCTGACGCCTGAAGAAGAACCTTTGCCCGTTCTTCGGACAGCCAGCCTTTGACTTTCTCAAAGCCACAGACCGCTCTACCGGACTTCCTGACCAACGAAATAAGCTCAACTGTGCGATGTGCAATAGCCGTCTCAACAATATCGGTCAAATTTTCTGGGATTGTCACCTGCGCCTTCGCGCCGCGGGCGAAAAAACCTTTGGTTTGGGCTTCGTCAATGACGGCACGCTCTGCCGTCACCCAAATCCCGCGCCCGGGCAGCTTTTCAGCCACATCCGGATAGATCGCCCCGTCAGGCCCGACAACAAAGCGCACCAGCCCGGCCTTCGGCTCCACATCGCGTGTAACGATACAGCGGCGTTCCGGGTCGTCATTCATTTTTGTGCGTCCGCCTCGGCTCATGATCGGGGCAATCTCCTGTTGTTACGCGTCCACCGCAGCGTCGTTTTCGGCGCTATCGGTGTCGTCTGTCGTTTCCATCTCGGTCGGGTCAACCCAACCCAGCTGCACCCGCGCGGTCATCACAAGACGCTGCGCTTCCTCAAGTGTCATATCGAATTTCTCAAGGATGCCGTCGTCTTTTTCACGCTTGCCGTCGACTGTCGTCCAGCCACCGGCCAGCTCCCAGTCCGCACAGGTTGCGAAATCTTCCAATGTTTTCACATCGTCATTCGCCAAAGCTTCGATCATCTGCGGGGTCAGGCCTTCAAATTCAAAGAGGCTTTCTTCCACACCAAGCGCCTTGGCTGCTTCAATCGCTTTCCGATTCTGCTCTTCGATGTAATCACGCGCACGCGCCTGCAGCTCGCCTGCAGTGCCGTCATCGATCCCTTCGATCCCCATCAATTCTTCAGGGTCCACATAGGCGACCTCTTCCAAATTGGTGAATCCTTCGGCCACCAAAAGCTGCGCAAAGAATTCATCCAGATCCAGCGCATCCACGAACAGCTTGGTGCGTTCTGCGAATTCCGCCTGACGACGCGCGGATTCTTCCGCTTCGGTCAGGATATCAATATCCAAGCCCGTCAGCTGAGACGCCAACCGCACGTTCTGACCCCGGCGGCCAATGGCCAGGGACAGTTGCTCATCTGGAACCACAACCTCAATCTTCTGCGCTTCTTCGTCGAACACAACCTTGGACACTTCGGCCGGCTGCAGCGCATTCACAAGGAATGTCGCCGTATCCGGGTTCCACGGGATAATGTCGATTTTTTCACCCTGCAACTCACCCACAACGGCCTGAACACGGCTGCCGCGCATACCCACACAGGCACCAACCGGATCAATGGAGTTATCATTGGAAATCACAGCGATTTTCGCACGCGACCCCGGATCCCGCGCCACGGCGCGGATCTCGATGATACCGTCATAGATTTCAGGGACTTCCATCTTAAACAGCTCAGCCATGAACTGCGGATCGGTCCGCGAAAGGAAAATCTGCGGACCACGCGCTTCACGGCGTACATCCTTAATGAAGCAACGAATACGATCATTGGGGCGATAGCTCTCACGCCCAATTTTCTCGTTCCGGCGCAGCATGCCTTCACCACGGCCAATATCAACAATGATATTTCCATATTCTTCGCGCTTTACGACACCATTGATAATCGTGCCTTTGCGTTCAATGAATTCATCAAACTGACGATCCCGCTCCGCTTCGCGCACCCGTTGCAAAATAACCTGTTTGGCCGACTGCGCCGCGATCCGGCCCAGCTCAACAGGCGGAACCTCGTCGATCACCTCATCGCCCACCTGCGGGTCAGCCAAATATTGCTTCGCCTGCTTGGGGGTCAGCTCTGCCTGATAATTTTCCAGCAGCTCTTCTTCAACAACGGTGCGCACGCGGGTGAAGCTTGCACGCCCGGTCTTGCGGTCGATATGAACACGAATGTCCATTTCCGCGCCGTAGCGCGATTTCGCGGCCCGCGCCAGCGAATCCTCCATCGCCTCGATCACCAATTCGGGATCGATCATCTTCTCGCGCGCAACCGCCTCAGCGGTTTGCAGAAGTTCCAGCTGGTTGGCAGAGGTGATCGCCATCACTCAGTCTCCTCGTCGGAATTATCCGTATCCGTTTCGATTTCGTCGAACGCATTTTCGTCAATCGCGTCAGTCGCTTTCTTCTGACGCAGCATTTCTGTGATCAGCTCATCGGTCAGAACCAGCTTGGCATCCGCCAGCAAGTCGAAATCCAAACCAATCACAATCTGTTCGCCCTGATTTTCAATTTCGATCAGCGCCTCATCGCCTTCGGTTCCACGGATAATCCCACGAAACCGCTTACGGCCTTCAATCATTTCAGTCGTTTCGATCTTGGCCTCATACCCGTCCCAGACATTAAAGTCCTTCAAACGAGTCAAAGGGCGGTCGATCCCGGGCGACGAAACCTCAAGATAGTAATTATCTTCAATCGGATCTTCGACATCCATCACCGCGCTCACCGCAGTAGAGATCTTGGCGCAATCCTCAACATCAATCCCGCCCTCGGGCTTGTCTGCCATGATCTGTAAAGTCGCCGTCTTGCCGCCTTGCAACCGCAAACGGATCAACTCATAGCCCAATCCCTCAATGGTGGGCATAACGATCTGGGCAATCCGCCGGTCAATGGCGGTCTTCGCAATAAGGTCGGCCATCCGATCCTCGTGTTCTGATCATGACACCGGAATAATAAAAAACGGGCCCTTGCGGCCCGTTGCATCCTTCCGGTGGGCGCCAGGTTTGGACCCTGACACTCCGCTGTTGAAGATCACTTACACCGCTTCCCCCAGAATCGCAAGGAAATAACGCCATCTTGGCCGCAGCACAGCTTCATCTTGCCCTAAATATCCAAAATATAGCAAACATCACCGCCCACGCGCCGCATCAGCGCAGGCGATCCATCGTCGCCACAAGGGCTTGGGTGATCCCGGGTTCGGACAGCGCATGCCCCGCCGCCGGCACCATCTGCAACTCCGCCAAAGCCCAACCATCCGCCAGACGCCACGCAGAAATCGGCGGGCAAATCATATCCATTCGCCCCTGCACGATCACCGCAGGGATATGTTCAATCTTATGCCGATCACGTAAAATCTGGCCGTCTTGCTCCAAAAATGCTCCATTGGAGAAATAGTGATTTTCCAGCCGCGCGAACGCGCGCGCGTAATCGCTTGGTGCTTCACCGACAAAGCCATCGGCCTCCACCGTCGCCAAGGCGTTTTCCCAAAGCGTCCAAATTCGCGCAAATCGCGCTTCAGAACTGAAATTCCCTGAAAACAGCCTACGCGCATAGGCCGCAACCAAATCTCCGCGCTCCTCTTCCGGTATCGCGTCGCAAAACCGCCGCCAAACATCGGGAAAAAACCGCCCTGCCCCACCGCCGTAGAACCACTGAATTTCTGATTTTGTCGCCAGAAATACACCGCGCAGAATCAGACCCTGTACCCGGTCGGGATGGGTTTCGGCATAGATCAAGGACAGCGTCGCGCCCCAGCTACCACCAAAGACAAGCCAGCGCGAAACCCCCAACGTCTGACGAATTTGTTCAATATCCGCCACAAGATGCCATGTCGTATTGGCCTCGATGCTTGCAGTTGGCTTCGACAGACCGCAACCGCGCTGGTCAAACAAGATGATCCGGTAATGCATCGGATCGAAATATCGCCGCATTGCCGGGCTTGCGCCTCCCCCGGGACCACCGTGAAAAACCACGACCGGCTGCCCCTGCGGATTGCCGGATTGTTCAACATAGATTTGATGCCCATCGCCAACATCAAGCATCCTGCGATCATAGGGTTCGATCGGCGGATAAAGAAACGAGCTTGATGTGCGCTTTTTGCCTGCGGTTCTGTCCATGACCTGACTATATAGTGTGAAGACCGGGCCCACCATGGGGGCCAATTAGAAGTTTGAGGATAAGATGACACAGCCCAACAGCACCATCGACCCCAGCGAAGTCGCTAAATTTGAAGCTATGGCGGCTGAATGGTGGGATCCAGCCGGGAAATTCAAGCCATTGCATCAGATGAACCCGGTGCGACTTGATTACATCACCCGGCAGATTGCAGCGCAGTTTGGCCGTGATCTTTCGACAGCGCAACCATTTGACGGGCTTCGCCTATTAGATATCGGCTGCGGTGGCGGTCTATTATCCGAGCCTATGGCGCGGCTTGGTGCCAGCGTCGTCGGTGCGGATGCCGCAGAGCGGAATATCCCCGTCGCGCAGCTACACGCCGAACAGTCTGGTCTGGAAATCGATTATCGCCACTGCGCCGCCGAAGATATCCTTGTCACGGACGAGCGGTTCGACATCGTGCTGGCGATGGAAATCGTTGAACATGTTGCAGATCCTTCTGATTTTATACAAACCTGCGCGGATCTTTTGGTCCCAAGCGGGCTGCTGATCGCCTCCACCCTGAATCGCAATCCCAAAAGCTATATGATGGCGATTGTCGGGGCAGAGAATGTCATGAAATGGCTGCCTAAAGGCACACATGATTGGTCAAAATTTCTAAAGCCTGATGAACTGACCGCGATGTTGGTCTCTGCGAATTTAACCGCCGTGGATAAAAAAGGCATGGTGTTTAACCCAATCACTTGGCGCTGGTCCTTATCTGATCGTGATCTTTCGGTGAATTACGCCTGTGCGGGGGTCAAACCGGCTTAATCTGCATTCTTTTTTGCGCCGTTAAATTCGAAAAGGACCGCTGACACATCATCTGTCAGCGCCCCATTCGCATAGTTTTCAACATCCCAAAACAGCGCATCAAGATAGGCCTGCCCACGCAAATCCGAGGATTGCTGCACCACCGTCTCTAGGCCATTTTCCATCAGCAATTCACCACCTTGTGGCGCAGCTTCCGTGATTCCATCGGACATCAATATCAGGCGATCACCCGCCTGCAGCTTGGTCGAAATAAGCTCATATGTAGCACCTTCAATCAGGCCAACAGGCAACCCCCCATCGCCAAGAAACTCCACATCCCCATTGGCGCGCAACACACATGGGTGCGGGTGACCGGCCTGCACCAATTCAACCTCACCCGAGACAAGGTCCAAGTCAGCATAGATCAACGTGAAATAGCTTTCGGTTTGAACCTCCTCCAATACCAATGTGTTCAGGTATTCGGCCAATGCATGCGGGGCCATTCCCTCATAAATGCCGAATTCCGATTGAATTAACGCGATATTCTGATCTGGCGATGAGCCGGACAAATACCCGGCCAGACGGGCGGTCATTAATGCAGACGTAATCCCATGCCCCGACACGTCGATGCCATATAATCCAACCCTCCGCGCATTGATCGGGAAAAAGCCGACCAAATCGCCCCCTACATGGCCAGACGGACGCAGCATCAACGTCACTTCCGATGACCCAAAGGACCGCTGTCGTTCTTTCACAAGGCTTTGCTGCAGCTTTCGGGCCTCTCGCAGGTCGCGGCGAATCCCATCATACAGGCCTTTAAGCTCATCCAAAGTGGAGGATAAAAGCTGATTCTTCTTGGTCAGCTCCCGTTCCATCCGCAAAATGCGCTCACCTGCGGCAAGCCTTGCACGTAGCTCATCCCCATTCACCGGCTTGGCCAGAAAATCATCTGCGCCGCAATGCAGCCCCTCGGCCACCTCTTCTTTGGCTGTCTTTGACGTCAGAAGGACAAAATACCCATAACCATCGCGCTCCATAGCCCGAAATGCGCGACAAAAATCCAAGCCGGTCATGCCTTCCATCATCCAGTCCGACAATACGATATCAGGCTGGAAACGCTTGCAAATTTCAATCGCCTCCTCTGCGGAGGAGGCTTCCGTGACCTCATAACCAGAGCGGGCCAATTGCGCAGATAGAATACGGCGCTGCATACGGCTGTCGTCCACCACCAGCACCCGGCGGACCGGAGCGGCCTGCGCGTCAACTTCGGACAAAAGTTCTGGGTCTTGCTGCAAATTTCCAGCCAAATTCGATACCGCCATTACAAAAGGACGCCCAATCATTGACCCATCTTCGTTAACTCCGGGTGAACATTTCCATCCCTGACAGGTTAAGCGTTCAGCAAGCTTTGCGCCCTAAGCTGCCCCTTGGTGTGGTATCACTTCGGTGGAGGTAAATATGATCGATTGGGATCGGGTGGCAGAGTTACAATCTGAAATCGGCCCGGATGGGTTCGGCGAAGTTGTCGAACTTTTCCTAGATGAGGTAGAGGCGGTTGTCATGAAGCTTGGAACACGCCCAAACAAGCTGGAAGAGGATCTGCATTTCCTCAAGGGATCCGCGTGGAACCTTGGCTTCCAGGGCTTTGGTGCATTGTGCCAAATCGGCGAACGCCTTTCTGGGCAAGGTCGCGCGGAAGAAGTTGATGTGCCTGAAATCCTCGCCTGCTACAGCGATTCAAAACAGCTGTTCATGGCGCGGGTTGATGAATTTCGAAACGTCGCCTAAGCCCCGAATTGGGCTTAGATCAAGAATTCAGCCAGGATCGCATCATCCGTAATATCGCGGTAGGTGTATCCTGCGTCTTGCAATCGCTGCTTGAGGGCCGGGAAATTTTCGGCCCTTTTCGTCTCTAACCCGATTAGAACAGACCCGAAATTGCGGGCCGATTTCTTCAAATACTCGAACCGGGCGATATCGTCATCCGGTCCCAACATCTGCAGAAAATCTCTCAGCGCGCCTGGGCGCTGCGGCATCCGCAAAATAAAATATTTCTTCAGGCCGGAATATTTCTGGGCCCGCTCTTTTACGTCCGGCAAACGTTCAAAATCGAAATTACCGCCCGAAGCGATGCAAACGACTGTTTTACCACGAATTTCATCGCGCAAATCTCGTAGAACATCAACCGAAAGCGCCCCGGCAGGCTCTAACACGATGCCTTCCACGTTCAACAATTCCAACATCGTTTGGCAGATCCGATCCTCCGGCGCGGCCAATACATGCGCCGCCTGCAACCATTCAAGGCGCCCAAACGGCTTTGCCCCGATTTTAGCGACAGCAGCGCCATCAACAAAACTATCCACATGAGGCAATGCGACGGGCTGACCCGCCCGTACGGCGGCTTTTAGACTGGCGCCGCCAGCCGGTTCGACAAATCGAAACTGGGTCTCAGGCGCGGTGACGCGCAAATATCCGGTAACACCCGCTGCCAACCCGCCACCACCAACAGGTAACACCACGAAATCTGGTGCTTTTCCAAGTTGATCCAAAATTTCCACCCCAACCGAGGCCTGACCTTCAATAACATCCGAATTGTCAAATGGCGCAAGAAAATAGGCGCCTGCCTCGTCACAAAACCGCTGACTCGCCGCAAGCGTGTCGTCAAAGTAATCGCCGACCAAAACAATTTCGACATTGCTGCCGCCAAACGTCCGGGTTTTGTCGATCTTTTGCTGTGGCGTCGTCACCGGCATGAAGATTGTACCTTTGACATCGAAATGCCGACAAGCAAATGCCACGCCCTGCGCATGGTTGCCCGCGCTGGCACATACGAAATGATCAGCATCCGGCGTCGTCGCACGCAATTTGCGCATCGCCGTAAAGGCGCCGCGCAATTTATAGCTGCGCACAGGCGTAAGATCTTCGCGCTTCAGCCAAATTTCTGCCCCATAGCGCTGTGACAAAAACGCATTCCGCGACAAGGGCGTCGGATCGAACAGGGCACGTAAGGAGCGGGTGGCCTCAATGGCGTCTTGGGCAAAATCTGTCATGGCGCAGCTTTGAACCTATGCGAAAATAGGTGCAAGAAAAATCGCGCCTTTAATGCCTGAAACCGCCGCGATGCACCGCATTCACATCGGACCCTGCGAACACCGACACCGAATTTCCAAGCGGGTCAAAGGCTGCAAAATCCACGCCCCGCCCCTTGTAGCACGCCCCAAAACGCACTATCCCCACGTCAAATGAGTTCCTCGGGAGATGTCAATGTCCGCGCCCAAAAAAGTTGTTCTCGCCTATTCTGGCGGCCTCGATACCTCGATCATCCTGAAATGGCTTCAGACGGAATATGGGTGTGAGGTCGTGACCTTCACCGCCGATTTGGGCCAGGGAGAAGAGCTGGAGCCGGCCCGCGCCAAGGCGGAACTTCTTGGCATCAATCCGGACAATATCTTCATCGAAGATATTCGCGAAGAATTCGTCCGCGATTTCGTATTCCCAATGTTTCGGGCAAATGCCGTCTATGAAGGGCTCTATCTTCTGGGCACTTCAATCGCGCGTCCGCTGATCTCTAAACGTCTGGTGGAAATCGCAAAACAAGTTGGCGCAGATGCCGTGGCACATGGTGCGACCGGCAAAGGCAATGATCAGGTTCGCTTTGAACTTGCCTGCTATGCGCTGGATCCTGCAATCAAAGTCATCGCGCCTTGGCGGGAGTGGGACCTGTCTTCGCGGACCAAGCTGCTGGAATTTGCAGAAGAAAATCAAATCCCGATCGCCAAAGACAAACGTGGTGAAGCACCGTTCTCGGTCGATGCGAATTTGCTTCACACGTCTTCCGAAGGCAAAGTGCTGGAAGATCCGGCGGATACCGCCCCAGATTACGTGTATCAGCGCACGAACGACCCAGTTTCGGCGCCCGATGAGCCCGAATATATCGAGATCACTTTTGAAAAAGGCGACGCGGTCGCAATCAATGGTGAGGTAATGTCCCCTGCCACCGTTTTGACCAAGCTGAACGATTTTGGCCGCACCCATGGCATCGGGCGTTTGGATTTCGTCGAAAACCGCTTCGTCGGAATGAAATCACGCGGCGTGTATGAAACCCCGGGCGGTACAATCTTGCTGGAAGCGCATCGTGGCATCGAACAAATCACGCTGGACAGCGGCGCGGGGCATCTAAAAGACTCGATCATGCCGCGTTATGCGGAACTTATCTATAATGGTTTCTGGTATTCGCCAGAGCGTGAAATGCTACAAGCTTTGATTGACAAAAGCCAAGAGCACGTCACCGGTACAGTGAAGCTCATGCTATACAAAGGTGCGGCCCGTACCGTGGCACGCTGGTCAGATCATTCCCTTTATTCCGAAGCGCATGTAACCTTTGAAGAAGATGCCGGCGCCTACGATCAAAAAGATGCCGCAGGGTTTATCAACCTCAACGCATTGCGTTTAAAGCTCATCGCAACGCGCAATGCGCGAGTCGCCAAGAAATGAGCGTCGACCGGCCCCGCGCTGCCATCGTCACCGTATCTGACCGTGCAAGCCGCGGTGAATATGAGGACAAGGGCGGTCCAGGCTGCGAAACTTGGTTGAGGGACGTGATCACATCGCCCCTCACCATCACACGCCATATCATCCCGGATGGCAAACAAAGTGTCGAAACAAGCGTTCGACAGCTTGTGGCTGATAAGACTGACCTGATCCTCGTGACCGGCGGCACGGGGCCCGCGCCGCGGGACCAAACGCCCGAAGGCCTTGCCAGCGTTATTGAGAAAGAGCTTCCTGGATTTGGCGAGGAAATGCGGCAGGCCTCTCTGGCAGAGGTCCCTACAGCAATCCTATCACGCCAAACTGCTGGAATTGCCCAACAAAGCCTTATCATCAGCCTTCCTGGAAAACCCTCTGCAATCGCGACATGCCTAAACCGTGTTTTCGCCGCCGTACCCTATTGTTTAGATTTGATTGGCGCCGCGCGTCTGGAAACAGATAGCGCCAAGGTCGATGCGTTTCGTCCGAAATCAAAATAAGCACCACGAAGAGGGGCTCTGCCCCCGGCTCTGACGAGCCTCCCCCGGGATATTGCTCAGCAATGTGAAAATTACATATGATTATTCACCGTGCCGGTAAATATCCCGGGGTGAATTGGCCTAGGCCAAGAGGGGCAGCGCCCCTTCTACGTTACGGCTCCCGTAGCGCTTCGCGAGATTTATACAGCGGCTTGAGAAGATATTGCAGTATCGTTTTCTCCCCAGTCATCAACTCAACGGTAGCCTGCATCCCGGGTCGTATCTCCAAATGCCGTTGCCGCTCTGTCAGGTGAACAAGATCGACGCGTAATGTGACCTTATAATGCGGCTCTGCATTGGGGTCAGTTTCATCTTTGAATGTGTCCGCTGATACGACTTGAACCGTACCTTTCAGGCTGCCGTAGATTGTATAATCATAGGCAGATAGTTTGATTGTCGCTTCTTGCCCTGTTTTAACATTCGCAATGTCTTTCGGGGCAATACGTGCCTCTATGAACAGCTCCTCATCCATCGGAATGATCTGCATGATCTCTTCGCCGGCCCGGACCACGCCGCCGATTGTGGAAACCTTCAACTGATTGACAATACCCTTCATCGGCGCATTTAAAATCGTACGCCCAAGTTGGTCTTCGGATAATTTCAGCTGTTGTTGTAATGTGCCGAGTTCTTTGAGCGTGTCTGAATAATCTGAAGCGCGTTCCAGCTCGGTCTTTGTTGTTATTTCAGTGTAGACTTTTTCAGCATCGGAAAAAGCTTTTCGGGCCCGGGTTACTTCAATTAGCGGAGCTACCTCTTTTGCATACATCTCTTCCAGCAGGTTTCGCTCTGCCCGGGCCTGATCCATGATATTGGCAGCCCCACGTTTGCGGGCATTAAAATCTTGGACTCGCGCTTTCAGTAGCGCCGATTCAGAGGCCACAATATGTGGTACCAGTTGCGCTTGCTTGTCACTGACTTCAAACGCGTCAATACCGTTCATTTCCGCCTCTAGGCGCAATTGTTTGATTTGTAGGCCAGCGATCTGTGCCTCCAGATCATCAACCTGCGTGCGATATTGCGTTCCATACAACTTGGCCAATGGTTCCCCCGGCTGCACGGCATCCCCTTCGGAGACATAAAGCTCGGCCAGGATACCGCCTTCGAGGTTCTGAATGATTTGCGGCTTTGAGGAGGAGACGATTTCCCCCGGTCCGCGCACAATCTGATCGACCCAGGCGACCGAAGCCCAAAGCACAAAAATCGCGACAGTAGCCGCAATCAGCCATATGGTGACGGACATATTCCGTGACCGGGTCACAATGGCGGATGGGTCAATCGTTGTCATCGTCCACCGGTTGCTTTGGATTTGGTCAGATGGGCCAAAACAGCATCACGCGGGCCATCTACCGCCAATTTGCCATTTTGCAAAATCAATGTGCGTGCAGTCAGTGCCAGGATCGGCACGCGGTGCGTTGCGATGATCGCTGTGCGGCCGATCAACCACCCTTCCAGGCGGCTGACCAATGTGGTTTCCAGCGTAGTATCCAAGGCGGCGGTTGGCTCGTCCAAGATCACAACAGATGGATCTTGCAGCCACAGCCGCGCCCAGCCAATCGATTGCCGCTGCCCTACGGACAGCCCCTCACCACCATCGCGGATTTGCAGATCTAACCCCTTTGGATGGGCACGCAAGAACGGCCCCAGACCGGCAAAATCAAGCGCCTGATACAGTCGCTCATCATCCCGTTCCAGCTGGGTCATGTTCAAATTGTCGCGCAAGGTTCCTGCAAACAGGCGAACATCTTGACTAAGATACCCAAGTGAGCGGCGCAAATCACGTGGATGCAGCTGGCCAATATCAATGCCGTCTAACAAAATCCGCCCCGACTGCGGCTCATACAGCCCCGCCAGCAGCTTGAGGAATGTGGACTTGCCAGAGCCATTGGTCCCAAGCACGGCCACTTTCTGCCCTGCTGGGATTTGCAAACTGGGGATATCGACAGTTGCGGCGCCTTCCGGGTCATATTGGAACGTCGTGTGGCGCAGTTCAAATTCACCATTCACCCGGTCGGTGCGCAGATAGGACCGATCATCGGCATGGGATTGATCCGATGACGCAATCTTATCCAACCCATCCAGCGCGGCTTTGACATTGGACCATCGCGCCAGAGTTCCCGACAGCTGCGTCAGTGGCGCGAGGGTCCGCGAAGTCAAAATCCCGATTGCAATAATGGATCCAACGGTAAAGTCACCCGCAAACACCATATAGGTGCCGATCACCACAGCGGCGATATAGGTGCCCTGTTGAATCATCTGCGCCCAATAGGTCAGTGCGGCCGCCAGCTTACGTTGCTCTGATGATTTCACCGCAGACAGGGTGATCAGCTCTTCCCAGATCCGCTTAATCCGGTCGGCACCGCGTGTTGTCGACACCGTTTCATGTTCATAAATCGCCTCATGCAAAAGCCGCGACGCGCGCGCAGAGGCACCCTGCGTCGCCTCGGTCAAACGGATCATCTTCTTTTGAAAGAAGAACCCGGGCAACACCATCAAGATACCGCCTGCTAGCAGCACCCACATGATGGAGCCACCAATAGACGCCACCAGCGCCAGAAATACGAAAATAAACGGAATATCTGCCAAAGTGCCGATCGTCGATGCGGTGAAAAACTCTCGCACCGAAGAAAACTCCCGCATCGCAGAGAAAAGCTGGCTGGGTGAGCGTTGGTTAGACGGCTTCATCCCCAGCAACCGCGCCATCAACAGCTGCTGAACAGATAATTCGATCTTACGCCCGGCCATATCCATCAGCCCTGCGCGTGCCAGTTTCAGCGCCATCTCCATTCCCAACGCCAAACACGCGCCAAGCGCCAAAACCCAAAGCGTTGCTTCGGATTGGTGCGGTATCACACGGTCATAGACCTGCAGCGAAAACAACGCGACGCCAACGGCCAGAATATTGGCGAAAAGAGAGCCCAGAGCGACCTCGCCAAAGGCACGGCGCTGCGCTTTGAACGTGCCCCAGAACCAATGCTGCTGATCGGCGGTTATTTTGTGGCGTTCTTCCAATTGGCGCAACGTGGTGCGCGCCCGCACGACCTGTCCCGTAAAGAAGGACGCGAATTCCCCAATCGGCACTTCGGCCCGCTGATCCTGGCAGGTTTTATCGTACACGAACAGGCTTTCCATTTCCTGCCCGACCACAAGGACCATCTGGCCATTCCGCATCTGGGCAAGTGCTGGCCATTGGCCCGGCGTGATGGATTTTATCTTTTCAACCTCGGCGCTCATCCCGGCAACGCGCAGGACGGCGGCGATATGCTCTGGTTGAACACCCTGTCCCGCAGTTTCACCGGTAACAGCGGCGGTGGCTTCACCAACTGCCAGAAGCATTTGCTCCAGAATATCGGCAGCCGGGATTTCCGCACCCAACAGGCCCGCATAGGCGGCGGCCAATTCAGCACGCGATTTTGCACGATCCGCCGGGCGTTTGGCCGCTGGCGGCTGTGACGGCATTGATTTGGGCAAAGCACCATCAGACGCCCCGCTGACGCGGGCTGCGTTTATGTCAAATGCGATGACCCTCTCGGACAACGCCCCCCCAATACCTTGTTAGATAATTTCTCCCTCTACCAATATCCCGTGTTGGCGTGCAATTTCCAGCTTTATCAGCGCAATATCGAATTTCAGTCCCGCATGGGCCCGTTTCATATCGGCATAGCTTTCAAATTGCGTCACAAGCTCCATTAGTGAGCGACCGCCAAGGCGATATTGCTCGGTATAGAGCGTCAGGCTCTGTTCCATTTCCGCAACAACTTGACCGTCACGCGTGCGCTTGGCTTCCAGCCGCTCCAATTTGGATTGCAGTCGCACCACCTCTTGCTGGGCATCTTGGCGTGCTTCTTCGACATTTTGTTCTGCACTACGCTTGGCCGCATCCAATGCAGACAGCTGATCACCGGTGCCAAGACCCAAGGCCGTCGTCACCCCCAGATCCAGCGCATAGTCTGGCTTACCAGCACCCACAGACGCCCCGGCGGTCAGGCTGGGCAGCAACCCGGCCCGGGCCACCTTGGCCTCAGCCACAATCAGGGATTTCTCCCCCATGGCCCGTTCAACCGAAAGGGCCACCGGCATAGTTGTAGGAATGGTGATGTCCGGCACGCCCGACAGATCGCCCATCGGGCCACCCGCCATTGCGGCCAATTGCGCCATCTGTCCGCGTGCCGTGTCGCGGTCAGTTGCGGCGGTCGCCTCCATCTCGGACAGTTTCTGCAAAATGACTCGTTTTTCGGACATATCCGATAAGCCACCGCGCACGCGTTCCATCATGATGCGGTCGTATTTCGCCAACCATGCCTGCGCCATCTCGGCCACGTCGGCCTGCGCCGCAGCCTGCTGCGCCTGCACATAATGCGCAAGCCCATCATAAACGGTGTTATTATAATCCTCTGACAGGTTTACAGCGGCAATTTCCACATCAGCTGCGGCATATTCGCGTTCCGCCTTCTTCGCACCATTGTCGAACAACACCTGTTCGAACACCATGGAGGTCACCAGTTCTCCCAGCGATGTCAGGCTAACGCCAGGACGTAATTCCGGCAGCCAGTTCTTTGACTTCGCTTTGGCGGTCAGCCGCTTCACCCGAAGCTCTGCCTGCGCCGAACTTTTTGACTGTGTCAGCACAGCCCGCGCAATCCTGTCATAGGGGCTTTCGCCCGTCAGAACCGATTGACGTGCTGCCAGATTGGCAATGATCACCGAGCTGGTGGCCGTGGTTCCCGGTGTCGCCAGCGCCATTGCGCTGGTTTGGCTGGACGCCATAAAGGCGGAGCGTCCAGTCGGGAAGGGCGTACCCTCCATGCAGCCTGCAAGGAACAGCAAAACCGTTCCTGCAAGCGCCACCCGAGCCGAAGAGACTCGGGAGACCGTCTTCAAGACGTTCACCCCAGTCATCCCGTGCCCTCCGATCAGATGGTCAGGTTTGTGATCGAGTCATCAATGATCAGCGTCGCGTCATCGTCACCCAGCGTGTAAATGGTGTAATCTTCACCATCAATTTGCGTAGTGCCGGTTTCCGTGAAGCCGTCCGTTGTAACCGTAACGCTGTCATTCGCATCGCCTTGAATGATCAACGTATGATCTGGCCCGGTCAGCTCCTGGATCTGATCTGCGCTGATCGTCAGATTGGCTTCCGCCAGATCCAGATCGATCTTGGCAAAATCGAACCCTTCCAACCCGTCACGACCCAAATCGACCGTCACGTTAGAGTTGGTATCGGCCACCATCAACGTCGAGCTTTCATTGCCCGCCGCATCAACATCTGTCGCAACCAGATATGTCGATGTTGCCTGCGGTGCGAATTGATAGAAGCTGCCCGCGCTGGTTTCCGCCAGATCGACCACCGTCCCATCGGCGCGAACAGCCGACAGATCATAGGTGCCTGCCTCAGCGGTGCTGCCCATCAGAACGCCCGAATAGGTCGTGCTGCCGATCAGAACATCCGAGAAATCTGCCGCTGCTGGTGCCTCAAAATCATAGGCAAAGCTGTTATCGGCACTGTCCAAAACCGCCACGTTGCCCGCCGCATCCACAGCTTCAACGGTATAGGTCATAGTGCCGGTCGCGGCCGACGCCCCGCCTGCAACCAGGTCAGCGCGATCAAAATCAATCGACCATGTGCCGTCAGCATTCACCGTTGCCTGTTGTGCAGCGCCGCTGCCCAAGGTCACCATGACAACCGAACCGGCCTCGACCGTCCCTGTCAGAGTAAAGCCCGCAGCAGCCTCTTTCGCGTTGACGACATTATCTGCCGTCATATCTGAGGTCACAGCGAAATTCATCACCAACGGGTCAAAGGCAATGGTCATCGGCGCCGCAGTCAACACGTTGCCGACACCATCCGTCGCCGTCACAACCAGCGTTTCGGAGCTTTCCACATTGGGAAGATCCCCGGCAGGAATCGTCGCGCTCCAGTTCCCGGCAGCGTCGATATTCGCCGCAGGAACGGTAATCACCGACCCATTGCCCAGCTGCAAAACGACCGATTGTGAACCGGCCTCAACCGTGCCTGTCACAACCAAGCCACCCGCGCCTTCGGCTGCGTTGACGATGTCATCCGCAACCAATGCGTTCGGCGTGGCAGTGGTGAAGCCAAGGTTTTGAACCTCGGTATCGACATCCAGCTCATGCGTGTCTGTGGCGGTATTGCCCGCCGCATCTGTCGCCGTCACTGTCGCCGTCGCAGTCCCCGTGCCTGTTGGCAGATCGCTTGCCGCGATCACGGCAGACCAGCTGCCCGTAGCGCCCGCAACAACCGTCGCAGTGCCCGTGCCCAATGTCACTGTGACCGAGTTCCCCGGCTCTGACATACCTGTCAGGGTCAGACCCGTGCTTGCGCCTGTGTCAGCCGATGTGATCAGGTTGTCACCCGCCTGCGTGTCACCAAAGGCGACGGCGGTTTCCAGATCAAAGACCACATCACGCGATGTGCTCATTTCATTGCCGGCTGCATCTGTCGCAGTTACGACCGCCTCATAGGTGCCTGTGGTCAGCCCCGCTGCCGCGAGATCACCAGACGTCAGATTGACCGTCCACGCCCCCCCTGACAGGACCGTTGCCGGAACCGTCACGCCGCCAATCGTCACCGACACGGCATTGCCGGCATCGGTTGTGCCGGTCAGGCTAAAGCCTGCGCCGTCAAACTCTGCCGCATTCACCACGTTATCATTCGCAGTGACATTGGCCGAGCTGACCGTGACGCCGATTTGCGTATCTACCGCGACATCATGGCTGGCGTTGGTAACGTTGCCCGCCGCGTCCGTCGTGGTGACATTGATCGCCGTGTCATAAGTGCCGGCCGGGATTTCCGATGCCTCAAAGACAGTGGACCATGTGCCATCGGCAGCCACCGTGACCTCATGCGTGGCGCCGTTCGCGTCAAATTCGACCTGCAGCACCGCTCCCGGTGTCGATGTGCCGCTGACGGTCACACCTACCGCTGCCGATTGCTCGGCTGCATTGACGATATCGTCCCCGGCCACGGTATCAAAGGTTACGGTATTTGGATCGGTATCCACCGAAATCGCATGGCTGGCGGTGGTGACATTGCCCGCCGCATCCGTCGTGGTAACGTCAATGGCCGTGTCATAGGTGCCGGTCGGGATTTCATCTGCGGCAAAGGTCGTGGACCAGTTGCCATCCGCATCCACAGTCACCTCATGCGTGGCGCCATTTTCTGCAAACACCACCTGAAGCACGGCACCCGCGGTCGCTGTTCCACCGACCGTGACACCGGACGCCGCCGATTGCTCTGCCGCGTTGATGACATCATCCGCCGCCACCGTGTCGAAGGTCACCGTGTTGAAATCGGTATCCACCGCGATTGCATGGCTGGCGTTCGTAACATTGCCCGCCGCATCCGTCGTGGTGACGTTGATCGCCGTGTCATAGGTGCCGGTCGGGATTTCGTCTGCGGCAAAGGTCGTGGACCAGTTGCCATCCGCATCCACAGTCACCTCATGCGTGGCGCCGTTTGCTGCAAATTCAACCTGCAGCACAGCACCCGGTGTCGATGTGCCGCTGACGGCCACACCCGCCGCTGCCGATTGCTCGGCTGCATTGATGATATCGTCACTGGCGACCGTATCAAAGGTCACAGCATGAGGAACCGTGTCGACCACCAATGTGTCGTTCAAAATCGTCTCATTACCGTTCACATCCGTCGCGGTGATCACCATCGCTTCGGTATACTCGCCGCCCGGCAGCTGATCTTCCGTAAAGGTCACGGTCCAGTTGCCATCCGCATCGACAACCGCCGACTGCGTCTGCCCGTCGATTTCGACAGTAACGGTTGCGCCTGCTTCAGATTCGCCGCTGATGGTGATGCCATCGGCGTATTCTTCCAGGTTTTCGACATCTCCAGTCGATCCGGCCCCTTCCGTCACCTCAAGCGGTGGCGGGGTCATATCGATTAGGAAATCAGGACCGTCCAGCTCATATTCCGTGCCATCCGGGGCGGTCACAACCACCTCAGAGCTGTAATCGCCATCAGCTGGCAGATCATCCCCCTCAAACACAACATCCCATAGACCGTCATCGTCAATGGTGGTTTCTTGCGTCTGATCGCCGACCGTCACAACAACGGTTGAGCCAGGCTCACCAGTGCCGCTGACAGGAACAACCTGATCATCGGCAGGCGTATTCGTGGTCAGCGTTGTGTCGCTATCAGCATTATCAACGGTGGGTGTGATTGGCGTGTTCTGGTCGGTGGTGTCACCATCGCCGCCCGGATCAGTGGGCGTCGTGCCATCGTCACCGTCACCGCCACCGCCGCCTGCCACGGCGGCAGCACCCAACAAACCAGCCGCCGCGCCCAATGGGCCAAGCCCCAGCAAAGGCGCGAATGCCGCCATGCCAGTTGCGCCATCATCTGCTGGCGCCAAAATATCTTCACCATCCAGGAAGGCCAGATCGTCGTTCGGGCTCCATTTACCGATGATTTCGGGCGATGCGTAATCTGCGAACAGCACGCCTTCGCCTGTATCCTCAAGATAAACCTGCGTAATTTCGCCATCAGCTGAAATATACAGGCTGTTTGCGCCCGGCTGTGCATCGAAATAATTTGACAGCGTCAGAACCCGACCATCGGCCAGAACGACCTGAAGATCATCGCCCGCACGTTCATATTTCAGAATGCTTGCTTTACGTAAATTCAGAGAGACCGCGTCTCCCTGACCAACTTGGATGAAATCACTTGCACCCTCGCCGCCCGCCATACCACGGGACACGCCGCCCGTTTGGTCACGGACGGCAAAGTCGATCGACTCTGCCATAGGACTGCTCCGCCTCAAAAAATGTTATCCGGTTCTTTTGACCGATTTATAACTGCTGCTTTTCCATTTAACGCAATTTTAAGGGTAGTTCTAGATAGAAATTTGACGTTCAGGGCAATTTGTAGGGGGGTGGACGTAAATCTAGACTCACCGATTCGTGCAAAAGTTAACCAAACGTTAACTTTACATCCTAAAGACGCAACGTTCGCACGAAAATTCAGCGTTTCCGGTATGTTTTGCAGAAAATCGGCATCCGCCGCCGCAAGGTATCACAAATTCGTGATTGGCGTCAGGCAAACCGCTTTAGGAACGCCCGATCGCCCGGATTCCTAATCACCGACAGCGCATCCGCAGGCGTTGACCAAATGGCACGGTGGCCCGGCTCTGCTGGCGCGCCACGGCAGATGACTGGCCGCGCAAGATAGATATGGCAGATCTTTTCCGCCCACATGTCATATTCGGGCATATAGACGAACCGGCGAAAGGCACCCAGTTTGCGCGGACGGTCAATTGCCCAACCAGTTTCTTCATAAACCTCACGGTGCAGCGCACGAATTCCGCTTTCGCCCGGATCAATCCCGCCGCCAGGCAGCTGAAACTCTGGCTGCGGGGCGGATTGATGGGTCAACAATAGCTGCCCATCGCGGATCAAAATGGCATAGGCGCCGGGTCGTCTGCGGTAACGATGGCCCGTTTGCGGACTTGCCCCATAGCGTGCGATCATTCATTGCCCCTTGGTTCACAGCTTGCTGCCCATATATAGGCCCCTATAAAGGCAAGCTATGCCAACCGCCGCCCGAAATGCAAAGCACATAAGCCCCCAAGGATCCACCATGAGCACGCTATCCCAAATCGCATGGGACGATACCGTCCTTCCCTTCCAACTTGACCGCGCGGATATCCGGGGCCGGTTGGCGCGACTGGATGGTGTATTGGATCAAGTCTTGTCACAGCACAATTACCCGGCCGTGGTTGAGGCACTGGTGGCCGAAGTCGCCTTGCTGACCGCAATGATCGGCCAAACGATCAAACTTCGCTGGAAGCTGTCTATTCAGGTGCGCGGTGATGGCCCTATACGGATCATTGCCACCGATTACTATGCGCCCACAGCGGAAGGGGAGCCCGCACGCATTCGTGGCTGGGCCAGTTTTGACGCCGAAAAATTGGATCAGGCCGGACCGGGATTTGAACAGATTGGCAAAGGCTATTTCGCGATCTTGATCGACCAAGGCTCTGGCAGCACCCCGTATCAGGGCATTACGCCGCTGTCAGGCGGGTCGCTTCGCGCCTGCGCCGAGGCTTACTTTGCGCAATCCGAACAGTTGCCGACCCGGTTTGAGCTGGCATTTGGCCGCGCCACCATGCCCGGTCAACCCGAAAGCTGGCGCGCAGGCGGCGTGATGTTGCAGACAATGCCAAAGGCATCACCCCTTGCAGCCACCGAAGAGGCCTCCGGCCAAGACGGGCTTTTGCGCCCCGAAGACATCTTGGAAGGGGAAGCCGAAGAAAATTGGAACCGCGCTAACATCTTGCTTGATACTGTAGAAGAGATCGAACTGATCGGACCGCGCATTCAAGCCACCGATATTTTGGTCAAGCTGTTTCACGAAGAAGGTCCGCGCGTGTTCGATCCGCAGCGGGTGGAATTTGGCTGCACCTGTTCTGAAGACCGCGTCCGCCAATCGCTTTCGATTTATTCCGCCCGGGACATCGGTCATATGACCACCGACGATGGGATCGTGACTGCCGACTGCCAATTCTGCAACGCGCATTATGTCTTCGATCCGCAGACACTTGGTTTTCAGGCCACGAAAAACCCTGACGGGTCCGAGAAGCCTGAAGATGAGTGATCCCCTTGCCCCGGTCATTGCCGCCTTGGCACAGCCGGGGCGCCCCTCGTCGGATTATGAGCTGAACCCGGACGTGGCCTTGCCGCCGGGCCGGGTCTTGCGCCCCGCCGCCGTTTTAGTGGCTTTTGAACAACATGGTGATGGTCTGCGTCTGTATCTGACAAAGCGCGCATCACATCTGAAACACCACCCTGGCCAGATTGCTTTTCCCGGCGGCAAGGTGGACCCCGGTGACCGCGGGGTTGTGGCCGCAGCACTGCGCGAAGCCCATGAAGAAATCGGCCTGCCGCCAGATCACGTCAAAGTGCTGGGCACATTGGACACGCATGAAACCGTTACCCAGTTTCAGGTTACCCCAGTGATTGCGCAAATCACCACGCCCTTTATCCCCAGATCCGAGCCGGGCGAGGTAGAGCAAGTATTCACTATACCTTTTGGGCATGTTGTTGACCCCGCCGCTTTCCGTATAGAAAGCCGCCTGTGGCGCGGGACGCGGCGAAAATATTATGTCGTCCCTTATGGCCCCTATTATATCTGGGGCGCGACCGCGGGGATATTGCGACAATTGGCCCAGAGGATGGCAGATGAAACTCAGCGGCGCATGGATCACATCTAAAAGCCTTCAACGCGTTCTTGCATGTCTTAGCGGGGCCGGCCATCAGGCATTAATCGTGGGTGGATGCGTGCGAAACGCGCTTTTGAACGCAGCTGTGACCGATAGCGACATCGCCACAAGCGCCACACCGCAGCAAGTGACCGATCTAGTCCAGGCCAACGGGATGAAGGCCGTGCCAACGGGATTCGACCATGGCACCGTCACCGTGATTTGCGACGGGGTCGCGCATGAGGTCACAACATTTCGCCGCGATGTCGACACCGATGGCCGCCATGCGACCGTGGCATTTTCCACCGATATTGCCGATGACGCTGCACGGCGCGATTTCACGATGAATGCGCTATATGCGCAGGCGGATGGCACCGTGCTTGACCCGTTGGGCTGTGGCATTGCGGATCTGCGCGCGGGCCATCTGCGTTTCGTCGGGACGCCCGCTGAACGCATTCGCGAAGATTACTTGCGGATATTGCGGTTTTTCCGCTTTACCGCTTGGTATGGTGCGCCCGATCAGGGCCCCGATGCCGAAGGGCTGGCCGCCTGCGCACAGCTGGCAGATGGGTTGGACAATTTGGCCCGCGAACGTGTCGGGCAGGAAATGCGCAAGCTGTTATCCGCCCCCAATCCCAGCACAGCGGTGGGCGCGATGGCCCAATCGGGCATATTGAACCGTATTTTACCGGGTGCTGATCCGGCCGTCTTATTTCCGCTACTGCATCTGGAAGACACGGCCCCTGATCCGCTGCGCCGCCTTGCCGCCCTGACCGGGTTTGACGTGACCGATGCCCTGCGCCTGTCAAAATCAGAGACCCGGCACCTGGATGAGCTGCGCCGCGCGATTTCCGATCTGTCACCACCCGCAGCGATTGGCTATCGTTATGGCACGCAGATTGGGGGCGATGCCTTGCTGGTCCGCGCGGCCTTAATCGGGCAGACGTTGCAACCAGGTTGGCGTGACCTGCTAAACGAAGGGGCCGATGCGACATTCCCCGTTAAGGCGCAGGATTTGATGCCCGGTTTTGAAGGGCCACGCCTTGGCGCACGCTTGAAAGAGCTCGAAGCGCAATGGCTCGCCGCCGATTTCGGCCTAAGCAAAGAAGACCTTTTGCGCGGCTGATCATGGGGGGGGGTGCCGCATCTCTGTGCGTCACTCAACAGAACCTAAAATCAAGACTGACAAAACCGTGGTTTCTCCAAGATGCCTGTGGACTATATGGTCAGGGCGCAAGGAGATTTTCATGATCGACGTATTCCGGCCTGCCAAAACCGCCCCGCCCCGCACACTTGGCGCTTTTTTCACGTGGTGCCTGCGCGGCGCTTGGCCTGTGCTGACGCTCTCGGCTGTGCTGACAGGGCTGGCCGGATCAATGGAGGTGATTTCGGCATGGCTGCTGGGACGGGTGATTGATCAGCTTATTTCCTCAACGGCCGCCGGAGCATTCTCTGACAATTGGGCAATTTTGCTTGGGTTTGCGGCGTTTTATCTGATCATTCGCCCGGCTGTGTTTGGCATTTCATCGGCCGCGAACCAATTGCTGGTGCAACCCAATATTTTCCCGCAGGTCCTGTCGCGTTTGCATCGCTATACGATGGGCCAGGCTGTGACATTCTTTGACAATGACTTTGCAGGCCGCATTGCGCAAAAGCAGATGCAAACTGCGCGGGCTGTCACCGAAACCGCGCTTGGTGCGATAGAAACCGGCATGTTCGCATTGGCATCCGTGGTCGGTTCCATCGTCTTGCTGGCGGGCATTGACACGTGGGGGGCGCTGGCCCTGGTGTTATGGCTGGTGGCTTATGGCGCGTTGGTCCGGCATTTCCTACCGCAGGTGCGGGTGCGGTCTAAGGCGCGCGCGTCGGCCCGTGCCACCGTGTCGGGCAAGGTCGTTGACACGATCACCAACATCAAGACCGTCAAACTATTCGCCAACACCGGGCACGAAGACCGCGAAGCATTAGAATCCATGGATGTGTTCCGCAGCCGCGCGATTGCCTTTGGCAAAGTCTCTACCGGATATCGTATCAGCCAAATGGCATTATCAGGGTTGCTGCCAGTGCTGCTGGTGGGCAGTGCAGTGATGATGTGGCATCAGGGATCGGCGACGCCGGGCGATGTAACCGCTGCAGGTGCCGTGGCGATGCGCATTGCCCAGATGTCGGGCTGGGTATCCATGTCCTTGATGCAGATCTATGGAATGGTTGGCGAGGCCGAAGATGGCATGGCCACATTAACCCCCGCCCATACGCTGTTGGATGCCCCGGATGCGGTGGACGCCGGGCGTGCCAAGGGGGCGGTGCATTTCGACAATGTCAGCTTTAGCTATGGCCGAGGCTCGGGCGGCCTGCATGACGTGGATCTGATGATCCCCAGCGGACAGCGCATTGGCATCGTCGGGGCCTCTGGCGCGGGGAAATCAACGCTCGTGGCGCTGTTGCTTCGGTTGTATGATACCGAAAAGGGCGCAATGCGGCTGGATGGCCGTGACATCAAAACCCTCACCCAGGAAAGCCTGCGCCGCCAGGTTGCGATGGTCACGCAAGAAACTGCGATGTTCAACCGCTCTGCGCGCGAGAACATTCTTTACGGTCGGCCAGATGCAAGTGAGGCCGAAATGATCACCGCCGCCAAAGCCGCAGAAGCGCATGATTTCATTTTAAACCTGGCTGATAACGAAGGGCGCACCGGCTATGACGCTCGGCTGGGCGAACGCGGTGTAAAATTGTCAGGCGGTCAACGCCAGCGTATCGCGCTAGCCCGCGCCTTTTTGAAAGACGCACCGATCCTTGTGCTGGACGAAGCCACATCGGCGCTGGATTCGGAAGTAGAGGCGCAGGTTCAAACCGCATTGCACAATGTGATGTCGGGCAAAACCGTCCTGGCCATTGCCCACCGTCTGTCAACCATTGCACAGATGGACAGGATCATCGTGCTGAACCATGGCCAGATCGCAGAATCTGGCACCCATTCCGAACTTCTGGCCCAAGATGGGTTATATGCACGGTATTGGGAGCGTCAATCGGGCGGGTTCATCGGCACACAGGATGACACAACCGATTGCGACGCGGCAGAATAACGCCGGCAATCCGCCCAACACCCATTGGCCGCAGCCGCCGAAGCTGCTAAATCGCAGGCCATTCCCAGCCAAAGCGAGCCCGGACCATGACCAGCTACCAGATCGAACGCCTTTCCATTCAGGCCGATGGGGTGGCCCATGACAGTGACCACTCCACAATCTATGCGCCAATGACGCTGCCCGGCGAAGAAATCACGGGTGATCTGCGCGAGGGCCGGATTGCACAACCGAAGATCCTGACGCCATCGATCAGCCGAGTCCGGCCACCATGCCCGCATTACAAGACCTGCGGTGGCTGCGCTTTGCAGCATGGCTCTGACGCATTTGTGGCACAGTGGAAAACACAGGTCATTGAATCCGCCTTGGCCAGCCGCGATGTCTCCGCACGGGTCACACGGATCGAAACCTCCCCGCCCCGTTCACGCCGCCGCGCAACATTATCGGGACGGCGCACGAAGAAATCCGCTCTGGTTGGATTTCACGGCAGGGCCTCCGGGATCATGACTGAAATTCCCAATTGCACGCTGCTGCGCCCGGAACTCGTGGCGGCCATCCCCGCGCTGCGCGACTTGACCGTTATCGGCGCGACCCGCAAAGGTGAGATCGCCTTCGCTATGACCCTGTCCGAAGCCGGCGTAGAGGTTGCCGCAACCGGTGGCAAAGAGATGACACCCGAGCTGTTCGCGCAGATTTCTGCCACTGCCGAAACCCATGACTTGGCGCGAATCTCGTGGAATCGCGAAACTGTCGCCGCCCGCCGGCTGGCCTATCAGGCGATGGGGGCGGCCAAGGTTACACCGCCGCCAGGTGCGTTTTTACAAGCCACCACCGAAGGCGCTGCGGTTTTGGTCGATTTCGCGCAGCATTGGACATCCGGCGCGGCAAAGATCGTCGATCTTTTCGCAGGCTGCGGCACATTCACCCTGCCGCTTGCCGCCACCGCCGAAATGCACGCGGTAGAGGCCGAAGCCCCGATGTTAGAAGCGATGGACCAAGGCTGGCGCCAAGCGCAGGGCCTGAAACGGATCAGCCATGAGGCGCGCGACCTGTATCGCCGGCCGCTGCTTCCTGATGAGCTGAACCGTTATGACGCCATCGTCATGGACCCGCCGCGCAATGGCGCCGAGGCCCAAACCGCCGAAATCTGTAACGCCAATGTCAAGAGATTGGTCTATGTCTCGTGCAACCCGGTCAGTTTCGCCCGCGATGCCGCGCAGCTTATTGCTGCCGGGTTTGTGCTGCGCGATCTGATCGCCGTGGACCAGTTCCGCTGGTCATCGCATTGCGAATTGGCCGCCGCCTTCACGCGGGAGTGATCGCTTTACGAAAACCCCAGTTTCCCCAATGGCGTTTTTCAGATAGGTTACCCTGATAAACGAGCAGCAAAAAAGCGATCCAAAATGCAGCGCAGAACCCTTCTCTTGGGCTTGTCCACCGTCGCCATTCTGGCGGCCTGCGGTAAACCAGGGTCTAAATTCATCACCTATTCCGGTCCCGCGGTGACACAGATCCAGGTGTTCAAAGCCGACCGAAAAATGTATCTGTTTTCCGGCAATACGGTGATCAAGAAATACAAATTCGGCCTGGGCGGAAACCCTATTGGCCCGAAACGGTTTGAAGGCGACAGTAAAACCCCGGAGGGGCTATATTACATCGACCGGCAAAACCCGAACTCCCGCTACCATCTGTCGATTGGCATTTCCTATCCAAACCCGGCCGATCGCGCCTATGCGGAAAGTCAGAATAAAAAGCCCGGTGGCGACATATTTATCCACGGTCGCGCCAAGGCGAATAAGGGCAAAGGCAAAGACTGGACGGCAGGCTGCATCGCCGTAAAAGATGAAGAGATCGAGGAAATCTATTCCATGGTGCGTATCGGCACGCCCATCTTCATCTTTCCCTGATGTCGCAATTGTCTTGCCCCCCAGCAGCACGAAATTGGCCCTGTTTCGGGGCCTTTTTTATGCCTGATCGCCCCAGACAATGAAAAATGGCGCAGGCCGAATAAGCCTTGCGCCATTTCATCTGACTGTCAGCACGGGCTGCGCGTGGTGTCAGCGCCCTGTGACCATGGTCCACCAAATCTTACCCGACGGTTCTTGATACCAGGCGAACCCCATCTGCGTGGCCTCCGGGTTCAAGATCACATCACGCGTCTCAGGCTGGCCCATCCACACAGATAATGTCTCGGTTTCGGTTTCATAGGTTTCTGAAATCGTCTCTCCCAGAACCTCACCTCGGTAGCCCGCGCGCGCAGCGCGTGTTAGCGGGGACGATCCATCAGAGCCCCAATGCCATGGCCGGTTTTGCTTCGCCATATCCTGACTATGTGCCGCCGCCGCAATCGCCAGCTGTTGGTTCAAGACCACAGGCCGCGTTCCGCGCACAGACCGAAGGGAGTTCATTGCCTCGACCACGCGGGTCGGAATGACTTCGGCATCAGATTCCGTAATCCGATACAGCTGAGGCAAAGGTTTGCCGTCGGGGCCCAATGTTGGCTCTGGCTGAGTGCAGGCCGCAAGCGCAAGGCCCCCGATCAGGGTCAAAGCCATAAGGGTTGATCTGCGCGCTCGCGTAGGCATCGCCGTGCTGGAGTTCATTGTATCACCTCAAAAATCTGTCTCGACCGTTACACATTCGGCAGAACTCTCGCAAACCCACAGTTGCGTGAAAGGCCGCTTTCGCCGCAATATGAGACATCGACGCACTATTTCACCGCGGCCATAACGCGGACAAACAGTCATAGGCAGGGATTTCACCAATGACAGGACCATTTACCAGACGTGCATTTCTAACAAGCGCCAGCTGTGCCGGGGCCATCTTCGCGCCGGGCATTATCCAAGCGCGCGACATCAGTGAGAGCTATGAAACATCCGGGCTTAGCGATCAGCGGCGAAATATCTCCAGCTTTAAGGCCCGCCGCTGGACCGATCACTTCAAAAGCCTGACGCATGGTGCGATTTTGGTCGATATCGCCTCGCGCAGCCTGCATTTCTGGGCGCCAGATGCAAAGACCTACCTGCTGTATCCGACATCGGTGCCCGTATCACAGGATCTGACCCGGCTGGGCCGCACCAAGATCACCCGAAAAGTCGCCGGTCCGGGATGGTCCCCCACCCCAGCGATGCGCAGACGCAATCCCGAGTGGCCGGATTTCGTGCCGCCGGGCCCCAACAACCCGTTGGGCACGCATGCGCTGTATCTGTCATGGAAATATTACCGGATACACGGCACGCATGATACGCGCAAAATCGGGCGACAAAGCTCTAACGGCTGTATCGGGCTGTATAACGAACATATCGCAGATCTGTTCGCGCGCACGGTGCCGGGCACACAGGTATTGGTGATGTAGGTCAAATGATCCGGGCGTTTGGAAACTGCCACGCGCCCGGACCATCAAGGCGATATCAGTCGATCCAGCCTTTCAGATTCTCTTCCACCACTTCCAACAGGGCCGTGATGTGGATGTCATCATCATTCAAACAGGGGATATAGGTGAATTCCTTCCCCCCGGCATGTTCGAATGCCTCGCAGATTTCGCCTTGGATTTCTTCCAGTGTCTCGATGCAATCAGCAGAAAACGCAGGCGAAATCACCGCGATATTGGTTTTACCCTGTTTTGCCAGCTCTGCGACATGCTCCACGGTGTAGGGTTTAAGCCATTCCTCGCGCCCAAACACCGATTGAAACGTGGTATCGATCGCCTCCACGGGCCAACCCAGACGTTCGCGCAGCAGTCGTGTCGTCTTGGCGCATTGGCAATGATAGGGGTCGCCCTCCATCAAGAACCGCTTGGGCATCCCATGATACGAACACACCAACTTATCCGGGCGGCTGTCCACGGTGGGATAGGCTTTTTCCACCGATTGGGCCAAAGCCTCAATATACGACGGGCGGTCGAAATATTCCGGTGCAGTGCGCGATGCCGGTTGGCGCTTTTGCTTCATCAAGGCGCGGAAGAATTCGTCATTCGCCGTCGCGGTAGTTGGAGAGGCATATTGCGGATACAGCGGGAAAAACAGGATCCTTTCGCAACCGTTCTGCACCATCTTTTCGACCACGCTTTTGGTCGACGGATTGCCATAACGCATGCAAAATTCCACCTGCACCGGTGCGTCATAACGGGCTTCGACGGCCTCACGCAGCTTGACCACCTGTTTTTTCGTGATGGTCATCAGCGGCGATTCATCCGCCTCTTCATTCCAGATCGAGCGATAATTCTTACCCGATGCCGATGGCCGGGTCGTCAGAATAATCCCCTGCAAGATGGGTTGCCATTTCCACGCAGGGTAATCCACGACCCGCTTATCAGACAGGAATTCACCCAAATATCGCCGCATCGACCAGTAATCGGTGTTATCTGGCGTTCCAAGATTCGCGATGAGCACCCCGATTTTGGCCTGCGGCACAGCGGGATGATCCGCCGGGGCATGGGCCAGACGCGGATTTGGCTCGATTTTCATAGTAATTGTCCTATCTGATGGCATCTGGGGAACCAACCTCCGACATATCGCGTTTTTGTCATGCGTCAATGCACGTCATTGGACTCTGCGACAAAGCGACATAGAAAGAAGCTATGAAACTGACGGAACACTGCGGATCCACACCGCGCCCGCCCGCTTTTGACTGCGCCAGCTCTGCGCTGTTTCTTGATTTTGATGGCACGCTTGTTGATATCGCGCCAACCCCAGACGGGGTGCATGTGCCCCCTGATATGGGGCAAATGCTAACCGCGCTTGAAACCGCGTGTGACGGAGCTTTAGCCATCGTATCAGGACGTTCCTTGCATGAGCTGGAGGCATTCCTGACCGGGTTTGACGGTATCATGATCGGCTCGCATGGATCACAAGCGCGCGGTATCGCCCCGCCGCTGCAACGCGATCCAGACGGAATGGAGGCGCTGCAAGACCAGCTCCGCGCCTTTGCCAAGGATCATGACCTTTTATATGAACATAAAAGCCACGGCGGCGGTGTGCATTTTCGTCACCGACCAGAGATGGAGCCCGATGTAAAAGCCTTCGTTACGCAGCTTGCAGCCGATCATCCAGCCTTCACCGTGCAGCCCGCCAAAATGGCGTTTGAACTGCGCCCCGATGGGTTTTCCAAGGATGGCGCACTACGGATTTTACAATCGCATGATGCCTTTGACGGGCGCATGCCTGTTTATTTGGGCGATGATACAACCGACGAACCTGCCCTGCGCTATTGCGAGGACAACGGCGGATACGGCGTAAAAATTGGCGAAGGCGACAGCTGCGCACGCTATCACCTGCCCGACCCCGCGTCGGTTCTGTCATGGCTGAACACAGGGTTAGAGCGCTGATATGGGACGTTTGATTTGTATTTCCAATCGGATACCTATGGGGCCGAACCCCTCTGGCGGCCTGGTCGTGGCGCTGCATGACACATTGATGTCCACGAAAGGGATCTGGATCGGCACCTCTGGTGAGATTGTCGAAAACCCGGAAAACCGCCTGCGCCCGGTTGAGGGCGGGCCATTCGAACGCATGTGTTTCGACCTGTCCGAGAATGAGCAAGAGAACTACTATTTCGGTTTCTCTAATCAGGTGCTGTGGCCACTGTTTCACGGCCGCACCGATATCATGGAAATCCATGCCGAATATCTGGACAGCTACAAAGAGGTGAACCGCCGCCTTGCCCGAATGTTAGCAGAGGTGGTGCAGCCCGATGATCGTATCTGGGTGCATGATTACCAATTGCTACCGTTGGCCCAATATCTGCGCGATATGGGGCTGAGCAATCGCATCGGCTTTTTCTTGCATACGCCCTTTCCAACGCCGCTTGCGCTGCAGGCCTTGCCCAACGGCACCGAGATTCTGGAATGGATGTCGCATTATCACGTTGTGGGGATGCAGGCCGAACGCGATGTGCGTAATGCTATGGCGGCGATGGTCGAGCTGGGCAATGCACAAGAACTGGCCGGTGGGTTTGTCTATATGGAGCCGCGGCAAACCCGAATTGCCGCCTTCCCTATCGCCATCGACGCGGATGAATTCCGCACATTGGCCGAAGAACAGGTGCAAAAGCTTCCCGCAGGGGTGCTGAAGCCCGAACGCCGGCTGATGATCGGCGTGGACCGTCTGGATTATACCAAAGGTGTGCCGCAACGGTTCAAGGCCTTTGGCGAATTTTTGGAACGGCATGAGGATTGGCACCGACATGTCTCGATGCTGCAAATCAGCCCGCCCACCCGCGAAGGCGTTGAAGCCTACGACAATATCCGCGAAGAGACAGAGCTGCTATCGGGCCGTATCAATGGCCAATTCGCGGATATTTCCTGGGCGCCGATCCGGTTTATCAATCGCCCGATCCCGCGCGAGGTTCTGGCCGGGTTGTATCGGGCCTCGGATGTTGCGCTGGTGACGCCGCTGATGGATGGGATGAACCTTGTGGCAAAGGAATTTGTGGCGGCTCAGGATCGCGATGATCCCGGTGTTTTGATCTTGTCGCAATTCGCCGGCGCAGCCGAACAGATGCCCGACGCATTGATCGTAAACCCACATGACACCGAACAGATGGCGACCTCGATCATGACGGCTTTGGCGATGCCGCTGATTGACCGTCGCAGACGTCATGACGCCCTGATGGACCGGCTGATGAAACACGATGTCGCCTGGTGGTCGAAAGGCTTCTTGACCGCATTGGGCTAATCTGCATGTCACGCTTTCTACCAGAAAAGACCCGCGGCATAGCGCTATGCCGCGGGTCTTTTATAAGGTGATGCGGTGATCAGTAATCTTTTTCCAAGAACACGCCCAGACCGCTGTCGCCGCTGGACCCCACTGTGCCGCGCGCCGTGATATGGTCGGTGATATCAAGGTTCAGATTGATCTCGGTCGTGCCATCGCTGCCAACTTCAACGTTGGTATACAGATTGTCGGACAGGTATTTTCCGGCCTGTAAAGTTGCGTTGCCCTGATCATCGGTGCCAACATCCAGGTCATCCAGACCCGTTGACTTGCGCAGATTGGCTACAATACCATTGCCACCTTTGCCTGCCAATGTCGCCACAGCAGAGGCCAGCTGCGCCGCCTGAATGGCCGAGATATTGTCCAATCCGCGCGAGAACAGCAATTGCGACAAGACCTCTTCATCGGGCAATTGCGGCGATGAGGTAAATGACAGCTCTGGCGTGGTGGCATTGCCATAGATCGAAATGGTGATCGCGTAGTCATTCTTTGTCGTGGTGGCGGCAAATTCGATATAAGGCACGAATTCGCCCTGCAGCGAGATTTCCCCTTTGTCCAGGGTGAAGCGCTGGCTCAGCACATCCAAACGTCCGCGCATCAATGAAAATGACCCGATCGGAATGACATTTGCTGTGGTTCCAGTGATCCGCAAACTGCCGCCCAGCTCAGCATCCAAACCACGCCCCCGCACAAAGATCTGGTTTGGCGCGGAAATGGTAATATCAAGCGGATAGGCCACACCGCCACCCCCGCCGGAACCGCCGCCATTGCCAGCACTGTCCAACAGGCCTGCGCGCGCGCGCGTGGTCCGGCTGGCAGCCCCTTCGTTCACATGAGTCATATCAGGGATCGATTCAACCCCGCCCAAACCGGTGGAGGGGACGCGCAATTCAGTATCCGACAGCGTCAAATTGCCCGAAATCCGCGCTCCACCCGTTAAGGGGCCATTCATCCGAACTGCGCCGGTAACTTTGGTATCATACAGATCCGGGTTACGCAGCCGCGCCTGATCCAGCGTGACTGTCAGATCCCCTTGATAAGGCGCCGAAAGGGTTATCGGCCCGTTGACCGAGATCCGCCCCCCGGTGCCAAGCGCACCGCCGCCGTTCAGCGTCATCCGGCCACCATTCATCTGTGCGGTCAGGTCAATACCCTCCAGCACCAGATCCAGTGTCGGCGCACTGACCCGCGCGCCACTGGTCGAAATCGTGCCATTCAGCGATTGCAGCCCCAGTGGCCCGTTCAAATTTAGATCGAAACGAATAGGCCCATCCACCGTGCGTGGCGCGATGAACATATTCGCCAGCCCGGCCTGCGCACCACCTGTGATTGCCAGATTGGCATTGGCCAGCGTGCGGGCCACACGGCCTGACACATCGGCATCAACCCCGCCCGGCCCGGTCGCGGAAATATCCACATCATAGCCCGCACCATCATCTATAACAGATCCGCTCAGCGTGGCCGCGCCGGCAAAGCCGGGCACAAGCAGCGCCATATTGTTCAGCCGTGCCGACAGATCGACCTTACGGTTGGACCCTTGTGCGGCCCCCTGTGCCTGCGCTGACAGCTGCGGGTTTTTCAGATCAAAGTTTTGGACCTCAATCATCCCATTGTCCTCTCTGGCCTGTAATGACAGCTTGGTCACGCCGCGCAAAAGGCTGTCGACCTGCGCCTGACCAATCGCAAGGTTCTGCGTCTGGCCATCCAGTGTAATGTCGCGCTTGCTGCCGGTTTCCTTATAAGTGGCATCCGCCGTCACCGTGCCGCCAAACCGCGACATCGTGGGCAGATTGGCCTGCAGCTTGGCCACCAGATCCGACGCGCCGGCAGCATATAAACCGCTGACCTGTGCATCAATCTGCGGATTGCGGGCGGTGAAATCATTCAACGTGATCGCGCCATCTTTCTCCAATGCATCCACCACCAGAACCGTCTGACCGCGCAGCAAGGGATCTACATCGGCAATCCCCACCGCCAGATCACGGCCCGATGCGTTCATGATCACCGCCCGTCCAGCCGTGGTTTCATTCAGACTGGCCTTGGCGGTAATCTCACCGGAATAGCCCGTCCCCAGAACCGCCAAATCTGCCGTTGCATCAAGATCCAGCTGGCTTGCGCCACTTGCCAATACGCCCGATGCCTGCGCCTGCAACGCCGCAGAATTGGCCGTAAGCGTGTCAATCACCAAACCGTTTCCATCCCGGCTGGCCACCAAAGCGATCTGTGATCTGCCTTTCAACGCCGCATCCGCCTGTGGCTGCCCAATCGCCAAATCCTGTCCGATAACAGTCAGGTCGGCATCAAACGCCCCAGACAACAGCGTTGAGTTACCGGCAATATCTGCCTGCACCGCGCCCTTTAATGGCATGCCCGCCAGTTCCGCCAATGACGACAAATCATCATGGCGCAGCGATGCACGCCCGGCCAGAACGATCCCGCTTTCAGGTTGTTCAAATTGGAGCTGCGCAATCAGCCCGTAATCCTGGCCCTTTACATTCAGGTTGGACAGTCGGATCGGCGCACCTTGTTGCCAGTTAAACAATGTCTTTCCGGTAACAAACGGCCCCACCGCCGCATCCAATGCCGGATCGGTCATTTTCAAGCCAGAGGCCGCAAATTGCACAGTGCCGCCCACGGTTGGCGGTTGATCATCACGCTGTGAAATTCGGCCAGAGCCGTTCAGGCGCAGCCCCTGCATCACCACATCGGCGCGCTCAAATTCCGTCACGTCCCCGGTCAACGACCAGCCGTCGCCTTGCGCCTTGTCATAGCCCAGCATCAGATCTGCCGTGCGCAACCGCGTGTCCGCACCGGAAATCGGCAGCAACACCATTTCGGAATTGCTAAGACCCAATTTCAAATTCAGATCAATTTTTTCGGGCAGCCCCGACGGAAGCAACAACAAAGATCCATTCAGATCAATCGCTTGCGCATCAAGCGTCAGATCGGACAATTCGATCGCGCCATTGGGTTTCACCGCACCATCGGTTTTCAGCGTCAAGCTGTCGCCAAAGAACCCACGATAGGCTTCGGGCAGCATCGGTGTCACATCGCCGGCCAGGTTGGCACTGAACTGGCGCTCAGGATCAGATCCTGCAGGCGCGCCCTCTGCCACGGCATCACGCATCACGACCTGACCGCTGATCCGCGGCCGACCGTCTGTCGCAAGCGAGATATTGGCCGAGAAATTCGACAATGGGCCAGATCCTGCCACCGCCAGCGTCACAGCCGGTTCGCCCGGCAAACCCACAAGGCTGGAAATCAGTCCGCCCTTGCCCTCATCCGCCAAAAGATCCACCGACAGCTCTTGCGAGGCATTGCCATAGGACGCGGTCAGGGCAAACGTGCCTTTAACGTCGTCGGTGCGTGTCAGATTCAGCTTGGCATTGCCATCGCCATCTTTCAGCGTGACCGAACCATTGGCCGAAAATTGCAGCGCCTGACCGATGATCGGCGCGCCCAGCGACACCTTTGCCACGTCCAGCTTGCCAATCACGACCGACACCGGAAGATCAGGCAATGCAAAGGGCTGCGCCTCTGCCGAGACGGTGGCCGCCTCTGAGACAGGTAAGCGCGGCAGCTCTATCGAGGCGGCGGACAGTTCGTCGATCTCGAACTCGCCGCGCAATATGGCAGAGCGATTCCAGGCCATCGCACCATCGGTAATCGTCAACCATGCGCCTTGGTCGTCCGAAATCGTCAGGCTGTCGAAGGTCGCACGGGAACTTAGCGCGCCTTTAAACCCGTCCAGACGGATTTGCCGCCCACTGCCTGACAATTTGTCTTCGATCAGACCGGTCAGATAAGATCGGTCGCGCTGGGTCTGTTCGGCCGTCGCCGCCCCTGCTTGCGCATCCGTCGCGCCATCTTGAGCAAAGCCAATGGCGGGCCATACCGCCAGGAACATCGTCGCCAGAACGCGTTTCATCAAAATGCCTGCCCCAATCCAAGGTAAAGTTGAACGCCTTTGCCTGTGTCACCCGACACTGGCGCGGCAACGTCCAGCCGCAACGGCCCGATGGCCGTGTTGTATCGCAGCCCCAGCCCAGCGCCGGACTGCCATTCACCATCACTGTCCATAAAGTCGCCGGCGCTGATATAGCCCGCGTCATAAAACCCAACCAGACCAATGGATTTGGTCACGCCAGCACGCAATTCGCCCGAGAACCCGACAAATTGCGTCCCCCCTGTCTTCAGCGTTCCATTGTCCAGCTCGGTCACGCCCAGTGATTGGTAGGGCTGGCCGCGCACGGTGCCACCACCGCCGGAATAAAATAGGTAATCACGGGGTGTTTCCGCCAGATCCGACCCCATAACAGATCCCAGCTGGAACCGCCCGGCCAAGACAAATCGGTCATCCGTACCGAACCCCTTGTAGGCCCGTGCGTCTGCGGTCAGCCGGACCCCGCTACCCGTTTCATCCGACAGGCCCACAAATGGGGTCGCCCCGCCTTCCAAATAAAACCCCTGCGTTGCATTGGCCGGCACATTTCGCTTATCCCAAGTGACCGTGGTCGGCGCGGCGATTTGCTGAAACTGTGTCTTGCCGGAGGCATCCGTGACCTCGGACCAACTATATTGCAGACCGGTTTCTGCGGTCAGGATATCGCTAAAGTAATGCGTCACCCCACCGCCGATTGAAAACGTATCCTCGACGTAATCCTCTTCGTCATTATGCGCGACAGAGGCCTGAACATAAGCCGTGGTGTCCGGCGTGAATGTCGCCGGGCGCTCCAAACGGCCGCCAAGGCTGTAATCCATACCGCCCGAACCGCCCCCGATCCCTGTCACCGCGGCATCAATCCGCAGCCGTTCCGCACCGCCCTGCAGATTTCGATGCAGCCAATAGCCTGTCAGGCCCAGCCCTTCTGATGTGGAATATTCGACGCCAGCGCCTAGACGACGCGGTTTTTCTTCAACCAACCCCAGCGTGTAATCCAACGTATCATCGGGGCCCAATGTCTGGCCCTCGGTCAAGGTGATGGAACTGAACGCACCAGAACGACGCAAGCGCGTGCGCACGACTTCCAGCTCATCTGGGTCAAATTTATCCCCAGTCGGAAAGCCGGCGATCTGGCGGGTCCGAAACGGCTTCATCCGATCCAGCCCGGTGATCGTCACAGTGCCAAACGTGACCTCTGGTCCCGGGGCAAGGTCAATCGCGGTTTCCAATGTATCGCTGCGGTGGTCGGCGGTGATTTTTTGCGCCGAAACCTCGGCTTTGGCATGGCCCGCCTTGCGCCAGCCTGTCACCGCCGCGCTGGCGGCGCTGCGGATCACGCTGGTGCGCGCGGTCTGGCCTACGGCAAACCCGTCAGGCAGATCAGTCTTGGGGGCCAGCGGCGCAATATCGGCGCGTGAAAAGGTGAATTTCGGGCCCGGATCAACAGCCACGGCAATCGCGCTGATCGTATCAGGCGCATCCAGCGGCGGGATAGCAGACACTTCGCGCCCATCGGCCTTGACCGAAATCGTCGGTGAAAAATACCCCTGATCATACAAAGCCCCCAGAAGCCGAGCATATTCAGCCCGCGCGGCGGCAAAATAATCCTGCGCTTGCGCGTCCTCTTCACCTTCCTTCTGACGGATCAATGAATCCGCTTCTAGGCTTGCCTTCAAATCTTCGTCACCGCCCGCAACATCGAACGTCACCTGTTGGCCCAATACAGGCGCAAACGCCGGCACGATAAGCCCTGTCGCCAAGGATGCGGCCAAAATAAATTGTGAGGTTTTCACGCCCTGCCCCCAAAACTGCTTTTTCTTATGATTTGCAGCTTGAGCGGCAGATTGCCAGTGTCCTACGCTAAGCTAGACAAGAGTTTTTGCCATTATCAACAGAAGTGATCATCCCATCACAGGCTTTGGGCGAATTCCCGCCGCACGCCCTGTCGATTTATGTCATTGGACACATCATAGTGCCGAAGATCTGCTGCGCCGGCGCGCCCATATATACCGCGATCCATTTTGAGAACCGCTCCGGCGCATGTGTGACTTCGCGTTGCAAGTCGGCCAGCTCAATCCAGCGGGTCTGCGACACCTCTGCAGGGTCTGGTGCAATGGACAGATCACTGTTGGCTTGTGCAAGATAGATGTCCACCACCTCATGTTCGATCAGCCCATTACCGACATCAGCGCGATATTCCAGCCGATCCCGATGGCGCGGCGTCAGGCCGGTGATCCCCAATTCCTGCCGCAAACGGCGCTTGGCACAGTCCAACGGCGTCTCCCCCCAATAGGGATGGGTGCAACACGTATTGGCCCAAAGATTGGGCGAGTGGTATTTCTGCGCGGCACGCTGCTGGATCAGGGTTTTGGACCCATCCATCACGAAAACAGATACAGCCTTGTGGCGTAGACCACGCTGATGGGCCGCCAGTTTATCAACCGGATGCAGATCGTCCCCGATCCAGGCAGGAATAAGCGTATCCATTTCGGTCCTTCATACGCAAACGCACCGCCCAACGGCGGTGCGCATATCACATGGTTTGTCGAAAGATCAGTTGATCGTGCTTTCAGCCTGCTGGGCCTCGGCACGGCGGGCCAATTCTGCACGATACAGCGCCACGAAATCCACCATATCCAGGTTAAAGGGCGGGAAGCCCCCGTCACGGGTTACATCCGACACGATACGCCGCACGAATGGGAACAGCTGCCGCGGGCATTCGATCAACAAGAACGGATGCAGCTGATCCGCCGGCACGCCTTCGATATGGAAGATCCCACCGTAATCAAGCTCCAGCAAATACAGCGGCGTTTCACCGTTTTTATTCTTGGCTGTAACCTTAAATTTGCAGATCACCTCATATTGGTTCTCAACATTGCGTTTTTTCGCATCAAGGCTGACCTGAACCTGCATTTCGGGCTGCACATCAGACGATTGCAAACCCTTTTGCGCGACGATGTTCTCAAAGGACATATCGCGGGTAAATTGCGCCAAGATCTGCATCTTCATCGCGGCTTGTTCGGGCGTTGCGGCTGGATCCGCTGTCGGCGTGGTCTCTTCGGTCATGATGTTCTCCCAATTCGGTTACAGCGTGTTTAGCACCGGCTTGGCTGACGCTCAATGCCGGGTCCAGCCGGAATCGCCCGGCGGTTTGCTGTCAAACCGGGGCGCATCGACATCCACTTCCTGAAATTCGCCGTCAATCACCGTATCGCGTGGGCCAGTCTGGCGCCCGCCCGGCTGAGGCCCCATGCCAAAGCTTTGCACTTTGACGCGCTTCGCAATCTGCGTCATCGCCCACATCCGAATCCTTGGTACCAGCAGCAATAGGCCGCATGTATCGGTGAAAAATCCCGGCGTCAGCAGCAGCGCGCCCGCAAATAGGATCAGCGCGCCATGTGCCAACGGCTGGCTGGGATCGCGCAGCTCTGCCATGGAGCGGCGCAAATCGTTCATCGCCTGCGCACCCTGACTTTTGACCAATGACGTGCCCGCCACGGCCGTAACAATAACGATCGCCAGCGTCGGCCACAGGCCAATCACCCCGCCAACCTGAACAAACAGGCCGATTTCAATCAGCGGGACCATCAAGAAGGCTAGAAAGATCCACATGTTTTCTTTTCCTCTGTAACGTATCGGGTGCGGACATGGACTTGAACGCGCCCATAGCTTACATATGTGCACAATGACCGATGTAAAACCCAACCCACCCAAAAGGGGTTCAAATGAACAACGCAGTTATTCAGCTTATTGTCCTGGCCGGGGTCGCGATCTTTTTGATCCTCAAGTTGAAAAATGTGTTGGGCACACGGGAAGGGTATGAAAAGCCCATTGATCAAACGCCCCGCACCCCGAAGCTTGAGCGCAAGTCGTTCGAGGTGATTGAAGGCGGCCCAGATCCAGATATCGCCGATCATTTCGCCGAAGGATCCACCGCCGCATTGGCGTTGGCACAGATGAAACGCGCAGAGCCTGATTTCGTGGCCTCGGAATTTCTGAAAGGTGCCCGTCAGGCCTATGAGATGATCTTGATGGCCTTTGAACGCGGAGAGTTGGAGCAAGTGCGCCCCTTCTTGGCCCCGCCGGTCTATGAAGCATTTGAAACGGCGGTCGAAGATCGCAAGGCCCGTGGCTTGGAAGTCACTGCACAATTCCTTGGCCTGCGTGAGCTGACATTGCAAGACGCGCAATTCAACGCTCAGACCAGCGAAGCAGAGCTGACGGTGCGATTTGGTGGGGAGCTGATTTCCGCAGCACGCGATGCCAATGGCACCATTGTCGAGGGCGATCCGAAAGTGCCGCGCAAACAGCGCGATATCTGGACCTTCTCGCGGATGATGGCGGCAGAAGATCCCAACTGGCAGCTTGTCGCCACGGGCGGTTAACCCCATGCGGGCGGCCCCCATTATCAGCGTGAACGCCGCCGCACGGGCGGCGTTTTGCATGCCAAGCCCTTGGCACAAAGGGCGGATCATATGAGCCGCCGCCGGAAACTTTCATCAGAAGAGCGCGAGCTGTGGAACCGTGTGGCCGCGACTGCCCGTGCGGCCCATCCCCCGCGTGACCCCGACATCACGCCCGAGACCGCGACGCCGCCGCGCCCAGCACCCGCCAAGGTCAACCCTATCGCACCGCCCACAGATCTGTCGCGGCTGCGCATCGGTGCCAAACCGGCCGCGAAACATGTCAAGATCACCCCCGCCCCGTCCCTGACCGAGCATCTGGCGGCGCAGCCCGTGCAGATGGATCGCAAAGCACATCGGTCGATGACCCGCGGCAAATTGTCTCCGGACGCGCGCATCGATCTGCATGGCATGACACAGGCCGAAGCGCATCCTGAATTGATCCGCTTTATCTTGCGCTCACAAGATCACGGACATCGTCTGGTTTTGGTGATTACCGGCAAAGGCAAGCATAAGGATGAGGGCTGGATCATGCCTGAGCGCCTTGGCGTGCTACGCCATCAGGTGCCGCATTGGCTGCGTCAGGCCCCGCTGGCCCCGGTTGTGATGCAAATCACCCAGGCCCATCAACGCCACGGCGGGCAAGGCGCCTATTATGTCTATCTGCGTAAACTGCGATAACACTGGCATTATAGCAAAGGCTGCGCCCACCCCAAACCGGATCGCAAGCCCAGGCCTATGCCGGCCCAGCCTTGCGATATGTCCGATTACAAAACGTAGCGGCTTAGATCTGCCGATTTGGCCAATGCGCCCACATGGGCTTCGACAAAGGCGGCATCAATCCGAACGGTTTCGCCGGTGCGGTCAGGGGCCTCAAAGGACAGATCCTCAAACACCCGCTCCAAGATGGTATAAAGCCTGCGCGCACCAATATTTTCGACCGATCCATTAACCTCGGCGGCAATACGCGCCAGCGCCGCAATCCCGTCTTCGGTGAAATCCACCGTGACCTCTTCAGTTTGCATCAACGCCCGGTATTGCAGGGTCAACGCATTATCGGTTTCGGTCAGGATACGCACGAAATCCGCTTCGGTCAGCGCCTGAAGTTCAACCCGAATCGGTAAGCGGCCCTGAAGTTCAGGCAAAAGGTCGGATGGTTTCGCGATATGGAACGCACCAGAGGCGATAAACAGGATATGGTCCGTTTTCACCGGGCCATATTTTGTCGAAACAGTCGTACCTTCGATTAATGGCAACAGGTCACGCTGCACGCCTTCACGTGAAACATCGCCTGAACGCGTGTCCTGTTTCGCCGCAACCTTGTCGATTTCGTCGATGAACACGATGCCCGAATGCTGCACCGCCTCTAATGCGGCAGCCTTGACGGTTTCATCATCCAGCAGCTTATCTGCCTCTTCCGAGATCAGAAGCTCATAGCTTTGGGCTACGGTGACTTTCTTACGCGTTTTACGCCCGCCACCAAAGTTTTTGAACAGGTCCTGTAGGCCCTGCATCTGCTGTTCCATACCGGGCTGGTTACCCATGATCCCCAGCGGCATGCCACCGGATTGATCGGCCAGCTCGACCTCGATTTCCTTATCATCAAGCACGCCATCGCGCAGCTTTTTGCGAAACATCTCACGGGTGGATTCGCGTGCATCCGTGCCGGCCAACGCGTCAATCACCCTTTCTTCTGCCGATGCATGGGCGCGTGATTTCACATCCTCACGCATGTGATCGCGGGTTTCGATCATCGCAGCTTCGGTCAGGTCACGGATGATCTGTTCAACATCACGCCCGACATAGCCCACCTCGGTGAATTTTGTCGCCTCGACCTTAAGGAAAGGCGCGCGCGCCAGCTTGGCCAAACGCCGCGAGATTTCGGTTTTGCCAACGCCTGTTGGGCCGATCATAAGAATGTTCTTGGGATAGACCTCATCGCGCAAGTCATCGGGCAATTGGTGACGCCGCCACCGATTGCGCAGCGCCACAGCAACGGCGCGTTTCGCATCGCGTTGCCCGATGATAAAGCGATCAAGCTCGGATACGATTTCACGAGGGGTGAGATTGGTCATATCTTACTCCGTATAAGGGGGGAGCCGGGTCTTGCCCGGGAAATCAGGAAGCATGCGCATCAAACGCCCGCGCAGGGCCGTCCAACCCGCGCCCAGCGCGGTCAAACCCGCACCAAGCACCAGCAGCGTGACCAGCCATGACAGCGGCTTTTGGTCATCTGCAAAAACGTAAATCAACAGGAATACCATGTAGCCCAGCCCTGCCGTCAGGAAAGAGCGGCGGTCAATCACCAGCGCCAACACGGCCGCCACAAGCAACGTCAGGGTCAGCAACCCATAACCCGAACCCGGCCCCATGTTGAAAAATGTGACCGCCACAGTATTCACCAAGGCAGGGGCCGCCAACACATGCAGCCAAAAACCACTGGCCGATTGCCGCCCCAGACGATGCGGGTCGCGCATATCGAACCAAATCCCGCCCGCCAGAGCCAACAGGCCAAAGATCAACATCGCAAGACCTGCGCTATCGGCCTGCGTCAGGTCCATAGCGCTGCGCAGACCTTGTGACCCCGGCATCATCACCGCAAAAACAGAACGCGGATCAACGATCGCCAGAAATCCGCACAGGCCTATTAAAAACATGGTGAAAGGCACCCGGTAGCGCAGGAACCAAAGGAACAGCCCTGCCACAGTCAGGCCCAGCGCCAGCAGCACCCCGCTGCGGTTCGATATCAGACTGATCGGGTCCGTCGCATCTGATGCCGCCCAGGCAATCGCCACCGCCAGTGCCGTGGTCAAAAACATCGAAGGCAGCACCATACGCCGGCGCCGCGTGAAATATTCCGCCAGGACGACGGTTAGCGGCACGATAATCAGGGCCACAGCGCCGCCGCCCGCCAAACCAATCAGACCAAAAGCCGCGAAAAACAGGATCGACAGGCCAACCGTCACGAAAATTTCCGCGAACCCACGGAAAAGTTCAAATGGCTCATCCTCGTTTGACATCGCGCTGCGGTATCCCGCGCGCGTTTGTGCCAGTGCCAAGATGGACGCCGCCTGCGCTTCGGTCAGTTGGCCGGCCGCAACAGAGGCACGCAGATCCTGTGACGTAAGCTCAGCCAATGGTCTCAACCGTCAGCTTGCCATTGGTATAAACACAAATATCCGCAGCAATCGCCATGGCTTTGCGGGCCACTGCCTCTGCGTCCAGATCCGTTTCCATCAGGCCCCGTGCTGCGGCCAATGCAAAATTCCCACCCGAGCCGATGGCAACAATATCATGTTCAGGCTCCAGCACATCGCCCGCGCCGGTGATGACGAATAGATCGGTGCCATCCGTCACGATCAGCATCGCCTCAAGATTTTTCAGGTATTTATCCGTCCGCCAGTCTTTCGCCAGTTCGATGCAGGCGCGCGCCATTTGGCCCGGCGCCGCCTCTAGCTTGGCTTCCAGACGTTCCAGCAATGTGAACGCATCCGCAGTCGAGCCCGCGAACCCGGCAATCACATCATGGCCGCCGGGGCTAAGCCTGCGAACCTTCCGGGCCGTGCCCTTGATGACCGTTTGGCCAAGGCTGACCTGACCGTCGCCTGCAATAACCACCTTGCCGCCCTTGCGGACACCGATGATCGTTGTCCCGTGCCAGCCGGGAAATTTATCGTCCGACATTATATCCTCCGTATTTGAAGCAGATATGCGCGTCCATCCGCCGGCTTACAACCCTTCCCCCTTTTCGGCGCGCACATCATTGGCTAGCGTGAGACACATGACAGAGCGCGTTTTACATCTTCTTTTGAGCAAACCGACCATCGATCAGATCGAGGCCGGGCAGCGGAATTTCTTTCGCCGCCTGATTATCGGCATAGAGGATGAGGGCTGGCATGTTGAGATGGCGGAAAGCACCCCGGACAATCGGCGCACTGCCCGTGATAACAGTTGGTATACCCTGTATCACATGGAAGAACCCGGCCATGAGAACGCGTTGACCTGTCGCCAAAGCTATGTCGGGCCGTTTTGGCGGATCGAACGTATGGCGGAGCGGTGGGAATGGCCCGTCGCCAAAGCGCAGTTTGATCCTGCGGTGGTGGATATGGGCAAGCTGGGCTGGTTTTATGAAGGCTGGCTGAACCGTCTGTATGAGGGGGGCAAGCATGTCTCAGATGACGGTTTTTTGTTTGTGCCGTTACAAGGCAAGCTGTTGGAGCAGCGGTCTTTTCAATCCATGAGCCCATTGCGGATGTTGGAAGAGGTTCTGCAGCGACGTTCCGAACCGGTGGTTGCGACCTTGCACCCGCGCGAGACCTATTCCACCGCAGAGACCGACGCCCTGCGAAAGTTACAACATGCCTATCCCCGGTTGACGGTGCGGACCGGACATTCCGAAAAAATCCTGCCCCATTGCCATGGCGTTGTCACCCAAAACAGCGGATTGGGATTTCAGGGGTTGTTCTTGCAAAAACCATTGGTGTTATTCGCCCAAAGCGAATTTCATCATATTGCCGGGTCCGTGCCGCGCGATGGGCTGGACGAAGCGTTTCGGCATCTGGACTATGAGGCCGATTATCAACGCTATGTGACGTGGTTCTTGCATATGACCGCGCTGAACGCAGGCCGTCCGGAGTTTGAGGCAGCGATGGCGCAGCGACTGCGTGATCTGGGCTGGCCGATCTGAGCAGAGCCAAGGGACGCGCCTGCGGCCGATCGCGGATTTTGGATATTTAAGAGCAAGATGAAAGAGGCGCGAACATGTCGCGGTGCGCGATACCCGCATCGTCATATTCGGGGCCTTCAGCCACAAAGCCAAGCTTTTGGTAGAATGCAATCGCAGGCACCTGCGCCGAGAGATAGGCCCGGGTGCAGCCCCTGTCGCGCAGGCTTTGCATGGCGGCCTGCATCAGCTGCAGGCCGAGCCCTGTGCCGCGATGGGTTTGGGCCGTGCAGACCCGGCCGATTTTTCCCAGCCTGCCTTTGACGAAAAGTCGGGCGGTGGCCGCCGCCTGATCGCCGTCGCGTGCGAGGAGATGAATCGCCTGTGCGTCAAGGTCATCAAGTTCATCTTCGACGGCAACGCCTTGTTCATCGCAAAACACGGCCAAGCGCAGGGCATGAACCTGTGTCAAATCATCTACTTCGCAGATTTGGATCATGAGAAATACGCCTGTAACACACGCAGATACACGGATTTAAGCTGAGAAATCTGTTCGATTTCGATATGTTCGTCGACTTTATGCATGGTTTTGCCAACCAAGCCGAATTCCAACACCGGGCAATGGTTTTTCATAAATCGGGCGTCCGAGGTGCCACCAGAGGTGGACAATGCCGGGGTCAAGCCAGTTTCCGCGCGAACCGCCGCAGCAACCAGATCCACGAACGCCCCGGGAGGGGTTACGAAACTATCCCCGGAAATCACCGGATTAAGCGCGAATGTTACGCCCGATTTTGCCGTGATAGCATCGGCCAGCCCCTGCGCCCAGGCAATGAGGCCGTCGCCGCTATGGGCATCGTTGAACCGAATATTGACAGTGGCTTTGGCATGGGCCGGAATGACATTATTCGCCGGGTTACCGCAATCCACTGTTGTGATCTGCAAAGTGGAAGGGTCGAAATGCTCGGTCCCGTCATCGAGCGGCTGAGCGGTCATTTGCCCCAGCAGATCAACCAGCGCATGCAACGGGTTTTTAGCGCGGTGAGGATAGGCTGCATGGCCTTGAACGCCCTGTGCCTCTATCCAAAAGGTCATCGATCCGCGCCGGCCGATTTTCATCATATCCCCAAAGGTTTCCGGGCAGGTGGGTTCCCCGACCAGACATACGGACATCGATTCGCCTTCCGCCTGCATCCAATCCAGCAATGCAAGCGTGCCATCACGGCCCGGCCCTTCTTCATCACCAGTCAGGGCGAGGATAACGGCACCGTCTTTGGGCGGGGTTTGGGTAACGAAATCCACCGCCGCCGCCGCAAAAGCTGCCACGCCAGATTTCATATCGGTAGCGCCCCGCCCCCAAAGAATGCCATCTTGGATATCTGCGCTGAACGGTCCATGTGTCCAAGCGGCCAGATCGCCCACCGGGACGACATCGGTATGACCATTGAACCCGAAACGCCGTGATGCCGATTTATTCCCCCAGCGCGCGAAGAGATTCGGCGTGCCATTGCGATCAACGCGTGTGCATGAAAACCCTGCCGCCGATAACAGATCTTGCATCAAGACCAGCGCCCCTGCCTCATCTGGTGTTACAGAGGGGCAGCGGATCAAATCGGCACATAGGGCCACGGGATCGATGGTCATCGGCTAGCTTCTTCTTTTTGGGCAATGTCACGAAACACAGGCTTAGCGCGGGCATCGCCACAGCACAATCACTCGCCAAACCTGGCGCGCGGGGGCAAAACGACATGTGTTGCCATCACGCCACCGATTTTGCGACAATTTACCGATACCCATTAGAATCGCTTTCAAAATGAAACCAGATCGCCAATCTTTAACATAATACTAACGCACGCCAAAAAATTGGCGGCGACTACGGCCCGAGGCAGGCCATCACGAGCAGGGCATTCCATAGCCCTTATGAAGACCAAGATCCCCACCCGGCACGGCTGTGCGCGGCCTGATTGGTTGTGACATCGCGTTGGGTGGGGGGTTTTGTGACACGGCAGACGTGACGGACAGCGCCGGGCCCTAAAGGGCAATGGAGCACGTCATGGCAACCGCACAAGAGCTGACCTATAACACCAATGCCAGTGCCATGCAGATGGCGCAAACGATTTTTGGTGACGGCGTTTCGGTGGTATCCGCCAGCTATAGTGGCGATGCACGCTCCTCTGCTATTTATTCTGGCGGGGACACGATCTCCCCGGATGCGACCCCTTCTGACAGTGGTGTTATTTTATCAACCGGCTATGCCGATGCATTCACCAATGCGCCATCGGGCAACTGGTGGAACCGTAACACTGACCCGAACCGATCACAAAACACGACGACAGACACCAATGGTGTCGACAATGACGCCCAGTTCAATGCGCTGGCCAATGCCAACACTTATGACGCATCAATCCTGCGGGTCGATTTCGTACCCGATGGCAATGTAATGACGCTGACCTTCAGCTTTGCCTCCGAAGAATATCCTGAATATGTCGCATCGGATTTCAACGATATGATCGGGATTTGGGTCAATGGCGCGCCGGTTGATGTGACGGTGACAGATGGTGCCACCTCGATCGGGAATATCAACGGCAACACCAACCAAAACCTGTATGTCGACAATACCAATGACGACTACAACACCGAGATGGACGGGTTTACCGTGGCCATGTCGATCTCTTTTCCAGTGACGGCGGGTGAGGTGAACTCGTTAAAAATCGGGATCGCGGATGTTGCGGATAATCGATATGATTCCAATGTTTTGATCGCCTCAGGCTCTGCGCAGACCGTGCTGATCGCGCAAGATGACCTGCGCGAGATGTTCCCCGATCAGTTGAAAACAATGGATGTTCTGGCCAATGATCAGAACGGCACGCCGGGTATTTTAAAAATCACCCACATCAATGGCCAAGCGGTTGAACCGGGCGATTCCGTGACCTTGCCATCAGGTGAGGTGATCACCTTGAACCCCGATATGACGCTGAGCGTTCAAACCGATGATGACGGCGAAAGCTTCAACTTCACCTATCAGGTGGACTCGGTTGGCATGGCCGAAGACGGGTCAGAATTCACCTATGGCAACGATATCGGCATGGTCGAGGTTACAAGCGTGCCATGTTTCACCATGGGCACCCGAATTGACACCCCGCAGGGCGCGCGGCGGATTGAAACGCTGGTTCCCGGCGATCTGGTGATGACCCGCGATAATGGACCCCAGCCGCTGCGCTGGATCGGCCAGCGTCAGGTCGCAGCCGTTGGCCGTTTCGCGCCTGTGCACTTTGCAGCAGGTGCGCTTGGCGATCACGGGGCGCTGACGGTTTCGCCTGCGCATCGCATGATTATTCGCGACCCTTTGGCAGAGTTGCTTTTCGCGGATCCAGAGGTCTTGGTACCCGCCAAGAAACTGGTCAATGGCACTACCATCACGCAGGTTGAAGGCGGCACGGTCACCTATGTGCATCTGCTGTTCGATCGCCATGAGGTGATCTTTGCCGAAGGCTTGGAAACCGAAAGCTTCCTGCCCGGGCCAATGACATTGAACGCGATGGAACGCGACGCCCAAGAAGAAATCTTTGCGCTGTTTCCGCAGCTAAAACGCCAATGTCATCGCAGCTATGGCCCGGCCGCGCGGCCTATCCTGCGCGGGTTTGAAGCACATGTTTTGGCTGCAGGGCTGCGTAAAGGTCAGCAACCGCCTAAGATCGGGAGCGCCGCATGAGGATCACCCGATCCGGCCCGCCCACATGGTTTGTCGCCCATATTCCCGGCGCGCATTTCGGTGGCTCGGTTGTGCCGCTGACCGCGACGCGGGTGCCGGCGATGTTGGATCAAGGCAGTCTGATGATGGAAATCAGCCTTGGTCGGGCCGAAACAACCGCGCTGTCGTTGTTCAACCTGACCCAGGGGCGCGACGTTCTGGATCTATCTTTCGATCCCACGCAGGGGCTGCATCTGCGCCACCGTCAGGGCCGCGCCGAACATAACGTCATCTTGCCGCTGGAACAGGGCATGATGGATGGGGGCCGTTGGTTGATCAGCTGGCGGTGGAGCCGGGCCGACCGGAGCTCAATCCTGACGTTGGAAGCCCTGGAGACAGGGACCTTTTATCAGCGCATTACGCGCGGGCCGCTGCCGCTTTCACAGGCCGATGTGGTCGAGCTGGCAACCGGGCGCGGCCGCGCCACGATCAGCGCACCGGTGCAATGGCTGGCGGCGGGCGCGCATCTGCATCCACATGGGCCGGGCGCATGTTTTGCCCCCGCGACCCCGATCATGACACCCGATGGCCTGCGCCCGGCCGGGCGGTTACGCCCCGGTGATCTGGTGGAAACGATAGATGCCGGGCCGCAGCCCGTGTTGTGGTCAGGGCGCCTATCCCTTCCGACATTTGGCTGTTTTAACCCTGTCCGCCTATGCGCACCCTATTTTGGTGCCGATAGTGACCTATGGGTGCTGCCACAGCATCGCATCGCCCTGTCCGGCCCTGCCGTTGATTATATCTTGGGTGAAGAAGAAGTGCTGCTGCCCGCGCATCATCTGGTCGACACCTGCACCGCGCGTCAAACCCTGCGCAGCACTGTGTTAGAGTGGCAAGGGATCCTTCTGGAGGATCACCACCTACTTATCGCGGATGGCTTCCCCGTTGAAAGCCTTGCCGTGCAGGGTCTGACCGCGCAGCCAAGCTTCGCCCGCACCACGGCGCTTGCGGATCTGTCACTGGCGGGTTGGATGCCCGATCACCAACATCTGGCACGCCGCGCGCTGGCCCCGTTTGAGGCACAGACACTGGCACTGGCCCGTATGCAAAACCGCACAGGGTTGGCCGCCGCCTAAAGTTAGGCTACATCAATGCCTTGCGCAGCAGGTTGGCCCCGGTCAGCAACAGCATCAGCAATGTGAACCTGCGGAATTTCGCTGGATCAAGCCGATCATGGGCACGAAACCCCACCCAAATGCCTAATAAAGCAGGCAACGCCAGAAAAATCGACAATGGCAATGTGCGGTGATCGAGCACCCCGGTGAACAGATGCGCCAACGTCAGCATCAGACCGCCACCAAAGAAGGACACACCCATCACCCGCATCGACTTGGCCTTTTCCACACCAGTCGACAGCAGGTAAATGATCAACGGCGGGCCCCAAATCCCGGAAATCCCTCCATACAGCCCGCCAATCACGCTAAGTCCGAATTCCGCACGTTTACGGTGATGGATTGGGATGACCAGCGACCGGCCCAAAAGCTCATTGGCAGAATATAGCACGATCGGCACGCCCAGGATCAAGAACATCACCATAGCTGGCAAGATCGTCACCAAAGGTGCGCTGATCGCAATAAAAACCAATAACGTGATCAGATGCACCCGGTATTCCACAGCCGTTTGCCACGCCGCCGCAAAGCCATTGCGAAAGGCCTGCGCGGCATTCGTGGCCACCACAGGCACGATTAACAGCGCCAGCGCCGTCTCTGCATCCATAAATGAGGCAAAGACCGAGAGCATGATCATCGGCAGTGCAAAGCCAATTGCGCCTTTCACGAAGCCTGCGCAAAATGTCACAAGAATCGCGGCGCCAAGTTGCCACAGCTCTAACCCGTACATCCGCGATCTCCTGCCTAATTCACCTGACTGAGCTATCGGCTGGATGCTGCACGCACAAGCAATCAGCAGCGTATGCTTGCAAAATGCGCATTCGCCGGGCAGCCGCGGAATCTCTGCGAAACAAATTGTCAAAATATCTCATAAATTGGACTTAATATTGCGCTGCAGGTGCGAAGTGGTTAGAAACATCGCAACAAGGGAAGAGGACTGATTCATGGCACATGATGGTGTGGAAATGAGCAAGACAGCCGTTCTGGGCGATCTGCTAGGCCTGACAGCACAATGTCTGCCAAGCGTAGAAAATTTGGTTGCGCAGGCCACCGAGGCGCTACGCGCATTGGTCGTGGCAGACGGGCGCGTATCCGGCGCGGCCCTCGAAGCCCATCAATATGAAGCGCATGGCCTGGCGTGGTTGGCCACTTATCACCAGGCATTGGTGCAGTTGCAGGCTTGGGCTGCACGTCTGTCCGAAACCGGCGCATTGGGCGAGATGGAAAGCCTTTTGCTGCAAATCGGGTTTGGCGAGTATCTGAATCAGATTGCCGGCGGCATCCCGATGTCCCAAGGGGAAATGGTGCGCCTGTCTGATCTGGGCCTGACATGGGCGCCGGGCAATGCGGCGAAAACGCTGATGGCATCGGGCAACAGCCCACAAGCCCGCGCAAACCTGGTCGCCTTGATGCGCGATACCCAAGGCCGGTCTGTCTTTGGCGCCTCTGGTCTGGATGAAGAATTGGAAATGGTCCGCGAGCAATTCTACCGTTATGCGGAGGACCGAGTGAAACCCTTCGCCCATGACTGGCATCTGAAAGATGAGCTGATCCCGATGGACACCATCGAGGAGTTGGCAGAGCTGGGCGTGTTCGGCCTGACAATCCCCGAAGAATACGGTGGGTTTGGGATGTCCAAAGCCGCAATGGTAGTGGTGACCGAAGAACTTTCGCGCGGCTATATCGGCGTAGGATCGCTTGGCACCCGGTCCGAAATCGCGGCCGAATTGATCCTGTGCGGCGGCACCGAAGATCAAAAGCAGAAATGGTTGCCACAATTGGCCACAGGTGAAGTGCTTTCAACCGCCGTTTTCACCGAACCGAACACCGGATCCGATTTGGGCAGTTTGCGCACCCGTGCGGTGAAGGATGGTGATGATTGGCTGGTGACTGGGAATAAAACATGGATCACCCATGCTGCACGCACCCAGGTAATGACCCTGTTGGCGCGCACCGACACGGGCACCGACAATTACAAAGGTTTGTCGATGTTCCTGGCAGAAAAGCTGCCCGGAACCGATGCCGACCCGTTCCCGACCGACGGTATGACCGGCGGCGAAATCGAGGTTCTGGGCTATCGCGGCATGAAGGAATATGAGCTGGCCTTCGATAATTTCAAAGTCAAAGGCGAAAATCTTCTGGGCGGCGAAGAGGGCAAAGGCTTTAAACAGCTGATGGAGACCTTCGAATCCGCACGCATCCAGACAGCGGCCCGTGCCGTTGGTGTGGCCCAATCTGCCTGTGAAGTGGCGATGCAATATGCCATCGACCGCAAGCAATTTGGCAAATCCTTGATCGAATTCCCCCGTGTTGGATCAAAACTCGCGATTATGGCGGTAGAAATCATGATCGCACGTCAGCTGACCTATTTCAGCGCGTGGGAAAAAGACCACGGTCATCGTTGCGATGTTGAGGCGGGCATGGCCAAGCTGCTGGGCGCGCGCGTGGCATGGGCCTGTGCCGATAACGGGTTGCAAATTCACGGTGGCAACGGGTTTGCGCTGGAATATGGAATTTCTCGTATCCTATGCGACGCGCGGATCTTGAATATCTTTGAAGGGGCCGCTGAAATTCAGGCGCAGGTGATCGCGCGGCGTCTTCTGGGCTAGGACCAGCGGCTGACATTGCGTCACAGCGGGGCCGTCTGGTCCCGTTTTTCATTGCGCCGCACCGCAGTTCGGGCAATCTGCTGCGAAAAGGAGGTCCCAATGATCCGCGACGCGCAGCTATCTGATATTCCCGCAGTTACCCAGATCTATAATGACACGGTGAGGACGACGACCGCGATCTGGAACAAGATCATCGTGGATGAGGACAACCGCGCAGCCTGGTTGCTGGAGCGCCAATCGGCAGGATTTCCCGTGCTGGTGACAGAGCACGAAGGCCGGGTGCTGGGCTATGCCACATATGGTGCGTATCGCCCACATGACGGCTATCACTTGACGGTGGAGCATTCGGTTTATGTCCATCCTGACGCCCGTGGACAGGGATTGGGAACCCCGATGATGTCAGAGCTGATCACGCGCGCCAAAGCCCATGGAAAACATGTCATGGTTGCCGCGATTTCGGCGGATAATCCCGGGTCGATCCGATTGCACGAACGGTTGGGCTTTGTCGAAACAGGCCGGATGCCGCAGGTGGGGATGAAATTTGGCCGTTGGCTGGATCTGGTCTTGTTGCAGCTGATGCTAGATGATCGCACGCAACCGGACTGATCAGGCCCGCGCCAACGCATCCAAAAACCGTTGCCGCGCGGCAGGTAGGGGACGATCACCCAATGCTGTGGCCAGGCGGTGCTGCAAAAAATGCCCGGTCAGCCGCAGCCCGTCTTCGACCTCCGCCAAGGTGGCACTGCCCTGCCCCAGTAAAAATTGCGGCAAGGGCAGCAGACGTGGCGCCCACTCTCCCGCCCCTTCCGGGCTGACTGCGCGCCCGGTTTTCGGGCTGACAAAGGCCAGATGATCTCGCGATCCGGTCACCGCACAGCGTGTCAGATCCAAGCCATAGCCCAGATCCTCCAAAAGCATCATTTCCCACCGCAAATAATCCAGAATCCAGCCATCATGGACCATGCCAATCACGTCAAACAGCGGTTCTGAGGCCGAAAACAGGCGCAGGTGCGGCTCCCGGTCCGGCAAAGCAAATCCCAACAATGCACAGGTCGCGCTGAGCCCCAGAAGCGCCAAACGATCCGACATCGCGCCTGCGCGGGATTTCAGCGGCTCTGGGGTAAAGGTGCCAAGCTGATCTTGCAATCGTGCACGCCAGCGCAGGGACAGATGGCTGCCCGGCTGCAACATCGCAGCCTTCTTACGCGAAATGCCGCCCGGAACGATGCCGCTATGGCGCCCATGATCGCGGGTGAACACCTCGATTAACATGCCCGTTTCACCATGCGGCCGGGCGGACAGGACCGTCCCACTGTCATGCCATTCCATCGCGCGCCCCCTGCCCGCACCGGCCGTGCCCCAGCGATGCGGCCCACCTCGTTACAGGTTCAGGCCATCTTCATCTAGCAAAGTCTGCCCGTCACGCGATTCCAGTTCAATCACCCATAAGTCGGGGTCAAAACCGGTTTGTTTGCGAATGGACGCGTCAACATCGGCCTCTGAGCCGCAGATCAGCTCTATCCAGCGGCGATCGCCGGTCATCAGGTCAAAGCTGCGCTGATAGGCCTGCGCCGTGCCATTCAAACGGGCACATTTCACCAAAACCGCGCCGGAACTATCATTGCCATGCCGAATGACATATGCGGGAATATTTTTCAGTTCCAGCCGCTTAAGATAGGCTTTAACCCAAAACTCCGCTGTCAGCATCAGTCGCCATCTTTAAAATTAAGCCCCATTTCGCCATAGCGCTCGCGCTCTTCAAGCCAACCGGGACGCACTTTGACCTGCAAGAACAAGTGCACAGGGCGCCCCAGGAACTCGGCCAATTCTTCACGCGCCGCCTTAGATACACCTTTGATGGTTTCACCGCCCTTGCCCAGAATGATACCTTTGTGCCCGTCACGGGCGACATAGATCAGCTGGTCAATCCGGGTGGAGCCATCCTTACGATCCTGCCATTGCTCCGTTTCGACGGTCAGCTGGTAGGGCAGCTCTTCATGCAAGCGAAGCGTCAGCTTCTCACGGGTGATTTCTGAGGCAATCATCCGCAGCGGCAAATCCGCAATCTGATCTTCTGGATACAGCCACGGCCCTTGTGGCAGCTGATCTGCCAGCCATGTGCGCAGATGTTCAACGCCATGCCCACGCTCGGCCGAGATCATGAATGTATTGGCAAATTCATAGGCATCATTGAGCTTTTGCGACAATGCCAGCAGCACTTCGGCCTGCACCCGGTCAATCTTATTGATCGCCAATGCGACGGGCTGCGTGCCACCGCGTTCTTTCAATGCCTCAAGGATTGCTTCCACACCCGGCGTCATGCCGCGATGGGCCTCAACCAGCAGCAAAACGACATCCGCATCCGCCGCACCACCCCAGGCCGCAGAGACCATCGCACGGTCCAAACGGCGACGAGGGCGGAAAATGCCAGGGGTATCCACAAACACCAGCTGGCTTTGCCCTTCCATCGCGACGCCGCGGATACGTGCGCGCGTGGTCTGCACCTTATGCGTCACGATGGACACTTTGGCGCCGACCATCTTGTTCAAAAGGGTGGATTTTCCGGCATTGGGCTCGCCAATAAGGGCGACGAAACCGGCTGATGTTTGATCGGTCATTTTTGAGCCTCCATCCGGTCCAAAAGGGCACGGGCTGCAGATTGTTCGGCTTGCCGTTTCGCACCAGCGGTGGCGCGTTCGGCCTCCCCATTGGACAGTCGGGCTTCGATGGTAAAGACGGGCGCGTGATCAGGGCCGTCGCGCGATACCGTCAGGTATTGCGGTGGCGGCAAACGCCGCGCCTGCGCCCATTCTTGCAAGGCGGTTTTCGGATCGCGGCTGTCTTCTGCAACCTCGTGAATACGCTGGCCCCAAAGCGCGATAATGATACCGCGCGCCGCCTCAAACCCGCCATCCAGATAGACGGCGGCAATTACCGCCTCCATCGCATCGGCAAGCAGCGCCTCTTTGCGCCGCCCCCCGGTCATCATTTCTGACCGGCCAAGCTTCAGCACAGCGCCCAGATCCACCTGCCGCGCCACATCCGCACAGGCTTCGCGGCGCACAAGCGCGTTGAACCGCGGCGCAAGCTGACCTTCTGTTGCCTCGGCATCGGCCTGATACAGCGCCTCTGCCATTGACAGGCCCAGCACGCGATCCCCGAGAAACTCCAACCGTTGGTTGTCGGGGCGCGTCGGGGTTGAAATCGACGCATGTGTCAACGCACGAATAAGCAAATCCGGCTGGGAAAATTGATATCCCAACCGGTCCATAAATTCAGCAATATCTTTTGCGATCTTCACAAGACTGCCTTCACTCTACGGCTTTGAAGAAACGATCCGCACGCCATGTCCAGAAGTAGAACAACGAACGTCCGGCCGATGAGAACATGATACGATCCGCACGGCCAATCAGGAATTTCGCCGGAACGAAGCCCAATCCACCACGGACCTGCGGGAAGCGGCTATCTTCAGAGTTATCACGGTTGTCACCCATGAAGAAATATTCCCCATCGGGCACGGTAAACACGGGGGTCGAATCAACCGGGCCTGTGTTGGTGATATTCAAGATCGAATGACTGACACCATTGGGCAACGTTTCGATCTGACGTCCTTTGATACAGATATCGCCCATCCCAACCGGCGCATTTTCGCACCGCGGCGTCAAACGTTGCGGGCCTTGTTGTGCCATGACCTCTTCAAACGGCGGCTGATTTTCCAGCTTTACAGGGGTGCCATTGATATTAAGCACGCCATCGATCATCTGGATTTTATCGCCAGGCAAGCCGATCAAACGTTTGATGTAATCTACGCCTTGGGTCGGATGGCGGAACACAACCACATCCCCACGCTCGGGGTCGGAACCAAACAACCGCCCCTCAATCGGGCAGGCCGAGAAGGGGCAGGAATATTGCGAATACCCATAGGCCATTTTGTTGACGAACAGGAAATCCCCGATCAGCAACGTGTCCTTCATCGACCCGGATGGAATCCAGAACGGCTGAAAGAACAGCGTGCGGAAAACGCCTGCAATCAGCAACGCCCAAAACACGGTCTTGATCGTTTCGACAATGCCGCCTTGCGTCTTGTCCGCCTTGCTTGCCATGGCCAAAATGCCCCCTTTGTAAAGCTTGGCCCTTCTGTGACGCGTGACCTATGGCCTGTCAAGGAAGCTTGGTTGTGAAAGCGTGGAGTTATGCAATTGGGCGGGCTTCGATCACCACAAAAGCCTGCGCCCAAGGGTGATCGTCGGTCAGCGTAACATGCACGATTGCCTGATGCCCGTCCGGCGTCAATTGCGCCAGACGCTCCGCCGCCCAGCCTGTCAACTCCATCACTGGCTGCCCGGTATTGAGATTGCTAACGGCCATATCTTTCCACGAAATCCCCATGCGCAGACCGGTTCCCAGCGCCTTGGAACAGGCTTCTTTCGCGGCCCAGCGTTTGGCAAATGTGCCCACCATATCAGCGCGGCTATCCGCTTTGCGCTGTTCGGTTTCGGTGAAGACACGGTTGCGAAATCGCTCTCCGAACCGGTCCAAAGTGCCCGCGATACGATCAATATTGGCCAAATCAGAGCCGATTCCCAAAATCATTTATCAGCCCCGTGTCGCATCCATTAAATGGCGCATATGTGTCACCGCCGGGCCAAGCCCCATAAACACCGCTTCTGCGATCAGGAAATGGCCGATGTTGAGCTCTTGAATCTGCGGGATCTGCGCGATAGGCCTGACGGTGTCATAGGTCAGCCCATGACCTGCGTGAACCTCTAAGCCCAGTTCATGCGCATAGGCGGCGCCGGCACGCAATGCCTCCAGCTCTGCGTCGCGCTCCTCAAACCGGCCTGCAAAGTGTAGATCGCAATACATGCCGGTGTGCAGCTCGACCACCTGCGCACCGACCCGCGCCGAAGCTTCAATTTGCCGCGGCTCATGACCGATAAACATCGACACACGTGTTCCGGCATCCACCAAAGGCGCAAGATATTCCTTTAGGCGCGCTTGATCTGCGGCAACATCCAACCCACCTTCGGTGGTCAATTCCTCACGCTTTTCGGGGACAATACAGCAGGCGTGTGGTACATGGCGCAGCGCGATCTGTTGCATTTCGGGTGTTGAGGCCATTTCAAAATTCAGCGGCGTCGACAGCGCCGCGTGCAAAGCCTCAATATCGGCGTCACGGATATGGCGGCGGTCTTCGCGCAAATGCGCCGTGATACCATCTGCGCCAGCCTCTTCCGCCAGCTTTGCCGCGCGCACCGGGTCGGGATAAACAGAACCGCGGGCATTTCTAATCGTTGCAACATGATCAATGTTTACGCCAAGACGCAACTTCTTCGACATGGGGCCAACCTCGAAGTTATTATTTTCAGCCGATTATGACGCGGCCGATGGTGGGATTGAAGCGCAATCTGCCATTATCCGGCTTAACTGCGCGTGTCGGGGGTTTGGGCTGCCTTACGGGCGGTCTTTTCTTCACGGCGTTCTTGCTTGCGCCCGGCCCGTTCTTCCCGTTTTGCCGCAAGCTTCGCGCGCGCGGCTTCCAGCCGCTCTTTCAAACGGGCGCGGCGCCGGTTTTGATAAGCTGTGATGAATGGCAAGGACACATAATACATTGCAATGGAACAGAAAATTCCGGGAATAAACCCGCCGACAAGATAGGGCCACCAGATATCTGAGAAGAAATAGGACAGGCCCGTCCAATCGGCTGTATCGGGCGTGAATAACGCCCAGAAATTATGCCACAGGTCATGGCCGGCCCCTGCGAAGATCTCTCCCAGCCCGTCTGGCGGGGGGGGGAAATCCTTTGGGCCGTCATAGCGCCCTTCCAGTGGTGGCGGTGGCAGCGGCGCGCGATCATGTCCCAATAAAAAATGGCCAAGTTTAATCGAAGACACCGCTATAATCGGGAAAGTAACGGGGTTTCCGAAAAATGTGCCCAGGATCGCGGCCAAAATATTGCCCCGCAAAATCCATGCCAAGGCAGCGGCCGTAACAAAGTGGAACCCGAATAACGGCGTAAAGGACACAAACACGCCCGCCATGATACCGCGCGCGATGCGGTGGGGGCGATCAGGCAGCCGGTTGATCCGGTGTTTCACATAATGGAATGCACGCGCCCATCCTGTCCGCGGCCACAACGCATCCCGCAGCGCGCTAAGCATCGGTCGTTTATCGCGCCGTTTAAAAACCACCGTCTGTTCCTTCCGGCCATTCAGGCCGTTGTTCCCCGCTTTGGGCGCACCACCTACTGACGGCGCATGCAACAGGCCAACCGGCCCGGATCACGGTTTGCGCGCCAGATCCCGCCAACGCTCAACCTGAGCTACATCTGTCTCGGCTTCAAGCGCCGTCAACAGTGTATGCAAATGTTCCGCGTCCCGAAGTTCGACCTCTACCACCAGAGAGTAAAAGTCCGGTTTCCGGTCAACAAAATTCAGATCCGAGATATTTGCTTTTTGCTGCCCGATCAAGGTGCACATATGCCCCAACACCCCGGCATCATTGGAAATTGTGATCTTGAGGGATGCGACATAGGCCGGCGGATGCTGGCCCGTTTGCCAATGCAAATCGACCCAGCGTTCAGGCTGATCTTCAAATTCTTCCAGCGCGGGACAATCAATCGAATGGATCACAACACCGCGACCACGGTAGGTGATGCCGACGATTCGCTCTCCTGGAAGGGGCTGACAGCAATCCGCCCGCGAAAAGCTTTGATCGGCGCCAAGCCCAAGAACCGCCCGCGTGGGTTCAATCACTTTGCCGTGGGTTCGCGCCGCCAATTCAGGATATAGCGCCTGTAGCACCTCAGTTGACGCAATCTCGGCAGAGCCTAACCGCGCCAGAAGCTCGGTCTCTCCCGCAAGACCCAGCGATTTTGCCGCCGTGCGCAACGCCTTATCAGTGACCCGGCGCCCCACATGTTCAAACGCCACACGTGCCAGCTCTGACCCCAGCTTAACAAACCGCGAGCGGTCTTCTTCGCGCAGGGACTTACGGATTGCGGCACGCGCACGGCCCGTGCCAACGATATCCAACCATGTCGCCTGCGGTCGTTGCCCCGCCGCCGTAATGATTTGAACTGATTGGCCATTTTTCAAGCGTGTCCATAGCGGAACGCGGATGCCATCGACCTTTGCACCAACACATCCATTGCCGATCCGCGTATGAATCGCATAGGCAAAGTCAATCGGCGTAGCCCCTTTGGGCAGCTTCACAACATCCCCTTTGGGGGTGAAGCAGAAGGCCTGATCGGAATACATCTCAAGCTTGACGTTCTCAAGAAATTCTTCGTGATCGCCTTCGCCAAAACGCTCTGCCAATGAAGACAGCCAACTTGCAGGGTCCACGGCAAATGGGTTCGATGCCCGCTCCCCATCACGATAGGACCAATGCGCTGCGACGCCCGATTCCGCAACCTCATGCATCTGCCGGGTGCGGATCTGCACCTCAACCCGCTTGCCATCGCGTCCTGTCACCGTGGTGTGGATAGACCGATACCCATTGGTTTTCGGCTGGCTGATATAATCTTTGAAACGGCCCGGAACGGCGCGCCAGCGTTGATGGATCAGCCCCAGCACCCGGTAGCAATCCGCATCAGACCGCGTGATCAGGCGAAAACCGTAGATGTCGGACAGGCGCGAAAACGCAAGCTGCTTTTCTTCCATCTTGCGCCAGATCGAATAGGGGCGCTTGGCCCGGCCAAACAGATCCGCATCAATCTGAGCCTCTTCCAGCAGACCACGGATATCGGCCGAAATTTTCGGGATCACATCCCCGGTTTCTTTCTGCAACGACACAAAACGCCGGATGATCGAGGTCCGTGCCTCTGCATTCAAAACCTTGAACGCAAGGTCTTCCAGCTCTTCGCGCATCCACTGCATCCCCATGCGCCCAGCCAAAGGCGCATAGATTTCCATGGTTTCGCGGGCCTTTTGGGCCTGTTTCTCGGGTTTCATCGCACGGATCGTGCGCATATTGTGCAAGCGGTCCGCCAATTTGACCAAGATAACGCGCAGATCCTTGGACATTGCCATGAACAGCTTGCGGAAGTTCTCAGCCTGCTTTGTCTCGGATGATGACAGCTGAAGATTGGTCAACTTGGTAACGCCATCGACCAGCTCTGCGATCTCAACACCGAAGCTGTCCGCGATATCGGTATAAGACGCGCGCGTATCTTCAACCGTGTCATGCAGCAGCGCCGTCACGATTGTGGCGTCATCCAGCCGCTGCTCGGTTAAAATCGCCGCAACAGCAACAGGGTGGGTGAAATAGGGTTCGCCAGAGCGCCGCATCTGCCCGTCATGCATCTGCATGCCATAGGCATAGGCGCTGCGAATCAAATCCGAGTTCGTGCTTGGATTATAATTGCGAACGAGCGCGATCAGGTCTTCGACATCGATCATATCGCTCGTTCGCCTTCTTAATCAGATTATTCGCGGCCCTGCGCTTCCATTAGCGCGCGCAGCATGCGTTCTTCGCTCATGTCGTCATCAGCAGGTTTATCCGCGACTTCACCGCCCATCAGCTGTGCCATTTGATCTTCTTCCGGCTCATCAACCTCAATTTGGGTCTGATTTGCTTCGATCAAACGCTCACGCAGGCTATCTGCGGATTGTGTCTCATCCGCGATTTCACGCAGCGCGCAAACCGGGTTTTTGTCGTTATCGCGGTCAACGGTCAGCGCCGAACCGGCGGTCACTTCACGCGCACGATGTGCCGCGAGCATCACCAGCTCAAAGCGGTTCGGGACTTTGTCAACGCAATCTTCAACCGTCACGCGGGCCATGGGCTACTCCAGTCGGTTCATAGGAATTCAGGCGCATTACTTATGCGTTCGCCCCAGACTTTGCAAGGCAGGATTGTTCTGGAAATAGCCCGTGCAAGGGCTCCAATCCAGTTTTTTGCTCTGGCGGCAGGGCATCACACATGTCGATGACGGTCATACCCGTCAGCGGATGACGCCAGTTTGGCGCTATTTCTGCCAGAGGCACAAGCACAAATCCGCGCTCTGTCATGCGCGGATGCGGCAAAATCAGCTGCTGTGGCGTGTCAATTTGCTGGCGCTCAAAGGGCAATTCCATCCAGTGACGCAACGTTACAATATCTGGCGCGACATTGTGACCCACCGCGAGTAAATCCAGATCAATCACCCGTGCGCCCCAACGCTTTTCGCGCACACGCCCCAATTCATCTTCAATTTTATGCAAGGCGCGCAGCGCGTCTATCGGCGCCATTTCGCCGCCTAGAACCCCACATGCATTGACAAAATCGGGGCCAGAGCTTGCAGGATAGGCCGCGGAACGATAGAAACGAGACAGCGCTTGCAAAGTAAACCCGGCATCACTGCACTTGTGCAGCGCCTCGCGAAAAACACAATCTGGGCGTGAAAAATCTCCGGCCAAATTCCCGCCCAAAGCGAATATAAACGTGCTGTTATACATTTAGACAGATACTCAGACCAAATTCGTATTGTTATTCCGGGCGCCGGTACATTTTGTGCGCAGATCTAAAACCCAAGCACGTCCGCGCGTCAACCACCACTCATAGCGATGCACGGGACACCGTGAAAAACGCGGACAAGAAAAAAGGGATATATATTTATGTTCTACAAAGACGAACGGCTCGCGCTGTTCATTGACGGCTCCAATCTTTACGCCGCGGCGAAATCGCTCGGATTTGATATAGATTATAAGCTTCTGCGCCAGGAATTTGAACGCCGCGGTAAGCTTGTGCGGGCGTTCTATTACACAGCTTTGCTTGAAAACGAAGAATATTCGCCGATCCGTCCGCTCGTCGACTGGCTGCACTATAATGGCTACGCGATGGTGACGAAACCTGCGAAGGAATATACCGATTCCATGGGCCGCCGTAAGGTCAAAGGCAATATGGATATTGAACTGGCCGTGAATGCAATGGAATTGGCACCGCGCCTTGATCATGCTGTGCTATTCTCGGGTGATGGTGACTTCCGACCGTTGATCGAAGCATTGCAACGTCAGGGCGTGCGCGTGTCTGTCGTGTCAACGATCCGCAGCCAACCGCCAATGATCGCAGATGAACTGCGCCGCCAGGCCGATAACTTTATCGAGCTGGACGCATTGCGTGATGTTATCGGCCGTCCACCGCGCGAACCGCGTGAGGGCGAAGAATAATCGGCGCAGCCGACTGATCTGCATGTGTTTTTTACTATGTTTCGCAGATCCACCACTCACAGACCCTAAGGCGTGCGGGACACCGCGCGCCTTTTTTCAATTGGTGCCCGCGTCTAATGCCCGTCTTACGATGGATTCCCCGGTTGGAAAGCGGGATCACGGGTTTTATACTCGCTAAGGACTGGACCTTCGCCTCAGAGCTGCGTAGCTCTGGCAATGGTATAAGGAGCGCACGATGAAACCTTCCCTTCGGCTGTATTTGGCGGCCCCTCGCGGGTTTTGCGCGGGTGTTGACCGCGCGATCAAAATCGTCGAGATGGCATTGGAGAAATGGGGCGCGCCCGTCTATGTCCGCCACGAAATTGTGCATAATAAATTCGTGGTCGACAGCCTGCGCGACAAAGGCGCTGTCTTCGTTGAAGAATTAGACGAATGCCCTGATGACCGGCCGGTGATTTTCTCCGCGCATGGTGTGCCCAAAGCTGTTCCGGCGGAAGCGCAACGCCGTGAAATGATCTATGTTGATGCCACCTGCCCGCTTGTGTCGAAAGTTCATATTGAAGCAGAGCGTCATCATGCCGCTGGCTTGCAAATGGTGATGATCGGCCATACCGGCCATCCGGAAGTGCTTGGCACCATGGGACAATTGCCCAATGGCGAAGTTATGCTGGTCGAAACAGTGGATGATGTTGCGCATCTGGCACCGCGCGATCCCGATGCATTGGCCTTCATCACGCAGACCACACTATCGGTTGATGATACCGCTGAAATCGTCCTTGCGCTGAAAGCACGTTTCCCCGCAATCGTCGGGCCAGCGAAAGAAGACATCTGTTACGCCACCACCAATCGGCAGGCCGCGGTCAAGGCAATCGCCCCGATGATCGACGCGCTATTGGTGATCGGCGCGCCAAATTCGTCGAATTCGCGCCGCCTGGTAGAGGTCGGCTCGGCTGAAGGCTGCGCCTATAGCCAACTTGTACAGCGCGCCAGCGATATTGATTGGCGGGCATTGTCAGGCGTGGCCTCAATCGGTGTGACCGCCGGCGCCTCCGCGCCCGAAGTCCTGATTGAAGAGGTGATCGACGCATTCCGCGACCGCTATAACGTCACTGTGGAACTGGTGGAAACCGCGAAAGAGCGGGTAGAGTTCAAGGTGCCACGCGTGTTGCGGCAAGCATCATGATCCGTTCCGGTGGGGCGAAAATTCCAACTGTGGCGCTTGGCCTCGGGCTCACAGGGCTGTTGCCATTCCTGTGGGGTGTGGTCGTTACGCAAACCGGGGCGCTTGCCTTACCTGCCGTTGTGCAGCCCCACATTGCAGTGCAGGCCTATGGGCTGATGATCTTCTGTTTCATGGCCGGCACGCTCTGGGGCTTTGCGGCCAAGGCGGGTTGGAGTGTCGGCTATGTCCTGTCCATCCTGCCAGTCCTGTTTTTCATGGCGCTGGCCGCGTTGGGGTTGCCGATTGGATTTGTGCTTATGGCCGGGTTTGTCATCTTACTGCCCCTGGACGGGCTCTTTCAAAAACGCGCCGCCGCCCCGCAATGGTGGTTAAAACTACGCATCGGGCTTAGCCTGGTCGTGCTCGCCTGCCTGTATACGCTCTGACACTAACGCCGAATGCTGGCCGCAGGCGGCACCGCCGCCTGGGCGGCGAGAGGGGGCTCGATGCCCCCCAAGCCGCCGCTTCCGCCAGATCCGGTCTTCACCTCGCCGCGCTTCGATAATTATATGCGTTCAAAAGGAATTCTCCATGCCCAAACTCATTGCCTATACGGACGGCGCATGTTCCGGCAATCCCGGACCCGGTGGCTGGGGGGCTCTTTTACGGGCGATGGATGGTGAAGTGGTCCTCAAACAGCGAGAGCTAAAGGGCGGAGAACCCGACACCACCAACAACAGAATGGAACTGCTGGCCGCGATTTCTGCCCTTGATGCATTGGAAAAGCCCGCAACGCTGACCATTGTCACCGACAGCGCCTATGTGAAAAATGGCGTTACAAGCTGGATCCACGGCTGGAAGCGCAACGGCTGGAAAACCTCGGCCAAGAAGCCGGTAAAAAACGTCGACCTGTGGCAACGCCTAGATGAGGCCCAAGCTCGCCATCAGGTGACATGGGAATGGATCAAGGGCCACGCCGGCCATCCAGAAAATGAACGCGCCGATGAATTGGCGCGCGCCGGTATGGCGCCATTCAAACCCGCCAAGGGATCAGCCGAAAAATGACAGGACCCAAGGCGCGATAATCGCTGTTAAAACGGCATTCATCCCCATCCCGATAGAGGCAAACGCCCCGGCTTGCTCATGCACCTGAAACGCCCTTGCCGTGCCGATTCCATGCGCCGCGACACCCACCGCAAATCCGCGCGCGCGCCAATCGCGAAACCCCAGTGCATTCAACATCGGCGTAACCGTGATAGCCCCGATAATCCCGGTCAAAATCACCAACGCTGCGGTTAAGGTTGGCTGCCCGCCCAATGCCTCGGAAATACCGATGGCAACCGGCGCCGTTGCGGATTTCGGCGCCAGTGTCGCCAACAGCTCATGATCTGCGCCCAAAGCCTTGGCAATCGCTAAAGTCGTGACAATCGCCGTGAAACTCCCCGCCAGCAGCGCGGCAAAGATAGGCAATGCCGCACGGCGCAGCGCGCGCAAGTTGGAATAAAGCGGTACAGCAAGGCAAACAGTGGCTGGTCCAAGCATGAAATGTACGAATTGCGCCCCGTTAAAATAGCTCTCATAATCCGTGCCTGTCAACCACAGCAGCAGGCCCAGAAAGACGGTGGCAATCATCACCGGATTTGCCCATGGCTTACGGCCCACCCCTCGGAAAATGGCATCCCCGGCCCAATAGGCAAATAATGTCGCGCAAAGCCATAGCAGCGGCTGCGAGGCAAGATAGGACCAAATTAACAGAGGGTCAGTCATGCGGCACCCGCTCTGTCATCTTGGCGACGGCGGCGAACACGGCCGCGCCCACCACAATCGCCAAGCAGGTCGACACCACCAATGACACGACAAACGCAAGCCCATGCGCAGCCAATGTCGGCACATGCGCCACCACGCCCACACCCGCAGGCACAAACAAGAGTGACAGATGGGCCAACAACCCCTGCGCCGTAGGCCGCACGAGATCACGCAACCGAACCGAGACAACCATCCCGATCAACATGAACACCATTCCCAAAACAGGGCCGGGCAATGGCAAGGCCATCCCGCGCGACAATATTTCGCCAACCAGTTGAAACAACAATATGATTGCAAGTGCACCGACCATGTGACCCCACTGTTTTGTCTGTCTTTTGGGTAAGCCGGGTGTGGCAATCCCGCAAGCGCGCAATCACATTCTGCTTGTCGCGTTTGTGATTTTTGCGCCGCGCGCCTTGAAATGTCGCGCAAATTTGTGGCCTGCTTGTGCAAAACACACTGCATATCAATTGACAGGCCCCATGCTAATCTGAAAGGACCGCCGACCTAAGACACCACAGAATCGGACACTTTCGTTGCGCTTTTCCCGACTCAGATTGAATGGCTTTAAAAGCTTCGTCGATCCGACGGATCTGGTGATCCATGACGGGCTGACCGGGGTTGTCGGGCCCAATGGCTGTGGAAAATCCAACCTGCTTGAAGCGCTGCGCTGGGTCATGGGAGAAAATCGCCCCTCTGCAATGCGCGGCGGCGGTATGGAAGATGTGATCTTTGCCGGTGCAGCCTCGCGTGGGGCGCGCAACTTTGCAGAGGTTGTGCTGCAACTGGATAATGGCGAACGTCTGGCGCCATCGGGGTTCAACGATGCCGATCTGTTGGAAATCACCCGGCGGATCACCCGCGACGCGGGATCGGCCTATAAGGTAAATACGCGCGATGTGCGCGCTCGCGACGTGCAGATGCTGTTCGCGGATGCCTCAACAGGGGCGCATTCCCCGGCATTGGTGCGCCAGGGCCAGATCAGTGAGTTGATCAACGCCAAACCCAAGGCCCGGCGCCGGATCTTGGAAGAGGCCGCTGGGATCTCGGGCCTTTATCACCGTCGCCATGAAGCCGAACTAAAGCTAAAAGGCGCCGAGGCCAATTTGCTGCGCGTCAATGATGTGATTGAACAACTGGCGACACAGCTTGCCACCCTGTCGCGTCAGGCACGGCAGGCGGCCCGCTACCGTGCCATTGCTGAAGATCTGCGCATGGCGGAAGGAATGTTGTTGTATCGCCGCTGGCGCGAGGCCGATGAAACGCGCGACACCGCAGAACAGGCGCTGACCACCGCGCATAAAAACGCCGCACAGGCTGAGCAAGACGCAGCGCAGGCTGAAACCGCCCGTGCCGCGCTGGAAGACCGCCTGCCCCCCTTGCGCGACGAAGATTCCATTGCCAACGCCATCTTGCAGCGGCTGACCGTGCGCCACGAACAGCTGGCCGCACAGGACACCGAGGCACAGGCCCGGATTGCCGCGCTGAAATCCCAGATCGCGCAATTGGATCGCGATATCGACCGGGAAGCCGAACTAAACCGCGATGCCGATGACACCATCGCCCGCCTGACCGCCGAGCACCACGAGATCCGCCTGGCCAGCGACGGTCATGACGCGCAACTTCTTGCGGCAGCAGACGCAGCCCAAGGTGCCGCAGAAGTTCTGCTGGAGCGTGAGACAGTATTGTCAGACATGACCGAAGAGGTCGCGCGCCTCGCAGCGCGCCACCAATCGGCACAGCGTTTAGTCACCGATCAACAGCTTAACCTACAAAAGTCGCTGGCCGCCGCGCAAGGCGCCCGCCAGACTGCCGAAACGGCACAAGAGGCACTGGACAGCGCCGCAACGCAACAAGATCTTGCCGCCTGCGCCCTGGATGAAGCAGCAGAGGCCGCCGAAACTGCCGAAGAGACACTGACTGGCGCCGAGGAAACCCGCAGCGCCGTACAAGACCAAGAGTCCACGGCACGCACTGCACGCGCCGTAGCCGAGGGCGAAGCAACCGCACTCACAGCCGAGCTGACGGCGCTGACCCGGCTGGTTGAGCGCGAAAGCGCCGATGAGGCACAGATCTTGGATGCGGTTCAGGTGGAACCCGGATACGAAGCCGCGCTGGGTGCCGCGCTGACTGAGGATCTTGCTGCACCAGAAGCGCAAGAAGACAGTGCAAGCGGCTGGGCCAGATTGCCAGATTACGACAGGCTGCAGCCGCTGCCGTCCGGGTTGATCCCCTTGGCAAATCATGTAACGATTCCTGCGGCCTTGCGCCGGCGGATCGAACAGATCGGCATTGCCCCAAGCCATGGTGACGGGGCTTCACTGCAAGCGTCGTTGCAGCCGGGCCAGCGTATCGTGACCCTGCAAGGCGATCTGTGGCGCTGGGATGGGTTACGCACCAGGGCCGATGATGCACCAAGCGCCGCCGCGCTGCGCCTGCGCCAGATCAATCGCCAAAACGAATTACAGCGAGATTTGGAAGACCTCCGCACCCGCGCGGATGATGCTATTGCGGCGCATGACACGATCACCGCGCAGCTGCATGATGCCACACAAGCCGATATACAGGCCCGCACGATCCGGCGAGACGCCGATCGCAAGCTGGCAGACGCTCAACGCGCCCTGTCCAAGGCAGAGGCAGACCGCTCCACCGCGGCCAGTCAGCTGGAGACGGCGCGGCTTGCCGCGACGCGCCATGCCGACGATGCAGCCGCTGCGCAACATGCACTGGACGCCGCACAGGCCGATCTGAACGATCTGGCGGATTTGAATGACGCTCGTGCGCAGGCAGATGCCGTTAAGGTCACGGTCGAAGCCGCGCGAATTACAATGATGACGCGCCGCGCCGCCCATGATGAGCTGCACCGCGAGGGGGAAGCCCGCCAAAAGCGTCAGGACCGGATCGCCAAAGAAATGTCAGGCTGGACAGATCGTTTGCAAAGCGCCGAGGCCCGCTCCAAGGAATTACAAACCCGACGCGACGATGCTGAACAAGATCTGCAAGAGGCCGCCGCCCTTCCAGAAGAAATCGCAGCAGCGCGCGACGACCTAGCAGTGCAGATTGCCGCGACACAAGACCGCGCCGCACAGGCCGCTGACGCCTTGGCCAGCGCCGAAACCGCCCTGCGCCACGCAGCGGTCATAGAACGCGATACAGTGCGCCGCTCAGGCGAAGCCCGGGAGGCACGTGCTGGCTGTGACGCGCGGGTTGAAGCCAGCGCCGCCGCCGTCACTGCCTGCGCCGACCGGATTGAAGAGGATATGGGGCTGACCCCGCATGACCTGCTATCGCAGCTAAAGCTTGGTCCTGATGACATGCCCTCGGTCCAGGCGCTGGACAGCGATGTGATCCGCCTGCGCCAACAGCGTGATGCGTTGGGTGCGGTCAATTTGCGGGCTGAAGATGACGCCCGTGAGATACGCGAAGAGCATGATACTTTGATTTCTGAAAAATCCGAACTGGAAGAAGCCATTCGGAAATTACGCTCTGGTATTGCGGGTTTGAACCGTGAAGGACGCGAACGCCTGCTGGCAGCCTTTGAGCAGGTGAATGAAAATTTCCGCACCCTATTCACCCACCTGTTTGGCGGCGGGGACGCCAATCTGATGCTGGTTGAATCCGATGATCCGCTTGATGCCGGGCTAGAGATCATGTGTCAGCCACCAGGCAAGAAATTGTCAACGCTTTCGCTGCTGTCGGGGGGAGAGCAAACCCTGACGGCCATGGCGTTGATCTTTGCCGTTTTCCTGGCCAACCCTGCACCGATCTGTGTCTTGGATGAGGTTGACGCGCCCCTTGATGATGCCAATGTAACGCGCTTTTGTGACCTGCTGGACGAGATGACGCGCCGAACCGAAACCCGGTTTTTGATCATCACCCATCACGCGGTCACCATGGCCCGCATGGACCGGCTATTTGGTGTAACGATGCAAGAACAGGGTGTCAGCCAATTGGTGTCGGTAGATCTGAAAGCCGCCGAAGCGCTGGTTGCTTAAGCCGTTAAAACGGGCATTGCGCGCTAAATGTCATGTGAATGCCCCCATCCGGATGCCGCAGCTTGAGCGTCTCTGCGTGCAGCATCAAACGGGCCACGTTTTGCGCCTCTGGTGGCGCATATAGCGGGTCGCCCATTATCGGATGTCCCAGCGATTGGGTGTGCACCCGCAGCTGATGTGACCGCCCCGTCAGCGGATACAGCCGCACCCGCGTGGTCGCGTCATCATGACGCAGTACCCGCCAATCGGTTTGTGCAGGCTTGCCGGTTTCGTGATTTACATGCTGACGCGGCCGGTTGGGCCAATCCACAATCAAGGGCAGATCGACACGGCCCTTCTTAGGCTCCAGATGCCCCCAAAGCTGCGCAAGATAGGCTTTCTTGGTTTGTCGATTTTCGAATTGCAGGCCAAGATGGCGCTGCGCATGGCGGGTCAAGGCGAAGACCATAACGCCAGAGGTATCGCAATCCAGCCGATGCACCAATAAAACATTGGGATATAGCTTGGCCAGCCGCGCGATCATACAATCGGCCTTATGCGGCCCTTTCCCAGGGACGGACAACAGCCCGGATGGCTTATTCACCACGAGGATTTCGTGATCTTCATGCAAAATGACCGGCGGATCCTGCGGGGGGGAATAGTGATGCTCCATCCTGTCGCTGTGCCGAATGCGAAACGTCACGTCAAGTGGTTGCATTTAGTGAATATCTGAATTGCGCTTACGCGATAGTAAGGATTGCCCGTTAAGACCTGTTACCAGACAGACCCGATCGGAGCCTGAAATGAACCTTTATGCCGAAGCGCGCAATGATGCGCTGTTAGTTCGTATCGACGAAGACAGAATTGATGCTGCAATAGCGATACGCTTCAAGGATTTGATGCGTGAAACCTGTGTACAGCCGTCAAGCCGGGTCGTATTGGATATGAGCAAGGTGAATTTTCTTGACAGTTCCGGCCTCGGCGCTGTGGTTGCCGTAATGAAAGCGCTGGGAAAGCAACGTCCACTGGAATTGGCCGGGCTGACCCCAAATGTTGCCAAAGTATTTCGCCTGACGCGAATGGATACGATTTTTCGCCTGTATCCAGATGTAGAGAGCGCGTTCGATCAGGAGATGCGCAATGCGGGTTGATCAGATTGAATTGGACTCTCGCCGGACGGTCACACATGCACCACACCCGCCAGCGCGGATCTTCCACCTAAGCTTTCCAGCCGATCCAATGTCGGTCCGCGAGGCCTTACGCTCGGCTTTGGCGCGTTTTGTTGGCCAAATGACAAGCGAAGAGGCCGGTACGCTGGAACTTCTTCTGGCAGAGGTGCTGAATAACATCGTCGAACATGGCTATGCCAATTCTGGCGATGGCACGATCACCTTATCGATCGTCAAAGACGTCCGCGGCCTGAACTGCTCTGTTATGGATGACGGGCCAGAGCTGCCTTTGTCCGTTTTCAGCCACACCGACGCGAGCGAGCAGGCCGCGCCCTATGCGGATGTGGATCTTGACGCGCTGCCAGAGGGGGGTTTTGGCTGGTTCTTGATCCGCGAATTGGCAGAGGATCTTGGCTATCGCCGTGAAGATGGCCGAAACCTTTTGGCGTTTCGATTGGCGCTGTCGGGTGTCGGACGCCATAGCGCCGTCGCTTAGTTCATCTGGAACTGTAACGAATACGCCCCGTCAGACACCGAAAAATCACCAAACAGATCCTGAAGATCGGGGTGGTCAACCGGTTCTCCTGTGGCGTCTTGAACCAAATTTTGCTCTGATACATAGGCCACATAGTAGTCGTTATCGGTTTCCGCCAGAAGATGATAAAATGGCTGATCTTTGGCCGGGCGCGCATCTTCTGGAATTGCAGCATACCATTCGTCTGTATTCGAAAAAATCGCATCGACATCAAAAACCACGCCACGAAACGGATGTTTCCGGTGGCGGACGACTTGGCCGATGTGATATTTCGCATGGGTGGTAAGCATAACTGGGCCTCGACTTTCCGTCAGTCTTACGGCGAATGCGGGTGTCATGTCCATCGGCAGACGCGTATTTCCGCGGAAACAGACTGTCAGATATCCTATGATAGTCGTTTTGTGATTTCAGATCTGCTCAAATTTTCGTAGTCTGTCGGGAATGTAGTGAAAATCAGATCCGATAGCGGGCAGAGCAGTTATGAAACATTTTTGGATGCTGGCACTTGTTGCCACGCTGGCCGCTTGTGGCGGCGGAGGCACAACAACCGCACCACGCAACCTGGACAACGCATGTCTTCTGGTGCGTGAAAAACCGAAATATTATTCCGCTATGCGGAAAACCGAACGGCGTTGGGGCATTCCGGTTGCCGTTCAGATGGCAACAATCCATCAGGAATCCAAATTCATCGGCAATGCGAAAACACCGTATCGCTTCGCGCTTGGCGTGATTCCTCTGGGTCGTCAAAGCTCGGCATATGGGTATAGCCAGGCGCTTGACGGCACATGGGACGAATATGTCGAACAAGCTGGACGGCGCAGCGCAAAGCGGAACCGGATCTCTGACGCCACCGATTTCATGGGCTGGTATATGGATGGATCGACCAAACGGTTGGGCATTTCCAAACAAGATGCGGCCAGCCAATATCTTGCGTATCACGAAGGCCGCGCAGGATTTGCCCGTGGCAGCCATAATTCCAAAGCGTGGTTGTTGAAGGTCTCGGCAAACGTCGCCCAGCGGGCACAGATGTATGAGGCCCAATTGATTTCCTGCGGCAAAGCCTGACGCGCCCTGGGGGATCATCGCCACGGCAATTGGCGGCATGGCCGACGAAAGGAACAGCATATGATCTTTAATCTTGGGTCTATCAATTCTGACCTTGTCTATGGCCTGCCGCATTTTCCTGCCCCCGGCGAAACCCTAAGTGCCATAAATCACCGCCGTGGGCTTGGCGGCAAAGGTGCAAACCAGTCCATCGCGCTGGCGCGTGCGGGTGCCACTGTCACACATATCGGCGCGGTTGGCCCCGATGGCGCATGGATGACCGATCAGCTGCGCTGTGCCGGCGTCGAATGCGATCACATTCAGCAGCTGGACTGCGCGTCGGGCCATGCCGTGATCTACGTGGATCCGCATGGCGAAAATTCGATCGTGATTTATCCTGGCGCGAATGTGGCGCTTCGCGACAATGACGTCATGGTAGCATTGGCGCAGGCCGGCCCCGATGACATTCTGGTACTGCAAAACGAAACATCTGCACTGCTCTCCGCCGCGCGCGCCGCCCATGCCAAGGGCATGTTTATCGCCTATTCCGCAGCGCCCTTCGATGCCCAGGCCGTGCGCGATATCTTACCCTATCTTTCGCTGCTTTTGTGCAACGAGGGAGAGGCACGCCAACTCTCGCAGGCACTGGGGTTAGAAGTTTCTGCGATTCCCGTGAAACATTTGGTGATTACCAAAGGGGCCAAAGGCGCGGTTTGGCTTGACCCAGCTGCCGATCCCATCACCGTACCATCGTTCAAGGTCATACCGGTCGATACCACAGGTGCGGGCGATACATTCGCGGGATATCTTGTGGCGGGCCTGTCCGAAGGCAAGAGCCCGGCGAACGCGATGCATTTGGCCAGCGCCGCCGCTGCTTTAAGCGTCACACGGGCCGGAGCCGCAGATGCGATTCCGACCCGTGCCGAGGTTGATGCTTTTTGGGCGGCTCAACCCAAAGAATAGCCGGTGCCACGCACGGTGCGCACCGGGTCTTGCCCGCCATGCACCATCAATGCCTTGCGCAACCGCCCGACATGCACGTCAATCGTACGTGTGTCGACATAGATATCGCGGCCCCATACACGGTCCAGCAATTGATCGCGGGTCCAAACCCGACCTGGCTTTTCCATCAATGTGGACAGCAAGCGGAATTCGGTCGGGCCCAGTTTCAACAATTCACCATCGCGAAAGACGCGATGCTCACTGGCGTCCAAAATAATGTCATCATAGGCCAAACGCTCGCCCATCGCGGCAGGGCGGGTCCGGCGCAATTGCGTGCGCAACCGCGCCATCAGCTCTACCACGGAATAGGGTTTTACGACATAATCGTCCGCACCCGTTTCCAGCCCACGCACCCGGTCAGATTCCTCGGTCCGGGCCGATAACATGATGATCGGGATATGTCGCGTTTCCGGCGATGCCTTTACACGGCGACAAATCTCAATCCCTGACACATTCGGCAACATCCAGTCCAATACGATCAGATCTGGCTTTTCTTCCTTGACCATCAATAGCGCTTCTTCGCCGTTGACAGCCATCACAACGCGAAAGCCTTCAGCCTCCAGATTATAGTTCAGCACTTCACGCTGCGCAGATTCATCTTCTACAACAAGCACACAGGGCTGCTGAGCAGGCGACATATTACCGTGTCTCCTCCAATTTAGGCACAGAGGACGACTTTGGCCGCGCCTCTTCTGGCAGATCGCCAGTGACAAGATAGATCACCTGCTCTGCGATGGATGTGGCGTGATCCCCCATCCGTTCAATATTCTTGGCAATAAAATGAAGGTGCATACAGGCTGTAATATTGCGCGGATCTTCCATCATATAGGTCAGGAATTCGCGAAATAGTGCGTTATACATCTGGTCTACTTCGATATCACGGTCGCGCACATCCGTGGCCAGGCTGGCATCACGCTGAATATAGGCATCCAGCGCATCTTTCAGCATCGCTTCTACGGCTTGCGCCATCCGCCGGATCGCCTTGGGCGAGCCATTCACATCCGGCACATCCAACAGCACCTCGGTGCGTTTGGCGATGTTTTTCGCATAATCGCCCACACGCTCCAGCGATGCGGCGATTTTGATGACCGACAGTGCCATGCGCAGGTCACGCGACACAGGCGCGCGCAGGGCAATCAGCCGCGCAGCCTCTTCGTTGATCTGTTCTTCCAATGCGTCGATGGCTTTGTCTTGGCGGCGTACAACGGCGGCCAAGTCGCCATCGCGGGTTTCCAGGGCGCGGGCACTGTCAAGGATTTGGGCCTCGATCATGCCACCCATTTTGACAACCAACGCCTGAACCGCTTCAAGGTCACGGTCAAATGCAGATGAGATATGCTCGCTCATTTCTGTGTCCTTCCTTAGCCGATCCGGCCGGTAATATAGCTTTCAGTGCGCGGGTCGGTTGGGTTGGTGAAAATCTGACCCGTTTCGCCATATTCCACCAGGTTCCCCAGATGGAAGAAGGCAGTCCGCTGGCTGACACGCGCTGCCTGCTGCATCGAGTGGGTCACAATTACGACCGAGAATTTCTCGCGCAGCTCATCAATCAGATCTTCAACCTGACCTGTTGCGATCGGATCAAGCGCCGAGCAGGGCTCGTCCATCAACAAAACCTCGGGCGAGGTGGCCACTGCGCGGGCAATGCACAAACGCTGCTGCTGGCCACCCGACAGGCCGGTGCCGGGCGCGTGCAAACGGTCTTTTACCTCATTCCAGATGGCCGCACCGCGCAGGCTGCGCTCTACGATTTCATCCAGATCGGCTTTGCTTTGGGCCAGTCCGTGAATACGTGGGCCATAGGCCACGTTATCATAAATGGATTTCGGGAACGGGTTGGGCTTTTGGAACACCATCCCGACCTTGGCACGCAATTGCACCGGATCAACGCGCTTATCATAGATGTCTTCGCCGTCCAGATTGATCGCGCCTTCAACACGACAAATATCAATCGTGTCATTCATCCGGTTCAACGTTCGCAAGAAGGTCGATTTGCCACAGCCTGACGGGCCGATAAAGGCCGTGACCGTCTTATCAAGGATATCGACATTGACATCTTTGATGGCGTGAGTGTCACCGTAGAAGACCTGCACATCGCGGGCCTCGATCTTGATCTCTTTGGAGTCCACTTTTCTCTCCGTCAGTCTCATGTCGTTCATATCTGCGTCCCTCTTACCAACGGCGCTCAAATTTACGGCGCAGGATAATTGCGATGATATTCATGCTTAGAAGGAACAGCAGCAGGATGATGATGCCACCCCACGCCCGTTCATAATAGGCCGGATCTGCCCGTTTCGCCCATTCATAGATCTGTGCCGGCATGGCAGAGTTTGGCGCCATGAACCCATCAATCAGATTACCTGGCGGATTGGTTGCGATGTAACCAATCATCCCGATCAGCAGCAACGGTGCGGTTTCCCCCAGCGCCTGCGCCAAACCAATGATGGTCCCGGTCAGGATCCCCGGCATCGCCAGTGGCAGGACATGGTGGAATACGGATTGCATTTTTGACGCACCGATCCCCAACGCTGCGTCACGGATCGATGGCGGAACTGCCTTCAACGACGCGCGGGTCGAAATGATGATCGTGGGCAACGTCATCAGCGTCAGCACCAGACCACCCACCAAAGGCGCGGATTGCGGCAGATGCATGAACTGGATGAACACTGAAAGGCCAAGAATACCGAACACGATAGACGGCACCGCCGCCAAGTTTGAGATATTGACCTCAATAATATCGGTCCAGCGGTTTTGCGGCGCGAATTCCTCAAGATAGATCGAGGCTGCGACACCGATGGGCAACGACAAACCCAGCACAACCAACATCATGAACAGCGACCCCAACATAGAGGTGCCGATCCCCGCCTGTTCGGCACGCGATTCCGACGCATCCGATCCGGTGATAAAGGCCCAGTTAAAGCCTTTGGCCGCGATACCCGCATCAACCAGCTTATCGGTCAGATCCAGCTGGTCGACATTGATATTCTTATCCTCTGCCACGCCCTCACGGGTCACGCGGCCCTTCAGATAGCCGTCAACCCGCGACGAGGCCAGCAGTTTGAACGTCACTGTTTGACCAATCAGGTTTGGATCCGAAACCACATCTTGGCGCACAACGTTCGCCGCCGATGCCGAGATCAGGTTTTTCATATCCCGCGCCGTTTGCAGCGGCGTGTCGATATTGGCGTCTTGCACCGCGCTCAGCAGCCCCGCCTGGATCAGCGGTGTATATCCAAATGTCGAAACTTTGGCGATATCCGCCGGATCGCGGTTGCCGTTTTTGTCCAGCTTGGCCGGGTCCAGATAAACTGGCACCTGCAAATAGGTCTGTTGATATGCCCCGATGCCATTGCTGATGATCGACACCAACAAGACGATTAGAAAGAAGATACCAAGGGCAATCGCCCCAATCCCCATTGCCTTAAACCGCGTCTCAGAGGCATTGCGTTTCTTCGTGCGGTCACTGGCCGTATGCAGTGAGCTGCGCTTAGGGGTCTTTTCGGGCGAAACGGTTGCGTCGGTCATTCGTACTGCTCCCGGTATTTGCGCACGATATACAGCGCGAAGATGTTCAACCCCAATGTGATGACAAACAGCGTCATCCCAAGGGAAAAGGCGACCAGCGCCTCGGGGGAGGCAAAGTCGGCATCCCCGGTCAACTGCGATACAATTTTTGCAGTGACGGTTGTCATAGCTTCGAACGGGTTCAGGCTTAGGCGTGCCGCCGCCCCTGCCCCCAGCACTACGATCATCGTCTCACCAATTGCACGCGATGCCGCCAGCAAAATCGCGCCGACAATTCCCGGCAGGGCGGCTGGCAAAATCACCTGACGGATGGTTTCGGACCGTGTGGCCCCCAACCCGTAAGAGCCATCGCGCATTGTCTGCGGCACAGAATTGATGATGTCATCGGAAAGCGACGACACAAACGGGATCAACATAATGCCCATCACCAAGCCAGCGGTCATCACAGAGCTTGCCGCATCCATCCACCCCAGACCGCCATCGCCGAACACGCGTTGCAGTAACGGCCCCACGGTCAGCAAAGCAAACAAGCCATATACGATGGTGGGAATGCCGGCCAAGATCTCAAGCAGTGGTTTCGCGAAGGCGCGTACCGGGCGGGATGCATATTCGGACAGGTAAACCGCTGCGAACAACCCGATCGGCACAGCCACAGCCAGCGCGATCAACGAGATATACAGCGTGCCCCATAGCAGCGGCAGCACCCCAAGCGCCGAACCGCCACCGAAGGACGGTGCCCAAGTGGTGCCAAAGAAAAAGTCGCTGAAAGAATACATGCGGAAGAATTCAATCGTGTTGAACACCAGCGAAAAGATGATTCCAATGGTGGTCAAGATCGCGATCATAGCCGCCGAAATCAGTGCAATTTTGACGCCCCGCTCCACGATATTACGCGCCCGCAGCTCTTTGTTGGTTTTCGACAGCGTATAGCCCATCAACCCCAGCGCAACCATAAGCACGACAACGGTCATCGCTATCTGTCCCGTGGCGGTCGCACCGCGATATTGCTGTGCAGCATCCAAAGTGACCATCGTCACATCAGAGCCCAGGGCAACCCCGACTGAGCCAAGAATAGCGCGCAGATCAACCGCACCAAGGTCGATATTGGCCGCCGCCTGCACGCTTAATGCGCCTTGGGCCACGGCGGCTTGCAGCCCTTCCGCGACGCGACGCACATCTGACATCACAAGATTCAGATTGACCCCTTCGTCCAGTTCAGACACGGGGATAAGCCCTGCGACATGCATGTTCACAACAAGCGGCTGCACAATCGTCCAGACGATCAACACCAGTAGTGCCGGAACAGCCGTCAACATCGCGACATTGCTGCCATAGTAGCTGGGCAATGAATGCAGCAGCCTGATGTCGCCATCGGCGGATTTGAGCGCGCGCGCGCGCCCGATAAAGTAACCTATACCGGCCAGGGCCAGAACGATCACTGCGAGCCATAACGCAGGCATGTGAACTCCGTCGGTTGGAAAAGGACCTAAAAGAGAAAAGGGGCGGCGAAATGTGCCGCCCCTGTCTGCGCACTGAGTGGCAGTGCGATTACATACCCGAATTCATGGTGACTTCGTCAGCCACAGCTGCTTGCGTTGCCGCCAGCTCTGGATCCGACACCAAACCATACTGAGCCAAAGGACCGTCTGGGCCAGCGATTTCGTCCGCGACGAAGAACTCAGCATATTCTTTCAGACCGGGGATCACGCCGATATGTGCTTTCTTCACATAGAAGAACAGCGGGCGCGACACAGGGTAGTCACCCGATGCGATCGTCTCGGTCGAAGGCGCGACGCCAGACATTGTCGCGACTTTCAGCTTGTCGGTGTTGTTCTCATAAAATGCCAGACCAAAGACGCCAACGCCACTGGTGTTGCTGTCGATACGGGCCAATGTTTCGGTGTAATCACCGTCGATATCGACCGACTTACCATCGGTGCGAACGGCCATGCACTGACCTTCGGCGTCATCTTCGGACATGCCGGCATCCAGCATCGCCTGCATTGCGCCTGTGTCTTCACAGCCTTGCAGCAGAACTTTTTCTTCAAACACTTCACGGGTGCCGTGCTTGGTGCCCGGAATGAACGTCGCAATTTCGGCTTCTGGCAGATCGGCGTTGAAATCCGACCAGTTTGTGTAGCTATTGTCAACCAGCTCGCCGTCCTTCAAGACTTTGGCAGCGATCGCGTTGAACCAGTCAGCAGGTTCAAATGCGGCGAAATCCGGGCCGGTTTTTTGCGAAGCAAAAACGATGCCGTCATACCCGATGCGCACTTCCATGATGTCGGTGACACCGGCGTCAGCACAGGCCTTCACTTCTGATTCTTTGATGGCGCGCGATGCGTTTGCAACGTCGATGGTGTTTTCACCAACGCCTTCGCAGAAACGTTTCAGACCGGAGGAAGAACCACCAGATTCAACAACCGGTGTTGGAAAATCAAAATTTTCACCGAATGCTTCTGCGACGATAGACGCGTAGGGCAGAACGGTCGATGAACCCGCAATTTGCAGATTGTCACGAGCAAAGGCGCCTGCGGTCGATGCGACCGTGATTGCCAGGGTCGATGCGGTAATATGTGCGAGTTTCATGGGTCTCTCCCGAATAATTGTCCTTGGGCCAGATTGGGGCCTCGCCGCACTGACTATTGATCGTGCGTGACGCTTATGCAAAAGAATTGTAACACTTAGATGACAATCAGAGAAACTCTTTGTCGAACTTATTTTTATAAATCAAAACAAGTTGATAGCATTCGAAATCAAGTTCGGAACCTGTGGGTGTTCGCCTATGGGCGCCATGGCAGGGCCAGAAAATGACGCGTTTTGTAACGCCTCGGGAATGTCGCCTTCCACATGTCCGGCACGCAGCGCAAAAAACGGCAGGCACAGGCCTGTGGTACAGGTCGCAGCGACATCTTCCAGGAACGGGGCCTCTTCTATCAGGGCCACACGAATACGCCAAAATGGCACGCGCCCGCGCAGCGTTTGCGCCATATCATAGGCGCTGTTCTTCGATTTTCTCGCGATCTTTGACCCATGCGCACACAGAATCAGATCACTGTGACACGGGTCCAGACCGGCGTCTTTCGCTGCGGCCTCACAGGCTGCGGCGATCAGATCCGGCAAAGCGGGATCCACCCCGAACGGATCCATATGGCGCGCCACAACATTCACCGCGGCCAATCTCCGGGGCAATTCGCGCTTGGTAAACCACCCTTCGGCCATAAAGAACGGATAGATAATCGGCGCGTCGAATCCTTCCAGCGCGCCTTCTAATGATCCCGGCTTGGCCAAGGTCGCACCGCGCACCTGCGCGTCGCAAAGCGCCCCGACCTGCTGCGCAAGCTGATGCAGCCTACGATCTTGCGGATCAGGATCAGACGGGGAGCCGTGCGCGACAATAACAACCTGTTTCATAAGGTCGCAATTTAGCGGTGCACCGATAGGCGGCAAGGGCAAAGCGATTCTTTTCCGGCCATCACAAAAATCATTAACAGTCAGATAACCACAACTACCTGAAATCGAATCATTTTAGGTATCAAAAACTTGTGATTTCATCACGAATGTGGCTAAGTAATTTTGCCGGCTAGTATGGCCAGGCCCGAATAAGTTTCACGTGTGGTGCGTAGGGGAGCACGTGGGGTAGAAGGGTCCTGGTAGGGGTGCCGGGGCCCTTTGCATTTTTGCGAGGACGAAATATCGGTCGTGCAATTTGTGCGATCTGGCTGTTTCAAACCATATCATCATGCCCATGCCGGTAAGACATCACATGTTTCGGCATATGCTGGGGGCAAATATATCATTGCCGCAGCAACCGTGCCGCCACATATAGCGGCACGATCAAATCAGTTGGCATCCGTGTCGCCCATCGCGCAGACAAGCGTCCATTCCTCTTGCGTCACCGGCTGCACTGACAGACGCATCGATGTAACCAGTGACATTTCCGCCAGGCGCGGCTCTGCCTTCACAGCAGCCAAAGTCACCGGAGTTTTAAACGGGCGAATGGCTTTCAGATGCACGCAATCCCAACGCGGATCGTCGGTCGTGCTGTCAGGGGCGCTTTCGGCACTGACTTCACAGATGCCCACCACCTCTTTTCCAATATTTGAATGGTAGAAAAATCCGCGATCGCCCACTTTCATTTCGCGCATATTGTTGCGCGCCTGATAATTGCGGATACCGTCCCATTCCTCACCCGCATCGCCTTTGGCAACCAGATCCTCCCAGGGGAACTTGTTTGGCTCGGATTTAAACAGCCAGTAGCGCATTAGCCGATCACCTTTTTCCATTCCGAAATGACGACGTTTTCAAACAGCCCTGCATGCGCATAGGGATCATTCGCCGCCCAATCCTGCGCCGCGCCCAAAGTGTCACATTCCAAAATCACCAAAGAGCCGCACATCTGCCCTTCCTCAATGAACGGACCCGCCTGCGCAACAATACCTGTCTCTTTGATATAGGCCAAATGCGCATCGCGTGTGTCCAAACGAATTTGCAAAGCGCCGGGCTTATCCCGACAGATCACGGCATACAGCATTCATTCCTCCTTTAAGGGGCGCGACAAAAGCGCCTGTGTGGCCTGCGCCACTGTGATGTGATGTTCAGTCAGCGCAGCGATCATGGCCGCAATCGGCATATCAATGCATCGCGCCTTTGCCAGCCGCGCCACGGCGCAAGCGGTTGCAGCGCCTTCGACTGTGATGCTTGGGTCAATTTCTTGCGCCGCGCCCAGTGCGAACCCGCGACGATAATTACGCGACAGATCGGATGTGCAGGTCAGGACCAGATCCCCAAACCCGGACAGCCCCGACAGTGTCTCTGGCTCCGCACCCAGCATCAGCGCCAGACGGTTCATTTCGGCAAAGCCGCGCGTGATCAGCGCCGCGCGAGCCGAATCACCCAACCCCGCGCCCATCACGACGCCCGCACCAATCGCGATCACATTTTTCAATGCGCCGCCCAATTCCGCACCGATCAGATCGGGTGTCCGATACAGGCGCAAGGTTGGCGTCGAAAGCTGTTCTTGCAAGACCTGCGCCTGATCGCGGCACGCCAATGTCAACGCAGTTGGCAAGCCACGTGCAATATCGGCGGCAAAGCTTGGTCCGGTCAGAACGGCGGGCCGCGCGCTTGGCACTATTTCTTCGATCAATGCCGTCGGGCCGCGCAGGGTTTCCAGATCAATCCCCTTTGAGCAGCTGACAAGCGTTTTGCCCTGAAGCAGGGTCGCATGCTGCGTCAAAAAGGCGCGCGTTTGCTGCATTGGCACCGCCAGTAACAGGGTCTGCGCCCCGCAGGCCTGCGCAATATCGGCCGAAACAGAGACGTTTTTGGGCAGGGCCACACCGGGCAAACGTGCAGCATTTTCGCCCTGCTGGACCATATCTGCCGCGTGATCGGGACGCCGTGCCCATAATACCACCGGACCGTTTTGCGCCAGGCTAATGGCCAAGGCGGTGCCGAATGCCCCCGCGCCAAGAACTGCAATGCTCATGCTTTTGCACCTTTCTTGCCCGACCCCAACAGCGCCGGCGCCGTCTGATCAAGCGGCCAACGAGGGCGCGCAATCAGATCCATACCGTCGCGCCCGCCATTGCGATAGCGTTCGATACCAGCCCAGGCAATCATCGCCGCATTATCCGTGCACAACCGCAGCGGTGGCGCCAGAAACGCCGCGTTAAACTCTGCTGAAACCGTCTCCAATGCGGCACGAATGGCCTGATTTGCAGCCACCCCACCGGCCACGGCGAAAGCGGGTTGCGCCGGGCTTAAGGCCATATATTCGGCAAAGGCGCGGCGCGATTTTTTCGACAGGACATCAGCCACTGCGGCTTGGAAGCTGGCGCATAGATCGGCGCGAATGGCACGCGGCAGGCCCCCATGTTGTTCAATCACCTGATCGCGGGCGCGCAGCAATGCCGTCTTCAATCCCGAAAAGCTCATGTCGCAGCCGGGGCGATCCATCAATGGGCGCGGTAAGGCAAAGGCCTGCGGATTGCCTGATTTTGCCTCTGACTCGACGCTGGGACCACCGGGTTGGGGCAATGCCAATAGCTTGGCGGTCTTGTCGAACGCCTCGCCCGGGGCGTCATCAATCGTGCCGCCCAGCCGGACGAAATCCTCTGGCCCTTTGGCGATCAGGAATTGGCAATGCCCGCCCGACGCCAACAACATCAAATAGGGAAAGGGCAGCGCATCTGTCAGGCGCGGTGTCAACGCATGGCCCGCCAGATGATTGACCCCGATCAGCGGCAACCCGGCCCCCACGGCCAAGCCCTTGGCACACATCACGCCCGACATCACGCCACCGATCAGCCCCGGCCCTGCAGTCACCGCAATCGCATCCAGATCTTTCAGCGTCACACCCGCCTGATCAAGCGCCTGCTCCACACAGATATCAAGCTTCTCGGCATGGGCGCGGGCCGCGATCTCGGGGACAACCCCGCCAAAGGCCGCGTGCAGCTCTGTTTGGCCCGCGACCACATTGGACAGGATCTGCGCGCCACCATCGTCTGCGCGCACCACGGCAGCGGCGGTATCATCGCAGCTTGATTCAATACCAAGAAAAATCAGTGTCTGGTCCATCTTGCCTCAATTGCATAACAGGCTGTCTGGGGGTAGCACTGGCATCATGGCGAGACAATCCCAAGCCCCAGCACCATCGGATGCTATATTACTGCTGACACGCCCTGAAGCGGCGTCCGAACGGTTTGCCCAGCTGTATCAGGCCCGGTTCGGCCCTGCCACGATTGTCATATCACCGTTAACCGAAATTTCCCCCTGCCCGGTGGTTCCGCATAAGGGTGATGCGATTTTTACCTCAGAGAATGGGGTGATACCGTTTCTGAATGGCCACCTCCCCCCGCTTGGCCGTGCGTTTTGTGTTGGGCCACGCACCGCAGCCGCAGCACGTCAGGCCGGATTTCGCGATGTGATCACAGGTCCGGGCGATGCCACCGGTCTGGCTGGCCTGATTGCAGCCTACCCCGGCCCCTTTGTGCATTATCGCGGGCAAGAAATTGCCGTTTCCATCGCCCAACTTTTGCAAAAGCATGGGACCAAAGTTCAAGAATGCCTTGTTTATAAGCAGAAAAATTGCCCCGCTTCGACGCAAATGCGCGATGCCCTTTGTGGGGGGCGTGCCGTTATAGTGCCATTGTTTTCACAAAAATCTGCACAGCGCCTTGCACAGGCACTACAGGATATGGATACATCGATGACAGCAGATCTATATATTGTATCCATAAGTCAAAACACGGCCAATGCCCTGGGCGCAATCACAGCGCAATCACATTTAATCGCGGAACAGCCAGATGCGTCAGGCGTTCTTAACACATTGGCGCGTCTACATCGTCTACGCAATGCGGGTTGAGCGGACCCGAACACAGCACTAAGGTGATGCAGGCTTAGCCCACTGCCTTTAGAATTTTTAGGAGGACCGCCGTGCCGGAACCCGAAGAGAAGACATCGGATCAAACCGAGGCAATGGCGGATCAAACGCCGAATCGGACAACGGAAAGCGAAGCGTCGACCGACGATGACGCGGTGACTTTGGACACCCAGGCGCATGTGGGCGAAGACGATATCGTCGCGGCCTCCCGTCCCAACGAGGGTGACACAGATACCGCCGCGCAAGATACGCCAGTCAGTGATGCACCCGACAGCGTAACAGGTGACGCCGCGCCGATCTTGGTCCCCAAATCAGACGAGGAAAGCGAACCGACCGACATCGCTGACGCGCCTGCGGACAAATCCGAAGACAAAGACGCCGCGTCGCCGGTCGCGCCCGCCGCCGATTCCTCAGGCAGTGGCTTCTTGCCACTGTTGCTGGGTGGTGTGATCGCCGCAGTTATCGGCGCCGGCGCGATGGTTTTTGTTCTGCCAAAGCTACCGCCTGCGCTTTCAGCAAAATTCATGCCGGAAACCGACGCCGGGCAAATTGACGGATCCCTATCCGATCTGGCGGCACGTCTGGATGCCCTGACCCAGGAATTGGAATCGGTCAAAGCCTCTCCTCTGGCAGCGCCTGATCTGTCTGGTGTGCAAAACGGGATTGATGAGGCGATTTCATCCGCATCTGATTTGGGCAATGCCCTGACCGGGTTAGATGATCGGCTCAGCGCGCTAGAGGCCCGAAATGACACGAGCGGCGGATCTGCGGATTTTAGCGCTATGCAGGCGGAAATCGCATCGCTGAAGGCGATGGTCGAAGATGGTGGCGGCGCAGAAATCCAGCAGCGCATCGCCCAAGCAGCCCAAGAGGCACAGGATAAGATCACTGCCGCGGAAGAGCAGGCCGCGAAATTGCGCGCTGACAGCCAATCCGCCGCAAACGCAGCCTTGGCACAGGCGGCCATTGCACGTCTGGCTGCCGCGCTGGACAGCGGCGCCCCCACAGATAAGGCCATCGCCGATCTGCAGGCCGCTGATTACAACGTGCCTGACGCGTTGACTGCCGATGTTCCGTCGATTGAGGCCCTGCAAAGCAGCTTTGCTGCACCTGCCCGCGCCGCCCTGGATGCATCACGCAAACAAGCTGCGCAAAATGCGTCCGCTGGGGATAAACTAAAGACATTTTTCCTGACGCAAACCGGCGCACGTTCGCTGAACGAGCAAGAGGGCGACACGCCCAACGCCGTATTATCGCGCGCGCAAACCGCGGTTGATCACGCAGATTTCGACACTGCCGTAGCCGATGTTTCGGGTTTGCCCGAAGCAGGCCAAGCAGCAATGGCCGATTGGGTGGCACAGGCCCAAAAGCGGATCGACGCGCTAAGCGCACTTGATCAGCTTGGCACCGACGCGAATTAAGGAGGCCGCCATGCTCTGGTCATTTATCAAAGTCGCCGTGTTTTTCATCCTTGTCGCCGCCATCACTTTGGGCGCGATGCAGCTTTTGGAAAGCGGCGAAGCCATTCGCATCACCGCGATGAACACCGAATTCACCCTTAGCCCATTGATGGCCGTCATCGGCGTGCTTCTCATTTTCGTGGCCGTCTGGTTGACCATTCGCATCGTCGGCCTGATCGTCGCGCTTCTGCGTTTCCTGAACGGTGACGAAACTGCGCTGTCGCGGTATTTTGACCGCAACCGCGAACGCAAAGGGTATCAGGCGCTTTCGGATGCAATCTTGGCGACCGCAGCGGGTGATCCCAAACAGGCCACGTCCAGCGTGAAAAAAGCTGAACGCCTGCTGCAGAAACCTCAGGTTACACAACTGGTTGCCGCCCAGGCACATGAAATGGCAGGCGACACTAAAAACGCCACAGACAGTTACAAAGTGCTGCTGACCGATGATCGCACCCGGTTTGTCGGCATTCGCGGATTGATGCGCCAGAAACTTGCGGAGGGCGACACCGATACCGCGATGAAGCTGGCCGAGAAAGCCTGGCGTTTGAAACCCGGCAATGTCGAGGTGCAAGACACATTGCTCAAGCTATCCACTGAAAAAGGCCAATGGGCTGATGCACGCAAGGTGCTGAAATCCAAACGTGCCACAGGGGAACTGCCGAAAGACCTCCACAAACGCCGCGATGCCGTTTTGGCATTGCAAGAGGCCAAAGTGGTTCTGGACGAAGGCGCCAGCATAGAGGCCCAAGAGGCTGCGATCGCTGCCAACAAATCTTCGCCCGACCTTATTCCGGCGGCGGCAATGGCAGCACGCACCTATATCGCTAAAGAAAAACCCAAAGCCGCGATTCGCGTGATCAAGAAAGCATGGGAGGCGCAGCCGCATCCTGACCTGGCCACCGTCTTCGCGGAAATTGAACCCACAGAAGATGCGCAGGCGCGGTTGAAACGGTTCCAGAAACTTCTGGTTCTGCGCCCCGATCATGAAGAGACTCGTCTGCTGAAGGCCGAGCTGAACATCGCTGCCGAGAACTTCCCAGAGGCGCGGCGCGCGATTGGCGATCTGGCGCAAACCCACCCAACCGCACGGGTCATGGCGATCCTTGCCGCGATCGAACGCGGTGAAGGCGCGGATGACGCTGTTGTACGCGGCTGGCTGGCGCGTGCGCTGTCTGCCCCGCGTGGCCCGCAGTGGTGCTGTGACAAATGCCAGACCATTCAACCCGAATGGATGCCGATCTGTGACAATTGTGGTGGCTTCGATACATTGACATGGCGCGAGCCGACAAAAACCGAACAGCCCTTGCCGCACGGAGCGGAAATGCTGCCGGTGATTGTTGGGCAACCCGCTGTGACCCCGGTGTCGCAAGACATATCTGAACCTGCTCCAAATGCCAGCAAAGCCCCCGCTGCTGCACCGGAAGATGCCGAAATTGTCGACCCTGTCGGGGCAGCCACTGTCGCCCCGACGATCGTCACGGATACAGAAACTGAGGGCGCCAAGCCCAAGGTCGTCTAATATCATATAAGATCAGCATGTTGGCGAATGCCTTCGCCAACATGTCTTCAGCTCGGCATCCGCCAAGGCACATCATAGCCGCGGTATCGAACCATCCGCGCAGGCGCCGCGCGCATAATAATCCGACAAATCCATCCAACCAACTTCCCACAAGCGCTTTCTATCGTCGCCCCCCTTGCCATGGGCGGATTGCACTGTAGCTTCAGTCACATGAGGGGAGAGCAATAATGGACGCACGCAACAATCTGAAAGGGGCTCTTCTGGGCCTGCTGGCAATGGCGATCTATGCCACCCATGATGCTGTTGTAAAATCGCTTGGTGGTCATTTTTCAGCGTTTCAGATCGTATTTGTGGCCGCATTGCTGGGGTTCCCGCTGATCTCATTCATCATGCTGAATGAAAAAAAGGCAGGCCACCTACGCCCTGTCTATCCGTTCTGGGTCATTTTGCGATCAGCTTGCACCATCATTACCGGCGTTTCTGCCTTTTATGCGTTTACCACACTGCCGCTGGCGCAGGTCTATCCCATCCTCTTTGCATCGCCATTGTTGGTGACGGTGCTATCGATCCCAATTCTGGGCGAGACGGTGCGGTTTCGGCGTTGGATGGCGGTGATCGTTGGTCTGATTGGCGTGGTGATCGTAGTGCGTCCGGGCCAAGCCGACCTTGCGCTTGGTCATGCCGCGGCGATGCTTGCGGCATTTTGCAATGCAATGGCCTCTGTGATCGTGCGCAAGATCGGCGCAGAAGAACGTTCTATCGTCTTATTACTCTATCCGATGATGGGCAATTTCTTGGTGATGGGGATCGCCCTGCCCTTTGTCTATGTCCCGATGGAGCTCTCTGACCTGGGCCTGATGGGCATCATCGCCTTGTTCGGGCTTATTGCGTCGTTCATCACCATTCTGGCATATCGCGCAGGTGAGGCGGTGATCGTCGCGCCCATGCAATATTCCCAAATCGTCTGGGCGGTTATTTTTGGCTATGCATTCTTTGATGAAAGCGTCGACACGATCACCCTTGTCGGTGCCGCCGTAGTGATTGGGTCGGGCATGTATATCGTGTTCCGCGAAGGAACAGCCGGCACGTCTGAGAATACGCCAGTCTTGCAAACCCGCCAACGCGTGGAAACTGCAATCGCTCCGCGTAGCTCACTTTTATATCGCATGCTCAAGCGGGAAAACTTCTTTCCGCCGATGACAGAGCGCGCCGCGCGCGGACGGCGACCGAAGGGTTAGCACTGTTTTTTCTCTTGTATTACGCCTTTGGAGGGGGTAATTCCCCGCCCACGGTCGGAGCGTAGCGCAGCCTGGTAGCGCACCTGCTTCGGGAGCAGGGGGTCGGAGGTTCGAATCCTCTCGCTCCGACCAATTTCCCGTTAGAATTATCCAATCCGGTGTGAATTTGGGTGTATCAGACCCGAGTTTGGGATTTGTCCTAGCAAAACATGAGTTTCATCACTCGAAGCCAACTGCTGCTCGCTCTCCCAACCTCATCAAGCCTCAAGACGACGGAAAGCAAAGCTCGCCCTCGTGACATGGTTCCGTCCTTCGATCGATCGAGTGAATCGCTGCGGGTTTGTCGGAGGCTCCAACCCCTTAGTAGGATGGATAATTATTAGAAAAACAACCAAAAAAATATACGCTTGAAGTCCGCAAACGGACGGTTCGGATGGTTCTCGGAAATGAGGGTCGGCACGGATTTCACTGGCGGTCTACCGGTAATCCCCCCATTTTTACGGAGGCTTGGACGTAGAGTTTACGCGGCCATTTTTGGACCTGTCACGGTTTGATGCCGCCCCAAGTGCTCGTTTAAGCCGCCTTCCGTTCGAAGGCGACCGGGCTTTTCCACCCCAATGCTGGGTGCCGGCGCTGCGGATTGTAGAAGCCATTGATGTATTCGAAGATCGCCATCTCAGCCTGCCTGCACGTTTCCCACGACCGTCGCCAGATCAGTTCAGCCTTGATGGTTTTAAAGCACGCCTCGACCGCCGCATTGAAGCTCCTATATTCGTCAAGCGGCAATCCGGGCTGATTCCGGCACGCAGAGCTGGCTGTAGATTTCGCGAACGATATAGCGTTTCAGGCAACGAATGATCTCGCTTTTGCTTTTCCCGTCTTTCATGCGTTTCTGGGCATAGGCAAGCGTGGGTTCGTGGCTTCGCATTCTCACGATGGCAACGCGATACAGGGCGGCGTTGGCTTGTCGATTACCTCCTCGGTTCAATCGGAACCGGTGTGTTGATTGTCACTGAAAATTAACCCGTGTGAACACCCTGCCCCGACGGTTTTGGTTGGGGGGATTTGGAGTGATCGACATGGGATTTTTGAGTGTCATCAGACGCTGGGCATTGCGTGACAAAATGCCGATACGCGAGATCGCCCGGCGGACGGGTTTGTCTCGGAATACGATCAGGATGTATCTGCGCGAAGGCGCGGTAGAGCCACAGTTCAAGACGCCCAAGCATCCAAGCATCCAAGCATCCAAGCATCCAAGCATCCAAGCAAGCTGGATCCCTATGCGGATCGTTTGTCCACTTGGCTTTTGATCCAGACGCGGAAGTCACGCAAAGGGCGGCGGACGGTAAAGCAAATGCATGCTGATCTGGTGAGGCTGGGATATGACGGCTCCTATGAACGCGTGGCGGCTTTTGCACGAGCGTGGCGCGCTGATCAGCATGAAGCGGAACAGACGACGGGGCGCGGCACCTATGTGCCGTTGGTGTTCCAGCCCGGCGAAGCGTTCCAATGCGATTGGAGCGAGGACTGGGCCAACATTGGTGGTGAGCGGGTCAAACTTCAGGTCGCGCGTTCTTGGTACGCGCTTATCCGCTGCAAACGCATGAGATGCTGTTCGACGCTCATTGGCATGCGTTCAGGGTTTTTGGCGGCGTCCCCGGACGTGGCATCTATGACAATATGAAGACGGCAGTTGACCGCGTTGGCAAAGGCAAGCAGCGAGACGTCAATGCGCGCTGCAAAGCCATGGCCAGCCACTATGTCTTTGAACCGGAGTTCTGCAATCCGGCAGCGGGCTGGGGGAAGGGTCAGGTTGAGAAGAATGTGCAGGATGCGCGCAACCGTATGTGGCAGGTCATGCCGGTTTTTGCTGGCTTGGGCGAGTTAAACCAATGGCTTGAAGATCGCTGTATCGCTCTTTGGGCAGAGACACCGCACAAGGCTTTGCCGGGGTCCATCGCTGACGTGGGAGGCCGAGAGACCCATGCTGATGGCGCTGCCGCCAGCATTTGACGGCTTTATCGAACACAGCAAACGCGTATCGCCAACATGCCTGATAACCTTCGAACGCAATCGCTACAGTGTGCCTGCCAGCTTTGCGAACCGCCGGATCAGCCTGCATGTCTACCCTGATCGGCTGGTCGTGGTCGCTGAAGGGAAAACGGTCTGTGAGCATACGCGGATCATCGAGCGGTCTCATCGCAAACCCGGCAAGGTCATCTATGACTGGCGCCACTATCTCGCTGTTATCCAACGCAAACCGGGGCCCCTTCGGAATGGCGCCCCGTTCGCGGAGATGCCAAACGCTTTCCGTCAATTGCAGGCTCATATGCTACGCAAACAGGGCGGAGACGGAGAGATGGTCGATGTCCTGTCATTGGTTCTTCAGCACAATGAGGAAGACGTCCTGTGCACGGTAAAACTGGCGCTGGAAGCGGGTGTACCGACCAAAACGCATATTCTGAATCTGCTGCACCGATTGATCGACCGCAAGCCGACAGATCACCCCGAGGTCGATCCGTCGGACGCGCTGGCATTGCAAACAACGCCAGAGGCCAATGTGGATCGCTATGATGGGTTGAAACAAACTGCGGAGAAGCGCCATGCGTCATGATCCAGCAGGAGCCTGCGTCACGAGCGCACCAGCGTTATCATCACCACCAACCTCAGCTTCTCGGAATGGGCGCAGGTATTTGGAGACGCAAAGATGACAACCGCGCTCCTCGAGAGCCTCACACACCGCTGTCACATCCTCAAGACCGGAAACGATAGCTACCGCTTCAAGGCCTGCGCTAAGGCTGCAAAGAAAACACGAAAGGAGACCAAAACATTGACCACATCATAGACCACGGCGCAGAATGAAGAGTGGGTCAAAGCTCGGTGAAAATACCGGGTCAGTTCTCAGTGACATTCAGCATAGCTTTCATCGGCTGGCATTTCGAGGCGCGCGGCTTGCTGGTCACGGGGGGAATCCCGCGTTGGCAAAGCCTCCGAGACCGTCCGGCTTGTCGAGGAGTTCAACGCCAGCATGACGCTGATACCCAATGAGAAGCCGGGCAGGATTGTCTCCTCTCCCACATATAAGATCAATCTCCGCAGGTTCGCTGATCCGGCGAGAGATCGCGACATGATCGACGGCGACAAGCTCATGGAGATGGTGCTGGACGAATAGCGGATGGCCAATACCGGTATGAACGTTTTAGGGCTCGTATTGCTGGCCATTTTTTGGCTACCGCCCTGCGTGCTTATGCTAAGTGCGGGAAGCGCATAAATCATAAAGCACTGAAATAAATAATATAATTTGACAGAACGCAACTGCCAAATCAGTCAGGAGTGCCAACTGATGGTATATTGGCAGTGACCAAATGCAGGCGGCTCCGTCGTTACACTGTTACACCCTCGCCTTTGTGGCATGAGCCGAGCGTCAGAGGCGCAATCGGGGCGAGCTATCACCCGCGTTTGGGGCGTATTTGCGCTATGACGCTGGCCCCAAAGGATACGCCCCGGCAACCTGCGTTACCGGGGCGTATAATGTCTTTGTCAGCGGATGGCTTTGGCATCCACCAAAGGTCGGATCCGCTTTACTCTGCGGGGACCGCCTCTGCTTCATCCGTTAGCGGATAGGGCAGTAGCTTGAGCATCTCTTTCGGGCATACCTGTAAGAAGTTTGCCTTTTCGACATCCCAATTTTGCAAGATATCCAGCGCCTTTTGCGAGCGTGTCTCTTCGACATGACGTTCGATCAGGCCTTTCAGCTCTGCTTCCCAATGCGCATGGCCTAGGCCACAGGTAACCAAGGATTCCGGGTTGATCAGATCCTCGGCGACCCCGTCAGGATCATACAGATAGCTCATGCCGCCAGTCATACCCGCGCCGAAATTCGACCCGATCGACCCAAGGATCACGGTCACACCACCGGTCATATATTCACAACCATTGGTGCCGCAGCCCTCGATCACCGCCTTCGCGCCAGAGTTCCGCACGGCGAAACGCTCGCCCGCGCGGCCTGCTGCGAACAAATATCCATCGGTAGCACCGTAAAGCACGGTATTGCCGATAATCGTATTTTCAGACGCTTTCAGCGGCGATGACATTGGCGGGCGCACGGTGACGATACCGCCCGACAGACCTTTGGCGACATAGTCATTGGCATCGCCGGACACTTCGATCTTCAGCCCCGGCGCCGCAAAGGCCCCCAGTGACTGCCCGGCGGACCCGGTCAGCTTTACCGTCAGGTGATCAGGTTGCAGCGCGTTGCGCATCCCGAAATTCTGCACGATATGGCTCGATGCGCGCGTGCCAATGGTCCGATGCGTGTTGCGCACGGCATAGGACAGCTGCATCTTTTCGCCCTCTTCGAAGAAACGCGCACCATCACGGATGATCTCTGCGTCCAGCGTATCAGGCACGTAGTTGCGCGGCTTGGAGCGATCATAGACGATTTTATCCCACCCATCCACGGTCAGCAGAAGCGGGTTCAGATCCAGATCGTCCAGATGCGCCGATCCACGGCTGACCTGTGTCAACAGATCCGCACGGCCAATGATCTCATCCATGGAGCGCGCCCCGATGGAGGCCAGCAATTCACGCACCTCTTGCGCATAGAATGTGATCAAGTTGACCACTTTATCCGCAGAACCCGTGAATTTGTTACGCAGCTCGGGGTCCTGGGTGCAGACGCCCACCGGGCAGGTGTTCGACTGGCACTGACGCACCATGATACAGCCCATCGCAACAAGCGCAGCGGTGCCGATACCATATTCCTCGGCCCCCATCATCGCCGCCATCACAACATCGCGTCCCGTGCGCAAACCACCATCTGTGCGCAGAGTTACGCGCTCACGCAGGTTGTTCATCGCCAGAACCTGATGCGCCTCGGTCAGACCCATCTCCCACGGCAGACCTGCGAATTTGATCGAGGTCGCAGGCGATGCGCCCGTGCCGCCATTATGGCCAGAGATCAAGATGATATCCGCTTTGGCCTTGGCCACACCTGCCGCGATCGTGCCAACGCCCGAAGACGCCACCAGTTTCACCGTCACTTTGACCTTCGGGTTGATCTGCTTCAGGTCATAGATCAGCTGCGCAAGGTCTTCGATCGAGTAGATATCGTGGTGTGGCGGTGGCGAAATCAGTGTCACGCCTTTGGTGGAATGGCGCAAACGCGCAATCAGGTCGGTGACCTTCATGCCGGGAAGCTGACCGCCCTCGCCCGGTTTCGCCCCTTGGGCAACCTTGATCTCAAGCTCTTCGCAATGGTTCAGGTATTCGGCAGTCACACCGAACCGGCCCGACGCCACCTGTTTGATCTTGGCCGATGGGTTGTCACCATTGGGTTCAGGCACGAAATGCGCCGGATCTTCGCCGCCTTCACCCGAATCCGACTTGGCGCCGATCCGGTTCATTGCCACGTTCAGCAACTTATGCGCCTCTGGCGACAATGCGCCCAAGGACATGCCCGGCGTCACGAAACGCTTCCGGATCGAAGTAATGGATTCGACTTCCTCAATCGGAACCGGCTTGCCCAATGGTTTTACATCCAGCAGGTCACGAATATGGATCGGCGGATTCGCCTTCATCATCGCGCTATACTGTTTCCACAAATCATAGCTGGCACGGTCACAGGCCGCTTGCAGCATATGCATCGACTGCGCGCCCCAGGCGTGTTTCTCGCCCGAACGGCGGGATTTATAGAACCCACCGATAGGCAGAACATCTTGCTGGCCTTTCCAACCAAGCGCGTGCACCTCTTCCAGCTTGTGCTGGATGCCGTGGATACCAATGCCCGAAATCCGCGAATGCATGCCGGGGAAATATTCCGCCACCATCGCACGCGACAGGCCCACGGCCTCAAAGTTCAAACCGCCGCGATAGGACGAAATGACCGAAATCCCCATCTTTGCCATGATCTTCAGCAGACCGGCATCAATGGCGGCACGGAATTTGCGCACGGCATCCAGCAAGGTGCCATCCAACAATCCGCGATCAATCCGATCGGCCAGCGTGTCTTCTGCCAGATAGGCGTTGACGGTGGTCGCCCCCGACCCCACCAGAACAGCAAAGTAATGCGGGTCGATACATTCCGCCGACCGCACATTGATCGAGGTGAACGTGCGCAGACCTTTCTTCGTCAGCCACGAATGCACAGCCGAAGTCGCAAGGATCATCGGCATCGCAACTTTTTCCGCCGACTGATGTTCGTCGGTCAGCACCAGATGGCCCGCGCCAGAGCGCACCGCATCTTCGGCCTCTTCGCGGATGCGTTGCAGGCCAAGACGCAGCGCCTCTTGATCGGCGTCCGCCGGGAAGGTGCAGTCGATCAGGCAAACGCTTTCGCCGAATTCCGACACCATCTTCTTGAATTCTTCATTCGCAATGAATGGCGTATCAAGGATCAAGATCTCTGTCTGGGCGCCGGATTCCTCCAGCACGTTGCGCAGGTTGCCAAAGCGCGTTTTCAACGACATTACGCGGCTTTCGCGCAGACTATCGATCGGCGGGTTCGTCACCTGGCTGAAGTTCTGGCGGAAGAAATGGCTAAGTGGGCGATATTTCTTTGACAAAACCGCCGGTGGCGTGTCGTCACCCATTGAGGCAATCGCCTCTTTGCCATCTTCGCCCATCGGCGCAAGGATCTGTTCAATCTCTTCGACCGTATAGCCTGCAGCTTTTTGACGCTGGCGCAGGTCATCGCCGGTAAACATCGGCTTTTCAGGCAATTCGCGCATCATCTCTGACAGATCAGTGACTTTTTCGATCCAGTCGCCAAAGGGGCGCTTTTCGGCCAGAAGGTCCTTCATTTCCTTGTCGTGATACAGCTTACCCTCAGCCATATCGACAGCAATCATCTGGCCCGGACCAAGCGCGCCTTTTTCCACAACCGTGGCTTCATCGGTAGGCACCATGCCCACCTCGGACCCGGCGATCAGAACGCCATCGCCTGTCACCACATAACGCAGCGGGCGCAACCCGTTACGGTCCAGACCACCACACACCCAGCGGCCATCTGTCATTGCCAAGGCGGCCGGGCCGTCCCACGGCTCCATCACGGCGTTGGAATAGGCATACATGTCTTGCCACGCCTGAGGCATTTCCTCGGTCGAATTCGACCAAGCTTCTGGCACCAGCATGGTTTTCGCCATCGGCGCAGACCGGCCCGAACGGACCATCAATTCAAACACAGAATCCAGCGCACCGGAATCCGATGATCCTGCCGGGATCACTGGTTTGATATCTTCTGCCATGTCACCGAAAGCCTTCGAGGCCATACGGATTTCATGCGATTTCATCCAGTTGACGTTGCCTTTGATCGTGTTGATCTCACCGTTATGGGCCAACATACGGAAGGGCTGTGCCAACCACCACTGCGGGAAAGTGTTGGTGGAATACCGCTGGTGATAAATCGCAAAGGCCGATTCAAAACGCTCGTCTTTCAGGTCGGGATAGAATTCCGCAACCTGTTCTGCCAGCATCATGCCTTTATAAATGATCGACCGGGTCGACAACGAACACATATACAGCTCGCCGACCTGTGCTGCGATGGCTGATTTTTCGATCCGGCGGCGAATGATATACAATTCGCGTTCGAACTGTTCTTCGTCGATATCCTTCTCATTCCGGATCAGGATCTGTTCAATTTCCGGACGCGTCGCATTGGCCTTTTCGCCCAGGCACGACGTATCAACGGGAACGTGGCGCCAGCCGTAAATATAATGGCCCATCCGCAGAACTTCGGTTTCCACGATGGTCCGGCAGCGCTCTTGTGCGCCGAAATCGGTGCGCGGCAAGAACACCTGTCCCACTGCGATACGCTTTTGCGTATCCGGCTCATGCCCGGTGCGGCGGATCTGGTCATAGAAGAACGGCGCAGGAATTTGCAGGTGGATACCTGCACCATCACCGGTTTTGCCGTCCGCGTCCACTGCTCCGCGATGCCAGATCGCTTTCAGCGCGTCGATACCATTGGCCACCACTTTACGTGATGCTTTACCGTCAATGGACACCACAAGGCCAACCCCGCAAGAGGCCTTTTCATCATCTTCGCGATACAGCGTGTTATCCGCCATCCAAGCCCGCTTGGCTTTCTCGCGGGCAACCCAGGCTTCGTCGTATTTGGTCATGTTATGCCTCCTCGGAGAAGTCGTTGAGCCGCTGGGTCTCATAGGTGCGGCGATGCACACCGCCCGCGGCTTTGATGGTGGAGCACGCGCGGGTCATCTGACCGCGCAATGCACGATGAACGATCGTGCCCAATGCGTCGCTTTCATGCAGCATGGGCGCAATATTGTGATCTTCATCTGGGAAAATGAAATGCCGATACCGCGACGTGTCAGGAAAGCGCAGCGCATGCGCCCGCTCCCGATCCGTGCCGCCGTGAAGCATCAATACATCTGTTTGCGAATCCGTCAGATCGGGCATTGTCGGATAGAGCCAATCTTCGATCTCTTTGCGGAAGAACATCCAACGGCTTTCTTCTGGTATCACATCGGGGTGCACCGAAAATTGCGGCGAAAACACAATGACCCGGTCCACGGCCATCTGCGACGCCAGAATAAGCGCGGCGCTGCCACCCATTGAATTGCCGATGGCGCAGATCTCTGTCACGTCAAGATGCTCAGCCAGATCTTCGATCGTCTCAACTATCATTTCGGCGAGGCCGGGATGGTTCATCCAGCTGCGGCTTTCATCGGCCACAAACAGGACGTGGTTCTCTTCATCCATCCAAGCGGTGCGGCCAAATTCAATCTCTGGCACGCTATGGCGCTCTGTGCCAACGCCAGAAAATGAAATCACAAGCCGTTTTCCGGTCCCCGGAACATAGCTTAGGTGCAGCGGTAGCTCTGCCGGCATCGGCGTGATCGGGATCATTGCTCTGCCTTCCATCGGGTTTGGCCCATATCCAACTGCGTCATCATCATATCGCAATCGAATACAGGGGTGCTTGCGCCAAACCCGGCATCCCCGGGGAAGGCGAAACTTGCCGGAGGAGAGGCGCTTGATGCCTCATCCCCAAACGCGTTCTTATAGTCTTCGCTATCGCCGAAAAATACGCGCATCTTACGGCTGATAAATTGCAATCCGCTGCGGCTTGAAATGAAATTCCCTGCGCCATCCAGCGTTTTTACAGAAAACTCACTGCGTTCCAGTGGTACACCATCAATGGTCACTGTCTGTCCCGTCAGCTGATCATGCCCAACATACCGGCGGGTTTCTCCGAAATTATTCAGCGTGACAAAATCATAATCATCGCGCCCCGCATCCAGCAAAGTATCAAAAGATGCATGATCCGCCGAGGCCTGCACATCCAGATAATCGATTTCACCGGTTTCAAGGCTGATGCTTTCGACCCAGCGTGTTTGATGATCAATCCGCGACAGGAAATATTCTCCTTGCCCGTCGGCATAGGAAATCCAACGTTCACCGCCAGGATCCGACGCGCATTGGAAATGATTGGCCACCTGACATTCGCGCAGCTGAACCGTCATCGTCAATGCACAGCCCGGCGGTGGGACAAACAAATCATCGGCATGCGCAGGCAAGGCGCTTAGCGCCCCAAACCCTGCCAGCATGTAAGATGCCAGTTTCACCCAAGTCAGCCTTTCATCATGCAAGGACAGCCTTGGCGCACCATTTAAGATGCGCCAAGGCCGGTGTCCCTAAACGCGTTTACTCTGCTGCGACTGCGGTCGCACCATCGAGGAAGCGGATGATCTCTTCGCCAGCTTCGCGGCCATCACGAATGGCCCAAACCACCAAAGACGCACCGCGCACGATATCGCCCACGGCATAAACGCCGGGAAGATTGGTCGCATGTGTGCCGAACGCCGCCTTGACCGTGCCCCAACGGGTCACTTCCAGATCGTCGGCGTTCCATTGCTCTGGCAGATCTTCCGGCTCAAACCCAAGGGCTTTGATGACCAGGTCAGTTTTCTCTTCATACAGCCCGCCTTCAATCGGCTCTGGCGATTGACGGCCCGACGCATCGGGTTGCCCCAATTTCATCTGCTGAATGGTCATTGCGCTGACCGGGTTTCCGCTGAAGCCTTTGGGTGCCGCAAGCCAGACGAATTCCGCACCTTCTTCTTCGGCGTTTTGCACTTCGCGTTGCGAGCCGGGCATATTCGCACGATCCCGACGATACAGACATTTCACCGAGGTCGCGCCCTGCCGAATGGCCGTGCGCACACAGTCCATCGCCGTATCACCACCCCCAATGACAACCACATTCTTGCCTTTGGCATTCAATGTGCCGTCGTCATATTCGGGAACGCTGTCACCGAAGCTCAGCTTGTTCGAGCAGGTCAAATAATCGATCGCACGCACGATACCAGCCGCATCGCCGCCCGGATCACGCAGGTCACGGGTTTTATACACCCCGGTTGCGATCAGCACAGCGTCATGTTTGCCACGGATCGCGTCGAAGGTGATGTCCGTCCCAACATTACAATTCAGCACGAATTCAACACCGCCTTTTTCAAGCTGTTCGATACGGCGCATCACAACGTCTTTTTCCAGCTTAAAGCCGGGGATACCATAGGTCAGCAAACCACCGGCGCGATCATGGCGATCATATACGGTGACCTGCACACCCTGACGGCGCAGCACATCCGCAGCCGACAGACCTCCCGGCCCTGCACCAATGATTGCGACGCTTTCAGTGCGCTCTTTGTTGGCGACAACTGGTTTGACCCAACCGTTTTCCCACGCGGTATCGGTGATATATTTTTCCACCGCACCGATGGTAACCGTGCCATGGCCCGATTGTTCAATGACGCAATTGCCTTCGCACAAACGGTCCTGCGGGCAGATACGGCCACAGATCTCGGGGAAGGTATTCGTAGCCTGGCTGATGTTATACGCCTCTTCCAGACGCCCTTCGGCAGTCAAGCGAAGCCAATCTGGGATGTTGTTATGCAATGGGCAATGCGTTTGGCAATATGGCACACCACATTGCGAGCAGCGGCTGGCTTGCTCTTCGGCTTTGGCCGTTGCGAATTCTGCGTAGATTTCATTGAAATCCTGCGCGCGGGTATCTGCCCCGCGCTTATTCGGCATCTCTTTATTGGTCGAAACGAATTTCAGCATGCGTTGCTTGGCCATGGCTGCGCCTCCCTGCGGAATCCTTGAGTTGCGTCTTGCTACACCGGATCAATTCCCAATAAAAGTCAGGAAGGCTGACCCAATTTCGTCTTTTTTACATAATAACCACACTTCCGCGCGAGAATTTCTCGTATTTAGGTAAGTATGCGTTACCTAGTTAGATATATCCTACTGCAATCCCCATCAAAACCGCCGAACCGAAAATGATTCTCCACCAACCAAAAGGCGCATAACCATGCCGGCTGATGAAATCCAACAACCCGCGCACAACGATAATCGCCGACACGAAGGCCATCACAAACCCGATCAAAATCAGATGCAGATCGTCAACCGATAGGATGTCGCGATTTTTATAGAGATCATAGGCAAAAGCCCCTGCCATCGTCGGCATGGACAAAAAGAAGCTAAATTCTGCCGCAGCGCGTTTGGAAACGCCCATCAACATAGCACCAACGATAGTCGACCCTGACCGAGATGTGCCCGGGATCATCGCAAGGCATTGAATAACCCCGATCCAAAACGCGGTCTTCAGTGGCAGACGCATGGCATCGTCATGTTCAACCGTCAGATCTTTTCGATCAATCCACAGCAGGACAATCCCGCCAAGGATCAGCATAACCGCAATCAATGCCGGCGATTCAAAAAGCACCGCTTTGATAAAGTCATGCGCCAGAACGCCGATCACCACAGCGGGCAAAAAGGCCAGCAGAACTGAAAAAACAAAACGCCGCGCCTGTGGATCATGCGGCGCGGCGGAAAATACATCGTAAAGTCTTTTGGCATAGACCCCAAGAATGGCCAAAACGGCCCCAAGCTGGATCACAACCTCGAATGCATTCGCAGTGGAATGGAACCCCAGCAGATCCCCCGCTATCAAGACATGTCCTGTAGAGGAGACCGGCAGGAATTCTGTTAGACCCTCAAGAAACCCAAGGATCGCGGCAGCAATTGTATCATTCATGAACGTGATTGACGCATATTTTTGGCTGAGGATTGAATCGCGTCATATTGACCATGCGGCCGGAAACGCCACAGATAGCCTGGCAAAATCGATGCCATCGCAACTGGCTGGATACCCAGATCAGCAAAGGTTTTCTGCCCCTTTGACACGACATTGTCTTTCGCAAGGCTTTTGACCTGATCGCGGGTTAAAACCGTGTTGGTGAACAAGCCACCTGTCAGCTTTTGCAGCCCGTCGAACACGCCACCCATCAGCGACGCGATACCCGATGGCAGGTTGACCACCCCGCGACGGCGCATGATCACATCCAACATCTCTTGCATCAGCGCCTTAAAGGTCATGACATCTGGCCCACCCAGCTCATAGATGCCCGATGCCTTACCGTTTGCGGCCAGAACCGCAACCTGGGCGACATCGTCGACATGAACGGGTTGGAATTTCGTCGCACCCCCCGTGATAGGCAACACCGGAGAGAACCGTGTCATCGCCGCGAATTTGTTAAAGAACTGATCTTCTGTTCCGAACATCACCGAAGGGCGCAAGATCGTGGCGGCTGGGAAATGCTCCAGCACCTGCTCTTCACCCAGGGCTTTGGACTTTGCATAATCGCTTTGCGCGCCACCGGTGATGGCGGACATATGAACCAATGTCTCAACGCCTTCCTGCGCGGCAAGCCGGGCAACGCGTCCAGCCCCTTCGGCTTGAATAGCACCGAAGCTGTTCTTGCCCTGTGCGTTCAAGATACCGACGCAATTGATGACCGCATCTGCACCCACCATCGCGGCGGCGACAGAGGCATCATCGCGGATATTGCATAGAACCGGTTCGACCTGCCCAACCGCGCCATAGGGTTTGACAAACGTTGCTTCGTTCGGACGACGCACGGCAACGCGAATGCGCCAACCCTCTTTCGCCATCCGGCGGGTGATATAGCGTCCGACAAATCCAGAACCGCCATAAATCGTGACAAGCTTCGACATCGGCTGGGCCTTCCCTTGCATATTTTCATCCTTTGATTACCGCCAAGCCCTTTGTGGGACAAGGGGATTCCGGCGTCTTATAGGGGTCGCGCCGGGAGTGTCTGAATTTCATATGAAGAAAATAAGAAAATCCCGTTGACAGCCCCCTGACCTGACCGTAAAAGCCGCCCTACCAACCGGCCCAGATGGCGGAATTGGTAGACGCGCACGGTTCAGGTCCGTGTGCCGCAAGGCGTGGAGGTTCGAGTCCTCTTCTGGGCACCAAACTAAGCCCCGCAAGCTAACTGCTTGCGGGGCTTTGCTTTTGCCGCCAACCGAAGTCACCTTCATCCCGGTCAACCGATAAGATCCGCCCATCCGCCCCGCGGCGTATGTTTCACGGGAATCACTATGGGCAGGATTACGCTCCGCAAAACCAAGCGCCCAATGAAGCGGCGCAACTGCCAATTCATGCATCAAGCGCGGCGCTTAAAAAGATTATGCAATCATACAAATCTTTATGCTGCAATTCTACGCTGGTGGCGGGTTACCCGTTCACCTGCCGGCGCAGCTCTTCCATGAAACTTAGCAGCAGGCTGGAATGCGGCACGCCTTTGCGCGTCAGCAGTGAGGCGCGTATTTCACAGGCTGGCATAAAGGGGCGCGCCACCAGGCCGCGACCCTCCAGATAGGGCTGTGCTGAGTAGGGATCAACCACGGTCAGCCCCAGACCATCTGCCACCAAGGCCGCCGCCGTCTGGCAATAGCGGACCTCGATCTGTGGCTGATAGCGCACGCCGCCCAACGCGAAGCCCTTGGCCACCAAACGCCCCAATTGCGACGCCTGATCAATGCCAATAATCGCACGCCCTACAAGATGCTCCACCGTGATACAGCTTTCGGTCGCCAGCGGATCCGCTTCGGGCAGCAAAACAACCATCTGACTTCGCTGAATGATTTCGGAATTCACTGTTTCAAGCTTTTCAGCGTTCAAAATCAAACCAATATCGGCCTGACCGGTTTCAATCGACTCCAGCACATTTTCCAGCCGCCGCACATCATAGGAAATTGTCACATCCGGTCGGCCTGCCAAGAAGCCACGCAGCGCCTTGGGGCCGACGGAATAGCCCAGCGGAGGTGTCGACATTACCCGCAACCGACCGACCCGGCCCACACGCATGTCACGCGCCCGCGTTGTAAAAGAGCGTAAAATGCCAAATAAGGGCCGAATTTCTTCAAATAGGTCGCGCGCCTCGGCCGTGGGCTGCAAGCGGCGTCCCGTGCGTTCAAATAGGGTGATGCCAAGCTGGCTTTCCAATTGCCGCAAGCCCGAGGAAACGGCCGGTTGCGAGATTCCCAGAAACTCTGCCGTTTCAACCGTTGTGGCGCAGCGCATCATGGCGGCGAATATCTCAAGCAACCGCAGCGAGACATCCGGCATATCTTCAATTCGACCCAACTTCACCCTATTACCGTTCCCAGCGCCATTGCTGCGCTTGCCAGAACCGGGTCCACAATGGCCAAACCGGTATCGCGTTCCAACCTCGCACGAATGGGTGCCATGCCTGCGCAGCCCAATACGATAGCCCCGGCCCCGCGTTCACCCAACTGAACGGCAGCGTCCCGCACCAACGCATAAACCGCCTCATCCCTGCCAGAGGCTTCAGCAGACACGCCCGGCAAGGGCAACTCCCCGGTCAATCGGCTTTCCACTCCCATCGCGCGAATTTTGCGCAAATGCCGCGGGATCGATGTCTTTGACAGAGCGATGACGCCGAAATTATCCGCCCGCGCAAGGGCGGTTAAAATCCCTGCCTCTTGCGTGCCAATCACCGGAATCGACAGCTCTGCGCGCAAAAGATCCAAACCGGGATCCGAAAAACATGCGGTGATGATAGCACGGGCATCGGGTCGCATCCGCGCCAATTCCAACACATTCAACCCGCCTCGTGCGACATCCTCATCAGAAGAAATCGTCGCCGGACCATGTGGGATATCGGTCACCTCAAAATGCGGGCCAAGCGGCGCCACCGCCGCCTCGATCCCCTCTGTCACGGTTGCGGCGCTATTGGGATTGATGATCAGAATTTTCCCCATTAGCGAAGGTCCGATCCGAAATTCTGTGCCGGATCGAATTCCGGCGCGGTAAAGCCCGACCGTCCCCGCAAATCCACCGGTGCGCGGGCAAAGAACTGCCCCTGCCCTTCGGTCGCCATCAACTCCCCATGTGACACAATGGTGCGGCCGCGGTTCATCACCACCTCTGGCACGCCGACAAGCTCCATCCCCTCCATCGGGGAATAATCCATGTTATCATGCTGATCTTGCAACTGGACAACGCGCTTCGCCTCTGGGTTCCAGATCGCAATATCGGCATCCATGCCCGGCGCGATGCGGCCCTTGGTGGTGCAGCCAAAGGTCTTCGCAGCATTGGTCGCAGATAGCGCCACGAATTGCTCCGGCGTGATGCGACCCTTAACCACCCCTTCCGAAAATAAATAGGGTAGGCGCGTCGCGATACCGGGCATCCCATTGGCGATTTTCGGATAGGGGATATCGGAGCCGTTGATAAATTTCCCAGTGTCGTCAAATCGATAAGGCGCGTGATCCGAGCTGACACTTTCAAACGTGCCATGCGCGATATGATGCCACAGCGCATCCTGCGTATCGTGCCCACGCAACGGTGGAGAGCAGATATATTTCGCCCCCTCCATGCCCGGACGGTCCAGATCATCGCGGGTCAACGCCAGATATTGCGGGCAGGTTTCTGCAAATAACTTTGCACCATTGAATTTTTCGCGCCGCACGATATCGGCCCCGCCTTCCGTCGATACATGCACGATGAACAAGGCGGCATCCACCAGCTTGGCCAGCTGAATCGCACGGTTGATCGCCTCTTCCTCGGCCAATTGTGGACGCGAAATGGCATGATATCTCGGCGCCGTCAGCCCCTTGGCCGCCAAACGCTTGTTCATCCATTTGACCATATCGTTATTTTCGGCATGGACCATTGTGATCGCGCCATGATCGCGCGCCACCGACAAGATATCCAGCATCCCGCCATCACCAAGATTCATCAGATCATACGTCATGAAAACCTTAAAGCTGGTGATCCCGCGTTTGAACGCGCGTGGCAACTGATCGTTCAGCACATCGGGCGTCGGGTCGCTAATGATCAGATGGTAGGAATAATCCAAAACCGACCGTGCCCCGCGCGCATCATAGGTGGCAATGACATCATCCACAGATTGACCGCGTTGCTGTGCTGCGAACGGAATAAACGATGAATTACCGCCAAACGCCGCAGAAATCGACCCAGACAGGTAATCATCCGCAGTCATCACCCCGGACGAAGATTCCTGCGCGATATGTGCATGGGCCTCAATCCCGCCCGGCATCACAAGGCGGCCACCGGCATCCACACGGGTCTTACCGCCGGAAATTACCTCACTGACGGCCGCAATGCGCCCGCCTGTGATCCCAATATCCCCTTTGAATTGGCCGTCAGCTGTGACGACCGTGCCGGAATGGATGACGGTATCAAATGTCATTACACGGGTTCCTTTACACCGGTTTGCGTTGCGATCAGGCCATAATGCTCGATCCGGCGGTGCGCTTCAAAATTAAACACCGTTGATTTACCGAAGGCGCATTTGTCAAAGTCGGCCTCAGCCACCAACAGCTCATCGCCCTCACCCGTCGCTTTGGCAATCACAAACCCGTCCGGATCCACAATCAGCGAACCGGCAAACATGTGATTACCATCTTCCATACCGCATTTCGCGACGGCAATCGCATAGGTCGAATTTTGATATGCCCCCGCACAAACCGAAAGCTCATGGTGATACATGCGTCGTTCAATCCCTTCTTCCTTGGATAGGTTATTTTGCGACGGTGTGTTATAGCCAATCGACACCAGCTGCACGCCCTGCAACCCCATCACACGCCAGCTTTCAGGCCAGCGGCGGTCATTGCAGATCGCCATCCCCATGATGACATCTTGATTGCGCACCACATTGAACCCGGTATCACCCGCCAGGAAGTAGCGTTTTTCCAAATGCTGGTGCGTGCGCTCTGGCTCAAATTCCGCATGGCCCGGCAAGTGGGTTTTGCGATATTTCAGCACGATCTCACCGGCGGGATTGACGATGATCGATGTGTTGAAATGCTCTCCTTCCGGGGTCAGCTCGCAATAGCCAAATGTGAAGCCCATGCCGTATTCCTTGGCACGCGCAAATAATGGCGCGGTGGCATGGTTTGGCATTTCCGTTTCAAACCAATGGTCAAATTCTGCCCGGTCTTCGACGTAGAACCGTGGAAAAAATGTCGTCAGGGTCATTTCTGGATAGGCGATAAATTCAACGCCTTTTTCATGCGCCTGATCCATCAGCGCGATCATCCGGGCCACGACCTGTTCGCGGGTTTCGTCTTTTTGGATACCACCGATCTGGGCGCCGCCGATCATCATCTTGGTCATTTGGGTCTTCCTTAGCATTGTGTCAGTTCACGGCCAGTCCGCGCTGATACCGGGAAATCACCCGCACCAGCGGCCAGAGCACGGCCAGATAAAGGATCGCCGCCATTACAAGGGGCGAGGAATTGTAGGTGACAGAGCGCGCCATATTTGCGGAATACAGTAGCTCTGATAGCGACACGACAGAGGCCAAAGAGGTCAGTTTGACCACCTCCACGGTGTTCGACAAAAGGTCGGGCAAGACATTGCGCACCGCTTGGGGCAGCACGATGTAGCCCATGCATTGCACCGGGCTTAGGCCCGTGGCGCGCGCCGCTTCTGACTGCCCCTTGGGAACAGAGGTAATGCCGGCCCGAAACACCTCTGCGAAATACGCAGAATTGTTAAGGAAAAATGCAATCACCACGGCCACAAAGGGGCTTAACCGGATCCCGGCGAAGGGCAGGCCGGAATAGACGAATACCAGCAAAACAAGCGGCGGAACGGCCCGGAACAGGTCGATATAGACGATGGAAGACCACCGCAGCCAGCGCCGTGGGCTGAGTGCCCCCAAGGCCAGCATCAACCCACCGCACAGCCCCAGCACAATGACCACCGCACAAAGTTTTAGCGTGACAACCGCGCCTTTCAGCAGCAGCGGCAGCGCCTGAAGCATGATGTCAATATTGAAGAAAGTGTCGAGAAACGCTTCCATATCTGTCCCCTTAACGTGTGTAGCGGAAGCGCCGCTCGATCTGATGCGAGGCGATAACAGCGGGGATGAAAATGATCATATAGGCAAGCGCAGCCATGGTCAGCGGCGTAGCCGAACCAGAGAAGCTCTGCGCCGATGACGATACAGACAAGATCTCTTTGACCCCGATAACAGAGCCCAGCGCCGTTAACTTGGTTGTCGCCAATACGCGATTCACCAGCGGCGGGATCCCCATACGAAACGCCTGCGGAAAGGCAATGTAGAACAGGGTCTGCGCCTTGGACAGTCCGGTGGCGCGCCCAGCCTCCCATTGGCCTGCCGTCACCGATGTCAGCCCGCCCCAAAAGATTTCTTCGGCAAAGGCCATCAGGACACAGGACAACACCAGATAGATGACCATTTCACCTGACAGGTTGATCCCCAAGGACGGCATGCCAAAGAATAAGATCAAGATCAGCACCAATGGCGGCAGCGCACGCATCATATCGGCAAACATAATGATGATGAAATTCACATAGCGATTTCCAGCCGCACGCAGACAGGCCAACGCCGCACCACATAAGACACCGGTCAAGATCGTCGCCACCGCAAGATACAGCGTGACACCCATCGCCGCGATCAGATCTGGTAGATATTTCTCGATCACACTCAGGTTGAAGAACGTCTCGAAGAAGCGCATCAGGCGGCCTCATTCCCTGAAACGCGTGACAAAAAGGCCTTCAAACGATCTGATTTCGGATTTCCAAACAGCTCATCTGGTGGGCCCTGTTCGATCACATATCCACCGTCCATGAACACCACGCGGTCAGCGGCCTCGCGGGCGAAGGCCATCTCATGGCTGACAACCAACATCGTCATACCCTTTTCGCGCAACTCTTTCATCACCTTCAAAACAGAGCCCACAAGCTCGGGGTCAAGCGCCGAAGTCGGCTCATCAAACAACATCACTTTCGGGTCCAACGCCAGCGCACGCGCAATGGCCACACGCTGTTGTTGCCCCCCTGACAGTTCGGCGGGTTTGGCATCGGCCTTATGCTTCAGCCCCACTTGATCCAACATGTCCAGGGCGCGTGCCTGTGCCTCGGGTTTGCTGCGGCCCAACGCCTTGACCTGTGCCAACATCACATTTTTCAACACCGACATATGCGGATACAAATGAAACCCTTGGAACACCATGCCGACCTTCAACCGCATCCGGTCCAGATCCCGGCGCGGAATATCGGTGATCCGCTCACGGTCAATCATGATCGCGCCAGACGTCGGCTCTTCCAGCCGGTTGCAGCATCGCAACATCGTCGATTTGCCAGACCCCGATGGGCCGATCACAAAGACCAGTTCACCTTCACCGACTTTCAGGTCGATATTTTTCAAAACTTCAGTCTGGTCAAAGCGTTTTTCCAACGCATGGATCTCTAGCATGGTGCGGGAAGCAGTCATCTGTCGCGGCCTGTTCTTCTTGGTTTTAAGGGGGCGGATAGGCCCGTATGTGGGGAGGGGAGGAGGGCCTATCCGCGTCACACGCGCAGGGTTGTTAGAATGCGCAGGTGATCTCATGTGCGGTATCTTCATACCCGTCAAAACCGGGCGTGCCATAGCCAGGTGTTGGGGTAATGATCGTCGCGCCTTCCGAAGGTGTCACGCCGAACCATTTTTCAGACAACGCCGCCATCGTGCCATCGGTCTTCATACATTCCAAAACGGAATCAATCAGATCACGGGTCGCCGCATCATCCTTGCGGAAGGGCAGGCCCCAGACCAACCCCGTGGGATATTCAAACGCCAGTTCAATCTTGGGGTTCTTCTTCGCAGCCCAGGCCGACACGGTCGCACCGGCCATATTCGCATCTGCCCGGCCTGACAAAACAGCCTGGATCGCATCGGTATTGGTGCCAAAGCTGGTCACCGTCCAATCGTACTCCTCGGCATGCTCCGTCACAAACGCCTCATAGACAGAGCCTTTATTGACAGCAATGGTTTTGCCCCGGAACGATTCCAGGCTGTCAAACCCTTCCGAACCCGCCGGAACAACAAACCGGAAGTTGGTATCCATAAACCCTTCGGTGAACAGCAGGTTTTCCGCACGCTCTTGCGTCACCGTGGTCGGTGCAACAAGGAAATCATAGGTGCCCGCCTGCAACGCCGGGATCAGCCCAGAAAACTGCGCCGCCGTTACGTCGACATCAACGCCAAGCTTCTCACCAATCGCGGCTGCCAGGTCAACGTTGAACCCTTCAACATCACCCGACATCGTGGGCATCGCATGCGGCGCAAATGTGCCGTCCAGTGCAACCTTATATCCGTCGGGCTTTACCGCGGCAGGTTCGGCCACAGCCGAGACGGCCAAACCGATCAAAGCAACACTGGCAAGTAGGGAGGATTTCATCATGGGAGCTTCCTGTTGGTTAAAGTGAATTGGGCGATTTGTGTCGCAACGCCCTTGCTGCCTAAAACGTCACCACTCGCAGGAAAAGCCAATATAGATCAGGATTATTATATAATTAGTAATATATGATTTAATTATATATTCAGCATCACCAACACCCTCTGGAACGCCCAAGAAAGAATTCTATCATATTGAAATTAAACGATTAAAATTCACATTGCAAAATAAATATCCATGTAAATTCCGCCAATCACACAGCCAACCGGCTACGCAATGCCCCTTTACGGCACAGCAAGCCTGCGCAAGGAAAAGGCAGTTTTGAAACATATGCGCGTTGATGCGCGGAAAGGACACAGTATGAAATCCCTGTTCCACCTTGCGATTCACGTCACGGACCTGGATGAAACTCGCCGTTTTTACGGTGATGTTCTGGGCTGTGAAGAAGGCCGCTCCACCGACACCTGGGTCGATTTCGATTTCTTCGGTCATCAATTGTCACTGCATCTGGGCACGCCCTTCCCAACTTCACGCACCGGCAAGGTCGGCGATCATATGGTGATGATGCCGCATATGGGCGCAGTCTTGCGGCTTGACGATTGGAAAGTACTGGCCGAACGTCTGCAGGCCAAAGGCGTCGGGTTCGACATCCCGCCCGTCGTGCGATTTGAAGGCGAACCCGGAGAGCAGCGCACGATGTTCTTCTTTGACCCTTCGGGCAACCCGATCGAAATCAAAGGGTTTGCCGATTACGAAGGACTTTTTGCAAAGTGAGCACGATGCAGAGATATGTTTTCGATCCGCCTGTGACCCCTGCTCTGCCCATCGCGGGGCAAGACACGCTGTTCCCTATCCGCAGGATCTATTGCGTAGGTCGCAATTTTGCAGATCACGCCCGCGAAATGGGTCATGACCCGGACCGCGAACCGCCATTCTTCTTTTCAAAACCCGCCGATGCCGTCTCTGCCGCCGGACAGGATATGCCCTACCCCCCACAGACCGAGGACCTGCATTATGAAGGAGAACTGGTCGTGGCGCTGGGCGCTGGCGGGCGTGATCTCAATATTGACGAAGCCCAAACCTGCATCTTTGGCTATGCGATCGGCAATGACCTGACGCGGCGCGACATGCAATCTGTCGCCAAATCGCTTAAACGCCCATGGGATCTGTCCAAGGGTTTCGATGGCAGCGCGGTGATCGGGCCAGTGCATCCGGTCGCCGATACCGGACCGTTGAATTCGGGCGCTATCAAAAGCTTTGTTAACGGTGTCGAACGTCAAAATGGCGATTTGAACATGATGATCTGGGGCGTGGATGAGGTCATCTCGGCCCTATCGCAATCGGTCGAACTTCGTCCCGGTGATCTGATTATGACCGGCACACCTGCCGGGGTTGGTGCGCTGGAACGCGGCGATGTCATTGCGGTTGAAATCGCAGGGCTTGGCCGGATTGAAACCAAGATCATCTAAAGCGGTCTTCTTATACCCATATCTTCGGGGCAGGGTTTGCGCCCAGCCCCGAAGATCCCGCCCCTGTCACGACCTGTCGCTATGTGCCGCAAAACAGGCGACGCGACGGTTGTGGACATCTGGCTGACGCTGTGGCCGTTCTGTGGCGCAGCGCGCAATTGCCAGCGGACAGCGGGGATGAAAGCTGCATCCCGTCGGCGGTGAAACAGGCGATGGCACCTCCCCTCCCATCGGGGTTCGGTCACGTTTGGGTGCCTCCAGATCCGGGATCGTGTCCAATAGCAGCCGCGTATAGGGATGCAACGGGTTGGCGAACAGATCGGCCGCAGGCTGAATTTCCACAATCCGGCCCAGATACATAACCGCAATCACATCCGCCATATGGCGCACCACGCTTAGGTCATGGCTGATAAACAGATAGGTCAGCCCCATCTGTTTTTGCAGCCGCTTCATCAGATTCAGCACCTGCGCCTGCACCGATACATCCAGCGCCGAAGTCGGCTCATCACAAACCAGAAACTCTGGTTCTCCGGCAAGCGCGCGCGCGATGGAAATCCGCTGCCGCTGCCCACCCGAAAATTCATGCGGGAATTTCAGCCCGTCTGATGGGGTCAGCCCGACGATGCGCAACAGCTCATCCACACGGGCCATGACCTGAGCCGCGGGCGTGTCAGGGCGCAATGTACGTAAAGGTTCCGCAATGATACGACCCACACGCCAGCGGGGGTTCAAGCTTGCAAACGGGTCTTGAAAAATCATCTGCATCCGGTCGCGGTCGCCATGAAAACGGATGGAACCGCCCGATGGCGGGTGCAGCCCCGTGACAAGCTTGGCGATCGTGCTTTTACCGCACCCCGATTCACCGACCAAAGCAAGGGTCTGACCGCGCTGAATGTCAAAATCGACTCCGTCAACGGCCCGCAGCGTGCGACGCGGCTTACGTTCAATCAACCGGTTAAGCCACGGCGCGGAGACATCAAAATGGCGCTCCAGCGCTTCGACCTCTAGGATAGCGTTGCGATGAATATTCATGCACAGGCTCCTTCTTGTGCAAGCCAACAGGCGACCCCGGTCGGCCCCGCCCCAATACTGGGCACATCACGTCGACATCTTGCACCCGCCTGGGTGCAGCGCGGGTTGAAGGCACAGCCATCGGGAATGTCATTCAAACGCGGCATTGATCCCGGGATCATCTGCAATTCCTCCACATCTTTGCGCAAGGATGGGATCGAACCCATCAAACCGGTGGTATAGGGATGTTTCGGACGACGCACGATTTCGTCCACTGTGCCCACTTCGACCAACCGTCCTGCATACATCACCGCCACCCGATCTGCGGTTTCCGCAATCACGCCCATATCATGCGTGACCAGCATCACCGCGGTGCCACGCTCCCGGCACAGCCGCTTCAGCAGCGCGGTGATCTGGGCCTGAATAGACACGTCCAACGCGGTGGTCGGCTCATCTGCCACGATCAGCTCTGGCTCGGCGCATAGGGCCAATGCGATGACAATCCGTTGCCGCATACCGCCCGAAAATTGATGCGGATAGCTGTCGATCCGCTCTTCGACTGCCGGAATGCCGACTTCGCGCATCAGATCTTTTGCCCGTTCCCGCGCCTGTGTCTTTGTCAGGTTCGTATGCAGGCAAATCGTTTCCACCAACTGATCCCCGACCCGAAACAACGGGTTAAGCGAGGTCAGCGGGTCTTGGAAAATTGCCCCGATGCGCTGCCCGCGCACAGGCTGCATCGCGCGGTCGTCCAGATCATCAATCCGATCCCCGGACAGGTGAATTGAGCCTGCAGCAATACGGCCCGGTGGCTCTAGCAACCCAAGGATTGCCATCCCGGTCATGGACTTCCCTGCACCGGATTCCCCAACCATGCCAAGGATTTCACCACGCCGGATTTGCAAGGATATGTCATTCACTGCGGTCAGCACGCCCTTTCGCGTAGGGAATTCAACGCGCAGATTTTTTACGTCCAGTACGATATCGCTCATGGTGCGGCCCTTTCATAACTGGGGATGAAAATGTCGGAAACTGGCGGATGCCCAAGCGTTCTGTCGGGGTATTTCGTCACCAGCCCATCAAACTGAGCCTGTGCACTAGCGGCATCTTTTGCCTCATCAATCCCGGGGATCACGCCATCGGCCATGACCTGGCACCCGTCGATCCAGACATCCCGCACATCGCGGCCCGTGCAAGCGGTCATCAGGGTTTGCACAGGATCAGGCGTTTGCAACCGATCGCGTAGATCGATCACTGTGATATCGGCCTTGGCGCCGGGCGCAAGCCTGCCCAGATCCGGCCGGTTCAAGGCGTGCGCGCCACCCAAAGTTGCCGCGTCAAACATATCCTCGGATCGCAGTGCCTGCGCCCCGTCGGCCAAACGCGCCGTGATCATCGCGATCTGCATGTTCAATATCATATCAGCTGGATAGGTATCAGTGCCCAATCCAATATTGATCCCTTTTGCACGACAGGCCGAAAAAGAGCGCAGCATCGTGCCATGACGTGCCGCAACAAGGGGGCAATGCACCAATGTGGCCTGTGCTGCCGCGATCAGGTCAAACTCGGCCGGGGTCGCATGCGTGCCATGGGGCAACAGCCAATTGCTGCGCAAAACGCCAATCTGGTGCAGCCATTCGATGGGCGCACAGCCATGTTGATCGCGCAGAAGCCGCAGCTCTGTCTTAGATTGGCTACAATGCTGACGCACCGGCGCGTCCATATCGGCGGCCATATCCGCCGTCCGGCACAACAGCGTTTGCGTGCAGGTTTCAATCCGGTCGGGCGCAAACATCGCGCGGATCCGACCGCCTGCCGCGCCGTCAATCCGGGCCGCGAATTCCCCTGCCTGCGCTAAGGCGCGTAGTCCACGGTCTTCATCATAGACCGCGCGGATGGTGCCTGCAGCATCTGTCACCTGCCCCCCCGTGCGATAGGCCGGTCCCAGATAGACCCGCAGCCCAAGCGCCTGCGCCGCCGCTGCAGCTGCGTCAAATTCGGCAACCGTCTCCCCCCATTCGCGGTAAAACAGGGATGCAATCGGCAGCGCGGTCGTGATGCCGTTCCGGATCAGCTGGGCAAAAGCATGATGCTTTTGAAATGCCAGCTCTTGCGCCGAATACATCTCATATGGGCCACGCGCCACATAGGTATCAGGCCACACGCGCCCCTTTTTCCACGCCGGACCGTTGTCATAGCCAAGGATCGTCGTATCCAGATCGGACACAGCATCCAGGTCAATGAACCCCGGTGAGATCACGGCCTGGCCATAATCAATCTGCCGGGCCACCGGCCCATCAAACTGCGGGCCGACATAGACCACCTGCGTGCCGTCGATCACCACTACGCCGTTTTCATATATAATGTGGCGGCCATCGCGGTGACCAATCACCCAACGAGCCGAAAGACGCGTGCGGCCCATCATCACGGTGCCACGATCACGCAGGCACCATCCCGCGCAGTGACCGCCCCACCCTTCAACACCAGCTTGCGCGGCGCATGTGTCACAATCGCCTCGGCCAGTGTTTCGCCCTCCACCAGCAGGCAATCGGCGCGGCATCCGACGTCCAGACCATAGCCTTCGGCCTGCATGATCGCCGCGCCGCCAAACGTGCAGATTTCTAGCGCGAGCGCCATATCATCATCGCGGCGCAGATTGTTGCGCATTCCGATATGCATGGCTTTTTCCAACATATCTGAATTGCCATAGGGGCCCCAGGTATCGCGAATGCCATCACAGCCAGCGCCGGTCAAAATACCGTGCGCTTTCAGCTCTTTGACCGCTGGCACCGGGGCCGAAGCAGGCGCGGTCGTCAAGATATGGATCTGGTTTTGCGCCAGCCTTTCATGCAGCCCGGTCACATAGCCACGATCCACCGCCCCAAGGCAAAACGCATGGCTGATCGCCACTTTGCCCTGCATTCCCAAGGCAATGGTTCGATCAAGGATTTCCTCCATCGAAAACCAGCCAAGCGCATCGCGTTCATGCAAATGAATATCAATCGGCTTGCCATGCTTTTCGGCCAGCGCAAAGACCGTATCAAGATGGCCTTTGGGGTCATGCTCCATGCCGCAAGGGTCGATACCGCCGACCAGATCAGCGCCCATCGCCAGCGCCTCATCCATCAGCTCGGCGGTGCCCGGACGGGTCATCATCCCCGATTGAGGAAAGGCCACGATTTCGATATCCACCATGCCTGCCAGCTTTTCGCGGGTGGCCATGACACCTTCGATCCCCGCAAGACCATGATGAGTATCAACATCCACATGGCTGCGGATATGCGTGCAGCCATAGGACATGGCCAAGATCGCATGGCGCTCACTTTGCACCTGTGGATCAAGTCCCAGCGCGACCTTGACCTCACGCTCATTATTGATCTTGTCGATCAGGCGCGGCCCAACCTCATTGTGATACCACGGCAGACCCAGCAGGGATTTGTCCAGATGGGTATGGGCCTCTACAAGGCCGGGCAGAAGGATCCGCCCGCCGCAGTCGATTACGTCAGCGCCCTGTGGGGCCTGTGCCGCAAACCTGCCATCCACGATATGCAGATCGGTCACCGGGCCGGACATCGGGCGGACGTTTTTAAGGGTCTTAGCAGTCATGAAAATCACCGAAGTTTAGGGTTAAGCGCATCGCGCAGCCAATCGCCGATCATGTTGACCGACAGCACGATCAGGCACAGCTGGATCGACGGGAAGACCACGATCCACCACAGCCCTGAGAAAAGATATTGATTGCCGATACGGATCAGCGTGCCCAGCGAGGGCTGATCTGGCGGCATGCCCACACCAAGGAAGGACAATGTTGCCTCGGATAAAATTGCCAGACCGAAGTTCAACGTCGCCGCCACCATGATCGGGGTCAGGCAATTGGGCAGGATATGCTGCACCATGATGCGCCAAGGCTTGACCCGGATCAGCTTGGCAGCCTGCACATATTCTTTCTTGGCCTCGACCATCGCGCTGGCCCGCACCGTGCGCGCATATTGCACCCAGGACGGGACCGCGATGGCAAAGATCAAGATCGGCGCGGCCAGCACATCTTTCAGTCCCGTTGGCAGCGATGCCGTAGCAATGGCCGTGATCAAGATAGCGATCAAAATAAACGGCATCGACAACAGTACATCGCCCACCCGCATGATCACGTTATCAATCCAACCGCCGAAATACCCGGCCATCAGACCAAGCGACAACCCGATCGCCAGCGCCACCAGCACCGATGCAAAGCCAATGATCAACGAGATACGCGACCCATAGAGCAGCGCGGATAGGATATCGCGGCCCTGCGTATCCGTGCCAAGCACAAAGGGCGCTTGCCCCCCATCGTGCCACAGCGGAGGGATCTCAGAGTTCCACAGTTCCAACGCCGCCAGATCATAGGGGTTTTGCGGCGACAATACCGGCGCAAGAGCCGCGGTCACAGCGACCAAGATCAGCAGAGCCGCCGCAAAGATCGCAGAAGGATGCGTGCAAAAAGAATGCCACAGATCGCTGTCTTTAAGACGTTGCACCCATGTATGGCGCACAAATGGCACCGCAGCACTCGTATCGGTTGGCGGGATAGGATGTTCCATCTTGCTCTCCTTCTCAGCCATTGCGGCCACCGGCACGGGCCGTGTCATCGCGCAGGCGCGGATCCACCCAGGCATAGGTGATGTCGACACAGGTGTTCAGTGCCACGAAAATAAAGGAAACGATCATCAGATAAGCCGCCATCACGGGAATATCGACGAAGGTGACGGCCTGAATGAACAGCATCCCCATGCCGGGCCATTGGAAGACCGTCTCGGTCACCAATGCAAAGGCGATCAGGTTGCCAATCTGCATCCCGGTCAACGTGATCACCGGCATCAGGCAATTGCGCAACGCGTGGCGCCAATGAACCCGGCGCGCCGGCACACCCCGCGCCCGGGCAAATTTTACATAATCGGCACGCAGGGTCTCCAACATCTCGGCACGGACCAGACGCATCACCAAGGTCACCTGAAATGTCGACAACGAAATCGCAGGCAGCACCAGCGCCGCGCGCCCAGAGGGCGTTAAAAGCCCGGTCGACCACCAGCCGATGTCCATCGTCTCGCCCCGGCCAAAGGCGGGCAACCAGCCAAGAGATACGGAAAACGCAAGGATCAGTAATATACCGACCACAAAGCTGGGCAGGGAGACCCCGACAATGGAGCCAAGCTGCAGCATATTGGCCAGGCGGGATTCGCGATATACCGCCGTGATCACACCCGCCGGGATCCCCACCACGAGTGAGATCACCGTCGCCACCAGAACCAATTCAAACGTGGCAGGGAACCGCTCTTTGATCAGCACCATGACATCTTGTTGGTTGCGATAGGAAATACCAAAATTCCCCTGCGCCGCATTGCTGACAAACCGGGTATATTGGGTGACGAAGCTGTCGTTCAGACCCAGCCGCTCGCGCAGTTCCATCCGGTCGGCCTGCGTCGCCTGTTCATTCACCATCATCTCAACGGGATCACCGAAAAATCGAAAGATCACGAAGGCCAACAGCGCCACCGCCAGCATAACAAACGCCGCATTGGCAGTGCGTTTTAAAAGGAAAGCAATCATCTACCGTCTCCATCAGACAGGGGGCAAGACACGCGCGCGACATCGCATCACGCCTCTTGCTGAATGAAGGTCACTTTGCGGGAAGCGGGCCACCATGACGGGCGGCCCGGAACAGCCGTTACGACCCTGAGGCCATACGTGCGAACCAAAGCCGGGGCTTGGCATCGGGAAACAGCGGCATCTGTTCTACATCTTGCGTGACGGCCCAGGCCATCGGCTGCTGATGCAGCGGGATCATGATCATCTCATCCTTGACCATTTCCAGTGCTTTGGTCTGCAGGGCAAGCCGCGCGTCCAGATCCAGCTCGCTGCCAGCCGCGTCGATCAATTTATCCAGCTCTGGGTAGGACCATCCGCCCCAGTTAAACACACCCGCATTGCCATCTTTGCTATGAAAGATCTGCAACAGCGGCGAATAGCTGTCGAGCAAAGGCAACGTCGCCCAGCCAAGCGTATAGACGTCCGTCTTCCCGTTGGTGCGTTTGGGCGATTGCACCGCTCTCGGCGCGACATCAAGCTTTGGCGCCAAGCCGATCCTGCTCCACATGGATGCAATAGCCTGACAGAATTGCTCCTCATTCACCAACCCATCGCTGAGGCAATTGAATTCAAACTCTAATCCTTCAGGAACGCCGGCCTGTGCCAAAAGCACTTTGGATGCTTCGGGATCAAAACCAGGGACGGTGTCCAGCGCGTCCACATAGCCCGGGATCGGCGGCGCCACCGTCGCACCGGCAATACGGGACTTCCCACGCATTACTTTTTGCTGGATCAGATCCAGGTCAATCGCCTTATACAGCGCCTCGCGCACGGATTTTTTGACAAAAGGGTTTGGCTCGCCATTGGTCAATGTCTCTCGGAACGGGAAGCCGATCAGCACGGTGCGCAGGTCAACACCTTCCAGCACCTCGACATTCGGGGCCGCCGCAAGTCGCGGCAAATCCTGCACCGGCGCATCATTGGTAAAGCTGATTTCACCCGACAGCAGCGCAGCCACCCGCGTGGCTGCCGAATTGACCGGCGTTAGCTCAATCCGGTCTAAATTGTGCTGCGGCTCGTCCCACCAATTCGGATTGGCCACAAACACCGTTTTCGCGTCGGGTTGGCGGCTTTCCACAATGAACGGGCCAGTGCCATTGGCATGATAGGTGGCATAGCCTTCTGTGCCCGCACCAATATCCGTGGGCATCAAGGCGTCATGTTCCACCATCCATTCCTTATCAAAAATATGGATATTGGTCAGATCATTCAGCAACAGCGGATAGGTGCCGTTCAACGTGATATCGACCGTATAGTCATCCACGGCTTTTGAACTGACATAGGCGGGAAGATTGCCCTTCAACGGCGACGTATCGTCACTGACCCGTGTCAAAGACGCCACCACATCCGCTGCCGTAAACGGGTTACCGTTGTGGAAAGTGACACCGTGACGCAGGTGAAACCGCCATGTGATCTTGTCGTCCAGAATTTCCCAGCTTTCGGCCAATGCGGGCTCGATCTTCAGATCTTTGTTATAGCGCACCAACCCTTCATAGACGTGGTTAAGCACATTGATCGTGAAGCTATCGCCATAGGAATAGGGATCCAGCGATCCAATGTCGCGATTGGCACCCCATTTCAGAACATTTTCCGCCTGCACTGCGCCTGCAAGGCTAAAGGCTGCCGCCGATACAAGGAAAAGCTGTCGTAATCTCATGATTTCGGTCCCCATGGATAAAGATTGTATTTACTGATCCAATAGATTGGATACGATATTATTTTTGATTGCACAGCAGAAACCCCGGCGCAAGTAAATTGTATCCAGTTGACGTTGAAAATCGTATGCGATAAGACTTGTGCAAATTTGATAGGCAAACAGATCATGAGCGAAAATAAGAATACGCTGACCAGCGCGGTGCATGACCTGCTTCGGCGGGCCATCATTGAACAAGCGTTGAAACCCGGTATGCGCCTGCCTGAAGACACCGTCGGAGAGCAATTTGGCGTCAGTCGCACAATCGTGCGCCATGCGCTTGTTCGGCTTGAAAATGAGGGTTTGGTGATCACACGCCGCAATCGCGGTGCCTTTGTGGCCGAACCCAGCAGAGAAGAGGCCAAGCAAATCTTCGAGGTTCGAAAATGCCTTGAAAATGAAGTTATTAGAATGCTTTGCCTGCGAATGCCTGAAAACGGCTATGATCGTTTGCAGGCCCATGTCCGGCAAGAAGAAACTGTGCGGGGCAAAGATGGTCCCGTTTCCATCCGGCTTGCGGGGGAATTCCATGTGCTGCTGGCAGAGCTGACCGGGAACCATGTGCTTGTGCGATATGTCTCAGAGGTGGTCTTGCGCTGCTCATTGATCATGTCGATGTATGCGCGCAGCCATTCCTCTGACTGTGCGGTTGATGAGCATTCCCAGATTATCGACGCCATTCGCGCAGGCGACGCCCCTCGCGCTATGTCAATTATGGATCATCACCTTGGCGCTGTTGCTGGCCGCGCAGAGCTTTCTGCACAGGAAGATAGTATCCAATCAATCCTCTCACACTACGGTAAGGAATTGGCCCAATGACCCTGAAAGACGGTTACCACGCCTTTGATTTCGCGGATCTTACGCCGCGACAGGCCTATAAGGTCATGATTGGCACCATCGTCCCGCGTCCGATCGCCTGGGTCACGACCATCTCACCCGATGGGGTGGTCAATGCCGCGCCCTATTCGTTTTTCAACTGCCTGTCCGCCGATCCACCCATCCTCGCGCTGGGCGTCGAAAACAAACCCGACCGCAGTTTTAAGGACACCGCCTATAATATTCGCATGACCGAATGTTTTACCGTCAATATCGTTGATCGCCCCAATGCCAAGGCGATGTCGGTCACCGCAGCCAATCTGGAACCGCAGATTGACGAACTGCAGATCGCCGGCCTGACGGCTGTGCGCGGCGATAAGGTGAAATGCCCGCGAATCGCCGAAGCCCCGGTTGCGTTTGAATGCGAACGCTATTTGGGGATCAACGTCAGCTCTGCCCGAGAAATCATCCTTGGCCGTATCGTTAGGGCGCATATCCGCGAAGATATTATAGACCCTGAAACGCATTATTCCGATTATCGCAAATTGGATGCGCTGGGCCGGATGGGCGGCAATGGCTACGCAGGCACATTCGATTACTTTGATTTGCCGACGCCCAGCGCCGACGACGTGCTTGCGGTGCAGGACAAATCCTGAGCCGCAAGCCCAGCGAGCGCGTTACGATGTTTCGCGCTTGCGGTTGCCAAGGTAGATCAGGGCAATAGCCCCCAACAAAAGAACAATCGCCGCCCAGCGCTGTGGATCCAGTGCGATGCGTTGGTTGCCCAACCAAGCAAAATTGTCGATCAACAGCCCCATCGTTAGCTGCCCTGCCACAACGGCAACGGTTGCCGCGGCGATGCCAATCAAGGGCACGGAAAACACCATTGCGACAATATAGAACACTCCGAAGAATGCCCCTGTCATTTGCCAGCGCGGCGCAGCCAACAGGCTAATGTCTTGTGGTGCCTGCACGAACAGCACAAGCAGCACGCTGATCACCGACCCAACAACAAAAGTCAGCCAAGCGGTCGCCAATATACCCACCGCCGCGCCAAGTCGTCCGTTGACCGAAGATTGCACCGCAAGTGTCGCACCGCCCAACAGGGCCAACGGGATAAGAATAAAGCTTAGCATTTGTGACCTCAGTGAATAAGAAACAAGGCGATGGCGATCAAGAACAGCGCACCGGTGCGATAACGATCAACCCGTTGGCGGGGGACGCCAAAGGCGCCGAAATGATCCAGAAGAAGACCTGTTGCGATCTGCCCGAATAAGATTGCAACCATCGTCGTTCCAACCCCCAAGATCGGTGTCGCGGTGGTGATGATAACCACATAGACCGGCCCCAAAACGCCGCCTGTCAGCATCCAACGTGGTTGTGAAAACAGCTGTGGCAGCGCCCGCGTCGGCGCAAAAATCAGCGCCAAAGACAGCAGCAGTCCGCCAACCAGAAAAATGCACAGCGTTGCCGACATATGGCCAACGGTTTCACCCAACGGGCCAAGCAGTCCAGCCTCGACTGACAGGCCCATCCCTGCGGCAAAGACGATGATAAGTGTAAAGATCTGTTTCACAGTGCCTCCTTTGGCGATGAGGCAGACCTAAATCTCGGCGCAATAGACAACAATGATGGGATCATGGTAATCTCCTTTGCAATATGAGCAAAGATATAAACCTGAATGGCCTTCGGCTGTTCGTCGAAGTCGTGACACATGGCAGCTTTAGCGAGGTCGCGCGGCGGCGTGGATTGCCGGTGTCTTCGGTGTCACGCTATATCAGCGGGTTGGAGAACGGGCTGGGGCAGAAGCTTCTGGTGCGTAACACCCGCTCTTTGCGGCTGACCGACCATGGCCGAAGCTATTTCCTATCGGTGCGTGATGCGCTGAATACGTTGGACATGGCATCTGAACAGGTCCGGGGTGGCGCAAGCGAGCCGCGCGGCATTTTGCGGATCAACGCCCCTGTGGCCTTTGGGCGCCGACATGTCGCCCCGCATCTGGCTATGTTTCAGGCACGTTACACCGAATTGGAAGTCGAGCTGACGCTAACAGATGCATTGATCGACCCAATTGCGGATGGCGCAGATGTTATTATCCGCATCGGCAGTCTAAAGGATTCGACCCTGCTTCGGCGCAAATTGGCAGATCAGACATATGTGATGGCCGCAGCGCCACCCTACCTAGAGCGCTGCGGAATGCCGCTTCACCCCGATGCGCTTGGGGCGCATAACTGCCTTATATACAAAGGTCACAATGGCGAAATGCCGTGGCAGTTCAGTCGCCAAGGTGAGCAGGCGCGCCCGCATTCTGTGGCCGGGGATTTGCGCAGCAATGATGCAGACAGCCTGATCGCTGCGGCTCTTTCTGCGCAGGGTATCGTGCTGTTCCCTACCTGGCTGTTACATGAACATCTGGCCCAGGGCCAGTTGCAGCCCATCCTACCACAATGGCAGGTTGGATCCGATCATATCAACGGCGCAATTCATCTGCTGTATCCAGAGAACCGCATGCGCTCGTCTAAGGTTACGGTATTTTTGGATTTCCTGACCGACACCATCGGAAACCCGCCTTATTGGACGCAGCCCAAAAGCGCAGCGCTGCCATAGAGCCACCCGAATTGGGTGGCACGCATTCCAACGCCCCTAGCGCGGGCTACGTTTGGCCAAAATGCGCTGCAAGGTTCTACGGTGCATGTTTAACCGTCGCGCTGTCTCGGACACGTTGCGGTCGCACAGCTCATACACACGCTGAATATGTTCCCAACGGACGCGATCCGCGCTCATTGGATTTTCGGGTGGCGGTGGCGTATCATCATTGCGCGCCAATAAGGCATTGGTGACATCCGTCGCGTCCGCCGGCTTGGCCAGATAATCGGTCGCCCCCATTTTCACAGCCGCAACCGCCGTGGCAATCGCACCATAGCCCGTTAACACAACAATCCGCGCATCAGGGCGTTTTTCCCGAAGCAGTTCAACCACATCAAGACCACTACCATCTTCCAATCGCAGATCGACTACCGCATAGGCCTGCGGCGTGGCCATGACGGCCGCCTTGCCCGCCGCCACGGAATCAGCTGTGGCGACCTCAAATCCGCGTTTTTCCATCGCACGGGCCAAACGAGTGAGGAACGGCAGATCATCATCGACCAACAACAGGCTGCGGTCAGAGCCCAGCTCCGCGAAAATATCTTGCGACATCACTCATTCCTCACATCATACGCCCCACATTTAGGCGTTTGCACAATGGTGGTCAAATCAAGCTGACATTAACTTCAGGTTTTGTTCTTGTCCCATGCGTCGACAAAGCAGCCAATTCGATCGGCCATCGCCTCGGGTGCCAGATCACGATTGAAAAATTCTACATATCCGAGTTCTGGAAACACCAGATAGCTTTGGGTCGAATGATCGATCAACGTCAACGGGTCCCCGGGGTTTTGCACCTTGAAATAGGTGCGATAGGATTTCGACGCCGCCGAAATTTGTTCGGGAGAGCCGGTCAAGCCAAGCATGCGCGGGTGAAAAATATCGGTAAATTCTGCCACAACTTCGGGTGTGTCTCGCGCGCTGTCCACCGAGATAAACACCGGCTGAATGGTCTGCCCGCGGGAATCCAGGATCGCCGTGGCCTCGCCATTGCGGGCCACATCGAACGGGCAGACATCAGGGCAAAACGTATAGCCGAAATACAACAGGCTGGGCTGAGTAATGACATCCGTATCGGTGACGGTCGCACCGGTTTCAGACACCAGTTCGAACGGGCCGCCCAAAGTGCCCGCACCCGATACCGCGCTGCTGCGGCATTGCGCAAAGATATCGTCCGAGCCGTCGGAAAATTTAGGAACCGCCCACATGGCGCCAAGCCCAAGGACAACAAGGCACCCTGCCCCAATCGCATAGGTTTTCGTGCGGATGGCCATGTCATATTCCCCCTTAGGTCGGCTATATTGTTTGCGCGGCTGAACCCTACTATCAAGACGCCGCGACGGAAAGTGTGACACTTTCACACAGATTGGCATCGGCCAAGCGGCAAAAGGGGCAAGGGAATGAGCGGTTTTCCAGATGCGGGGATGGCCCGGATTGAAGCGCATCATGAATGGGTGCGTCTGCGGACCCTGATCTTTCTGCGCTGGACAGCCATTACCGGACAGTTGATCGCAATATTTGTCGCCAATTTTCTGCTGGGGTTTCATCTGGATCTGGCGCTATGCCTTGCCACCGTGGGTGCGGCGGTTGCCGCCAATCTGGTTGCAATTTTCCTATTTCCTGAAAATCGAAGATTAAGCCAAACCGAAGCCACCTCAATGCTACTGTTTGATACAGCACAATTGGCGCTGCTGCTGGCGCTCACCGGGGGCTTAAACAATCCCTTCGCGTTGCTGATGCTGGTCCCCGCGACGATTGCAGCCACTGCGCTGGAACGGCTGCCGACAATGCTGGTGGGGTCTGTCGCGATTGCGCTGATTTCAATTGTTGCGCTGGTCTTCACCCCACTGCAACTGGTGGATGGCACAATGATCGAGGCCCATCCTTTGTTTGAATTTGGCTATTGGCTGGCGATTGTGATCGGGGTCGCTTTTCTTGGCGCCTATGCACATAAAATTGCATCGGAAATTCACACAATGGGGGACGCGCTATTGGCAACTCAGCTGGCCTTGGCGCGCGAACAGAAACTGACCGACCTGGGCGGGGTGGTGGCCGCCGCCGCGCATGAGCTAGGCACGCCACTTGCCACCATTAAGCTTGTCTCATCAGAGCTTTATGACGAATTGTCTGACCGCGAAGATTTACGCGAAGATGCATTGTTGATCCGCGAACAGGCCGATCGTTGCCGTGACATCATGCGTTCTATGGGCCGGGCGGGAAAAGATGACAAACATCTGCGAAGCGCCCCGCTGATGGCGGTGATCAAAGAGGCCGCAGAGCCGCATTTGGACCGTGGCAAAACGATCCATTTCCACAGCGCCCCAATGGCCAATGGGCCAGAGCGCCAGCCCATAATCTATCGCTACCCCGAGCTGATCCACGCGCTTCGCAACCTGGTGCAAAATGCCGTAGATTTCGCCAATACTTCGGTCTGGGTAGATGCCAAGTGGAGCCAGTCGGAGATTGTGCTGCGGATCAGCGATGATGGTCGCGGCTATGCGCCCGACGTGATTGGCCGCATCGGCGACCCTTTCTTGCATGCCCGCACATCCGAGCAGCGCGAACGTGGCCCCTATGAAGGGATGGGGCTTGGCCTGTTTATCGCCAAAACCTTGCTAGAGCGCACCGGCGTGCACCTGAAATTCCGTAACGGGCAACCCGATTGCGAACAATCAGGCGCGGTGGTTGAACTGCGCTGGCCGGCCTATAGGTTGGTTGTGCGCGATACTGGCGCGCTTGGCACCAATCAGCAGATCATTAAATAGCAATTCTTTTTGGTAACGATATTTTCAGCTTAACGACGAATTAACTATTCGAGCGCAATTCTGCCGGTAGGACAGAAAAAAGGTGCGCCGATGCAGGATGTTGTGTTTCAGATTGCCATCGTGGCTTTAAGCTCACTGGTGACTGCGGTGATCGCATTATATGTGATCTCCCGTATCGTCGGTCGGCAACAGCGCAAGGCGGCTTTGGTGCCGGCCCATCCAGAGCTGGAGCAAACCGTCTTTTTATTTGATGGGGATGAGCTGGTCGATGCGACAGGCCCGGCGCGCTGCCTGTTAGAGGCGTCGCCACTTGCCAGCAGTGATTGGGGCCGGTTGCAGGCCTTCTTGCTGCCGCGCTTTGACACATTGACCGCCCGGTTAAAGGACCTGCCAGCTGAAGGTCGGATAGAACTGCGTGGCATCCCACCGCAATATGGCGGTCCTGCGCTGCGCCTAATTGCCGAAACTGTCAATAATATGATGCGCTTGACGATCATCGACCCAGAGGCAGAAGGCCGCGGTGTTCTGGTGGATGGCCTGTCGCAACGCGCGCTGGAAGACGAATTGGATCACCTGCGCCATGCGCTGGATCTGGCACCGACATTGGTGTGGCAAGAAGATCCGGAACGTAACATCACCTGGGCAAACCGGGCCTATCTGACGCAATCGGGTGCTTTGGATGAGGCAGATCAGGGCCTGTTATGGCCACTGCCGCGTCTGTTCGATCTGGACGCATCTTCACGCCGCCATGCAGCCCGCCGCGTGATGCTTACCGACCAGGCCGGGCTGGAGCATTGGTTCGAAGTGCAAAGCTTTGCAGGCGAAGATGGTCATCTGCATTTCGCACAACATGCTGATTCGACCGTCCGCGCCGAAAAAGCGCTGCGTGATTTTGTGCAGACTCTCACAAAGACATTTGCGGATTTACCAATCGGTTTGGCTATTTTCGACCGCAACCGCCATTTACGCCTATTCAACCCTGCATTGATTGACCTGACAACATTAGGGGCCGATTTCCTATCAGGTCGCCCCAGCCTTTATGCGCTTTTGGACCGTCTACGCGAGGTACGTATGATGCCAGAGCCGAAAGACTATCGCAGCTGGCGCGAGCAGATGACCGAACTGGAAACCCAGGCGGCCAAAGGCTTCCATGAAGAAACATGGTCCTTGCCCAATGGCCAGACCTATCGTGTGACGGGCCGTCCCCATCCGGATGGGGCAATTGCCTTCTTATTTGAAAATATCACCTCGGAAGTGTCCTTGACCCGGCAATTCCGTGCCGAGCTGGAAACCAGCCAAGCGGTTTTGGACAATATCTCAGAGGCCGTTGCCGTCTTTGGCGCAGCAGGGGATTTGACCCTGACCAATGCCGCGCATCAAACCCTGTGGGGCTATAGCCAAGACAATGTTCAGCGCATCACGATGACCGACGCATTGCGCCGCTGGAGCGAGCGTTGCGAACGCAGCGCCATTTGGAGCCAGGCCCGCGTTTGCTTTAGCCGCAGAGAACCAGCACAAGGTGAGATCCGGATGAATGATGGCCGCCGACTGATGGGCCGTTTCACTCCTATGAGCGGCGGAGGTTTGATGATTTCGTTCACACCGCTGGTCGCAGATGTGCAACCAGCCCGCACCATCACCGGCCATTTGGCCGCGACCGGGTCAGATTAACCGACAAGATCTTGCGGCTTGCGCGTGTCACCGTCATGATGCGCGCATGTCGTTTTTGCCCCCTCATATCCGCTCGCTTGATTTGCCCGATGCCGATGCCACAGCAGACTTGGGCCGCCGCCTTGGGTCTGTACTGGCCTCAGGCGACGTTGTGCTGCTAGATGGCCCCATTGGCGCCGGAAAAACCCATTTCTCCCGCACAGTTATCCAAGATCGCATGGCCCAAAGTGGGCAGGTTGAAGACGTGCCCTCCCCGACATTCACACTGGTTCAGGTTTATGAAACAGATCCTGAGATTTGGCACGCTGACCTGTATCGATTGCACCATCCCGATGATGTGATTGAACTTGGCTTGGATGTGGCCTTCGATGAGGCGATATGTCTGGTGGAATGGCCAGACCGGCTGGGTGATCTGACACCAAAGACCGCGCTGCAGCTTGCCTTTCGCAACAGCGCTGATGGAGAATCGCGTCAGGTGACGATTTCGGGCGATGCCGAATGGGCCGCACGGCTGCAAAAGATCGGACTTGCATGACCGCAATTGACGAATTCCTATCGCAATCCGGCTGGACGGAGGCCACGCATAGCCCCTTGGCCGGGGATGCATCCTCGCGTCGCTATGAAAGGGTAACGCGCGACGCCACCTCGGCCGTGCTGATGATCACCCGCGCGGGGGAAGAGCTGAACCGGTTTGTCTTTTTGACCGGATGGCTGCGCGACAATGGCTTTTCCGCGCCTGAAATCCTTGCACAAGATCTGAGCGCCGGACTGCTGCTGCTTGAGGATCTGGGCGATGATTTGATTTCGACGCTAATCGTAAATCAGCCCCAACGCGAAGCAGAGCTTTATTCACAGATCACAACCTTTCTGACCGCGCTCCATCAGGTGGCGCCACCGCAGGGTCTGACCGAGCTTGATGGGGCAGGGCTTGCCGCGCTGACAGGGTTGGTTGATGACTATTATCCCTGCACCAGCGATCCGTCGCAGATTTCCGCGCAAATTGCGGCGCTATGGGCGCAATTGGACGATGGTCGCCGCGTCATGTCGCTGCGCGATTTCCATGCCGAAAACGCCCTATGGCTGCCGGACCGCAGCGGGATCGCACGGATGGGCGTGCTGGATTATCAAGACGCGGTCTTGGCCCACCCGGCCTATGATTTGGTCTCGGCGTTTCAAGATGCCCGGCGCGACGTCAATGCCGCAATAGAGGCGCGCGAAACCGCCCGTTACATTTCCCAAACCGGCTGCGACCCTACACAATTCCACGCAATATACGCCCTACTGGGTGCCCAACGCGCACTACGTATTTTAGCTATTTTTACAAGGCTTTGCACAGATTTCGGAAAACCGGGATATTTGCAATTCATGCCTCGTGTCTGGGCCTATTTGCACCGAAACCTCAGCCACCGCGCCCTTGCACCCTTGGCCCGCAGCTGCACTGTTTTGCGCGCCCCGAACCCATCGATGATTGAGGAGCTACGTAAAAGATGCGCCACACGCCAGATGCCCTGATGTTGTTTGCCGCGGGCTTTGGAACCCGGATGGGGCCTCTGACAGCACAACGACCAAAGCCCTTGGTCCAGGTTGCAGGCCGCGCGCTGCTTGATCATGCGCTGGATCTGGTGGAACAGGCCGGGATGGCACGCAAGGTCGCCAATATCCATTATCTTGGCGAGCAGGTTGTTGATCATCTGGCCGGTCGCGGCGTCGATATTTCGGATGAGCGCGATCGGGTTTTGGAAACCGGTGGCGGGCTGCGCAAGGCATTGCCACTGCTGGGGGATGGTCCAGTTTTTACCCTCAACACGGATGCGATCTGGACCGGACCGAACCCGTTAACCGGGTTGCGAGCGGCATGGGATGGCGCGCAAATGTCGGCTTTGCTGATGCTTGTGCCGCCAGAACGGGCACAGGGTCACACCGGGACGGGCGATTTTACGCTTGCGCCCGATGGGCGGCTAACGCGCGGTAAGGGCCATGTGTATACCGGGGCGCAAATCATTGATCCGACAGGTTTGCATGATATCACGCATGACGTTTTCTCGCTGAACCTGCTGTGGGATCAGCTGCTGGCGCAGGGCCGGGTCTATGGTGTTGTGCATCGCGGTGGTTGGTGTGATGTGGGCCGTCCGGACAGTATTGCGTTGGCAGAAACCCTGTTGAAGGACACGCCATGACTGCACCCACCGTTCACGCCCTGCCATGTGGGGTCGATTTTCCGCGTGAATTGGTCAATGGCTTGATCGCCAAAATGGCAGATCACCCCCCCGAAGCCATGGCCCGCGTTCATCTGTACCTGAACGCGGGGCGGATGATGCGCCGCGTGCGCGAAGAATTCGACCGCCACGGCGCGCGCTACCTGCCGCGGCTAAAGTTGGTTACAGATCTTGGCCGTGCACCATTGCCCGGATTGCCCCCTGCAATCCCATCGCTACGGCGCAAATTGGAACTTGCGCAGCTTGTCGCGGGGTTGGTAGATCGCCTACCGGGGTTTGAGGCCGGTCACGGGCGGTTTGGTCTGGCAGAGAGCCTCGCCACATTAATGGCCGAAATGCAAAGCGAAGGCGTGCCCCCCGATGCGCTTGAGGCGTTGGATATCGCGGACACCCACGCCCAGCATTGGCGTCTAAGCCTTGATTTCATTCGTATTGTGGCGCGGTATTTTGAACCCGATGCCACCCCGGATTCCGAGGCGCGTCAACGCCGCGTCGTGCAGCATATTTTAGACACATGGGCCATGTCCCCCCCCAGTGACCCGATTATCGTGGCAGGCTCCACCGGTTCGCGCGGGGCAACGGCTTTGTTCATGGAGCATGTCGCGCGACTGCCAAATGGCACGGTTGTTCTGCCCGGATATGATTTTGAAATGCCCGATTTGGCGTGGAGCAGCTTAAAATCGGGCAGTTTCCCGATCGAGGATCACCCGCAATATCGTTACCGTGCCTTTTTGGACCGACTGGACGTGCCACCAAATCAGGTCCAAAATTGGAGCATAACCCCACCCGCATCGCCCGCGCGCAATGCGATGATCTCCTTGGCACTGCGGCCCGCGCCAGTGACCGATCAATGGATGAGCGAAGGGCAATCCCTGCCTGATCTAGCCGAATGCACTCGCGATATAACCCTGATCGAGGCCCCGGATCCCCGCCACGAAGCCGTAGCGCTTGCGCTTGTGCTGCGCGAAGCGGCCGAACAGGGACGAACCGCCGCCCTGATTTCACCCGACCGTTTGCTGACCCGCCGCGTTGCGGTCGCGCTGGATCGTTGGGGGATCACCCCCGATGATTCCGCCGGACAGCCATTACAACAGACCGCGCCGGGGCGTTTGATCCGCCATGTGGCCGCGATGATGGGACAACGGATTGCGCTGGATGGCGTGCTGATTTTGCTGAAGCACCCGCTGACAGCGACGGGGTCCACATTGCGCGGCACCCATCTGCGATACACCCGCGAATTAGAGCTGCGCTTACGTCGATATGGCCCGGCCTTTCCGGACCGCGATGCACTGATGAAATGGGCCAAAGAGGACGACGACAAAATTCGCTGGGCCGAATGGGTTTGGGCGGTTCTTACTGCGTTAGCGGCCGCGCAGGGCGGTCCTTTGACCCAAATCTGCACGGCACATCTGGCGATCACAGCGGATTTGGCAGCCGGGCCGGGCGGCGATATTGACGCGTCAGAGCTGTGGCTGGAAGAAGGCGGGCGTGAGGCCCGTCGGATCTTTGCCGAATTGCTGCGCGAATCCGATACTGCCGGGGACTATAGTCGCAGCGATTATGCCGATCTGGTGCATCACCTGCTGCAAGGCGGGATGGCGCGCGCCGGGCTGGCTGCCCATCCCAATATTGCCATCTGGGGCACGCTGGAGGCCCGGACCCAAGGGGCGGACCTGGTGATTTTGGCCGGGCTGAACGAAGGCAGCTGGCCCGAAGCCCCGGCCCCCGACCCTTGGCTTAGCCGTGCGATGCGGCTAGAGGCCGGGCTGCTGTTGCCGGAACGCCAAATTGGCCTGTCAGCGCATGACTTTCAACAAGCCGTCGCAGCCCCGCAGGTGATCTTGTCACGCGCCCGCCGCGATGCCGAAGCGGAAACAGTGCCATCGCGTTGGATCAACCGCTTGATGAACCTGTTGTCGGGCCTGACCGCACAAGACGGCCCACAGGCATTAAAGGCAATGGTTGACCGTGGTAACCGTTGGGTCGACATGGCGCAATCGCTTGACGCGCCACGCCAAGATGTCGCGCCCATGCGCAGGCCGTCGCCCCGCCCCCCTGTCGAAAAGCGACCCAAAGAACTGTCGGTGACCGCGATCCGGACGCTGATCCGTGATCCATATGCGATTTATGCAAAGCGGATTTTGCGGCTGAACCCTTTGAATCCGCTGTCACCAGAGCCTGACCCCTTGCTGCGCGGAACCGTATTGCACAAGATCGTCGAGACATTCACCGAACGCCCCATTTCCGACGACACACCTGAGCAGGCGCATGACCGGCTGTTGCGTGTGGCCGAAGAGGTGCTGCAAAAGACGGTGCCTTGGCCCTCGGCGCAGCGGCTGTGGTTGGCGCGAATTGCACGGATCGCCAAACGCTTTGTCGCCGATGAAATCCATCGCGCCGAAAATGGCACGCCTGTGGTGGTCGAAAACCAGCGCAGCGTGACATTGCAAAACCCAATATTCACGCTGACGGCCAAGCCAGATCGCATTGATCTGCTGCATGATGGCCGGGCACGGATTTATGATTACAAATCCGGCACACCGCCCACCGCGGCGCAGGTCATCAGCTATGATAAGCAGTTGCTATTGGAAGCGGCGATGGTTGAACGCGGCGCCTTTGAGGTCCTTGGCCCGCGCGAAGTCGCTGGTATGAGTTATATCCAATTGGGCGCTGCCGGTGCCACGACAGATTTCGGTTCGAAGATCATCACCCGTAAACACGGCAACACGCCGGCCCGCGAAGAAAGCGTGGCCGAAAGCTGGGCAAAATTTGAGATGCTGATCGCGCAATATTTTGACCCCAAACAAGGCTATACCGCGCAGCGCGCGATGGAATTGCAAAGCCATGCAAGCGATTATGGCCACCTGTCGCGCTTTGGCGAATGGGAATTGTCTGATGAGGCCGTGCCAGAGGATTTGACATGACTGCCCCTGCCCCCACACCGCGCGACGCCGCAAGCGAAGCACAGATCCGCGCGGCGTCTCCGACGCGGTCAACATGGCTGTCGGCCAATGCCGGATCGGGCAAAACGCGCGTGCTGACCGACCGCGTTGCGCGGCTGCTTTTGGCTGGAACAGAGCCGCAGAAAGTGCTGTGTCTAACCTATACCAAAGCCGCCGCGACAGAGATGCAAAACCGCCTGTTGGGCCGTTTGGGTGGCTGGGCCATGCTGCCCGATGCACAGCTGCGCACAGAACTAAGCAAACTGGGCGAAGAAGGCCCGATCCTGCCCGAGCGTCTGGCAGAGGCCCGGCGGTTATTTGCCAAGGCCATCGAGGCCCCGGGTGGGTTGAAGATCCAGACCATTCACTCGTTTTGTGCGGCATTGCTGCGCCGTTTTCCGCTGGAGGCGGGCGTCCCGCATGGGTTCAGCGAGATGGACGAGCGTGCTGCGCAAAGGATGCGGCAAGACATTTTGGAAGATATCGCCAGCGGTGAAGACCGCGCCGCATTGGATCATCTGGCCATGATCGGCGCGCTAGAAGATCTGACACCATTGTTGCAGGCGATGGTGCACAACCGCACCGGCTTTGGCATGGGGCTTTGTTTCGATGACATGCTGGCGCAGTTTGACTTGCCCCCGGGATATGACGAAGCGACGCTGCTCGCGGATGTGTTCGACACGCATGATCTGAAGATGCTCGCGGATTTGGTCACTGTGTTGAAAACATCTGGCCCGACTGACCAGAAGGCTGCCGCAAAACTTGCGACCCTAAGCGGGGCAGACCTTTCCAGCCTTTCGGTTCTGGAAGATGTTTTGCTGACCGGTGCACGCACGGCGCAGCCATTTAGCGGTAAGTCAGGGTCTTTTCCGACCAAGGACGCACGACTAGCCTGCGCCAATTTAATGGATGATCTTAACGAGCTGATCGACCGTGTCGAAATCGCGCGGCCAAAGCGATGCGCCTTGCAAGCCGCCCGCCGTATGGAGGCGCTGCACCGGTTTGCGGATGTGTTCCTACCCCGACTGGCGGCGGAAAAAGCCGCACGCGGATGGCTGGATTTCGATGATTTGATCGACCGCGCCGGACGGCTTTTATCTGATTCCGCCTTGGCACAATGGGTCTTATTCCGACTGGATGGTGGGATCGACCATATTTTGGTGGATGAGGCGCAAGATACCTCGCCTGGGCAATGGGCCGTGATTGAGCGTTTGGCCGATGAATTCACCGCCGGCGAAGGGGCCCGTGATGAATCGCGAACGATCTTTATCGTTGGCGACAGAAAGCAGTCGATCTATTCGTTTCAAGGTGCCGATCTGGCCAAGTTTGAGGCGATGCAGAGCCATTTCGCGCAAAAATTTGACGCCATCGACCGCCCCTTGCAAAAGGCCGAACTGAAACATTCCTTCCGCTCCTCTCATGCTGTGTTGGGGTTGACTGACAGGACCTTTGACCGTGGCGAGGCAGCACAGGGTTTGGGCGGGGTGCCCGAACATATCTCATTTTTCGACGCAATGCCGGGCCGTGTAGATCTGTGGCCCACCATTGAGGCATCAGAGAAATCCCCAGCGGGCAATTGGGAAGACCCGATCGACCTGATCGAAGAAACACATCACACCGTCATTTTGGCGAAAACAATCGCGCAGGAAATTCGCGCGATGATCGATGCAGGCGTGCAGCTTCCAGATGCCACCGGCGCGAATGCCCGGCCCCTGCATGAAGGCGATTTCTTGATCCTTGTTCAGCGCCGCTCTGACTTGTTTGCGGAAATCATCCGTTCGTGCAAGGCCGCCGGCCTGGCGATTGCCGGGGCGGATCGCTTGAAATTGGGTGCCGAGCTGGCGGTAAAAGACATCGGCGCGGTCTTGCGGTTTTTGGCCACACCCGAAGATGATCTGGCATTGGCGGAGGCCCTGAAATCGCCATTTTTCGGCTGGACCGAGCAACAGCTTTACACCCTGGCCCAGCCGCGCCCCGGCTATTTATGGGAGGCGCTGCGCAATGCGCCCGAACATGGCCCGACAATTCGGGTGCTACAAGATTTGCTGGGCCAGGCAGATTTCTTGCGCCCACATGATTTGATCGAACGGTTGCTGACCCGTCATCAAGGCCGCGAAAAGCTGATCGCGCGTCTTGGGATCGAAGCCGAAGACGGGATTGATGAGTTGATCTCGCAGGCATTGGCCTTTGAACGCTCGGACGTACCATCGTTGACCGGGTTTCTGGTCTGGCTGGCCACAGATGATGTGCAGGTAAAGCGGCAATTGGACTCCGGCGGGCGCGCCATCCGGGTGATGACTGTGCACGGGTCGAAAGGGCTGGAGGCCCCCGTGGTTATCCTGCCCGACACTGCCAAACCGTCCCAAAAACCGCACACGCCCAAAATCCAACGTATTGGTGACGATGAAATCGCCGCTTGGGACACCGTCAAGGATGAACGCCCGGATATTTTAAAACACGCGGCTGACTTCACGACACAGCGGCAGGAAGAAGAAAAAATGCGGCTGCTATATGTCGCGATGACACGGGCGGAACGATGGCTGATCGTGGCCGCCGCCGGTGATGTGGGGACCGGGCCAGAAAGCTGGTATGGGCTGGTGGCTGACGGGCTGCACGCCGCCGGGGCAAAGGAAGACCACGGCCAGTCCCCAGAGCTGCGCGCGCAGGGGCCAATCCGACGGTTGTCACATGGCGCTTGGCCGAAAAATGGCCCAATGGCTGAAACACGCGTGATCAGCCGCGCCGCCCTGCCCGATTGGACCCAAACCCCGGCCAAACGCCCGGCAAAACCCGCTAAGCCGATCACCCCATCGGATCTGGGCGGCGCCAAGGCCCTTCCAGGTGAGGGGCTGGGCCTGGATGAAGACGCGGCAAAGCGCCGGGGCAGACACATTCATTTGCTGCTGGAGCATCTGCCGAACTGGCCCCGTGATCAGTGGGACGCTTGGGCGTCAGAGATGTTGCTGGCGGGTGATGATGCGGCCGAACCCGCCGATCTGCCCGCGCTGATGGCAGAGGCGGTGCGGGTGCTGGAGGCCCCCGAAATGCAACCTTTCCTTGGCCCCGAAACCCTGGCTGAAGTGGAAGTGACCGCGCCGCTCGCAGATTTCGATGGCGCGCAGATGCACGGAATCATCGACCGTCTGTTGATTACGGACAGCCATGTGAAAGTTTTGGATTATAAATCCAATGCTATTGTGCCCCGACAGGCGGCGCAAATTCCCCTGGGCCTGTTGCGGCAACTGGCCGCCTATCGTGCTGCATTGAAAGAGATTCATCCCGATAAACAGATCGACTGCGGCATCCTATGGACCGCCACAGCAACCATCACCTGGGCTGATAGCGCACAATTAGATGATGCGCTTCGCACAGACCCCGTATCTTGACGCTGCCCGGTCGCATCCCTACGTTCCACCCAACCGCAGATTAAGGAGAGACTCATGGCCACTGTCGCAGTCACAGATTCCACATTCGACGAAGAAGTTCGCAAATCCAGCATCCCAGTCGTCGTCGACTTTTGGGCAGAATGGTGCGGCCCATGCCGCCAAATCGGCCCGTCGCTGGAAGAGCTTGCCACTGAAATGGAAGGCAAGGTCAAGATCGTAAAGGTCAATGTCGACGAGAACCCCGATAGCCCGGCAACATTGGGTGTACGTGGCATTCCGGCGCTGTTCCTGTTCAAGGATGGCGAAGTAGTGTCGAATAAAACCGGCGCGGCCCCGAAAGCGGCCCTGCAAAGCTGGATCCAATCCGCGATCTGATCGAATGCAGGATGGAATTAAACAACGGCCGGTCATAACGACCGGCCGTTTTGCATTTCACTATGAGACGTACGATCAGATTATGCCACCTGCCCGGCCGCCCAGCCCGACGCCCAGGCCCATTGGAAATTATACCCGCCTAGCCAGCCGGTCACATCGACGACTTCACCGATGAAATACAGCCCCGGCACAGATTTTGCCTCCATCGTTTTGGCATCCAGCGCATCGGTCGACACGCCCCCCAATGTGACCTCTGCCGTGCGATACCCTTCAGAGGCCACCGGCCGCAGCGTCCAGCCATGAACATGAGTGGCCAAATGACCAAGCGCCTTATTGCTTTGATCTGCCAAACGGCCAGACAACCCCGACTCCGCCACCACCAGCGCAGCAATCTTATCGGGGAGCCATCGGGCCAGCGCGTTATGCAATGCCATGCGCCCGGTGTCTTGTTTCAGCGCCGCTAAATCCTGCGCGATATCGGCCCCCGGCAGAAGATCAATGCAGATAGCGTCGCCTTCCTGCCAATAACTGGAGATCTGCAAAATGCCCGGCCCCGACAGGCCACGATGTGTGAACAAAAGATCTTCGTCAAAGCGCGTTTTATGATGCGACACACCCGCAGGCAGGGCAATGCCGGCAAGCGGTTTCGTCCGCACCAGCTCTTGTTCGGCAAATGTCAAAGGCACCAAACCCGGCCGCGGGTCAACAATTGGCACACCGAAGCGTTCGGCGATTTTATACCCCAGCCCCGTGGCGCCCATCTTCGGAATTGACTTGCCCCCCGTCGCAACGATCACCGAACCAGCCGTCAGCGCGCCGTCACTTGTGTGGACAGTAAAGCCGTTGTCAGTGCGATCGACCGCGTCGATATGTGTCCCAAGATAGATTTCGCCCCCCGCTTGTGCCAAATCATCCAGTAACATTGCGATAATCTGCGCCGCCTTCCCGTCACAAAACAGCTGGCCACGATGTTTTTCATGCCATGCAATCCCGGCACGATCGAGACGGTCAATAAAGGCTTGCGGCCGGTACCGGCTTAGCGCTGACAAGGCAAAGCGCGGATTCTCAGATAAAAACCGCTCTGTCGCATTTTGCCGTGTAAGATCGCGGTTCGTAAAGTTACATCGCCCCCCACCGGAGATGCGGATTTTCTCGCCAGCGCGGGACGCATGGTCCAGCACGATGGCACGTTTTCCACGGCGCGCGACCTCAATCGCGGCCATCAGGCCAGCAGCGCCGGCCCCAAGAATGACTGTGTTTTGACTGCTCATGCCCTCCCCTGCACGACCCGAATGAAGTTCGCAATTATTTTTTACATTTTTCCTCTTGCAGCCAGAATAAAGCCCCGCTAAATAGCCCCACAAGTTGGGATGTAGCCAAGTGGTAAGGCAACTGTTTTTGGTACAGTGTACCGTAGGTTCGAATCCTACCATCCCAGCCAAATTCATTTTGTGTGATGTGCGCCGAAGATTGGAACCTATCCGGTTCTACTTGGCATCTTGCTCGGGCAAGACTGGCATCTGCTGACATTTCGAACGTCTTACCGTCCAGAATCCCTCTGAACTAACAGGCATTTGCGCCCGTATGATCTCGTCCCTAAACTGAGCGGTGACGAACACGGAGGGCACAGGTATGGCCAACTGGTATTCGGCCGACCTGCACTTCGGCCACCACCGCATCATCGACTTCTGCAGGCGCCCCTTCGCCTCAACCGCGGAGATGAACGCGGCCCTGATCGCAAACTTCCAGGGCTGTGTCGCGCACGATGATGACCTCTGGATCTTGGGAGATTTTGCCTTCGGTCGCGCTGACGATACGGCACAGTTCGAGAACTGGTTTCACAGCCTCCCCGGCCGCAAGCATCTGATCATTGGCAACCACGACGATGAAGCCGTCATCTCGCTGCCTTGGGCCAGCACTGAGTACATGGCCGAGATCCAGGACGGCGAACATAGCCTCGTCCTCTGCCACTATCCGATGATCACTTGGAACGGCGCACGCAGAGGCGCTCTACAGCTGTTCGGCCACGTTCATGGACTTGTCGCGGTTTGGTGCCGCTCCTTTGATGACGTAATGTGCAGCAAAGGAGATAAACCATGGGCACAGGCAGAACGGATGAATTTCGCAAGGATGCGGTGCGGATTGCGCTGACCAGCGGGCTTTCGCGTCGTCAGGTCGCGGATGATCTGG